>NZ_JBQYEX010000003.1:0-564243 GCF_052655945.1 Faunimonas sp. B44 | reverse complement strand
AAAACGCCCAACCAACAAGCCCGCCAGGCAACTCGCCCGGCGGGCTCTTGGCGTTCGGAGAATCGCGACGTTGCCCCCGCTCCACGTTGTTGAGTCCCGGCGGTGCGCAAGCCGATCGCCGTGACGGAGCCCGGAAACTCCACCCTCGGGCGGTCCAGCAAAGGGCAGTGGTCAATCCGGTCGATCTTCCGCCCCGATCTCACAAGTCCAGCGCGCGGCGGAGGGCGCGGAAGAAGCCAATCCGGTCGAGCGTCGTCCAGTAATGGGTCGCGAGGCTGTTGACGAGCACCGCCCGCACGAAATGAAACCCCGCGACGAGGGCGACGTCGAGGTGCAGTGCCTGGGCCGTCACCGCCATCTCGGCAAAGCCGCCGGGCGACGCGCCGAGCGCGGCGCTGGCGATGTCGAGGTCCGAGAGCGTGGAGATGAGCAGCGCCAGCAAGAGAAGGAGCCCGCCGAACAGGATCGTCATGGCGCTGCTCGCGAAGGTCAGGCGCAGGAGCTTGTTGACGATGTCGCGTTTGAACCGCGCCCCGATCGCGATCCCGATAAGGAACTGGCCGAGCCACAGCGCGCCGCTCGGCATGTGGCCCTCCACGACGGCCGTGCCGGCGAGAATTGCCGAGGCTGCGAGCGAACCCAGCATCCACGGATTGTTCAGTGGCGTCATGCGCATGAGCTGGACGCCGACAAGCCCAGTTAAAAGGAGACCTGCGACCGTCGGCCAATCGAGGCTGGCGGCATCAGCGACGCTCGCGATGCCGCCGTCGTGGCCGAGCGCCAGCACGAGCGGAGGCATCAGGCACACGGCAAGTGCGACGCGCAGCGCTTGGGAGAGCGCGATCGCGTCGCTGCGTGCGCCGACCGAGGCGCCCACATTCGCCATTTCCGACAGCCCGCCCGGCACCATGGCAAAGAAGGCGGTCTTGCCGTCGATCCGCGCCAGGCGCGCGAGCGGAACGCTGATCGCCGCGCCGATGAGCATCGACACGAGGCCCGTGGCCACCATGACCGGGAGCCAGAGCGCAAGCTTTCCCACGGCGGCGGCGGTCATGTTGAGCCCGATCGCCGCCCCGATGATGACCTGGCCGAAGCGCCGGCCGGCCAGTGGCGCGAAGGCATTCAGCCCGCTCATCGCGACGACCGCGGTCACGACGAGCGGCCCGAGGACCCAGGCGAGGGGTATCCCGGCGCGATTGCCGGCGTAGCCGGCGAGGATCGCGGCGACCCAGGTGAGGATCCCCTGCGCGAGGCGCTTCATCCGCGCCTGCCGCGATCAAACGGCCATGAGCCGCGCAAGGTCCGACGCGTCGTCGAGGTCCTCGATGTGCAGCACCGCCCGGATCAGCTCCTCGGCCTGATCTCCCGGCAGGGCGTGGCGCGCGAGCTTGCGGAACTTGGCCACGATGTCGTCGGCCGTGGCGAACGATTTCTCGCTGCCGCGCGGCGCCTCCCGGGTGTCCGTCAGCACGCTGCCGTCCGTCAGGTGGATCTCCACCCGCACCTTGTGGCGGAAGCGCGAGCCGAGCGCCGTTATGGCGGGATCGTGCCGCACGTCCACCTTGCGCGACAACGCGATGCGCGCCTGATCGTCGACGCATTCGGGGTTAAACTGATCGACGAACACATCGTCCTCGAGAAGGAGTGTCGCGACGCAGAAGGGGAGGTTGAGCTGCGCCGAGGTCAGCCCCTCCGGCCGGTAGGGCCAGCCGACATGGTCGGCCGTCACCTGCGAGCCGTGGACGACGATCCTGTCGAGCTCGTCGAGCGTGAAGGGGCGCTCGGCCCGCAGCGCGCGAACGGCGTCCAGGGTCGTGTGGTTGCTGCCGACGCAGGAATAGAACTTGAGCGAGATCCGCATCGTTTCCCACGCCTCGCCGAGTCCTGCGCTCAGGGCGGCGAGGTCGAACCGGTCCTGGGAGCGCGAGAACGTCGTGCAAAAGCCGCCGTAGGGCGCCTCGAACACGTCGACGATGCCGGTGAAGCCGTTGCGCGCCAGAAGCGCGCCGTAGAGCCCGCTCTGCGAGGAGCGGCCCGCGTGCATGCGCTTCACCATCGCTCCGTACTGCGCCGCCATCAGCCCCGCCGCCTGGGTCCCGGCAATGCCGAGAGCGTGGACCGTCTGCTCGGCGTCGAGCCTAAGGCCGCGCGCGGCGCCAGCAGCCGCCGAGAACACGCCGACGGTCGCGCCGGAGTGCCAACCTTGACCTATATGTTCCTGTCCCATGCAGATGCCGACCCGCGGGCCGATCTCGTAGCCCGCGACGGCCGCCGCCAGGAACTCGCGGCCCGAGATGCGCGTCTCCTCGGCCACGGCGATCAGGGCCGGAAGCGTCACCGCGCCGACATGCAGGACGCCGTGGCGGTGCACGTCGTCGAGCTCGAAGCCCTGGATCTGCGTGCCGTTGACGAGCGCCGCATGCGGCAGGCTGAGGCGCAGGCCGGTTCCCCACACGGCCGCCCCGTCGCTCGTGTCGACGGCGGACAGCGTGTCCTGCAGGATGCGTGCCCACGGCAGGGAGGCTCCGTAGAGCGCGCAGCCGAGAGAATCGAGCATCAGGAGCTTGCAGCGCTCGCGAACCTCGTCCGGAATGGCCTCGTAGGTCAGCGAGGAGACGAAGTCTGCGATCGCGCGCGTGTGCGTGTTGTCGACCTTGACGTGCTCGTTCATCGGGAGCGACTTCTCCTGCTAGTGCTCGAGGACTGTGCGGACGATCTGCTCGTCGAGCGTCTCGTAGTCGTAGTACTGGATGGTGTCGTAGAGCTCGGCGCGGCTCATCATCCGCGGCAGGTGCTCGGCGACGTCGCCCTTCTCGTTGAGCGTCACGTAGAAGTCGCGCATCGCCCGCGCCGCGACCCGGAAGGCCGAGACGGGAAAAATCACGACCTCGTAGCCGAAGCGGCGCCATTCGCTCACCGAAATCTGCGGCGTTCTCCCGAACTCGGTCATGTTGGCGAGGAGCGGCGCCCGGCACTCGCGCCGGACCGTCACGATATCCTCCTCCGTGCGCAGCGCCTCCACGAAGATCAGGTCGGCGCCGGCCTCCATGTACAGCCCCGCGCGGCGGATCGCCTCGTCGAGCGAATCCGCGCCGGCATCCGTGCGGGCGCAGATCACCATGCCGCTCGAGGCCCGGCGGGCGGCGGCGATCTTCCGGCACATGTCCTCGGCCGGCACGATCCGCTTGTCGTTCAGATGGCCGCACTTCTTGGGGAACTGCTGGTCCTCGATCTGAATGCAGGCCACGCCGACTTCCTCGAGCTCGCGCACGGCGCGCATGACGTTCAGAGCCTCGCCGAAACCGGTGTCGCAGTCGACGATGACCGGCAGGTCGGAGGCGCGCACCATGTCGCGCGCTGCGCGCGTCACGTCCTCGGCCGTGAGGAGGCCCAGATCCGGAAGGGCCTTGCTCGCCGACAAAGCCGCGCCGGAGAGGTAGAGAGCCTCGAACCCCGCGTTCTTCGCCAGTAGAGCCGAGATCCCGTCGTAGGCTCCGGCAACCGCGAGGGTCCGATCGCTGGCGATGAGGCCGCGAAGCCGCTTCCCGCGGCGATTGGGCGTGTTCGGGGGTCCTTCAAGCCATTCCACCGTCATGCCGAGACGACTCCTTCCTCCTGCGAGTTTTCGATGAGGCGCTGCAGGTTCTGGTAGGAGTGCCTGATATGCTGCGCCATCAGCAGACCCGCGAGGTCTGCGTCCCCGGCCGCGATAGCCTCCGCCACCCAGCGGTGCTCCTGCAGCGCACGGCGTCCGCGGCCGGGGGCGCGGCCATGGCGCGCCCGCAGCAGCGACAGCATGTCCCGAAGATCGCTGCCGCAGATGCGCCAGGCGACCTCGTTGCCACCGCCGGCCAGCACCGCCAGGTGGAAATCCCAGTCCGAGGTCCCGGCGGGATAGGCGTCGGAGCCGTCGCCGTCCATTGCCGCCTCGTGCTCGTCGAGCATCTTCAGGAGTTGATCCTTCTGCGCCGCGCTCATGCGCTGTGCCGCGAGCCGCGCGCTCATCGATTCCAGCGCCTCCCGAACCTCGTAGAGGTGACGGACCCCCACCTCGTCGATCTTGACGACCCGTGACCCGAGGTTCGGCTCCGAGACGACGAGGCCGCTCGAGGCAAGCTGCTTAATCGCCTCCCGCACGGGCCCGCGGCTGATGTTCAGCTCCTGGGCGATCTCAACCTCGTTCAGCCGCTCGCCCGGAGCGAGCTGTCCAGCCGCGATGCGGTGGCGGATGTGGGCGGCTACGCGGTCGGCGAGGAGGCCGCGCCGCGATCCCGAGGCATGCAGATCGATGATGGCGGTTTCGTTCATTGCAGACATAACACCCATAGCTGTCGACAGTTTTGGCGCGGCGTGGGGCGCGACCTGCCATCGCTACCCATTGGGCCCCTAGAAACTGAGGGTTCTCTCAGATATCACAGACTGCCTTGAAATAAGGTGTAGACACTTTCTCCAACGCTGTCTACAGTTAGGATCAACAGGGCTCCTGCTCCGCCACAAGGCGCGGTGACAAGAGTGTCGACCCTGGGGAGGCATTATGCTTCTGGCTGAAGTCGCTGGACGGCTGCACCACCTGAGCTACGACACGGCACCCGAACCGGCGCGGGAAGCCGCGCGCCTCGGCTGCCTCGATACGGTCGGCGTGACGCTCGCAGGCGCATCCAGCGCGGCCGCGAAGAGTGTGCAGAGCGCCCTCGGGCGGACCTTCGCGCCAGGACCTGCCACGCTGTTCGGGCTAGGGCAGCGCGTCGATGTGCTCAACGCCGCGCTGATGAACGGCGTCGCCTCCCACGCCCACGATTTCGACGACTGCAGCAACTCGCTCGGAGGCCACCCGAGCGCGCCGGTGCTGCCGGCCCTATGGGCGCTCGCCGAGGAGCGGCGGGCGAGCGGACGCGAGCTCCTTTCGGCCTATGTCGCGGGGGTCGAGGTGGAGACGCGCATCGCGCGGGCGGTCAACTTCCATCACTACGAGAAGGGCTGGCACCCGACGGCCACGCTCGGCGTCTTCGGGGCCGCCGCGGCTTCGTGCCATCTGATGCGACTCGACTCCGTCCGGACGACGGCGGCGCTCGCTCTGGCCGCCTCGATGGCCTCCGGCCTCAAGGCAAATTTCGGCACGATGGCGAAGCCATACCATGTCGGGCACTGCGCGCGGAACGGCCTCGCTGCCGCACTCATGGCGGAGGCCGGCGTCACCGCCAGCCCCGAGGCGCTCGAGCACCCGCAGGGATTCTTCGAAGTCTATAACGGAGCGGGCAACTACCGGGCGGAGGCCGTGCTCGAGAACTGGTCGTCTCCGCTCGATCTCGTCGAGCCCGGCATCGCGTTCAAGCGCCACCCGTGCTGCGCCAGCACCCATCCGGCCATTGATGCACTGCTGCAGCTGCGCGAGGCGCACGGGCTGCGGCCCGGCAATGTCGCCGCCATCCGCTCATGGACCCACCCGCGCCGCCTGCGCCACACGAACCGGCCCGACCCGCGGACCGGCCTCGACGGGAAGTTCAGCGTCCAGTACGTGCTCGCCCGCGCCCTCGCCCAGGGCCAAGTGTGCCTCGGCGACTTCACCGACGAGGCGGTTCAGGCGCCGGAAATCCGCGAGATCATGTCCCGCGTGACGGCGGAGCCGCATCCCGAAGCCCGCATGGACACGACGGAGCACTTCTTTGCCGAGGTGACGGTGACGCTCGCCGATGGCCACACCGTCACGGCCTCCGTCGACCGACCGCTCGGCCGCGACCGGGACCACCCGCTGCCGGAGGGCGCGCTCGAGGCGAAGTTCCTGGACTGCGCCTGCCAGGTCCTGAGCCGCCGCGCGGCAGAGGAACTGGCGGACGCGCTTCTCCGGCTCGACGAGCAGCGCGACGTCTCGGCGCTCCACCACCTCGTGGCGGGCGCCGAACCAGCACTCGCCGGATGAACCGGCAGGACCGATCGAAACCAGACGCGAGAAGGCCGGAATGAACGCTCAGGAGATCATCGACTACCGCGCTGACGTGATCGTCGTAGGCGCGGGAAACGCGGCGATGTGCGCGGCCTTGTCGGCCTGCGCCGAAGGCGCGCGCGTCCTGGTGCTCGAGGCGGCGCCGTTCGAGGAACGGGGCGGCAACTCGCATTATACCGGTGGCGCGTTCCGCTTCGCCTTCGACGGCGTCGAGGATCTGAAGAAAATCTGCCCCTCGATGTCGGACGAGGAGCTTCAGAACGTCGATTTCGGCTCCTACACCGAGGACCAGTTCTTCGACGACATGTACGAGCTGACCGAGTACCGCACGGATCCCGAACTCTGCGAGCTCCTCGTGAGGAGCAGCTTCGAGACGGCGAAATGGATCGCCGGCCAAGGCGTGAAGCTGCAGCCGGGCCTCGGCCGGCAGGCCTACAAGGTCGACGGCAAGTTCAAGTTCTGGGGCGGGCTGGCGCTGCACATCTGGGGCGGCGGCCCGGAACTCCTCAAGGCGCTCTACGCCACCGCCGAGGCGCGCGGCATCCCCATCGCCTACGAGACGCCGGCCGAGGCGCTGATCCGCAGCGACGGCCGGGTCGCCGGCGTCGTCGCGAACTGCTGTGGGCGCCGGGTGGAATTGCCGGCGAACGCGGTGATCCTCGCCTCCGGAGGTTTCGAATCGAACCCGGAGATGCGCGCGCGCTATCTCGGTCCCGGCTGGGACCTCGCCAAGATCCGCGGCACGCGCTTCAACATGGGAGCCGGGTTGCGCATGGCGCTCGACGCCGGGGCGCGGCCCTTCGGCAACTGGTCGGGCTGCCACTCGGTGGCGTGGGACGTGAACGCGCCCCCCTATGGCGACCTGACGATCGGCGACCAGTTCCAGAAGCACAACTACCCTTACGGAATCATCGTGAACGCCCGCGGCGAGCGCTATGTCGATGAGGGCGCCAACTTCCACAGCCACACCTACGCGAAATATGGCGGCGAGATCCTGAAGCAGCCCGGCATGCACGCCTGGCAGGTCTTCGACGACAAGGTCACCCACCTCCTGCGCGGCGAGTACCGTATCCGGCGCGTGACCAAGGCCGAGGCGAATACGCTCGAGGAGCTGGCGACGCAGCTCGAAGGGGTCGATCCAGAAGGCTTCCTGCGGACCGTTCGCGAGTTCAACGCGGCCTGCCGCACCGACATTCCCTTCGATCCGAACGTGCGCGACGGCCGGCACACCGAGGGGCTCGCAATCAACAAGTCGAACTGGGCCAACCCGCTCGATACCCCGCCCTTCCACGCCTACCACGTGACGACCGGCGTCACCTTCACCTTCGGGGGCCTGAAGGTGTCGCTCGAGGCGCAGGTGGAGGACCTCTACGGGCGGCCGATCCCGGGCCTCTTTGCGGCCGGCGAGATCGTCGGAGGGCTCTTCTTCAACAACTACGCCAGCGGCACCGGCCTCATGTCCGGGGCCACGTTTGGACGCCTGGCGGGACGATCCGCGGCCATGGCCAGCGCACGGCAGGCAGCGGCCTGAGACCCGAACCTGCCCCTTCGGCGCGGGCAGGACAGCGCGAAGAACAGCCGAGGGGAAAACAGAATGGAGGAAATGATGTTAGGCAAGGCCATCCGCCGCATGGCGCTCTTCGGGGCGGGCATTGTCGGCGTCGCGATGTTCGGGGCGCTCGGAGCGGCGCACGCGCAGGAAACCACGTTCGACGAGGTCCAACTCATCGTCCCGTATCAGGAGGGCGGCGGCTCGACGATCCACGCCCGCCTGCTCGCCCCGGCGCTCGAACAGGCCCTTCCGGGCAATCCCAAGATCCTCGTCCGCAACATACCGGGCGCGGGATCGGTGAAGGGCATCAACGAGTTCTACAACGCCGCCAAGCCCGACGGGAGGATGATCGCCTCGCTCGGCACCGGCACTTTCTTCCAGTACCTCCTGGAGGATCCGGCGGTGAAGTACCCGCTGGCCGAGTTCCGTCCGTTCCTGACCTCGCCCTTCGGCCTCGTCGTCTATGCCCGCAAGGACCAGGGCCTCAAGGGCGATCCGATCGCCGACATCAAGAAGCTCCGCGAAGGACGGCCGGTCTATGGCGGCGCGAACGCGACGTCGTCCGACCTTCCGGCGCTGCTCGCGATCGACCTCCTCGGCATCAAACCGCAGTACCTCTTCGGCCTCTCGAACGCGGAGGCGCAGGCGGGCTTCGACCGCGGCGAACTCACGCTCAACTACGACAACATGGCCTCCTGGGCGAACTCGGTGAAGCCGATGATCGACGAGGGCACGGCCGTCGCCCTCTTCACCTTCGGCTTCGAGAACGAGAACGGCGACATCGTGCGCGACCCGATGGCGCCGGAGCTGCCGACCTTCCTCGAGGTCTACGAGGAAATCAACGGCGAGCCGCTCGAGGGAACGGCCTACGACGTGTGGAAGACGCTGTTCGACATCCGCGTCATGGGATCGAAGATGTTCTCGCTGCCGCCCGGCACACCCGACCACATCTACAATGTCTATGCCGAGGCGATGAAGAAGGCGCTCGAATCCGATCGCCTGAAATCCGAGCAGGCCGAGGCCGTGCTCGGCAACTACCCGCAAACGGTCGGCACGCAGGCCGAGAGGACGCTGGCCGGCGCGACGAAGATGGAGGGCGAGCAGCGGGAGTGGCTGAAGACCTGGCTCAAGGAGACCCACGACGTCGACTGAGACGGAGGGCTGACGGGCGGGATCTCCGCCCGTCACCCGCCCGCCGTTACGGCGAACGCCACCGCCCCAGCCGCGCCCCCTGGAACGCCCGATGGACCTCACGCTCTTCGACTTCGCCATGCAGGCCCTCGGACAGCTCCTGGGGCCGCATCTCGTCTATCTGCTGCTCGGCGTGGTCCTCGGCCTCGCCGTCGGCATCCTGCCCGGGCTCGGCGGCATTTCCGGCATGGCGCTCATCCTGCCCTTCGTCTACGGCATGGACCAGGGCGCCGCGCTCGCGATGATGATCGGCCTGACCTCCGTC
The DNA here is from genome assembly GCF_052655945.1 of Faunimonas sp. B44. Taxonomy (NCBI): domain Bacteria; kingdom Pseudomonadati; phylum Pseudomonadota; class Alphaproteobacteria; order Hyphomicrobiales; family Afifellaceae; genus Faunimonas; species Faunimonas sp. B44. The sequence continues at coordinate 555,294 of NZ_JBQYEX010000003.1, read as the reverse complement.
ACCACGACCTCCGACACCTTTCCCTCCGTCCTCCTGGGGGTGCCCGGCAGCTCAGGCTCGCAGGCGACCGTGGTGGACGGCTTTCCCCTCGCCAAGCGGGGCGAGGGCGCGCGCGCCCTTTCGGCGGCCTTCGCCTCTTCCCTGCTCGGCGGCGTGTTCGGCGCGCTCCTCCTCACCTTCGCCTTCGTCTTCGCGCGCCCCCTGCTCCTGGCGGTCGGCTTCGCGGAACAGATGATGCTGGTGCTGCTCGCTCTGTCGCTCGTCGGCATGCTTACCGGCCAGAGCATGCTGAAGGGCCTTGCCTCCTGCGGCCTCGGCCTGCTGATCGGCACGATCGGCGCTTCGGTGGCCACCGCCGAGTACCGCATGACGTTCGGGTCGGTCTACCTGACCGACGGCCTGCCTCTGCTCATCATCGGCCTCGGCCTGTTCGCGGTGCCGGAGATCCTCGACGTGCTGCGCCATCGGATCGCCATCTCCGATCGCGGCAGCATGGGGCATGGTTGGATCCAGGGCCTTAAGGACGTCATCGCCAACAAGTGGCTCGTGCTGCGGTGCTCGGCGATCGGGTCGATCATCGGCGCGCTGCCGGGCCTCGGCGGCACGGTCATCGACTGGATCGCCTATGCGCACGTGGTGCAGACCTCGAAGGACAGGTCGAAGTTCGGGCACGGCGACATACGCGGCGTCATCGCGCCCGAATCCGCCAACAACGCCAAGGAGGGCGGGGCGCTGATCCCGACGCTCTTCCTCGGCATACCGGGCTCCGGCACGATGGCGCTCCTGCTCGGTGGCCTCGTTCTCATCGGGGTCACGCCGGGGCGCAACATGGTCAACCAGCACGTGGACCTCGTCTACGTGATCATCTGGTCGATCGCGCTGGCGAACGTCTTCGGCGCAGTGATCTGTATCGGCCTCGCCCGGCCGATTGCCTCGCTGACGGCGGTGCCCTACGCGCTGATCGCGCCCTTCATGATCGTGCTGATCTACTTTGCCGCCTTCCAGACCTCGCGCGACTGGGGCGACCTCGTCGCCCTTCCGGCGCTGGGGCTGCTCGGGGTCTTCATGAAGCGCTTCGGCTGGTCGCGCGCGGCGCTGCTGATCGGCTTCGTCTTATCGCAGTCGCTCGAAGATTCCGTCTCGCGGACGGTCCAGATCTACGGCTTCTCGATCCTGCAGCGACCGGTCGCGCTGGCGATCCTGCTCGCCGCCTTCGCCTCGGCCTATCTCGCCTGGCGCAGCCGCGCCTCGACGGCCCTGGGCGAGGCGGCCGCCAGCGTCCTGTCGCGCCGTCGGAAGGGGCCACAGCTGGCCTTCACGCTCTTCGTCCTGGCCTTCGCGGTGGTCGTGATCATCGACACGGTGGACCTGCGGTTCCTGGCCTATGTCTTCCCCGTCACGGCGGCCGTCGTGACCCTGGCGCTGGGCCTCGGCATTCTCGGCTTCATGCTCCTGCGCCCGGCCACTTCCGGCGTCCTCTACGACGCGGAGGCGGAGCGGCGCGAGGGAGAGGGGCAGACAGGCTCCACGACCTATTACTTCGCTTGGTTCCTCGCGCTGCCGGCCCTCACTCTGGCGGTCGGCTTCTTTCTCGCCTCGCCGCTCTACATCGCGGCCTTCCTGCGCATCCTCGGGCGGCGATCGTGGCTTTCCTGCGCCGCGGGCGGGGCGGCGGCGGCGCTGCTGTTGTGGGTCCTCGCCCGCTTCCTGTCGCTCCACTACCCCCAGGGCTGGATCGAGACGATCGTGCCGGTCTCGCGATGGCTTCTCTGAGGTGACCGAAATGCTCCTTCTGGACAACGAGGCGATCGAGCCGCTGCTCGACCCCCGCGAGATGGTCGACGTGATCGAGAACGCGTATCGTGCCTATGCGGGCGGCGAGGGCGTGTCGGCGCCACGCAATGACCTCCAGGCGCCGGGTCCCGGGCGCGAGACCTACCAGCTCGGCACGGTCGCTGCGGTCGCCGGCCCTTACGCTTGCGTGCGCATCAAGTCGGATATGACCTATTTGCGCGAGGTGGACGGTCTCCCGCGCAAGGAGAAATACGCCGTCGAGCCCGGCCGCTATTGCGGGCTCGTGCTTCTCTTCTCGGCCGAGAACGGCGCCCCGCTCGCCATCCTCCACGACGGCCATATCCAGCACATGCGGGTGGGCGCCGACTCCGCCATCGGCATCCGCCTGATGGCGCGGCCGGGCTCGCGCGTTCTCGGGATACTCGGCGCCGGCGGCATGGCCCGCTCCCACCTTCGCACCATCGCCGCAACTAGCCCCGTCCGTCAGTTCCGCGTCTACAGCCCGACGGTCGGGAACCGGGAACGGCTGGCCGAGGAGGCGCGCGCGCTGGGTCTCGACGCGGAGGCCGTCGCACGTCCCGAGGAAGTGATGGAGACAGCCGACATACTCTGCTCCTGCACGAACTCGGTCGAGGAGGTGGTGCTCGGCCGGCACCTGCGGCCAGGCACCCACGTCACCGCTATCGGCGGAAGGCTCGACCAGGAAGCCTCCGACCGCGTCGACCGCTGGCTCAGGCTCGGCCTCGCCATTGCGGCGCCGGAGTGGGGCGGGCAGAAGATCGAGGAAGAGTGCCTCTCCTTCTCCGCCAGCGGCGAGAAGAGCCGCTCCGGCGGCACACGGCGCTTCGCCAGCATCCCTCTCGGGCGGCGCATCATGCTCGGAGATCTCCTGGAGGATCCTTCGCTCGGGCGGACGGGCGACGCCCAGATCACCTTCTCCGACCGCGGCAACGTGCAGGGGCTCCAGTTCGCCGCCGTCGCCGGCCGCGTTTACGAGAAGGCGATGCAGGCGGGGCTCGGCCGGCCGTTCAGCAGCGACGACTTCACCCAGACCGTCCGCAACTGAAGGGGCCGGCATGCTTCGCGACCACCTGTACGGCGACACGATCCTCGTCACACCCGGGGTCTACGACTGCTACAGCGCGCGCCTCGCCGAGGCCGCCGGCTTCAAGGCCGTCTCGACCACCGGCGCCGGCCTTGCGAATGCCCGCACGGGCGTGCCCGATGTCGGCATCTTCTCCCTGCGCGACAACGTCGACGCCTGCCGCGTTATCGCGCGCAGCGTCTCGGTGCCGGTCTCGGCCGACGCGGAAACCGGCTACGGGAACGCCGCGACCGTCCACCATGTCGTCCGCGAGTTCGAGGCGGCCGGCGTGAACGCGCTGTCGATCGAGGACCAGACGATCCCGAAGCGCTGCGGACACATACCGGGCAAAGGGGTGATCCCGACCCGGGAGATGGTCGGTAAGATCGAGGCGGCGGTCTCCGCGCGAGGATCCGGCGACTTCCTTATCATCGCGCGGACCGACGCGATCGCCACCGACGGGATCGAGGAGGCGTGCCGCCGGGCACAAGCCTACCGGGACGCGGGCGCCGACGTCATCTTTCCCGACGCGGTGCGCGGGCCCGACGACATCGAGCGGATCGTTAGCGCGGTCGACATCCCCATCCGGATCAACATGGGCTTCGGCCTGCGCACCCGGGACACCACGCCGCTGATGTCGATGTCGGACCTCAAGGCGATCGGCGTCCGCTGGGTGAGCCTGTCGCGCCTCCTGCCGGCTGCCGCGATCCGTGGCATGACGAACGCGCTGGCCGCGATGCGGGAGTGCGTCGAGACGGGCGAGATGCTGGAGCGGCCCGACCTCGTCGCCGACATGAGCGACATCCAGAAGCTGATGGACTACGAGAGCTATTTCGACATCGAGCGTCGGTTCGTGCGATGAGCACGGCAATCGGAATGGGCGCAGGCGGCGAGAGCGCGGCCGCCACGCTCGCGCGCCATGCCTGTGATCTCATGGCCGCAGACCTGCCGGAGCCGGTCTGGACAGCCGCCGAGACTTGCCTGGTCGACACGGTGGGCTGCATTCTGCTCGGCAGCCGGTTTCCCTGGTCGCAGATCGTGCGGGACCACGCGCTGGCCTCGGGCGCGAGCGGAAACTGCTCTCTGCCCGGGCTCGACCTGCGGGGCCTGCACGCCGAGCAGGCGGCACTCATCGGCGGCGCGTACTGCCACGCCTTCGAACTCGATAGCCTGCGCAAGCCGGGGGCGGGCGTTCATCCCGGCGCCACCGTGGCGGCGCCGGCGCTCGCCGTGGCGCAGGAAGTCGGGGCGAGCGGCCCGGATCTGCTGCGTGCCATCGTGGCGGGCTGCGAGGTCATGTTCCGCATCGGCGACGCCACGCTTCATTCCGCCGAGAGCCGCGGCTTTCACGCCCCGGGCATCACCGGTGTCTTCGGCGCCGCCGTGGCCGCCGGCCTGCTGCGCGGGCTCGACGCTCCCGCTTTGGCGAACGCGATGGGGGTGGCAGGCTCGTTGGCGGGCGGTCTCCTCGCCTTCGCCGGATCAGGCGAAGGCGGCATGGTGAAACGCCTGCATCTGGGCCGTGCCGCGCAAGGCGGCATCATGGCCGCCGACCTCGCGGCACGCGGCTACGAGGGGCCCGGAGCTGTGCTGGAGGGCCGGTACGGCGTGCTCGAGGCCTTCTGTCCGAAATCTGACCCTGCAAGGCTAACCGCGTCGCTCGGCTCTGTCTTCGAGATCGAGCGAATCTGCATCAAGCGGTATGCCTGCCACGTCACCGCGCAGGCGCCGATCCAGTTCCTGCGGCAGGCGATGGGAGAGCACGGCTTCGCGGCGTCCGACATCGAGGCGATCGAGCTCGGCGTGAGCTCCAAGATCCTGTCGCATCACGCGAGCATCAGCCCGCGCGACGTCGCCGGTGCGCAGTACAGCGTGCCGTTCGCGCTCGCCACCGCCGCCTGCCACGACCCGGACGACCCTCTGAGCTTCGCGCGCGACAACATATCGGACCGCGAGGTCGCCGCGCTCGCCGGACGCATATACCTCTCGCCTGCCGAGCCTGGCGGCGGGAAATGGGGTGCCGATGTCACGGTCAGATTACGGGACGGCCGTTCCGTTACCGGCCGGCAGGAGACGTTCCGAGGATGTCCCGAGGACCCGATGTCTCCCGACGAGGTGGCGGGGAAGTTCGTGAGGCTCGCCGCGGCCTCCGGCGTCGGAAAGCCCGCGACGCTTCTTGCGGATTTGCGGGGGTTGCGCGAAGGCGGCTCCCTTGAGGCGTTGTCCCGGCGCTGAGGGCCGGGACACGTGGCCTGGCTGCAGCGGAAGAACGGTTCTCGCATAAGGGAGTACTGGTTTTCCGCGGCGACGCTGTACGATTGGGCAGGATGCGCGAGCTGCTCAACGAGAGCCTGTTCTTCGGCCTCGATCACGCCGGGAATGCCATCGCCGAGTGGGTCAGCGACTGCAATACCGAGAGGCCTCACTCGGCCTTGGCCTACGCCACCCCGGCCGAGTTCGCCACCACCATCACCGCGACCGACACCGACGCTCCGCCGGATGAAAGCTCTGCGACGGCGCCGATTGCTCAGCCCGAGCCGAATGGTGCATCAACAGTCGAGACTCCAGTCGCCGCTGGATGAATGTTCAGTGGCAGGTCACGTCCTCGCAAGGCCGTGATGTCGCCCTCGTTCAGAACTGGATTCTGTTCTCGTTGTGGTCCGATCTGGACCGGGTTACGAACTCGTCCGAGGTGAGGCCGCGCAGGCTCGTCTGCGGCCGGTGCTCGTTGTAGTCGGTTCGTCGGGAGCCTCAAGGCCGTGCCCGTGATGAAGTCCTGGACGAGCAAGACATCCGCCAATCCAGGTCAGTAGTAAAGATAACAGCGGACGTGAACACATCTTGGCGTGCTGTTTAGATCCGTTGAATACGTAGTGAACGCCGTCGGTGCACGTTTCCGATCATAAGCAATCACGATCGTGGTGTGACGCCGCTATTCGTGTTGCCGCGAACAGCGCGCCAGCTGCAAGGGCGACCAGCATACCGAACGCGACCCGGTAGGCCGTTGCCGAAGCCGAGTGTCCGACCTGCTCGATGACGGCGACCACCGTAATTGCCCCGATTGCACCTCCAAGGCGTTGGGCAATGTTGATCAAGGTCGCTGCGTCGCCGGTTTCAGTCTTCTCGACTTCGTTATATGCAGCTGTAATCGCGGGCATTTGGGCGAGAGCCAGCCCCGCCCCTCGTGCCACCAGTAGGACTGCGAGGACTCCATAAACAAGCGGCGCTGATGCGAGAAAGGGAGCGGTCGTCAAGGTCAGCAACGCTCCCCCGGCCAGTGAGACACGCTTCGGTCCAAAGCGATCCGTCAGCGTCCCGGCGACAGGCAGAACGAAGGCCGAACCGAGCCCCATTGCCAGAAGCATGAACCCGGCCGCGGTTGGCGTTTGTCCAACGCTGCGTTGCAAGAAGATCGGCAGGAGAAGCAATCCCCCGTACATCGCGGCGCCGGTTAATCCTGCGGTGATAACCGGGGCGGAAAAACCTGTCCGCATCAGCAGTCCGATATCAATCAGCGGTTCATCGGTGCGAACGGAATGAACAACAAATAGGGCCGATAGGCTGGCACCGAGGGCTGAACTGGCCGCGGTCAGCATGCTGACGTTGCCCGATCCCATCTCGGCAGCGCCGTAAAGCAGGAGCGGGAGCCCCAGACCAATCAGCGCGAATCCTAGTGTATCGATCTGGGCCTCCGAGGACCCCTCGCCAAACGCGACGAGGCGCTTTGCGCCGACCAGAGCAGCCATTCCCACCGGGACGTTTATAAGGAAGAGCCACCGCCAGGAGGTGGTATCGATCAGAACACCACCGAACGCGGGTCCCAGTGCTGGTCCGAGCGCAACGGCGAAACCCAAAGCACCCATGAGCCGACCCAATTGGCGCCGATCCGCGGTGGCGGCCAGGATCGCCTGTCCGGCGGGCACCATGAGCCCCGCAGCGAGACCTTGCAAGCAGCGCGACGCAATCAGCAGCGCCAGATCGTGGGAAACCGCGCAGAGGATCGAAGCCAGAACAAAGATCAGGACGCTGCCCGCCCACAGGCGGCCATATCCGAACCGTCGGCCCAGCCAGCCCGTCAGGGGTAGCGAGACGGCAAGCGCTATTAGGTATCCGGTCGCCACCCACTGCACGCCGGACAACGAAGCGTCGAGGTCGGTCCGGACCGTCTCCAGGGCGAGGTTGGCTATGGTGGAATCAAGCATGGCCATGAAGGCACCTGAACCGGTGATGGCGGCTATGGCCCAGAGACGGCTAGGGATTTCGGGAGGAGACAGCGACATAGGGTCCAACGCTGCGCAGATGGCAGGGACGACGTTTTATGATACGTGCGTACCATAAAAGGCCATGCGAAGCGAGACTCCTCTCCGATGCCGCGAACCGTCGACCACGACCAACGTCGCTCTGTCATCCTGAAAGCCTTTATCGCGGTGGCGGCGCGTGCGGGGCTCCATGCCGTTTCGCTGCGGGCCGTTGCCGCCGAAGCCGGTGTCTCGCTGCGGCTGGTGCAGTACTACTTCGATACAAAGGCAGGATTGATGCAGTCGGGCCTCACCTATCTCGAGGATGTGAGCAACAAGCGCCTGATGGTGCGACTTCAGTCGTCCGGGCGGTCTCCCACTGCTCGTCGGACGCTTGAAGCATTGTTTGCCGTGGCGCTTCCCACCGATGTTGAGAGCCGCCAGTTCCATCTGCTCTGGACGTCATATGCGATGCTCGCAATGACGGACCCGGATATCTCGGATCGAACTTTTGTCGATAGCCCCATGCGGCTGCACGAGCGGATCGCGTCAATATTGGAGTACGGTAAGGCTGAAGGGGAGTTTTCTAATCAAATCGATCACACCGCCGAAGCCAGTATACTTGTGGCTCTAATTCACGGTCTCGGCACTGCTGTTCTTGTAGGGCAACAGTCTACGGATACCGCATACGCCAGCTTTACCTATCATCTCGACGGCCTGGCCGCCAAGAGATCAGCCCATGAGTGAGCCGAACGGCGATAGAGGTCGGCCAATCCCGGTGCATTGTCGCTGCGGCGGAGAATGAGCGTTTCCGACGAGCCGCAAGTCGCTGCGGCTGCCGCAGTCCAGCGTCAGCCCCCGTCCGCCGCCGGCTCGCGAGGCGCTCGCTGAGCAGGGCAAGCCCGGCCGTTCCGGCCGGATCGGCGGGGCGCATCGCCCTCACGCCTCGGCGGGCGCCAGTCCGCTCCGGTAGCCGGACCTTTCTTCGCTGAGGAAGCGCGCATTCGCCTCTCTCACCCGGGCAGCGTCGTCGTCGTAAAGGAACGGGAGGAAGGCATAGCGTCGTCCGCGCGTGACGGTGGATACGGCGTGCAGCAAGGAACAGGAGAACACGACGGCACCGCCGGCAGGCGCCTTGAAGCTCCGTTCGCCGAATTCGGGGAAGCTCACTTCGCCGCCCTCGAAATCGTCGTTGAGATTGACCGAGACGGCGAAGCGCCGGTGCGCGGTGCCCTTGGTGGTGTTGTCGCGGTGGGCGCGAAAATGGGCCGCGTCTTCGGCCGCGTAACAGGACACGATGTAGCGCTCCATGCGCGTCGCCTTGAACTGGTACGCGCGTTGAACGAACGGGACGACGCGGCGCATGAAGCGGGCCTGCGCCTCTCGGATCACGTCCGGATCCTCGATCGTATGGTCCCTGCGGCGCTTGTGCCCATGGTCGTGAACGGCGACGGTCCGACCGTCGACTTCGCGCATGAAGCCCGATTCCTGACCGCCATCCGCCTCGTAGAGGCCGATCAGCTTTCGACAGAATTCGGGCTCGAAGACGTTCGGCAGCACGAGAATTGGCGCTTGGACGTCGATGCCCGCGAACCGCGCCGGCGGGGGCAACGCGTCCAGACAGGCGAGCAGCTCCGCAAGATCCGACCGATCTTCGGCGAAGGGGATCACCTTCACGACGCGCAGCGTCGGATCGAGCACGACCCACAATCGTCGAACGGCCACGCGCGTGTCTTCGATCTCGCGCGGCACCGCGCCGTAGAGCCGTCCGACCGTGCCGTCGAAATCCCAGAAATAGCGATAGCCGGGATATTGGTCGGCAACCCGCTTCTCGCTCTCGTCGCGCGCGTCGAGGCTCACGCCGAAGAAGGAGGCCGTCACATCGTCGAAGAAGGCCTGGCGCCTGCGCACTGCACCGATTGCGGCCTGGGCATGGGCGTCGCCGGCGGAGCCGAAGAAACAGAGGACGATGTAGCGGCCGGCCGCAGTGTCGAAGGCATAGCGCGGATTGGCGTAGGACCGCTGGTGAAACCAGGGAGCCGGGTCGCCGGGCGTCAGTTGCACATAGCTCGGCACAGCGTCACTCCTCTCCCTGCCGCGCGTTCTGCCCGCCGGAAGACCAGCGTAGTCGAACGCGCGCGACGGCAAGTCAAAGCGCGGATGAAATCCCATTCGTACCATAACACCGTCGGCGAAAAGCGTCGATCCGTGGAGGAGAAGCGCGTGCCGACGGGCATTCTCGGTCCCCGCCCAACGGATCGACAGATCGCTTCCGGACAGCGACGTGGGGTGCAAGCCGCGAAAGGATCTGAAGAGATCCGAATCGTGCGATGCCTCAGGTCAGGTCGAAGAAGCCGCGATCCGCAATGCTGCCGGCCTTGCTCATGGCCTCGAGGGCCGCGCCGTCCCCCGATCCGAACAGCTCGGCATAGAGCCTGAACCACGGCGTCGTCTGACCGGAGGCGACCGCCCGTTCGATTTCGGCGGCGGACCACCAGCCTGCCGCCTCCACCTCGTCCGGATCCGGATCGACCGCGCCGGCATACCGGCCGACGAAGAGATCGACGCGCTCGTGCTCGGTCAGGAACGTCGCCGGCCCCGGGGCGGCTGCGAGCCCGGGCCGAGCGGCGGCGGGTGGCGTGGGTGGCGCCTCGCCGCCCACAATTGGATCGGCGGCGCCGGCCGGCACCCGCGCCCGATACCTGACGGTGCCGATCGCGGCGAGCTGCGCCGCGATGCCGAGCTCCTCGCGCAGCCGCCGCACGGCCGCTGCGGCCGGCGCCTCGCCGGGGCGCGGATGGCTGCAGCAGGCGTTCGACCACAGCCCCGCCGCGTGATACTTCCCCGCGGCTCGCCGCTGCACGAGCTGGCGGCCCTCGCCGTCGAAGATGAGGACGGAGATCGCCGCGTGGTAGCGGCCTGCGCGATGTGCCTCGAGCTTCTCCATCGTGCCCGTCGCGCGATCGGTTTCCGGATCGAGCAGGACGACCATCTCCGGTGCCGGCGCGCTCACGCCGGCACCGCGTCGGCGGCTTCGGCGATGCGCGCCACGGCTTGCTCCAGCGCGGCTGCGGCGGGGTCGTCCGCGCCGGCCGAATAGAACGCGACCACCGCGCGGATCACGGCCGCGCTGTCGGCCGGCCCTTCGCCGGGCGCCATTGCGGCGACCGCGCCGGCGAGCACAGCCTGCTCGAGCTGCTCGGCGGCGAGCTCGGCGGCCTTCACCCTGTTGCGGACCATCTCGCCGTCGCCTCCGAAGACCGCAGCCTCGCTCTTCATCGCACGCCGTACGACCCTGAGCGGCCGGACCACCTCCTCGCGCCAGCGCGCGATGGCGGCATCCGCCGCCGCGATCCCGGAGGGGGAGAGCGGGCGCCCGGCCCGCGCCGAGAAGAGAGCGACGAGCAGGACGTTCACGTCGACGCCGCAGGAGTCCTGGAGAAGCAGACAGGCTTCGGCGACGCCGGGCCTGCCGTACACGGCCAGGGCGAAGCGCCAATGCGGGCCGGCGAGGTCGAGGCTCGCCGCGCCCCCGGCGATGCGGTGGTCGCCGGTCATGCGCCGCGCGCCCTGGCCTCGGCGAAAGGCGCCGCCGCCGCCTCTTCGAGCGCCTGCTGCTCGGCGGCCTCCCGCCGCCGCCGCCGCGCGGCATTGTTGATCAGCGTCTGGATGGTGACGGAGCGGAGCGTCGCCGAGGTGATCCGGTCGATCTCGCCGAGCACGCGGGCGACTTCGTCGGCAACGCTCGTTCCGCCGCCCTCGCGGCTCGCGCCCTCGCTGTTCCACCAGTCGTTCTCGAAGAGGGCGACGATGTCGTAGAGGGTGAGGCGGCGCGGATCCGCGATGAACATGCAGCCTCCCGCCGGGCCGCGCGTGGAGCTGACGACCTTGGCGAGCGCGAGCGTGCGCAGCACCTTGGCGAGATGGTGCTGCGAGACGCCGAATTTCGCCGCGAGGTCGCCGGCCGAGACGAGTTCGCCCGGACGCGAGGCCGTTTCCACCGCGGCCCAGATTGCATAGCGCGTGGCCTGTTGAAGCTTCATGCGTCGCCTCCCGAGCGGTCAGGAGTCCTCGAAGATCTCATGTCTCGTCCGCCGCCATCTCGAGCTCGATGAACGGACCGGCCGCCATGCCGTGCGTGCGGAAGAACGACATCAGAAGATGGTCGTCGATGTGGAGCATGGTCCGGATCGTGCTGCCGCCGGCGCTGCGCAGGAACTCGACCATGTCGGCGAAGAGGCGCGTGCCGACGCCGTGTTTCCGCCCCGCGGGATCGACGCCGATCGCGTGGATCCAGCCCGAAGGCGGCGAACCGAACTCCCAGGCGCGCACCGTGCCGATAATGTAGCCGACCACGACGCCGTCGAGGCGCGCAACCAGAAACGCCCGTCTCGGGTTCGACCCTTGCCCGCTGAAGAAGGAGTACCAGAATTCGCCCTTGGGCTCGCCCGTGATCCTTGCATCGATCTCGATCACCCGCGGAACGTCCTCGAGAACGGCCGGGCCGATCTGGACTTCGTCGGGGCCGTGGCTTCGAACGGCTCTTGCAGGGTGTTGCACCGCCATCGGGCACGCGCTTTCGTTGTATTCGGTTCCGGTAAGATAGCCAGCGCGCATGCGCCTCACAATGGGGATTGGCTAATTTGGTGTTTAATTACGAAAATCCCTTTACGGCCGGTGCCGCTGTTGGTAGGTCTTGCGGCAACTGGCCGCCGCCTGACGGCCGGATCGACAAGACGGGAATGCCGAGGTGAACGACAGGGCGAGTGCGCATTCCGGGGCCGGAGACTTCGGTGGAGGTCCGTTCCAGCCAGTCGGACGCGCCGACGGATCGGCGCGATTGCTCGGAAAGCCTGTCCCGCGCATCGAGGACGCGGCGCTCCTCATGGGCAAGGGGCGCTATGCGGACGACCTGAGTGCGCCGCCCGGGACCTTGCATGCCGCCATCGTCCGTTCGCCGGAGGCGCATGCCCGCCTGGCGCGGATCGACGTCTCCAAGGCCGTCGCGCATCCCGGCGTTGTGCGGGTCATCACCGGCGAGGAGATCCGGGCGATCTCCGATTCCTTCCTCGTGGCCGTCAAGCAGCCGATCGACCAGTGGAGCCTCGCGGTGGACCGCGTGCGCTACGTCGGCGAACCGGTCGCGCTGGTGCTCGCGCAGGACCGCTATGTCGCCGAGGACGGCGCCGACCTCGTGGAGGTGGAGTACGAGCGGTTGCCGGCCGTCGTCCGGATTGCGGATGCGATCGCGCCCGGGGCGCCGCTCGTCCACGAGGAGGCGAAGAGCAACGAGCTCTCCGCGCGCAGCTTCGTCTACGGCGATCCGGCGGGCGCCTTCGCGCGCGCCCACGCTCGGGTCGGGCTCACGGTCGAGTTCCCGCGCAGCTCCTACACGCCGATGGAATGCTTCGTCGTCGTTGCCGAGCATCTTCCAGGCGACGGCAGCTACGACGTGCTGGCGAACTTCCAGGGGCCGTTCAGCGCGCATCCGGTCATGGCGCGTGCGCTGCGGGTGCCGAGCAGCAAGCTGCGGCTCCGTACGCCGCCCGACAGCGGCGGCAGTTTCGGCATCAAGCTCTCCGTCTTTCCCTACATCGTCTTGATGGCGCTGGCCTCGCGGCTCGCCGGCCGGCCGGTCAAGTGGGTCGAGGACCGGCTCGAGCACCTCGTCTCCGCCAATTCCAGCCCGAACCGCATCACGGAGGTCGAGGCGGCGGTGGAGGCCGACGGCCGCATCATCGGCCTCAGGATGGACAATCTGGAGGATTACGGAGCGTATCTGCGCGCGCCGATGCCCGGGCCGCTCTACCGCATGCACGGCGCGGTGACCGGCGCCTACGACATCCGCAACGTGGAGGTCGTCAACCGGCTGGTGCTGACCAACCGCATGCCGGCGGCGCTGGTGCGCGGTTTCGGCGGGCCGCAGCTCTATCTGGCGCTGGAGCGCCTGGTGCAGCGGATTGCGGTGGAACTCGGCCTCGATCCTCTCGACGTGATCCGCCGCAACCTCGTGCGGAAGGACCAGTTTCCCTACAAGGCGGCGGCGGGCGCGCTCTACGATTCCGGCGACTACGGGAAGGCGGTCGAGCTGACGCTCGCCGACGGCCGGTTCGACGACCTCAAGCGCCGCCGCGACGAGGCCCGCGCGGCCGGTCGCCTCTATGGCATCGGCTTTGCCGCAATTGTCGAGCCGGGCATGTCGAACATGGGCTATCTCAGCACCATCATCCCGGCCGCGGTCCGGGAGCGTGCGGGCCCGAAGAACGGCGCCGTCTCCATGGTGACCGTGAACATCGATCCGCTCGGCTCGGTGAGCGCGACGGCCGACGTGACGGTGCAGGGGCAAGGGCACCGGACGGTGCTCGGCCAGATCATCGGCGAGCAGCTCGGCCTGCAACCCTCCGAGATCCAGGTCAACCTGGAGATGGATACGCAGAAGGACCAGTGGTCGATCGCCGCCGGGACCTATTCCTGCCGCTTTTCCCCGGGTACGGCCGTCGCCGCCCACATCGCGGCCGGAAAGCTGCGCGAGAAGCTCGCGCGGATCGCCGCAAAGCAGCTCAACATCCTGCCGGATGATGTCGATTTCGGCGACGGCCGGATCTTCTCCAGGACGAACCCCGACAACGGCATGCCGTTCGGCCGGGTCGCCGGCACAGCCCACTGGTCCCCGGTCCTGATGCCCGAGGGCGACGATCCGGGCCTGCGCGAGACCGGGGTCTGGTCGCCGCCGGAGCTCGAGCCGCCGTCGAGCAAGGACGAGATCAACACCTCGCTCACCTACGGCTTCGTGTTCGACGTCTGCGGCGTGGAGATCGATCCGGTGACCATGGAGGCCCGCGTCGACCGCTACGTCTCCATGCACGACGCCGGCCGGATCCTGAACCCGCTCATCGCGGAGGGGCAGATCCGCGGCGCCTTCGTCCAGGGCGTGGCGACGGCGCTCTACGAAGAGTTCGTCTACGACGACGGCGGGTCGTTCCTCTCCGGGACCTTCGCCGACTATCTCATCCCGACCGCCTGCGAGATCCCGGAACTCGAGATCCTGCACATGGAGAGCCCGTCGCCCTTCACGCCGCTCGGCGCCAAGGGCCTTGCCGAAGGCAATTGCATGAGCACGCCCGTCTGCATCGCCAATGCGGTGGCCGATGCGCTCTCCATCCGCGACGTGCCGCTGCCGATCACGCCGAACCGGCTGAACGCGATCATGGGCGGAGAGGAGCCTGCCGCTCCGCAGCGGCTCAGGCGCGCGACTGCGCCGGTCCCGGAGGCGGCTTCCGGAGGCCGCGCCCTCACGGGCCAGGGCACCTTCGAGGTGGCGGCGCCGCCATCGGCGATCTGGAACGCGCTTCTCGACCCGGAGACCCTGCGCAGGGTCATCCCGGGCGCACACACGGTCGACGTCGTCGGGGAGAACCACTATCGCGCCGAGGTTTCACTCGGCGTCGGCCCGATCAAGGGCCGGTTCGTCGCCGACGTCCGGCTCAGCGATCTCGAGACGGAGCGCTTCGCACGCCTTGATGGCGGCATGAGCGGCCCCCTCGGCGGGTCGACCGGATCGGGCGAGGTGACGCTGACGCCGACCGCGGACGGATGCAGGCTCGACTACACCTATTCCGTGGTGGTCAACGGCAAGGTCGCGTCCGTCGGCGGGCGCATGATGGAGCGGGCCGCCCAGATCGTCATCGGGCAGTTCTTCGAGCGTCTCGCCGGGACGGTCGGCGCGCCGGTGGCAGGCCGGTCGCCCGGGGCCGGAGGGGGCATCTTCGCCCGGGTGGCGGCGCTGCTGCGCGGGCTGTTCGGGGGTGGTCGATGAAGCCCAGGGCCTTCACCTATGTCCGGCCGGATTCGGCCGAGGAGGCAATCGCGCTGCTCGCCGAGCATGGCGACGAGGCGCGCGTGCTGGCGGGCGGCCAGTCGCTGATGGCGATGCTCAATCTCAGGCTGGTGGAGCCCGGGATCCTGGTCGACATCGCGCGGCTCGAGGAACTCTCCCACATCCGCGTTAGCAACGGAGCGATCGAGGTCGGCGCCGCCGTCACCCAGGCACGCCTGGAGGCCTGGCCGGAGCTGCGGGAACAGGCGCCTTTCATCGCGCTCGCGTTGCCCTGGGTCGGCCATTTCCAGACGCGCAACCGCGGCACCGTCTGCGGCTCGATCGCCCATGCCGATCCGAGCTCGGAACTGCCGCTCGCCCTTCGCCTTCTCGGCGGCGAGGTGGTGCTGCGCTCCCGAAAGGGCGAGCGGGTCGTCGGCGCCGCCGATTTCCAGCACGGCCTGCTGACCACTGCGCGCCGCCCCGATGAGCTGGTCACTGCCGTGCGCTTTCCCGTCGGCGTCGGGCGCGAGGGCTCGGCGTTCCGGGAGGTGGCCCGCCGCCACGGCGATTTCGCCATCGCCGCCATCGGCGCGGTCAGGCTTTCCTCCGGGATGGTGCGGATCGCCGTCGGCGGCGTCGCCGACCGGCCGCACGTGCTCGAGCTGCCCAAAGGGCAGCCGGAGGAGGATCGGCGCCAGGCGATCGAAGACTTCGCCTGGGAGCTCGGCGGCTACGACGACATCCACGCGAGCGCCCGCTATCGCCGCGACCTGTTGCGGCGGCTCGCGCCCATCGTGATTGCAGAGGCTGCCTGATGCGCCGGATCGAACGCGACGAGATCGTGCCGGTCACGATCGAACTGAACGGCAAGCGCATGGTCGGGAACGCGCAGCCGCGCACGCTGCTGTCCGATTTCCTGCGCCAGACGCTCGGCGCGACCGGCACCCATGTCGGCTGCGAGCACGGCGTCTGCGGCTGCTGCACCGTGATGATCGACGGCATCGCGCAGCGGTCCTGCCTGACGCTTGCCGTGCAGGCGGACGGCCGCCGCGTCGAAACCGTGGAGTCGCTCGCCGACGACGAGGGCCGGCTCGACGCGCTGCAGCGCGCCTTCAACCGGCATCACGCGCTCCAGTGCGGGTTCTGCACGCCGGGCATCCTGATGTCCTTCACCGATTATCTCCGGCGCAACCCCGATCCTGCCGAGCAGGAGGTCCGGGAGGTGCTCGGCGGCCACATCTGCCGCTGCACCGGCTATTCGGGGCTGGTGGCGGCGATCATGGACGCCGCGCGGGAGATGCGTGGCGAGGCCGGACCGGAAGAGGAAACGGATGCCGCCTGATCCCGCAAGCGGCACCCTGGCGAGGGACGCAGCGCCGCCTTCCTTCGAGGCCGAGGTCCCGATCGGGCATTGGCGCGAGATCGCCGACGGCCTCTTCCGCATCAGCATACCCGTGCCGTTCCGCGGCCTGCGGCAGGTCAATCTGTGGCTGCTGGCGGATCGCGGCGGCTGGACGATGATCGATTGCGGCTGGGGCGACGAGCAGACCCGCGATCTCCTGTCCGACGCCTGGCGCGACATCCTCGGCGGCAGGCCGGTCACCCGGCTGGTCGTGACGCATTTCCATCCCGACCACATGGGGAACTGCGGTTGGATCAGCGGGCAGTGGAAGCTGCTGCCGCAGGTGACGCAGACCGAGTGGATGGCCGCCAACCTCGCAGTCCGGAACCTCTACAGCGACGACACGGAGACGAGGGCGCGCTTCTTCGTCCAGAACGGGATCCCGCCCGAGCTGCTGCAGGTCTTCCATGAGGGCGTGATCCTCTACCATCTCGGCGTCGATCTGCCGGAGCAGTACTGCCGCATTCGCGACGGCGACCGGATCGGGATCGGCGGAGCCGACTGGCGCGTCATCACCGGCTCCGGGCACTCGCCGGAAATGGCGACGCTCTACGACGCTGGCCGCGACGTCTACATCGCCGGCGACCAGGTGCTTCCGAAGATCACCAGCAACGTCAGCGTCTGGCCGTGGGAGCCGCTCGCCGACCCGCTCGGGGACTTCCTGTCCTCGCTGCGCCGCATCGCGGGCATCGTCCCGGACAGCGCGATCGTGCTGCCGTCCCACCGCGATCCGTTCCGCGGCCCGCGCCGGCGCATCGACGAGCTCGAGCGGCATCACGAGCATCGCCTCGCGAACCTCAAGGCGGAGATCCGCCGGCGTGGCGAGGCCTCTGCCGGCGAATGCCTCGGCGCGCTCTTCCAGGGCGAACTCGACGGGCACCAGGTCGCCTTCGCCATGGCCGAGGCGCTCGCCCATCTGAATTACCTGGTGCGTGGCGGGGAGGCGGAGCGGATCGAGCGCGCCGACGGCTCCGTCCGCTTCAGGCTGACCACAGGCTAGAACGCGCTCGTTCACAAAGACGGAGGCTAGAGATGAGCAACACCCCGACCCGCGAACTCGTCACGATCGACGGCGTGAACGTCGTCCTGCAGCGCGACCAATCCCCGATGATCAACGGCGGCGTGCTGGAGATGGCGGAAGCGCTCCGCCTCTTCAACATCTTCGACCCGAAGTTCCAGCCGAGCAATCTGAACCTCGCCGACGGCAAGCCGCTCCGCCTCTACGACGGCAAGACGGTGAAGGTCGACCTCTCCAAGCGCAGCAAGGAGGACATGGGCTTCTGGCACCGGAACATCGACGCGCACGAGATCATCTTCTGCGTCAAGGGCGCGCTCGACTGGGAGACTGAGATGGGCGAGCGGACGGTGCGCCCCGGCGACATGCTCTTCATCCCGCGCGGGATCGCCCACCGCTCCAAGCTGTCCGCGGAATCGGCCGACGAGAACGTGCTTCTCGAGCTGAAGATCAGCGAGCCCGTGACCTACGTCGCCGAGAACAAGTGAGCCCGGCGGCCTCTGCAAGGGAAAGTCGCAACATGTTCGTGGAATCGAATGGCGTGAAGTTCCATTGCGAGCTGTCCGGCCCGGTCGGCGCGCCGTGGGTCACCTTCTCGCATGCGCTCGCCAATAATCTGACCCTCTGGGACGACGTGGCCGAGAGGCTGAGCGACCGCTACCGTGTGCTGCGCTACGACCATCGCGGCCACGGCCAGACCGAGGCGGTGCCCGGCCCGTACACGTTCCCGATGCTGATCAAGGACGTGCTCGGCATCTGGGACGAACTCGGCGTCGACCGGAGCCACTGGGTCGGGCTCTCGATCGGCGGCATGATCGGCTACGGGCTCGGCATCGAGCATCCGGAGCGGCTGCGCTCGATCGTGGCCTGCGACTCGCGTCCGGACGCGCCACCGGACTACGCCGCCTACTTCCAGTCGCGCATCGACAAGGCTCGCGAGAAGGGGATGGAAGGGGTCGTGGAGCCGACGATCGAGCGCTGGTTCACGCCGGAGACCCGCGCGAAGAACCCGCCGGTGCTCGACAAGGTGCGCGACATGATCCGCACGACCAACCCGGTCGGCCACGAGGGCTGCTGCGAGGCGCTGAAGACGCTTTCGTTCGGCCCGAGGCTCCACGAGATCAAGGTGCCGACGCTCATCCTAGGCGGTGCCAAGGACAAGGGCGCCCCGCCCGAAGCGCTCGCCGAGGCGGCCGCGAAGATCCCGGGCGCCGAGCACGTCGTGATCCCCGACGCCGGGCACATCACCGCGCTCGAGAACCCGGACGCCTTCATGGCCGCGCTGGAAGCGTTCCTCGCCAGGCACTGAGCCGGCCGCCTTGCCACTGTCGCCGCCTGCGTCATTCGCGGGCGGCGGTCCTCCAGAAACGGAAGCACGAATGCCGGCACCCGCACCGATCGAGACACTGACCGCCACCATGAGCGACGGCCTGGCGGTGCCGGTCCGGCGCTATGGCAGGCCGGGCGCGACACGCCTCGTCGTCAGCCACGGCAACGGCTTCGCCGTCGACGGCTACCGCGTGTTCTGGGAGCCGCTCGCCGAGCGCTTCGACGTCCTGGTCTTCGACATGCGCAATCACGGTCGCACCGAGCCGAGCGGCGCCGACGGCCATCACTATCAGCAGATGGCGCGGGACATCCAATCGGTCGCCGCCGAAATCGAGGCCGCGCTCGGGCCGGGCCGGACCGTGGGCGTGTTCCACTCCATGTCCTCGCGCGCGGCGATGAAGCAGGCGGTGGAGCGCGGCTCGCCGTGGGACGCGCTCGTGCTGTTCGATCCGCCGAACGTCCCGCCGCGCGACCATCCGCTCTACGAATCCATGCGCGTCTTCGAGCTGAGGCTGCTCGACTTCGCCGCCAACCGGCCCGACCGCTTTCAGGCCGTCGACGATCTCGCGCAGCTCTTCCGGGACAACAAGGCGAGCAGCCGGTGGGACGACGGGGCGAAGCAGGACATGGCCGAAGCCGTGCTCCGGCCGTGCGCGGACGGCGGCTACGAGCTGGCCTGCCGGCGCGAGCTCGAGGCCTCCATCTACCTCGCCGCGCTCACCCTCGATCTCTGGCCGAAGGCGACGGAGTTCGGCGGCCCGATGAAGATGATCGGCGCCGATCCCGAGCTCGTCCCGAACACGGCGACCGCCAAGGCGAACCACGCGCTCGCCACCGAGAACGGCTACGAATACGAGGCGGTGCCGCAGACGGGACACCTCCTCCAGATCGAGCGGCCCGAGGCCTGCCGCGCCGCCATGCTCTCGTTCCTTGAAAGGCTGAAGCTCGCCTGAGCAGGGCCGCAGGGCTGGATGGGCGCCGCGGAGCGCGCGCCCTCGATCTCCGTCAGCGGCCGGTGAAGTTCGGCGGGCGCTTCTCGAAGAACGAGGTCACGCCCTCGCGGAAATCCTCCGACGAGCGCAGGCGGCCATAGGCGCCGCCCTCGAGCTCGATCGCGCCGCGCACGGAGAGGTGCTGGCCCTCGTTGAGCGTCCGCTTGATCGTGCGCTGCGCGAGCGGGGAGAAGGCCGTGAGCTCCGCCACGAGTCTGTCCACGGTCGCCTCGAGATCCGAATCTGGCACGCACTCGGTCACGAAGCCGTAGGCCTCCGCCTGCCGGCCGGACACGCGCCTGGAGCGCATCACGATATCCTTGGTGCGAGCGATCCCGATCATGTGCAGGAGCCGCGCCGAGCCGCCCGAGCCGGGAATCATACCGATGCGCATCTCCGGCAACGCGAAGAGCGCCGTCTCCGAGGCGATCCGGAAGTCGCAGGCGAGCGAGAGCTCGAAGCCGACGCCGAAGCAATAGCCGCGCACCGCGCAGACGACCGGCTTGCGGCAGCGTTCCGGCGCCGCGACGTTGTCGGCGAGTTCCGCCACCACCTCCGGCGGTGCCTCCAGGAAGCCGCGGATGTCGCCGCCGCTCGAGAAATTCTCGCCGTTGGAGCGGAGCACGATGACGCGCACGCTCTCGTCCGCGTCCAGCGCCTCGAAGGTGCGGCGCAGCTGCGTCCGCTCCTTCATCGAGATCACGTTGAGCGGAGGGCGGTCGAGGACGATGTCGGCACGCGGACCGGAGCGCTCGACGCGGAAGCCGTCTAGCGCTTCGTCCTGCGGGCCCGCCGCCGCGGGTGCTGCCTCGGTCATTTCGGTCCTCAGGTCTTGCCGTGAAGTGCGGGTTCGGGGCGGGCAGCGGCGGCGTCGCCCGCCGCGCCGCCCGCGCCGTCCGTCTCTTCCTTCCAGCGTTTCACGATGTGCGCGTCGATGTCGAAGAGGTCGAGCGCGCGGCCGACCGTCTGGTTCACGATGTCGTCGATCGTCTGCGGCCGGTGGTAGAAGGCCGGGACCGGCGGCATGACGATCGCGCCGTTGCGTGTCGCCTGCTCCATGAGCGCGATGTGTCCGGCATGGAGCGGCGTCTCCCGGAAGAGGAGCACCAGGCGGCGGCGCTCCTTGAGGCAGACGTCGGCGGCCCTGACGACGAGTTCGTCATTGTAGGAATTCGCGATGCCGCTCAGCGTCTTGGCGGAGCAGGGCGCGACGAACATGCCGAGCGTCTTGAACGAGCCCGACGAGATGCCGGCGCCGATGTCGCGGAACTGGTAGAGCCGGTCGGCGAGGCCGCGGACTTGGTCGAGGCCGTAATCCGTCTCCTCCGTGATGGTCCGTGCCGCCGAGGGCGAGATGATGACGTGGCTTTCGATGTCCTCGATCATGCGGAGGACCTGGAGCGTGCGGATGCCGTAGATGACGCCGGACGCCCCGGTAAGCGCCACGATAAGCCGTTTCATGCTGCCTCACCTGCGCGCGGAACGAGAAGGGTGGGGCGCATCCGCTGCACGAGCGCGCCGTTCTGGTTGAAGGTCTCGACCCGCAGCACGACCTTGCCCATGTCCGGGCGCGAGCGCGATGCCAGCATCTCCTCGACCGTTACGGTCACCGTCAGGACGTCTCCCGGACGCACCGGGCGCGGCCAGGCGATCTCGCCGACGCCCGCGCCGATCAGGCCGCCTGCGATCGGTAACGCCTCGACGAAGAGCCGCATGGTGACGGCGGCGGTGTGCCAGCCGCTCGCCACCAGCGTTCCGAAGAAGCTGTGGGCGGCCGCGTCGGGATCGGTGTGGAACGCCTGCGGGTCGTAGGCCCCGGCGAAACGCCTGATCTCGTCGAGCCGCATCTCGTATGCCGAGGACGAGAAGGTCTGCCCCACGGACAGGTCCTCGAACGTCAGCGCTCCGCCCGCGCCCGCCGTCTCGGCGGATCGGTTCGCCGCGCTCATGCCGTCGCTTGGAGGCTCGGCAGCGTCTCGCGCAGCTTGTCGCGCAGCACCTTGCCCCGGTCGTTCTTCGGCAGCGACTCGGCGATGTAGACGCGCTTCGGCACCTTCGCGTGCGGCAGCCGGCTCTTGCAGTACTCGGCGATCTGTTCGGCGGTGACGTCGGCCCGCTTCGGGACGACGACGCAGACCACTTCCTCGCCATAGATCGGGTCCGGCACGCCGACCGCCGCGCCTTCGAAGACGAGGTCGCTCGCCATCAGCACGTTGTCGATCTCCACCGGAGAGATGTTCATGCCGCCGCGGATGATGAGGTCCTTGGTGCGGCCCGTGACTGTGATGAAGCCCTCCTCGTCGCGCACGGCGAGGTCGCCGGTCTTGACGCGCAATCCGCGGACGGGATCGATGCTGCCGTCGTCGCGGAGCGTGCCGAGCGCGGTCTGCGGCCCGCCGATCGTCACCTCGCCCTCCACGCCCGGCGGGCAGACGTTTCCGGCCTCGTCGACGATGGCGAATTCCTGGTGCTTGGCGGGCAGGCCGACGGTGCCGCGCTTCCACCTGTAGTGGCGGTTGCCGCAGATCCAGCCGGCTTCCGACATGCCGTAAAGCTGCAGCAGCTTCACCCCATACATTGTCTCGAACTTCGTCCATTGCTCGGGACTGAGCGGCGCCGTCGAGCAGGTCATGAGCCGCAGCGTCGGGATGTCGTCGCTCGTATAGCCGAGCGGCTTGTTGAGGAGCATGTTCACCACCGTCGGCACGCCGGCGGAGAAGGTGATGCCGTGCTTCTGGATCCACTCGAAGAAGCGGCTGTGCGAGAAGCGCTTGGCGATGTGGAGGGTGAGCCCGGTCTCCAGGAACGGCATCAGGCTCAGGACCTGCGCCGAGTTCCAGCCGAACGAGCGGTATTCGAGCGTGCGGTCGTCCGCGGTGAGGCCGAGCATGTCGAGCGTCGAGAGCCCGCTCAGCCAGTAGGCGGCATGGTCGTAGACCACCATCTTCGGCCGGCTGGTGGTGCCGGAGGTGCAGAAGATGCAGGCGAGGTCGGCCGGCTCGTTCCGCTCCGGCAGGCTGGCCGGCTCGGTGCCGGCCGGCAGGGCCGCGAAGAACTGGTCGGCCTCGTCGGGCGGGCTGGCGCCCCAGCGGCCGAACCGGATGCAGCGGGCCTCGGCGGCGAGCTCGCTGCAGTCGAGATCCTTGTGGTGAAGCACGAGCTTGGGCTGCACCAGCCGGGACAGCTCCACGAGGTGCTCGCGGTTCAGCTCGATGTTGAGCGGACAAACGACGGCGCCGATGCGCCAGATGCCGAACCAGATCAGGAGTTTCTCGAGGCACTCGTCGGAGAGGAGCAGGACGCGGTCGCCCTTCGTCACGCCGAGCGCCTTCAGATGGGCGGCGATGCCGTCGACCACCGTCTCCAGGGCTCCGAACGTGATCTCGCTCTCCTGATCGAGATCGACGATCGCCGGCTTGTCCGGGTCGCGCGCCGCATAGCGGGCGAGGAGGTCGGCGAGCGACTGGAAGGGAATGTCCAGCTGGTGGTCGCCGAAGGGGCTCTGCATTCCTTGTCCTCCCAAAGGGGCCAAGAAGCGGCCGGGCGGCATTTCTCCGCCGGCCGCGTTCCCGCCTCAGTAGCCGGTGCGCGCGAGAATTTCCGTCCAGCCCTTCATCCGGCCCTTCACGTTGGCGATCTGCTCCTGGGACAGGAAGTCCTCGAGCTTCACCTTGTCGACCGGATATTGCGGCCGCAGGAAGTCCTGCTCGTAACCGTAGGGGACGGTCGCGTCGATGCCCATGCCGCCCTCGTAGCTCGTGTTGGTCGCCGTCCATTCCTTGTCGCCCGCCGTCATGCGCTCGGCCGGCATGAAGGTCTGGCCGCGGCCGCCCGGCGTCGGGTTCAGGATGTCGGTGCGCGGATTGACCCGGGTGGTGAGGCACCACATCACGTCGTCCATGGAATAGATGTTGGTGTCCTCGCTCACCGCGATCGCCACCCGCATGCCCTGCGAGGTGGAGAGCAGCGCGGACAGGAAGTTGCGCTGCCAGCCCTCCTCGATGCGGTTGCGCTTCTTCACCTGGATGATGACGCCGCCCCAGTCGGTCATGCAGTAGGGGATGTTCACGTCCTGCACGATGCCCGGCTGCATGCGGTTGCAGAGCTCGAACATCGCCGCCTCGCGGATGGAGGTGTCGATGTTGTGCTCGTCGAGCGTGTGGGCGCCGAGCGCGAAGATGATCGGCTTCGATTCCGGCTTGCGGGTCGTGACCGCGGTGACGTGGAAGGTGGGCGCGCGGTAGGACTTGCCCATGTAGCCGGCCCATTCCGGATGGAAGTGATGGCGGCCCTGGGTCTGGTCGGCCTCGGCCTCGGCGGTCTCGTAGCGCTTGTCGCGCGGGTCGATGTAGCCCTCGATCACCACCTCGGCGTCGGCGAGCGCCCAGGCGTCGACCGTGCGCGCCTTCACGACGCGGACGGGGAAGCCCTGCGCCGCCCCGGCAACGCCGATCTCGTCGCAGCCATAGGGCAGGATCACGTAATCGAAGGCGGCGCCGGCAAGCAGGGTGCAGGCGGCCGGCACGCCGAAGCAGAAGGTGAGCGGCACCCGCTCGTTCCGCCGGTACGCCTCGCTCACGACCTGCCACATGTGCGAGCCGGGCGAGATCTGGAAGGTGCCGACATTGCCCCAGCGGAAGTTCATCCGGTTGTAGCCGAGATCGGTGCCGCCGCCGAAGGCGGCGCCGGAGACGACGCGGATGCCGGAGCCGACCGTCATCTCCTTCTCCAGATCCGTGTGCCGGATCGGGACCAGGAACGGATTCACGTCGTCCGGCTTCTCGATCACCACCTCCTGGCAGGGCGCCTCCGACTGCGGGATTTCGCGCGGCGGCATCGGGTGCGACAGCGCGTAGGCGAGCTTCTGGGTGCGCTCCTTGTCGGAGGCCCAGCCAAACATCTTGTTGATGACGTCGATGTCGCCGAAGAGGTTCGTCAGCAGGCGATGGTTCGGCTTGCCGGTCACGTTGTTGAAGAGCGCCGGGCAGGAGCCGTCCATCAGCTTCTGCAGGCCGGTCAGCTCGAGGTCCGGGTCGACCTCCTTGTCAGTGACGACGAGATCGCCCTGCGCCTGCAGCCAGTCGAGCGTGCTGCGCAGATCCTGAAGATGCCGGTTCGGGTGCGTCTGGGCTCCTTCAGGGGCCGCTGTTTCCATGCGTACGATGCTCATCGGTCAAGCCTCCCGCTATATCCGCAATTTCGCGCCTGTTTACCCGTAAGCGCGCTTCGGCGCAACGTCTCCAGCGTCCGGAAAGCACGGTGGGCAGATCGGAAACTCGATCTGCGCTCCGCCTCCCTGGAGGCAATTCTTTCCGCCGACAGTACCGGGAAGCAGGATCGCGCTCTGGACCGTACAAGAATTTCGGTATAGATATGCGTGAAAAGGAACCACAGGGGAGGCGACAGCTTGATGGCTGCTGCGCGCAGAGGGCTGCAGGTCATTCCGGGCAGTGCCGGCGGCAGGCGCGAAGCCGTGCGGATCGCGAGGCTCAGCTATCGCCTTTTCGACCGGCAGAAGCGCCCGCTCCCCATTCTCGCCGAGGTCGACCTCACCCTCGGCGAGGGAGAGTTCGTCTCCATTGTCGGGCCGAGCGGCTGCGGCAAGAGCACGCTCCTCAATTTCGTGGCCGGCCTCCTGCCGGTCCAGTCGGGCACCGTGGAGGTTTTCGGCAAGGCTCCCGGGGCGCGCGACGCGGCAATCGGCTACGTCTTCCAGCAGCATGCCCTGCTCCCCTGGCGCTCGGTGCTCCACAACACCGAGATCGCGCTCGAGGTGAAGGGGGTCCCGAAGGCCGAGCGGCAGCGCCGCGCGCGGGAGATGCTCGGGGTGATGGGGCTCGACGGCTTCGAGGACCATTATCCGCGGGAGATCTCGGGCGGCATGCGGCAGCGCGTCTCGCTCGCCCGCACGCTCGTGGACGATCCCAACCTTATCCTGATGGACGAGCCCTTCGGGGCGCTCGACGCCCAGACCAAGCTCCTCATCCAGGAGATGTTCCTCGCCTATTGGGAGGAGCACCGGAAGAGCGTTCTGTTCGTGACGCACGACCTCGCCGAGGCGATCGCGCTCTCCGACCGGATCCTCGTCATGAGCTCCCGGCCCGGCCGCATCATGGCGGAATACGATGTCGGCATCCCGCGGCCCCGCAAGCTCGACCAGGTCCGCCACATGCCCCGCTTCACCGAACTGCATGACAGCATATGGGAGAACCTCCGCGGCGAGGCCGTCAAGGCGATGCAGGGGAGGGCGTGATGGAGCCGGACCGCTCGCGGCAGATCGCGCTGCTCAAGGTCTTCATGCTTGTCTTCGTGCTCGGCGGCTGGGAGCTCGGCGCCCGCACCGGCTTCATTCCCACCTTCTGGACCAGCAGCCCGTCGCTGATCGCGGCCAATTTCTGGAAGTCGCTGCTCGCCAACGAGATCTCCTATCATACCTGGGTGACCATGCAGGAGGCGCTGGCGGGGCTCGCCGCGGGCGCGGTCGTCGGCATCCTGCTCGGCCTGCTCCTCGGCGTCAGCCGGGTGTTCGGGGCGGCGCTCGAGCCGTTCGTGATCGCGCTGAACAGCCTTCCGCGCGTCGCGCTCGCGCCCCTCATCGTGATGTTCGTCGGGATCGGCTTCGCCTCGAAGTTCCTGCTCGCCTTCTCGCTGGTCGTCGTGCCGATCATGCTCAACACCTATGAGGGCATCAAATCCGTCGATCCGCAGCTCGTGAACATGATGCGGGTCGTTCATGCGCGGCGCGACCAGGTCTTTTTCAAGGTGCTCCTGCCGAACTGCGTGCCGTGGATCTTCTCCGCGCTGCGCGTCTCGATCTCGTTCGCGATCATCGGCGCGATCGTCGGCGAGTTCATCTCGGCGCGCGCGGGCATCGGCTACATGATCGACACCGCCGCCGGCGGTTTCGACACGACCGGCATGATCATGCCGCTGTTCGTCCTGATGATCATCGCCTTCGCGCTCGACCGCGTGTTCGTCGCATTCTCGAACAGGCTCCTGCGCTGGCGGGAAGACGTCCGGTAGGCGCCGGGGCGGGGACCCGGGCGCTCGGGAAACGATAAGGAAAGGGAGGTGGACATGTTCTCGAAAGATCGTGTGAAGCGGAGGTCCGTGCTGGCGGCCGCGCTGGCGCTGGGCGTGGTGGCGCTGGCCGGGCCGAGCGGGGCGGAGGCGCAGGAGAAGCTGAACGTCGGCATCTCTGTGAAGTCGATCTTCGGCCTGCCCCTCGTCGTGGCGCGCGACAAGGGCTTCTTCCAGGAAGAGGGCCTCGACGTCACGGTCGAGTACTTCGCCGGCGGGCCGCCGGCCACGGCGGCGCTGATGGGCGGCTCGCTGCAGTTCCTGAACGCGGCGTTCGAGAACAACGTGAAGACGGTGAAGCTCGGCCAGCCGATCGTCACCATCATGAACATCCAGTCGGACTTCGCCGGCGCCGTCATCATGCGCAAGAACGTGGCCGAGAAGCTCGGCCATGATCCGAAGGTCGAGGATCTGCGCGGAATGCGCCTCGGCACACTCGCGCGCGGCGGCTTCACCGACGTGTCCTCCCGCTACATCCTCAACGCCGCCGGCCTGGAGCCGGAGAAGGACGTCGAGCTGATCCCGATCCGCGGTGCCGACCGGCAGATCGCCGCCGGCCAGGCGGGCGAGATCGACGCGGCGATGGTGACCGAGCCCTGGGGCCCGATCGCGGTCGAGGGCATGGGCGACTGGGTCTACGTCGTGAACATGACGGTGGGCGAGGGCCCGGACGTGTTCCACGACATGGGCTACGTCACCCTGCAGACCACGAAGACCTACCTCGAGCAGAACCGCGAGACCGCCGAGAAGGTCGTCCGCGCCGTCGTCAAGGCGCAGAACTACATCGCCGATCCGGCCAATCTCGACGAGCTCACCGAGATCTCTAAGAAGGAGTACGGCGACCTCGGCGGCGACGCCATGCGCATCTCCGTCGAGCGCCAGGCGACGTCCTACGTGCCCTTCATGCACGAGGACATGGTCACGAAGACCATGGAACTCCTCGTCCCGAACGGGCTGATCGAGGAGCCCGCGCCGGCCTATGCCGACGTCGTCGACACCGGCTTCGCGCCCCTGTGGGATGCCTACGAGAAGAAGTAGGACGGCAGGCAAGACAAGAGTCGAGGAACACCTGATGAGAAAATCTCTTTCGATACGTATCCGGGCTGCGACGGCCGGGTGCCTGATGGCTGCTTCGGCGGCCGTCATGGCGGCCGCGCCCGCAGCCGCGGAGTTTCCCGAAAAGCCGATCAAGCTGGTCGTGCCGTTCGCGCAGGGCGGCGCCACCGACCAGGTCGGCCGCATGATCGCGCAGCCGCTCGAGCAGGTCCTCGGCCAGCCGGTTGCCGTGGTGAACCAGGCGGGGGCGGGTGGCGCGGTCGGCCTGGCGAACCTCGCCAAGACCCGCGCCGACGGCTACACGCTCGCGATCGGCTCCGATTCGAGCCTGGCCGCCCGTCCCCTGATGACGGAGAGCGGCTACACGATCGAAAGCTTTGCTCCGATCGCGCGGCTCGTCGAAGCTCCGACCGGGATCGCGGTTGCAGCCAACAGCGAGCACCAGGACCTCAACAGCCTGCTCGAGGCCATGAAGTCCGGCGAGCTGACCTGGTCGAGCCCCGGCGTCGGCTCGGGGCCGCACCTCGCCATGGAGATCTTCTTCGACCAGATCGGCGCGCGGGCGACCCACATCAACGCGCAGAGCGGCAAGGAGGCGCTGGTCAAGCTGCTGTCGGGGGAGGTCGACTTCGTCTCCGCCGCCGGCTCCAACTTCCCGGCCATGGTCTCCGAGAACGAGGGTGCGATCAGGGTCTTGGGCCTCGCCGGCGAGGAACGCTGGCCGCGCATGCCGGACGTGCCGACCTTCAGGGAGCAGGGCGTGGATTACGTGCGTGCGCAATGGTTCGGCCTGGTCGCGCCGGCTAAGACGCCGCAGGAGGCCGTGAACCGTCTCGCCGAGGAAATCGAGAAGATCATGAACGATCCGAAGAGCGACGAGCTGCTGGCGAAGTTCCATTTCAGCAGTGCGTTCCAGGGTCCGGAGGCCTTCGCCGAGCAGCTGCGGGTCGAGAGCGAGCAGCTCGCTCCGGTGCTCGCGCGGATCGGCATGGCGAAGAAATAGGGGGGCGGGCGTGCCCACCTCCGCATCGGCGCCGCAGGCCTTGTCGGCGGCGCCAATACTGCATCCGGGAGAGGATCTGAGAGCGGGATGAGAAGGCTCCTTCATCACCCGGATTCCGTCGCCGGCCTGGCGCTCGTCCTGGTCGGCGGCGTCGCGACGTACCTGTCGTTGCAGGTCGACGCGGGTCCTTCGGCCCTGACCCTGCCGCCGAACTTCTTTCCCCTCCTGTGCACGATCGGCACGGTTGTGATCGGGGTCGCACTCATGGTTCAGGCGGCGCGCGCCGAGCCGCAGCCGCAGCCGAGCCTGCTTGACCGGCGGGTGGCTGCGGTGCTCGGCCTCATGCTCGTCTATTTCGTCACGTTCGAGCATGTCGACTTCAGGGTCGGGTCGTTCGTCTTCGTGCTGGCGACGATGCTCGTGATGGGCTGCAGGAGCCTCGCTCAGCTCGCCCTCGTGCCGCTCGGCGTCGTGGCGGCCGTCTACTTCACCTTCACCTCCCTCTTCTCGATCCTCCTTCCGACATGGAACTGATCTCCGGTCAGGATCTGACGGCCGGCCTCTCGGTCCTGCTCGATCCCTACGTCCACGTCTTTCTCGTGATCGGCGCGATCGTCGGGATGATCTTCGGCGCGGCGCCGGGGCTGACCGCGCCCGCCGCGGTCGCACTGATGCTGCCGCTGACCTATGGCCTGGGGCTCAATTCATCGCTCGCGCTGCTGCTCGGGATCTATTGCAGCGGCTATTTCGCGGGATCGATCCCGGCCATCCTGATCAACACGCCCGGAACGCCCGGCAACGCCGCGAGCGCCCTCGACGGCTACCAGATGGCGAAGCTCGGCGCCGGCGACCGTGCGATCACCACCGCAATCATCGCCTCCTTCATCGGCGGGCTCTGCTCGATGCTGCTCCTGTCCGCGGTCGCTCCGGCGCTCGCCCGCGTAGCGCTGAGCTTCACGTCAGTGGAGTACTTCTCGCTGGCACTGCTCGGCATCGTCTGCGTCGCCGGCATCTCGACGGGCTCCTTCCTGAAGGGCTGCGCCGGGGCGCTGATCGGCATCTTCATCTCCACGATCGGGCTCGACCCGACCAGCGGCGTGCCGCGCCTGACCTTCGGCATCCCGGACCTCCTCGCCGGCATTCCCCTCATCCCGGCGCTGATCGGGCTCTTCGCCATCTCGGAGATGCTGACGAAGTCGTTCCGCAATCAGCCGGTCCAGCACTTCCTCGCGATGGACCGGCCGACGCCGATTGCGGCCGTCCTCGCCGATTTCGCCCGAAACAAGTGGCTCACCCTCAAGTCGGCCCTCATGGGCACGTTCATCGGGCTCCTGCCCGGGACCGGGCCGGCGATCGCGTCCTGGGTCGCCTATGGCGATGCGCTGCGCACCCGCAAGCCGGGGGACAAGTTTGGCAAGGGCGAGGTGAAGGGTGTCATCGCCTGCGAGGTTTCCAACAACGCGGTGACGGGCGGGGCGATGATCCCGCTCCTGACCCTCGGCATTCCCGGCGATCCGGTGACCGCGATCCTGATCGGGGCCCTGATGATCCAGGGAATCGAGCCGGGTCCGTTCTTCATCCGCGATCACGGCTCCGTCTTCATCGCCATCCTGATCCTGCTGTTCGTCTCGAACATCTGGATGGTCATCATCGGCCTGCTCTCGCGCCGCGGCGCCGCCAAGGTCGTGCGCGTCCCGGCACACGTCCTCGTCCCGACCATATCGGTGCTCGCCGCGGCGGGCGGCTACGCGATCAACAGCAGCAGCTTCGACGTCATGCTCACGGTCCTCTTCGGGGTCGCGGGGTTCCTGATGGCCCGCTACCACTTCCCGGTGGCCACCGTCGTGCTGGGGCTGGTGCTCGGGCCGATCCTCGAATCGAACCTCCGGAATGCGCTGATCGGCAGCAAGATGGATCCGACCGTGTTCGTGACCCGTCCGATCAGCGCCGTGATCCTCGCCGGCATCGTGCTCCTGATCTGGGTCTGGGGGCGCGAGGACCGCCGGCAGAGGCGTCTGGTGGCGGCGCAACTCGGCAAGGATGTAGCGGAGGCGCGGGACAGGTGAGCGAGATCTTGTTGCTTCGTCCGCACGAGCTCCTGGGGCTCGTCGGAATGGCGGAGGCCATCGATGCGGTAGCGGCCGCTTACGCAGGCGGATCGGAATATCCCGTCATCAATGCGCCGCGGCGGCGGGTCCATTCGCCGGAAGGCGTGCGCGTGAGCAACTTCCCCGGCGGGGTTCACGCGCTCGGCGTGATCGGCTCCCAGACCCGGGCCGAGCTCGTCGGCCACGGCGAAGGCCATCAGCACTATCTCCGGCGCGAGCCGCCGGTCTTCGTCCTCAACGATTCCCATACCGGCGAGCTCCTCGCGATCCTGATCGGCGAGATCCCGGAGAAGGATCTCGGGCCGTCCAGCCTGATGGCGATGCGGACAGGCGCGACGAGCGGGGTGGGATTCCGCCACCTGGTGCGCGAGGACGCGCGGGTCGCGGGCCTGTTCGGCTCCGGCGGCCAGGCGGCGCACCAGCTCCAGGCGCTCCTCACGGTGCGCCCCGGCATCGAGCGGGTCCGCGTCTTCAGCCGGGATGAGGACAACCGCGCCCGCTTCGCCGAGGAATACGGCGCCCGGTTCGGCGTCGAGATCGAGCCCGTCGCCGCCGCCGAGGCCGTGATCGACGGCGCCGACGCGGTCCTGTGCGCCACCAACACCTCGACCGTGCTGTTCGACGGCGATCTGCTCCAGCCCGGCCAGCACGTAACCGGCATCATCGGCTCGAACATGCAGCTGGTGGAGGGCGGCTTCCTGAAGACGGTTCGACGCGAGCTCGACGACCGCACGGCGGAGCGCGCCGAATTGATCGTCGCCAATCTCCGGGATTCCGTGATCTCCGAGAAGCAGGGCGACCTTTACCAGCCGCTCGCGAAGGGCCTGATCCGCCTCGAGGACATCGTCGATCTCGGCGAGCTCGCCCTCGGGCGTCACCCCGGCCGCACCGCGCCCGGGCAGCTGACCTACCACAAGAACAACAACGGCACCGGCGCGGCCGATCTTGCGGTCGCCATGCTGGCCTATCGGAAGGCGCGCGAACTGGGGCGCGGCACCATCATCGACCTTGCGGCCTGAGCCGAACGCGACAGGAGACATCACACATGGCAGTGGAACGCAGGCCGGTCGCCTTCGGCGACAAGCGCGGCTGGATCGAGGCACTCAAGGCGGCCGGCGAGCTGCGGGAGGTCGACGCCGAGGTCGACTGGAACTGCGAGATCGGGACGATCATGCGCCTCGCCCAGGGCGCCGGCGACGGGCCCGCGCTTATGTTCAACAACATCAAGGACTACAACGGCCCAGACAGCCGCTGCCGCCGCATCTTCGGCGGCGGTCTCGGCTCCTACGGCCGGCTCGCCATGATGCTCGGGCTGCCGAAGGACACGCATCCCCGCGAGCTCGTGAAGCTTGCGCGCACCGTCACGCAGGAGCGCCTGCCGCCGGTTCAGGTGGACACCGGGCCGGTCAAGGAGAACATCGTCCTCGGCAACGACATCGACCTCTACGACTTTCCGAGCCCGCACTGGAACAAGGTCGACGGCGGCCGCTACATCATCACCTATGCCGGCTGCGTGACGCGCCACCCGGTCACCGGCGTGATGAATGTCGGCATCTACCGCGGCATGGTGGCGAGCCGGAACGAGATCCCCATCCTGCTCTGGCGGGCGCAGAACATCGGCCACCATTTCACGGCCTACGAGCAGGCCGGCATCAAGGAGATGCCGATCGCCTTCGTCATCGGCTGGGAGCCGGTCATGGGCTTCTGCGCGGGGCAGCCGATCCCGGCGGGCGTATGCGAGTATGACGTGATGGGGGCGATGCGCGGCAAGCCGGTCGAGCTCGTCAAGTGCGAGACGGTCGACCTCGAAGTGCCGGCCGGCGCCGAGATCGTCATCGAGGGCGTGATCAGCACGGACCCGAAGGACTTCGTGATGGAGGGGCCGTTCGCCGAGTTCACCGGCTACGTGGCCGGCGACCGTTCGCCCAAGCCGACCTGCCGCGTGACCTGCATCACGCACCGCAACGACCCGATCCTGCGCGGGACGATCGAGGGATCGCTGCCCGGCAGCTTTTCGGAGAACGCGATCTGCAGCTCGGTCATGCGCTCGGCGACGGCGTGGAACGTGCTCGACCGGGCCGGCGTGCCGGGCGTCACGGACGTGTTCTGCCCGCCGGTCCATGCCGGCATCAACCTGCTCGTCCAGATCAGGCAGACCTACCGCAACCAGGCCAAGCAGGTGGCGAACGCCATCTGGGGCTCCTCCGCCGCCCATGTGCGCTACAAGCACGTGACCGTCGTCGACGACGACATCGACATCCACGACTACGCGGCCGTCGACTGGGCCATCGCCTATCGCGTGAACGCCGGCGAGGACGACGTCATCATCATGCCGTCCACCTTCGGCGCGGGCCTCGACCCCTCGACCCGCCGCCGCGACCGGAACGCCGCCCTGTTCGGCACGGGCAAGTGGAACCGGGTGCTCATCGACGCGACGATCAACCTCGACTACGACCCCGACCCCGATCTCGGCGGCGCGCGGTTTCCCCCGACGGTATGGCCGTCGCAGGAGGACCAGGACCGCGTTCTCGCCCGCTGGGAGGAACTCGGGCTTGGCGAGCCGCGGCGCGACTGACGCGGCGGCAGACCGGGACGCGTGCAAGCGCGCGGCGGGCCGGCCGGAACGGCCCGCCGCCGAGGCTCAGCCGCGCTTGCGGGCGACGAGGTCGATCAGCGCGGACATGCCCGCGTGGCGGGTTCCTTCGGCCATCCAGCTCTCGTGTTCGTCGAGCAGCAGGATGTCCATGTCGGCGAAGGATTCCTCCAGAAGTTCGCGCGTGTAGAGCTTCTCCAGCTCGCTCGGGCCGCCGGTCCTGTATTCGAGCTGCTTCGGCCCGTAACCGGTCATCAGGAGCAGCCCGCCGGGCTTCAGCGTCCTCTTGAAGCCTTCGAAGCAGCGTGCCCGGAGAGCGGGCGGCGCGAACTGGATGAAGATCACCGCGACGACGTCGAACGCGCTCTCCTCCCAGGCCCAGGATTCCAGGTCGCCCTGGACGAAGGTGAGCTCGACGCCGCGGGCGGCGGCGAGCTTGCGCGCCTTGGCGAGCCCGACGGCGGAGGAATCCATGGAGACCACGTCGAGGCCCTGCTCGGCCATCCAGACGCCGTTCCGGCCCTCGCCGTCGGCGACCGCGAGCGCCCGCTGGCCGGGCCGCAGGCGGTGAGCCTGCGCCTTCAGGAATGCATTCGGTTCGGTGCCGAAGAGATAGTCCTCCCCGGCATAGCGCTCGTCCCACATGTCAAAGGCTCCCCAGGCTGCGCAAGGATGCTGTCCTGTGCCGGCGCGCCCGCTGTACCAGGTTTCTGCGGTGGGAGGAGAGGCGGAGCCGAATCCGCCCCGCCCAGCCGCCTAAACCGCGTGGACACAAATCCATCTTTTGGTATATGTATGCAAGAATGTGGGCCGATCTCCTGCCGGGTCCGCATGATCTGTATACAACAATCCAGAGATCGCCGCTCCTCGGACACGACATGACGGTCCCGAACCGCTCGATGGGGGGACGGGATTTCAAGCGCGAGGCCGGCCGTCCGGGAAGGAAGCACGAGTGAGAGGAGCCATGAACGCCACCCCCGACATCAACAACCGCATCCGGCCGAGGGCCTTCGGCGACCTGCGCGGATGGATCGAGGCGCTCCGCCAGGAAGGCGAACTGCACGAAGTCGACGCCGAGGTGGACTGGGACGGCGAGATCGGCGCCATTGCGCGCCGGGTCTTCGGCCAGGGCAAGGGGCCGGCGCTCCTCTTCAAGAACATCAAGGGCTACGGGCCGGACGACGACGTCTGGTCGCGGCAGCTCTTCACCGGCGGCCTGTCCAACTATTCGCGCGTCGCGATGATGCTCGGCCTGCCGAAGGACGCTCCGGTGACGGACCTCGTCCTCGCCACCCAGCACTATTTCTCGCAGCGCGTGAAGCCGGAGACCGTGCAGACCGGGCCGGTCAAGGAGGTCGTCCTCAAGGGCGACGACATCGATCTCTACAAGCTGCCGGTGCCGCGCTGGCACGGCCTCGACGGCGGCCGCTACATCAACACCTACCAGGGCACGGTCACGATCGACCCCGATACCGGGCAGCACAATATCGGCATCTACCGCGGCATGATCGGCCAGCGCGACACGCTGCCGGTGCTGCTGTGGCGGGCGCAGAACTGGGGCGTGCATTTCCAGAAATGGGCCGACCGCGGCATGAAGATGCCCGTCGCGCACGTCTATGGCTGGGAGCCCTGCCTGCCCTATTGCGCCTCCGCGCCGATCCCGACCGGCGTCTCCGAGTACGAGGTCATGGGCGCCATCCGCGGCGAGCCGGTCCCGCTCGTGAAGTGCGAGACGAGCGACATCATGGTGCCGGCGAGCGCCGAGCTCGTGGTGGAGGGCTTCATCGATCCCGATCCGTCGACCTTCGAGATGGAGGGGCCGTTCGGCGAGTACACCGGCTATTTCGGCGGCGACCAGGGGCCGAAACACGTCACGAAGGTGACCTGCGTGACCATGCGCCGGAACCCGATCTATCGCGGCACGCTCGAGGGCACGCTGCCGAAGCGGCTCAACGAGAACTCCATCACGAGCTCCGTGCAGCGCGCCGGCGTCGCATGGAACGTGCTGAAGGCTGCGGGCGTGCCCGGCGTCACCGACGTCCATTGCCCGGCCGCCAACAACGGCACGACGCTCGTCATCCAGCTGCGGCAGACCTATCGCGGCCAGGCCAAGCAGGCCGCGGCCGCGATCTGGGGCTCGAACGCGGCGCACCTGCGCTACAAGAACATCTGGGTGGTGGACGACGACATCGACATCCACGATTACGGCTCGATCGACTGGGCCTTCGCCTATCGGGTGAACGCGGCGGAGGACGACATCGTCTTCTTCCCGGCGACCTTCGGCTCGCTGCTGGACCCGTCGACCCGGCTGGAGTACCGCGACCCGATCAAGTTCGGCACGGGCAAGTGGTGCCGCGTCCTGATCGACGCCACGCGGAACCTCGATTTCGAGCCGCAGAAGCAGTATGGCGGCGATCGCTTCCCGCCGACCGTGGTGCCCCTGCCGGAGCACTCCGACATCGTCGAAAGGCGCTGGAAGGAGTACGGGCTGGACGACAAGGCCTGATCGGCGGAGAGGGCGCGGCGGCGCAACGCCGCCGCCGCCCGCTCGTGCGGCGGCGCAGGGAAGGGAGCGATGGCCGATCTCCACGTTCTGGCCGCGATGGCGCTCGCCCTCGGCCTCGGCAGCATGGTGAAGGGCGCGACCGGGATCGGCATCCCGGTCGTGGCGCTTCCGATCCTCGCCACCTTCCTCGGCCTGCCGCACGCGATCGCCGTGCAGACGATCCCGGTGCTCTTCACCAATGCCTGGCAGGTCTGGTACTACCGCAAGGTCTGGCCCGAGCTCGCGCAGATCAGGCTGCTGTTCCTGGGCGGGCTTCTCGGCATCCCGCTCGGCACGGTGCTGCTGACGCAGGTGCCTGAGCGCGTGCTCTCCGTCTTCCTCGCAGCCTTGCTCATCGTCTACATCGTCCTGCGCGTCGCGCGGCCGGCGTTTGCCGTGACCATGCGTGCGGCGCGGCGGCTCGCCCCGTTCATGGGCGTGGCGGCCGGGACGCTGCAGGCGGCGACGGGCGTGTCCGCGCCGGTCAGCATCACCTTCCTGCACTCGCTCCGCCTCAGCCGCGAAGGCTATCTGCTCGCGGTCGCCACGCTCTTTGCCGGGTTCTCGCTCATCCAGGTGCCCGCGCTGCTCGTCGCCGGCATCATGACGGGCCCTGTCGCGCTCCAGGGCGTCCTCGCCTTGGCGCCGGTTCTGCTCTGCATGCCGCTCGGAGCCTGGATCGGCCGTCGCCTCTCGGCCCGGACCTTCGACGTGATCGTGCTCGGCCTGCTCGCCTTGATCGCCGTCCAGCTTCTCGTCGACGCGCTTGCCTCGTGAGCCTCACCTGCCGCTGCGCAAGGCGCGCCGGTCGATCTTCATGAGCGTCGTCCGCGGCAGCTGGTCGATGAAGCGGATGTCGGCCGGCACCTTGTAGCCGCCGAGCCGCCGCACGCTCTCCTTGAGCTCCTCGACGAGGCGCTCCGTCGCCTCGGCGCCCTGGCGCAGGACCGCGAAGGCCCGCGGCTTGGTCAGCCCGTCGGCATCCTCGAAGCCGACAACGGCCGCCTCGAGGATCGCCGGGTGCTCGGTGATCGCGGCCTCGATCTCGATCGGCGAGACCCACATGCCCTTGACCTTGAAGACGTCGTTGTCGCGGCCGGAGAACCAGAAGAAGCCGTCCTCGTCGAAGGTGAGGTTGTCGCCGGTGCGGGTCCACGGGCCGACGAAGGTTTCGCGCGACTTGTCGAACTTCCGCCAGTAGAAGAAGCACGACGTCCGGCTCTTCACCCACGCCTCGCCCGGCACGTTGGGCTCCGTGACGTCCTTGCCGCCGGGGCCGACCAGGCGGATCTCGTAGCCGAAGACCGGCTTGCCGAGGCTGCCGCGCTTCGCTTGCTTCGGCCGGTTGGCGATCCACTCGTAGGTGATCTCCGAGCTGCCGATCGAATCGAGGATCTCGAGCCCGAAGCTCTGCTCGAAGCGGTCGAACACCTCCGGCGGGATCTTCTCCGAGGCGCTGATGACCAGCCCGACCGAGCCGAAATCCGGACGGAG
Source organism: Faunimonas sp. B44 (assembly GCF_052655945.1). NCBI lineage: Bacteria > Pseudomonadati > Pseudomonadota > Alphaproteobacteria > Hyphomicrobiales > Afifellaceae > Faunimonas > Faunimonas sp. B44. The sequence goes on along the minus strand of NZ_JBQYEX010000003.1, from coordinate 517,742 downwards.
CTCGTTGGCGCGGCAATGTTCCAAAAGGTTCTTGATGACGGTGGGGACGGTGATGAGCTTCGTCGCCCGCGTCGAGACGACCGTCTCGATGACGGCGTCCGGCGTCGGTGGCCGGCGCTGCAGGACGGCGGTCGCCCCGAAGGCGAGCGGGATCAGGACGCCCGGCCAGAGCCCGTGGGTGAAGTACTTCTTCGAGGTGGCGAAGACGATGTCGTCCGCCTGGTACTCCCAGAACGCGCCCTGGCGCGCCGGCACGAGGAAGAAGTCGTGGCAGAGATGGGTGATGCCCTTGGCGGTCCCCGTCGTGCCGCCGGAATAGAACATGTAGCAGACGTCGTTGCAGTGGCGCAGCAGGGCCGCCGGCTCGCCCGCGGCCCCGAGCACGTCGGCGGCGGAGACGACGGCGCGCGCGCCAAAGGCCGGCGTTCCGGAAGCCGGCGAGCGGACGATGATGGTGGCGAGCCCTTGCGGCAGGTCAGCCCCGATCTCCCGCAGCTTCGGCAACTGCTCGGAATCGATGAAGAGGGCCCGGCAGTCGGTGTCGGTCAGGAAATAGAGGAGGTCCTTCGTCTTGTAGAGGTCGGAGACCACCGCCGGCACGATCCCGGCGCGCACGGCGCCGAGCCAGAGCGCGATGTATTCGAGGCTGTCGGTGCCGAAGAGCAGCATGCGCTCGCCTGCCCGGAGGCCGAGGTCCTGCAGCCCTCGCGCCGCGCGGGCGACGAGCGCGTTGAGATCGCGATAGGAGGTCGGCGCGCCGTCGACGAGCAGCGCCGGCTTTTCCGCCGTCGCGGTGCCGAGATGCCGGTCGAGGAGAACGGCAACGGGATTGAAGAACTCCGGGATCTCCGGGTCCCGCCAGGCGCGCCAGTCCGACGGATAGATCCGGTCGTCGAAACGCGTCTCGGCCCGCGTGATCATCGCCTGTTTCCCCGTTCTTGGTCCGCTTGTCGCCTGCTTGTGGCCGCGAAGGGCCGCGCCGGCAAGGGGTCCTTAGAAGCATAGAAATACGAGAATTCCAATAATCCGCTGGCGCCGGAGGTCGGCCGGCAAACTCGCGCCCCGGCTAAATAGGCATTTTGGTACTTGACAGCTTGAATGCCCCCTGACAGTCTCCGATGCGAGCCGGCCGGAGAAGCTGCGCGGGAGGTGTTCATGTCGTTCGACCGGACGCGGCCGTCGCGCGTTCACGGCCTGCCCGGCCTTTATCGACTGCTGCCGCTGGACGCGTTTTCCGTCCTCGGCCGGTAATCCTCGCATGGCCGCCAGTTCGCAGACGGTCGGCCGCGGCCTGTTCGTCACGGGGATGCTGATCGCCGGCATCTGGTCGGTCGTCCAGGTGTCCTTCGTCTTCATGGCCGGCTACGACGAACTCGTCCTGATGCCGGTTCACCTCGCCTTCGCGTTGGCGGTGACGTTCGCGCTCGTGCCGCTCGTGCCGCCCGAGCGGAAGATCGACGAGGGGGGCGACCCGCGCCCTCGGCGCAATCCGGTCGATGCGGCCCTCAGCGTGCTGGCGATCGCGGCAAGTGCGGCGATCATGGTCTTCTACCTGCTGAACGAGGATCGCCTCGCGCTGCGCATCCCGCAGGTCGATCCGCTCACCCTTGCCGACGAAGTGGCCGGGCTCGCGCTCGTCGTCCTCGTGGTCGAGGCCGCGCGCCGGACCGCCGGCCTCGGCATGACCATCGTCGTGCTCGTCTTCATCGCCTATGCCTTCCTCGGCCCCAGCCTGCCGATGGGGCTGCGCCATTCCGGCCTCTCATTCGGCGAGTTCATCGACCTGCAGGCGCTGACGACCGAGGGCATCTTCGGCGTCCCGATCAGCGTGTCGGCGACCTACGTCTTCTATTTCATCCTGTTCGGGGCCTTTCTGGACGTCTCCGGCGGCGGCCGGCTCTTCATCGACCTCGCCGTGTCCGCGACGGGGCGCTATCGCGGCGGGGCGGCCAAGGCGGCGACCACCGGCTCGGCGCTGATGGGCATGACGAGCGGGAGCGCGGTCGCCAACGTCATGGGAACGGGCATCTTCACGATCCCGCTCATGAAGCGCACCGGCTATACGCCCCAGGTCGCCGCCTCCGTCGAGGCGCTCGCCTCCACGGGCGGCCAGGTCATGCCGCCGCTGATGGGCGCGGCGGCCTTCATCATCGCCCAGAATCTCGGCGTGCCCTACAGCCAGATCGTGACCGCTGCGATCATCCCGGCGGCGATCTACTACATCGCCGTCCTCTTCGCGGTCGACATCGAGGCGCGCTACCGCCGCATCCAGCCGATCCCGGCCGAGGACATGGTGCCGGTTCGCGAGAGCCTGCTCCGCCTCCATCTCCTGCTCCCGATCGTCTACCTCGTCTATGCCGTGATGACGGGGCGGCAGCTGATGGCCGCGGCGGTGGAGTCGATCGGCGTCGTGCTGGTCGTCAGCCTGTTCAGCGCGGCCACCCGCATGGGGCCGCGGGCGGTCCTGAAGGCGCTCGCGGAGGGCGGCTCGCGCGCGATCATGGTCGCGGTGCCCTGCGCGGCGGCCGGCATCATCGTTGGCGTCGTGGTCCAGACCGGCGTCGGCGTCCGCTTCACCGAGCTCCTCGTCGGCCTCTCCCGCGACAACCTGCTGATCTGTCTGATCGCCGTCTCGTGCGGCTGCATCATCATGGGCATGGGCCTTCCGACGACCGCGGCCTACATTATGGGCGCGACCCTCTTCGCGCCGGCGCTGCACCAGCTCGGCGTGAACGCGCTCGCCGCGCACTTCTTCGTCTTCTACTTCGCCTGCCTGTCGATGATCACGCCGCCGGTCGCGCTCGCGAGCTATGCCGCGGCCTCGATCGCCGGCGCCTCCGCGTCCCGGGTCGGATGGACGACCGTGCGCTTCGGCCTGCCGGCGTTCCTCGTGCCGTACGCCTTCGTGGCGGAGCCGGCGATGCTCATGGAGGGCGACCTCTCCGATGCGGCGATCTCGTTCGGGACCGCCCTCGTCGGCGTCTACGCGCTGGCCGCCGGGAACATCGGCTTTCTCCGGCGGAAGAACCGCAGGATCGAGAGCGTGCTCCTGATCGCGGCCGCTTTCGCGCTCATCTACCCCTCCGCCTGGGTGAGCCTGGCGGGCGGGCTCGTGTTCGGGATGATCTTCTTGTGGCAGGGCCGGACCGCGGGGACCGAGGACGGTGCGCGCACGGGCGGCCCCGAGCACGAGACGGCGGTATTGAAAGGGAGGACCTCATGACAACGAAACTGACAGTCTCACGCCGGGAGTTCGTGGCCGGCTCGCTCGCCGCCTCGGCGGTTCTGGCAAGCGGTTGGCCGGCCTTCGCGCAGGCGCAGAGCATCGACATCGGCACGATGGCGGCCGGCAGCTCCTGGTACCAGTACGGCATCCAGATGGCGCAGTTCCTGCAGGCGGCGCTGCCCGCCGGCGGCACCGTGAACGTCCGGCCCTACGCCGCGGCCGTCGGCAACGTGAAGCTCATCAATTCCGGCGAGCGCATCCAGGTCGGCATGACCTTCAGCTGCAACCTGCAATGGGCGCTGCAGAACATGACCGACGTGCAGGACGCCACGGCGGAGAACGTGCGGGCGCTCGCCGGCAATCTCGACCAGTACTACCTCGTGATAGTGACCAAGGCCGGCAGCGGGTTCGGGAACCTGTCGGAGGCGCTCGCGGCCAAGAAACCCGTCCGCTTCACCTGCCTGCAGCCCGGCTCGCTCGGCGCGGTGACGACCGAGATGCTGTTGCGCGCCCACGGCATCGACGAGGCGACGCTGAAGAGCTGGGGCGGCTCCATCAACCGCGGCGCGCTCGAGGCGGCGGCCGCGGCCCTCGTCGAAGGCAAGGCCGACGTCTGGGTCCAGCCCGCCGCGGTCGGCCACCCGAAGGTGCAGGAGATCGCCTACACGCACGACATCGAGTGGTGCACCATCACCGACGAGGCCATGCAGAAGATGGTCGACCTCGGCTACCAGCGCGCCGTCCTGCCGGCGGGCTCCTTCGACGACATGAAGGGCGACATGACGTTCCCCGGCGCGACCACGGTGCTGATCGTCAACAAGGACATGCCGGAGGATCTCGCCTACGGCCTGACCAAGCAGCTCATCGAGAATGCGGAGACGCTGAAGGAGCAGAACAAGGCGCTCTCGCCTTTCGACCCGAAGATCGCCTGGAAGCCGGAGAACGTCGGCGGCGTGCCGCTCCATCCGGGCGCCGAGCGCGCCTACCGCGATGCGGGCATGATGGGCTGAAAGCGCGCGATCCGGCGCCCCTGCGCCGGATCGCCCTGACGCCGTTTCGGGAGGAAGAACAATGAATCGTTCGTATCTGGCCGTTATCGCCGCGCTCGCGGTGAGCGGCGCCGCCGCCTCCGGCGCTCATGCGCAGGAGGAGATCAAGGTCGGCTTGCTGCTGCCCTACAAGGGCGTGTTCGCCCAGCTCGCCGAAGACATCGACCGGGCCTGGGAGCTCGCGCTAGAGCAGCGCGGCGGCATGGCGGCCGGCAAGAAGGTCGTGCTCGTCAAGGCGGACACCGAGGCCGATCCGACCGTCGGCGTGCGGGCCGCCAACCGGCTGCTGCGCTCCGACGGGGTCGACATCCTCGCCGGCACCGTCAGCTCCGCGGTCGCGCTCGCCGTCTCCGATCTCTCCAAGCGCACGAAGAAGCCGCTCGTGCTGGCGCTCGCCGTCGCCGACGAGCTCACCGCGGAGAACTGCCAGCCCTACGCGATCCGCTCCGGCTTCAGCGCCCATGCGCTGCAGGAGGGCTCCGGCGCCTACTGGGCGAACGAGCTGGAGGACAAGACGGCGGTGACGCTCGGGCCCGACTACGCGGCCGGGCGCGCGATGATCCGCGGTTTCGTCGACGGCTTCACCGCCAATGGCGGGACCGTCAAGGACCAGTACTGGACGGTGTTCCGCCAGACCAAGGACTGGGGCCCGGTCTACGGCAAGGCGAAGGAATCGGGCGCCGCGATGATCTACGCCTGGTATGCCGGCGCGGAATCGATCCAGGCCGTCAAGCAGCATGCCGAGTTCGGGCTGCGCGAGGCGATGCCGCTGCGCGGCGACCAGTGGCTCTACGACGCCAACCTCTGGTCGGCGATGGGCAGGGACGTCGTGCTCGGCGCGCGCTTCGCGACCGTCTACACGCCCGCGGCCGGCACGCCGGACAGCGACGCCTTCGTGAAGGCCTACGGCGACAAGTACGGCGCGGTGCCGAACGTCACGGCCGGCCTCGGCTACGACAACGCGCTCGCCGTCCTCGAAGGCATCGAGGCCGTGAAGGGTGACGTCTCCGACGGCAAGGCCTATGTCGATGCGATCCGCGGCCTCACGATCGAAGCCCCGCGCGGCAAGATCACCTTCAGCGAGGCGAACGGGGCGCAGCTCGAGACGCTCTATCTGGTCGAGGTCGCCGAAGAGGACGGCAAGCTCGTGGAGAAGCTCGTCTCGACCATCCCGCCGGGCAAGGACCTTCCCGGCTGCCAGATGAGCGAATAGCCCGCGCCCGGCCGTGGAGAACGTCCTCGTCAATCTGCTGAACGGGCTTCAGCTCGGCATGCTGGTGTTCCTGCTGGCGCTCGGGCTGACGCTCATCTTCGGCATGATGGACTATTTGAACCTCGCGCACGGGGCGTTCTATACGGCCGGCGCCTACGCCGCCTACAGCGCGGCGCGGGCGACCGGCTCGTTCTGGCTCGCGCTCGCGGTCGGCTTCATGCTGCCGGCGCTCCTCGGCGCGCTGTTCCAGTACTTCGTGCTGAAGCCGCTCGTCCGGCGCGGGCGCTCGACCCATCTCGACATCGCCCTCTTCACGCTCGGCCTCTCCTTCGCGGTCGTCGGCTCGGTCGAGATCCTCTACGGCGTCGGCTATGAGAGCATCGTGCCGCCCGATTATCTCCGCGGGACGGTGTCCGTGCTCGGGGCGCCCTATCCCGCCTACCGCCTCTTCATCATCGCCCTCGGCCTCGCGATCGGGCTCGCGGTGTGGCTCGCCATCGACCGCTCCACGCTCGGTGCGACGATCAGGGCGGCGGTCGACGACCACGACATGACGGTCGGGATGAGCGTCAACGTCGACCGGCTGTTCGCGCTCGTCTTCGGCTTCGGCGCGGGGCTCGCCGGGCTCGCCGGCGCGGTCGCCGCGCCCGTCCTCAGCGTCTATTCGCACATGGGCATGGACATCCTCATCCTGACGCTGATCGTCGTCATCGCCGGCGGCCTCGGCTCGATCATGGGCTCATTCGTCGCCGCGCTCGCCCTCGGCCTCATCAACACGTTCGCCCAGGCCTACGTGCCCGGGCTCGAGAGCTTCGCGATGTACATCTTCCTGGCCGCGATCCTCGCCTTCAACCCGGGCGGCTTCTTCCGCACCGCGCGCGGCGCCGGATGAGCGAGGCGGGTGCAGCGGGGGCGGAGGCCGGCGCCGTCCCGGCGGGGAAGCGGCCGGCGATCGTCGGCACCGTTGCCGTTGCCGCCGTCCTGCTCCTTCTGGCGCTGCTGCCGCTGGCGGCGTCCGACTACGTGCTCGTGCTCGGCACCGAGATCCTGATCCTGGCGCTCTTCGCCGTCGGGACGAACCTTCTCCTCGGCTTCATGGGCTACGTTTCCCTCGGCCAGGCCGCCTATTTCGGCTTCGGCGCCTACGGGCTCGCAGCGCTCACGCTGCTCTTCGACTGGGCGACCCTGCCGGCCATGCTGGTGACGCTTGCCGGGTCCGTCGTGTTCGCGATCGTCCTCGGCCTGTTCTGCCTGCGCACGAGCGGCGTGCGCTTCCTTCTCATCACGCTCGCCTTCTCGCAGATGTTCTACGCCGTGCTCGTGCGCACGCCGCAGACCGGCGGCGACGACGGCATCGTCGGCATTCCCCGCCCGGATCTCGAGGCGCTCGGCATCGACCTCTGGGGGACGCCGGAGTTCTATTACTACGTGCTGGCGGTTGTGGTCGTGACGCTCTGGCTCCTCCACCGCTTCGTCCGCTCGCCGTTCGGGAGCGTCGTCATCGCGATCCGGGAGAACGAGCCGCGGGCGCGGGCGCTCGGCTACGATGTCGGCATCTACAAGCTCGCATGCTTCGTCCTGGCGGGCCTGGTCGCCGCGATTGCGGGCATGCTCCAGGCGCAGAACCTCTCCTTCGCCAGCCCCGAGCTCGCCTCGTGGCGGATCTCGGCGGAGGTCCTGCTGATGATCATCATCGGCGGGTGGCGGAGCTTCCTCGGGCCGGCGATCGGCGCGCTCGCCTTCATCGCCATCCGCGAGGGGCTGGCGATCGTGACCGAGCACTATCTGCTCTTCTTCGGCCTCTTCTTCATGGCCGCGGTCGCGCTCTTCCGCGAAGGCGTCGCCGGCGGCGTGGACGCGCTCGGCCGCTTGGGGCGGCGCAGATGAGCGCGCTCGCCGTGGCGGGGCTGTCGAAGGCCTTCGGGGCGCTGCGCGTCGCCGACGGCATCGACCTCGCGGTGCCGGAAGGCGAGCGCCGCGGCATCATCGGTCCGAACGGCGCCGGCAAGACGACCTTCTTCAACATCATTTCCGGCTGGCTCAGGCCCGATTCCGGCCGGGTCGAGGTGTTCGGCCGGGACGTGACCGGGCTCGCGCCCGACCGGATCGCCCATTCCGGCGTGCGCCGCTCGTTCCAGAAGAGCGCCCTCTTCGACGGGCTGACGGTCGCGGAGAACCTTCGCCTTGCGGTCCAGGCGACGGATGGCTCCCGTTTCGATCCCTGGCGGGGCACGGCCCGCCACCGCCGCGTGGTTGCCGCGGCGCAGGCGCTCGCCGAGCGGGTCTCCCTCGCCGACGAGCTGGGCCGGCGTGCCGGCGAGCTCTCCTACGGACGGAAGCGGCAGCTCGAGATCGCCCTCGCGCTGGCCGAGAAGCCGCGCATCCTGCTCCTCGACGAGCCCGCCGCCGGCGCGTCGCCCTACGAGCGCCGCCTGCTTGCGGATCTGCTCCAGGCGCTGCCGCGCGACATCACCATCGTCCTGGTCGAGCACGACCTCGATTTCGTCTTCAACCTCTGCGACCGGATCACCGTTCTCGTCCGCGGGCGCGTGCTGATGACCGGCACGCCCGGGGAGGTCGCGGCGAGCAGCGAAGTGCAGACGGCCTATCTCGGGACGGCCCATGCTTGAGCTGGCCGGCGTCAACGCCTTCTATGGCGACAGCCATGTGCTGCAGGATGTCGGCTTCACGGTCCCGGCGGGCGCCTGCGTCGGCCTCCTGGGCCGGAACGGCGTGGGGAAGACGACCACGCTGCGCACCATCCTCGGCTATGTGAGGGCGAGGAGCGGCTCGATCCGCTTCGAGGGCGACGCGATCGAGCGGCAGCCGACGCATGCCATCGTCCGCCGCGGCGTGAGCTACGTGCCGGAGGACCGCGGGATCTTCCGCAGCCTCACGGTGGAGGAGCACCTGAAGGTCGCCGACCGGGTTGCCGAATCAGCCGAAAGGTTCGCGATCGACGAGGCCTATCAGCTCTTCCCCAGGCTGGCGGAGCGCCGGCGCAATCTCGGCAGCCATCTGTCGGGCGGCGAGCAGCAGATGCTCGCCATCGCCCGCGCGCTCGTCGGGTCGTCCCGCTTCGTCATCATGGATGAGCCGACCGAAGGGCTGGCGCCCGTCGTCATCGACCAGATCTCGGAAGCGATCGGCCGGCTGCGCGCGCAAGGCACCACCATGCTCCTGGTCGAGACCAACTTCCACGTGGCGCGCCGCGTCTGCGACCGCGCCTGCCTGCTCGACCGCGGGCGGGTGGTCTACGAGGGCGCGATGTCTGACCTCGGCCCCGACCACGAACTCGTGAAGAGCTATATCGGCGTCTGACGTGGCCGGCCCGTGCTCGGCCCGCGCCCGTCGGCCGGCGAGGTCGCCTTGCGGGAGATGCGAATGCGTGGCCGCGGCGCCGCGCAATTGCCACGAGGGCAGGGCTTCCTGCCGCGATGATGAAGCCTGAAATGCGCGTCCTGCTTGCGGCAGGGCTCTTCCTGTCCGCCATCGGCACTGCCGCGGCCCGGCCGGTGCTCGACACTGCCGTCGCGCCGACGGCAATCATCGACCAGATCGGCGAGATCGTGCGCCGGGAGCACTTCGACCCCGTCGGCCTAGCCGCCTTCGACGCGGCCGAGGCGCGCGCGAGGGCGCGTGCCGAACGCGGCGACTTGGCGAGGGCCAGCGAAGACTGGCTCCGGGTGCTCGGGGCCTCCCATACCGGGCGCTTCACGCCGGACGGCATCGATTATTACGAGCTTTCGGAGGTGTTCCGGCGCGGAATCGCCAACATCCGCGAACTCTTCCCGCCGGAGGGCGCGGTTTCCTACCCGGGCATCGGCCTGGTCGCGGCGGAAACCGGCGATCGTCTGTTCGTCAGGCACGTCTATGACGGCGGACCCGCGGCCCGCGGCGGCATCCTGGTCGGCGACGAGATCCTCTCGGTCGACGGCGCGCCCTACGCGCCGATCGCCTCCTTCGAGGACAAGGTCGGCCGTGCGGTTCGGCTGGAGTTCCGGCGCCGCCCCGACGAGGGGCCCCGGTCGGCCGAGATCGTGGTTGCGCGCCTGCAGCCGCGCGAAATGTTCCTGGACGCGATCCGCGACAGCGTGCGGACCTTCGAGCGCGGCAACCGCCGGATCGGCTATCTGCGCCTCTGGGCCTACGCCTTCCGGGGCGTCGACGACCTCCTCGCCGAGCTCCTGACCTCCGATCCGCTGCGCGAGGCGGACGGTCTCGTCCTCGACATGCGCGGGCGCTGGGGCGGGGCGCCGGCGGACGCGGCCGAGATGTTCGTCGGGCGCGCGCCGCACATGGTGGTCACGAACCGCAAGGGTGAGAGCCGGGTCGCGAACATGCGCTGGCGCAAGCCGGTCGTCGGCATCATCGACCAGGGCTCGCGGAGCGGCATGGAGATCCTCGCCCATGGCCTGCAGCGTGCCGGGGTGCCGCTCGTCGGCACGCGCACGGCCGGCGACGTGCTGGCCGGCCGCGCCTTCAGGCTGAGGGACAACAGCCTCCTCGAGGTCGCCGTCCTCGACGTCCATGTCGACGGCGAGCGCCTCGAAGGCACCGGCGTCTCGCCCGAGATCGTCGTCCCCTTCGACAGCCGCTTCGCCGCCGGCGCCGACCCCCAGCGCGACCGCGCGCTCGACGAGATGATGTCCCTCCTGGCGGTGACCGAGTGACGCGCGAACCGGGATCGAGCGGACCGCACGTCGCGCGTCCGGCTCATGAAATTCCAGCACCCGGAACGCGGCGCATGAAGACCCTCCTCATTCTCGCCTGGCTAGCCGTGGCGCCCCTGCCGGGCGCCGCGAATGCGGAGGTCGGTTTCCCGAGCGGCACCGAACGGCCGGCGGAGGCGACGGTCCCGGAGATCCTCGGCCGCGCCGAGGCGCTCGCGCCGCTCAGGGCGGTCGTGATCCTGAAGGGCGGGGAGGTCGTGGCGGAACGCGGCTATCGCGGCCGCTCCCCGGCCGCGCCGACCAACATCAAGTCGGCGTCGAAGTCGATCGTCTCGGCCCTCGTCGGCATCGCGATCGACAAGGGCATCCTCGAAGGGGTCGACCAGAAGATCGCGCCGCTCCTCGCGGGCGACCTCCCGGCCGATCCGGACCCGCGGCTCTCGGACGTCACGATCGGGCATCTCCTCTCCATGCAGGCCGGGCTCGGGCGCACGTCGGGCGCGAATTACGGCCGCTGGATCGCGAGCCCGAACTGGGTGCGGGCGGCCCTCGCCGAGCCCTTCGTCGACGAGCCCGGCGGCGCCATGCTCTATTCGACCGGCTCCACCCATCTCCTCTCCGCCATCCTCACGCGCGTCGCGGGCCGCTCGACGCTCGCGCTCGCACGCGATTGGCTCGGCGACGTGCCGGGCTTCTCGATCGCCGACTGGGAGCGCGACCCGCAGGGCATCTATCTCGGCGGCAACCAGATGGCGATGAGCACGCGCTCGCTCGCCGCCTTCGGCGAGCTCTACCGGAACGGCGGCCGCGCCCCCGACGGCCGGCAAATCGTCCCGCCGGAATGGATCGACCGCTCGTTCGAGCTGCGCACGCATTCGCGCTTCACCGGCGACGGCTACGGCTACGGCTGGTTCCTGCGCGAGATCGCCGGACACGACGTCCGCTACGCCTGGGGCTATGGCGGGCAGATGCTCTACATCGTCCCTGCCGTCGGCCTCACAGTCGCGATCACCTCGGACGAGACGGCCCCGGCCGGCCGCACCGGCCACCGCGACGATCTCCACGCGCTGCTCGCCGAAATCATGGCAACCACCGGCGCGGCCGGGGCGGGTGACGGTTGAACGACTGCGCCTTCCGCACTGCGCTCTGCGGCATCCCGCAGTCGCGATGCTCTCCAACCCCGCACGCCCATGCAAACGCGGCTCCGCATAGTACAACTTTACATAAACACGGATAACAGTCGAAATGTATTGGGAGTTCTTGCGCGCTGTTTAAGTAGGTTCCGCCGTGGAGCAGACTTGTTGCGCAGTATCGGCGCGACTATCCTGCGGGCTTGGTCTTGCGGTTCGGGAGGTAAAGCGATGAGGATCCTGTTTCTCGCCGCAGGCGTGCTGGCGTTGGCGGGTTTGACCGCTGCGACGGGCGCGCTGGCGCAGGACGCGGCGCTCGGCAAGACGGAGTTCGAGGCGAACTGCGCGGTTTGCCACGGCATGACCGGTCAGGGCGACGGGCCGTTCGCGCAGTTCATCAAGACCGAGGTGCCCGATCTCACGGGCCTTGCCGCAGCGGAAAACGGCACGTTCCCCGCCGAACGGGTTGCCGAGATCGTCGACGGCCGGGCGGAGGTCGGCGGCCATGGTCCCCGTGACATGCCGATCTGGGGCCAGGAGTACAACCGGCAGGCCGTGGAATATTACCGCGAGGTCTGGCGCGTGCAGGATCCCGCTGCGATCGTGCGTTCGCGCGTCGACGCGCTGGTTGCGCATCTCGAAACGCTGCAGAAGCCCTAGCAGGCTTGATGCGGCGGACACTTGCGCGGGCGCTTTCTGCCTGGATGGGCGCGAGCCTTCTCGTCGTGGCGGCCGGGCCGGCCATCGCCGCCGCGTGCGGGGAGACCAGCGTCAGGATCCTGACCCCGGGCGAGAACCGCTCGCTCCCGCCCGGCACGGTCGCCGTGCTCGTCCGCGGCGCGATCGCGCCGCCGCTCGCCGAGGATTTGGAGCGGCTCCTCGAGAGGATCGAAGGCTACGACACCGTCATCCTCGACCTCGACAGCGCGGGCGGGGAGCTCGCCTATGCCGAGCGCGTCAGCGCGGTCCTCGGCGCGCTGCGCGAGCGCGTGTTGCTGCGCACCTATGTCCGCCACGGCTCGTCCTGCCTGTCGTCATGCGTGCTCGTCTTCATGCAGGGCGAGGAGCGCGTGGCGGGCGGCGCGAGCGCGTGGCTCTTCCACGGCGTGTGCCGGGCCTTCGCGACGCTGCCGCTGCCGCGGGAGACGGCGCGCTTCGTCGAGCGCCTCGCCGCCGCCGGCGTGTCCGGCGCGTTCCTTTCCTCGATCGAGGGCTATCTCAACGCGCCGGGCGAGTTCTGGCTGAGCGGCTACGAGCTCCACGCGGTGCGCGAGGCCGGCATCATCACCACGCTGCTCGCGCCCTGGCGGCCGCTCCATCCGAGCTTCCGCTCGCCGCCGGGCACGGATCCGGGCTGACGGGACCGGCGCAAGCGCTGCGTGGGCGAGCGCGCCAGGCCCCGCCGCTTCACTTCACGTTGATCGCCACCCGCTGGCTCTCGCCCGTCGTGCCCGGGATGAACAGCGCGAAGCTGCCCGGCCGGATCGTCACGAAGGTGATCTCGACCTCGCCGGCGGCGTCGAACTCGATCGAATCGACGCCGAGCGGGCGCACCTCGATGTCGTTGATGACGACCTCGTTGACCCAGACGTTGCGGAAGAATTCCGGCCCGCGGATGGCGAGCTCCGCCGTCCCGTCGGCCTCGATGACGAGCTTGTAGTGCTTGCCGGACTCGAGCTCGAGCGGGCCTTCGGCGAGCGGCTGGCCGGCGGAAAGCGTGAGCTTCGGCAGCACCTCCGCCCGCGTCAGCAGGCCGGACTGGGCATTGGCCGCGGCGGGCAGGAGCGCCGCGGCGAGGCCGCCCGCGAGCGCGAGCGTCAGGACGTTCTTTCGGATGGACATCGCTTTCCCCTTGTCGGATTGAACTTCGTGCGGCCCGCCCCTCACTCGGGCGTCGTCACCACGCCCCAGGGCAGCCGCCCGACCTGGATGGTCTTCGTCACCTTGCGGCTTGCGACGTCGATCACCGAGACGTCGTTGGAGATGCCGTTGGTGGAGAAGATCAGGCTTTCGTCCGGCGAGAAGCCGAGCTGCCAGACGCGCTGGCCGACGAGCAGGTAATCCTCGACCTCGTAGGTCTCGGCATCGATGACCGCCACCCGGTTCGCCGGCCCGAGCGCGACGAAGGCCGTCTTGTTGTCCTTGGTGATGCGCACGCCGACCGGCTGGATCGCCTCCGGCCTGAGCCCGGGGATCTCGAAGGTGATCTTGTGCTTGATCTCGTGCGTCGCCGTGTCGATCACGCTGACCGTCCCGCCGATCTCCGCCGAGATCCACACCTCTGTCCCGTCCGTCTTGAACTCCGCGAAGCGCGGCCGCGAATCGACCAGCACGTTGTGCGTGATCTCGTTCGTCGCCGTGTCGATGAAATGGGCCATGTTCGTCGTCTCCGACGTGTTCACCATGACCTTGCCGTCCGGCGAGATGCCCATGCCCTCCGGCTCGACGCCGACCGGGATCTCGGCGATCAGCGCGCGCCGCTCCACGTCCACCACGGTGACGAGGTTGTCGTCCTCGTTGGCGATGTAGAGCGGGTTGCCGGAGGGGTGCAGCACGAAGAGCTCCGGGTCCGGGCCGGACGGCAGCGTGCCGACGATCTCGTAGGTCTTGGCGTCGATCATCTGCACCGTGTCGTCGTCGGAGGCGCACAGCAGCACGTACTTGCCGTCATGCGTGATGGTGATGCCGCGCGGCCGCTGCCCGACCTGGAGCGTCGTCTCGACCTCCATCGTCTGCGAATCGATCACCGTGACGGTGTTGTCGCCCTCGTTGGATACGAAGATCTTGTAGGCCGAAGCCGGCCCCGCCGCCCCGAGCCACAGCGCCAATGCCAGCGCCGATGCCATCCCGCTCCGCATGCCAATCCTCCCGGTCCGTCGTTTCCCTAGAGCCGGCACTTCGTCTCGGGCCGGTCGTAGCCGAGCGTGTCGAGCTCGGAGTGCTGGTGCAGGAAGCCCTCCTGCGGCGAAACCGTTACCACGTTCCGCCCGTCGGAGAGCAGGACCGGCTGGCGGAGCTGCAGGTCCCAGTCGCGGATCGTGAGCTTCTGCCCCTTGAAGGCGGCGACCTCCATCTGCGGCCCCTTGATGAAGGCGATCATCGTCTCCGCGTCGGTGCCGCCGGTGCGCGTCGCCGCCTCGCCGACGAGGCGCACCGCCGTCCAGGCCTGCAGATCGTGGTCGGTCATGCCGCGGCGCGCGGAGGCGCGGAACCGGTTCTGCAGCTGGATCGCGCCCCACTGGTCGTGCGAATCCGTCCAGCTCGTCGGCCGCAGCCCGTCGGTGCCGGCGACCGGGCGCGGCATCCAGGTGCGGAACGGCATGTAGGGGCCGAACACCTCGCTCTCGTCGGCGACGACCACGACGTCGTGCTCGCGCGCGTTCTGCGTGAAGACCGGCAGCTGCCGCTGCACCTGCGCGATGCCGGAATCGGTCGTGCGCGCGCCGCCGCGGTCTTCGAAGACGCGCTCCTCCACGATGCGCGCGCCGAAGCGCTGCGCCGCGCGCCGGATCGCCTCCGCATAGCGCTGGTCCGCCTCGTGCGAGCCGACGATCAGGAACCAGCGCGGCCATTGCTTCCAGACGAGGTACTGCGCGAGCGCGTCGGCGAGCATCGCCCGGCTCGGCGCGACGTGGACGACGTTCGCCCGGCATTCCTCCATGCGCAGCACGTCGTCGGTCGCGCCGGTGTTGAAGACGAGCACGCCGTGCTCCGCCGCGCGGTCGGCGAGCGCAAGCAGCAGCGGCGCCGGCAAATCGGCGAGCACGAAGCGGATACCCGCGCCCGCCATTTCGTCGAGCGCGGAAAGCGCCTCCGCCTCGTCGGCGACCGCACGGTCGGCGAGCGAGAAATGCTGCTTGGTGAAGCGCCCGGTCGTGTTGTTGTCCTCGATGCCGAGCTGCGCGCCGGCCGCGCCCATGTCGGGCGCCGGCCGCGCCGGCAGCGAGATCGGCAGCGGCTCGGGCTTCGCCAGCCGCACCAGCCCGATCCGCACCTCCGAAGCCCCCTCCGGCACCTGCGTCTGACCCTGGCCCTGACCTTGCGTCTGGGCTTGGCCCTGAACCTGCCCCTGCTGTCCTTGCCCCTGCCGGCCTTGCGCCGGCTGTCCCTGCGCCGGCTGGCCCTGCGCCTCGCCCCCGCCGGCCTGGGCCGGAGCGGCTGCGCCTCGTGCCGGGGCGCCGGCGCCCGCGCCGTCCGCCCCCGGCTGCCCGGCTCCCGCCGCGCCCGGCTGCACGCCGCCCGGCTGGCCCGCCCCAGCCTGGTCCCCTCCCGGCTGCGCCGCCTCCGGCGCGCCCTGCGCGCCTTGCGCGCCTTGCGCGCCTTGCGCGCCTTGCGCGCCCTGCGCGCCCTGCCCGAAAGCCGGGCCGGCGAGAGGCGCGGCGAGCAGCGAGGCGGAAAGGAGCCCGGCCATCAGGCCGGGCTTCAGTCGTCGTCTGGGAGGAGAAGGAATGCGGGTCACGAGGATACGCCTCCAACGGCCGGGTCGATCAGCCGTCCCCCATCATGCCGAGATCGGGTTAGAACGGGGAGAGAGACGGGTTAGAATTTGGAGAGAGGGGGGAGCGAGCGTCCGCGGCTTTTCGCGATGGTGCTTCCCACAACAAGGGGTGGTGGAATACGATCCCTCCTCGTCGCCCCGCCCGTGAGCCTTCGCCGTTCGTTGACATGATCCGCCGCCCGACATGAACGAGGAGAAGCTCGAAAAGCTGATCAGGGAGGCGAAGGCCTCCGGCGGATCGGAGCTCGCGAACTACCAGCTCTTCGTGGTCGGGCTTTGCGAGGCGCTCGACCTCGCCCGCCCGGAAATGGCGGCGGAAGAGAACCAGTTCAACGACTACGTCTTTGAGCGGCGCGTCGACTTCAAGCACGCCGACGGTTCCCGGACGGCCGGGCGCATCGACTGCTACAAGCGCGGCTGCTTCGTCTTGGAGGCGAAGCAGTCGGGCAAGCGCGACGCGCGGCCGCTCGATGCCGACCAGCTCGCGCTGCTCCCCGAGGATGCCGCGCAGCGGAAGCTGGGGCAGGCGCGACGCGGCACGCGCGGCTGGGACCAGGTGATGATCGCCGCGCGCCGTCAGGCGGAGGATTACGCCCGCGCGCTCCCCGTGGAGCACGGCTACCCGCCGTTCCTCGTCGTGGTCGACGTCGGCCACGTCGTCGAGGTCTACGCGGATTTCTCCGGCCAGGGGAAGAACTACGCCCATTTCCCGGACCGGCAGAGCTACCGGATCGGCATGGACGACCTGCGCGATCCGGGCGTGCAGGCGCGGCTGAAGGCAATCTGGAGCGATCCGCTCTCCCTCGACCCCGCGCGCAGGTCCGCGGAGGTGACGCGCGACATCGCCGCCCGGCTGGCGCGGATCGCGCGGCGGCTCGAAAAGAAGCACGACGCGAAGGAGGTGGCGGAGTTCCTGATGCGCTGCCTCTTCACCATGTTCGCCGAGGACGTGAAGCTCCTGCCGAAGGGCGGGTTCCGCGACCTCCTCGGCCGCATGCGCGAGACGCCGGCGCATTTCGTCCCGGCGCTGGAGCATTTCTGGGGTGTCATGGACCAGGGCGGCTATTCGCCCGAGCTCAATGCCACACTCAGGAAGTTCAATGGCTCCCTCTTCAAGACCCGAAAGGCGCTGCCGCTCGATGGCGAGGACATCCACGAGCTGCACGTCGCGGCCTCGAAGGACTGGTCGGACGTCGAGCCGGCGATCTTCGGCACGCTGCTCGAACGCGCGCTCGATGCCCGCGAGCGCGCGAAGCTCGGCGCGCACTACACCCCCCGCGCCTATGTCGAGCGGCTGGTGATCCCGACCATCATCGAGCCGCTGAAGGACGATTGGGAGGATGTGAAGGGCCGCGTGAAGGAACTGCACGATGCGGGGAACGACGCCGAGGCGCTCGCGCTCGTGAAGGACTTTCACCACACGCTCTGCACCACGCGCGTCCTCGATCCGGCCTGCGGCACCGGCAACTTCCTCTACGTCTCGCTCGAGCTGATGAAGCGGCTGGAAGGTGAGGTGATGGAGGCGATGGACGATCTCGGCGAGGACGCACCGCGCTTCCTGATGCAGGGCGAGACGGTTGACCCGCACCAGTTCTACGGGCTGGAGCTCAATCCGCGCGCCGTGCCGATCGCCGAGCTCGTGTTGTGGATCGGCTATCTCAAGTGGCAGCTGAAGACGGCCGGCCTCGCCTCCGTCGTCGATCCCGTGCTGCACGCCTACGGGACGATCCGCCAGCAGGACGCGATCCTCAGCTACGATCGCCGGGAACTCGTCCGCGACGAGCGGGGGCGGCCGGTGACGCGCTGGGACGGCGTCACCACGAAGCCGCATCCCGTCACCGGCGAGGCGGTGCCAGACACCGCCGCTACTGTCGAGGTGTACCGCTACGTCAATCCGCGCCCGGCGGATTGGCCGGAGGCGGAGTTCATCGTCGGCAACCCGCCCTTCATCGGCGGCAAGGACATGCGGGCGGAGCTCGGCGAGGGCTATGCCGAGGCGTGCTGGAAGGTGCGGCCGCACCTGCCGGGCGGCGCCGATTTCGTGATGCATTTCTGGGACGAGGCGGCGACGCGCCTCTTGCGCAAGGGCGCGAAGGGCAGGCCGAACCCGCTGCGCCGTTTCGGCTTCATCACGACGAATTCCATCACCCAGACCTTCTCCCGCCGCGTGATCGAGCGGCACATGGCGGCAAAGGAGCCTCTGTCGCTCGTCTTTGCCGTGCCGGATCACCCGTGGCTGAAGGCCAGCGACAAGGCGGCCGTCCGCATCGCTATGACGGTGGCGGAGAAGGGCGAGCGCGAGGGCGTTCTGGCCGAGGCGGTGTTGGAACAAGGACTGAACACGGACACGCCACAGGTTGTGCTTGACAAGCGGGTGGGGAAAGTGACCAGCAAGCTCACCTTGGGCGCCGATCTGGCCTCGGTGAGGCCGATGCTCGCGAACGAGCTTCTTTCTAGCCGCGGAGTGTCGCTCCACGGCGCGGGCTTCATCGTGACGCCTCAGCAAGCACAGAGGCTCGGCTTGAACAGGGTCGATGGGCTCGAACGGCACATCCTCGGCTATCGCAACGGACGGGACATCGCACAGCGCCCGCGCGGCGTGATGGTGATCGACCTTTTCCCGCTCGGTCAGGACGAGGTGCGGGTGCGCTTTCCGGAGGTTTATCAGCACCTCGCCGAGGCCCTGAAGCCCGAGCGAGAAGCCAAGGTTGGCGCTTCAAAAGACATGTTGGCTTACGCAGAGAAGTGGTGGCAGTTCGGGAAGGTCCGAACGGAACTTCGAGGTGCACTGCAGGGGTTACCTCGTTTCGTCACCGCGGTCGAAACCTCGCGGCATCGCTTCTTCCAGTTTCTCGGCGCCGCGATCCTCCCCGACAACATGTTGGTCAACATCGGGTCGGATCGCTCAGATCATCTGGCCGCTCTGTCTTCCCGTCTGCATGTGAGTTGGGCGTTGGCCAGCGGCGGCTGGCTCGGTGTCGGCAACGACCCCCGCTACTCTAAGACCCGCACCTTCGATCCCTTCCCCTTCCCGCTCTGCTGCGCGCCGGAGGCGTGCGCCGCCGATCCGCGGCTTCAGGCGCAGGCGGACCGGCTGCGCGAGCTCGGCGAGCGGCTCGACGCGTTCCGGAAGGAGCGGCTCGCGGAGCACGGCTTCCTCACCATGACCGGCATGTACAACGTGCAGGAACGCCTGCGCGAGCTGGAGAACGGCTGCGAGGTGCCCCCTTTGACCGACAGGGAGAAGGCGATCCACGAGGCGGGACTTGTCTCCGTCCTCAAGGAAATCCACGACGACATCGACCGCGCCGTGTTCGAGGCCTATGGCTGGTCCGATCTCGCCGAACGCCTCGTCGGCCGCCCCGGCGCGACCATGCCTTCGCCGCACAAGTCGGCCGACCAGGAGGAGGCGGAGGAGGAGCTCCTCGTCCGCCTCATCGAGCTCAACCGCGAGCGCGCGGCGGAGGAGAAACGCGGGATCGTGCGCTGGCTCAGGCCAGACTACCAGAAGCCGCGCCTGCAGAAGAAGCTGCCGCAGCGCGAGGAACAGATCGAGGCCGAGATCGAGGTGATCGAGCTGCCGGAGAAGCCGAAATGGCCGACCGACGGGCTGCAGCAGATCCGCCTCGTCCGCGACCTACTGGCCCGCGCGCAATCGCCCGTCCATCCCGAGGCGATCGCGGCCGCGTTCGACGGCCGCAACTCGGCGAAGCGCAAGGAACGGGTGGGCGAGGTGCTGGAGACGCTCGTCGCCACCGGCGCGGCGCGGACGGGGCAGGATCGCGGGGCGACGCTCTATTTCGTGCCGCGCTGACCTCGTCCTATGATCCGCCGAACGGCCACGGCAGCGGATCGGGCATGACGGAACTTCCTCGCACCAGTGCCTTGCCCCGCCTCTCCATGCGCGGCCGCATCCTGGTCGTCCAGCTCGTCGTGGGGGCGGCGGTGGCGGCGCTGCTGGTCGCCGGACTGGTGGCGCTCCGGAGCTTCGAGCGGCACCTCGCGCTCTCCGCGCTCGCGCACCGGCAGATCGAGGCGATCGCCGGCATCGCGGCCGATGCCGACCGCTTCTCCGAGGCCGTCGCGGCGCTGCTGACGACCGGCGGCGGCTCGCCGCAGCGCGTCGCCGCCGCCTATGACCGCATCGTCGCCGGCATCGCCGCGCTCGACCGCGCGACGCGCGAGGAGCGGGCGCTGCTGGCCGCCACCGGCGCGGCGGACGAGAGCGGGCCGGCTGAGCGCGCGCGCGCGGCCCGGCTCCGCGCCCTCTTCGACGAGATGAACCTGCGCACCGAGGCGCTCTTCGCCATGAAGAATGCCGGCCAGGGCGACACCGCGCTCGGCATCTTCTTCCGCGACGTCGACGACGGGCTGGAAAGCGCCTTCGAGGCGCTCGTCGCCCGCGCCATGGAGGAGGAGCTCGCCGAGCTCGCCGCCGCCGACCAGGCTGCCGGCCGCGCCGCCCGCCGGCTCGCGCTTGCCGTCGGCGGGGTCGCGCTCGCCGTGCTCGCCGCGCTCGCGCTCGCGGGAATCCTCCTCCACCGCTCCGTGGTCGGCCGGGCCGAGCGGCTCGGCCGCGCCGCCGCGGCACTCGGGGCGGGCGACCTCACCGCGCGCGCCGGGGCGATGGGCGGCGACGAGCTCGGCCGGGTGGCCGCCGCCTTCGACCGCATGGCGGCCGAGATCGGCGCGCAGCGCGCCGCGCTCCTTGCCGCGCGCGAGGGGCTGGAGGCCGAGGTCGCCGCCCGCACCGCCGAGCTTTCCGCCGCCAATGCCCGCCTCGCCGAGGAGGACCGCGCGCGGCTGCGCTTCCTCGCCGACGTCAGCCACGAGCTCCGCACGCCGCTCACCATCCTGCGCGGCGAGGCCGAGGTGACGCTCCGCGGCCGCAGCCTCCGCCTCGCCGAGGCGCGCGCGAGCCTCCGCCGCATCCTCGACCAGGCCCGCGACATGGGCCGCCTCGTCGACGATCTGCTCGCGCTCGCCCGCGCCGAGGGCGACGGCTTCAGCTTCGAGCGCGCCGAGTTCGACCTTGCCGAGGTCGCGGCCGACGCGCTCCGCGAGGCCGCCCTCCTCGCCGCCCCGCGCGGCATCGCCTTCGAGGCCGAGCTTTCGCCCGCTTTGGTCGCCGCCGACCGCCAGCGCATGAAGCAGCTGCTCCTCATCCTCCTCGACAACGCGCTCAAGCACTCCGAGCCGGGCGCCTGCGTGACGCTCCGCCTCGCCGCGGCGGGCGGGGAGGCCGTACTGGAGGTCGCCAATCCCTCTCCCGGCCTCGCCGCGGACGCGCTGCCCGCGCTGCTTGAGCCCTTCGCCCGCGGCCCGTCCTCCGGCGAGGGCAGCGGCCTCGGCCTCGCCATCGCGCGCCGCCTCGCCGAGCGCCAGGGCGGCAGCCTGTCGCTCGCCCTCGAGGCCGGCCGCCTCGCCGCCACGATCCGCATGCCCCTCGCCCCCGCGCTTCTGGCCCGCGGCGCGGCGTGATATCGCGGCGGCCATGACCCGCGTGCTCCTCGTCGAGGACGACCCCCGCATCGCCCGCTTCATCGCGCGCGGCCTCGCCGCCGAGGGCTACCGCGTCGACCATGCCAGCGGCGGCCGCGAAGCCCTCGCGCTCGCAGAAGAGGCGCCCTATCCGCTCGTCATCCTCGACCGCATGCTGCCCGGCATGGACGGCGCCGCGCTCTGCCGTACGCTGCGCGACAACGGCGCCGACAGCATGGTGCTGATGCTCACCGCCCGCGACAGCCTCGCCGACAAGATCGAGGGCCTCGCCGCCGGCGCCGACGACTACCTGACGAAGCCCTTCGCCTTCGACGAGCTCCTCGCCCGCCTCCAGGCCCTGATGCGCCGCGCGCCGTATCGCGAGGAGGCCGGCATCCTCGCCGTCGGCGACCTCGTGCTCGACCCGGAGGCGCGCACCGTCCGCCGCGGCCCCCGGGCGATCGAGCTCACCGCGAAGGAGTTCGCGCTCCTCCATTACCTCATGCGAAACCCCGGCAAGGCGCTCAGCCGCGCCCGCATCCTCTCCAACGTCTGGGGCTACAGCTTCGAGCCCGGCACCAAGCTCGTCGACGTCTACGTGCGCTATCTGCGCGCCAAGCTCGGCGACGGCGACGCCGCGCTCATCCGCACCGTGCGCGGAATCGGCTATTGCCTCGCCGCGCCCGACGGCCCGTTGAGCGACGGCCAGTAAGCGGCGGCCCCTGAGCGGCGGCCCCTGAGCCGGGCGGGCACGCCCGGCGCGAATCGGCTAGCGTGAACATTATGGAAACGCTCGCCCATTTCCGCGACCTCGCGCTCGGCCGGCCGGACGGGCTCGCCGCCATCGCCGCAGTCGCATTGCTCGTTGCGGCGGCCGTCTTCCTCCTCGGCGCCGCGCGGCGGAGGCGACGGATTGCGCGGCAGGCGGCCGCGCAGGCGGCGCTGCTCGAGGCGCGGCTCTCCGCCGTCCTCGCCGCCCAGGCCGAGATGACCGGCCGCATGCAGACCATGGCCGAGATCTTCGGCGCGCGGCAGTCCGACCTTAACCGCGCGATCTCCGAGCGGCTCGACGGCATGGCGCACAAGCTCAATGCGTCGGTCGGCGAGGCGAGCCGCGCCACCGGCGACCAGCTCGCGCAGATGCAGGAGCGGATCGCCGTCATCGACGCCGCGCGCAAGCACATCGGCGATCTCGCCGGCCAGGTGGCGTCGCTCTCCGGCATCCTGTCGAACAAGCAGGCGCGCGGCGCCTTCGGCCAGGGCCGGATGGAGGCGATCGTCGCCGACGGGCTGCCGAAGGCCGGCTATTCGTTCCAGGCGACGCTGTCGAGCGGCGTCCGGCCCGACTGTCTCGTCCACCTGCCCAACGAGGCCCCGCCGCTCGTCATCGACGCCAAGTTCCCGCTGGAAGCCTTCAACGCCCTCAAGGCGGCGGAGACGCCGGAGGCGGTGAAGGCCGCGGAGGCGCGCTTCCGCGCCGACGTGATCCGGCACGTCAGGGACATCCGCGAGCGCTACATCCTGCCCGGCGAGACCCACGACACCGCCTTCATGTTCGTGCCCTCGGAGGCCGTCTTCGCCGAAATCCACGAACGCTTCGAGGACGTCGTCCAGCGTGCCCACCGCGCCCGCATCGTCATCGTCTCGCCGTCGCTTCTGCTCCTCTCCATCCAGGTGATCCAGGCGCTCCTCCGCGATGCCCGGCTTAAGGAGCAGGCGCACGTCATCCAGGCCGAGGTGATAAAGCTGATGGAGGACGTCACGCGGCTCGACGAGCGCGTGCGCAAGCTGCAGGCGCATTTCGCGCAGACGCAGAAGGACGTCGACCTCGTGCTCGTCTCCTCCGACAAGGTGCTGGCGCGCGGCCGCAGGATCGAGGCGATCGGGGAGGGGGCGGACGAAGACCCGTCCGGATTGCGGCTCGCCGCCGGTTGAAGCCGGCTGGTTAACGACCCGTTGACGGAAACCTTCAAGTCTGACGTCGCGGGTTGAAACGCTTGCAACATCCGGCTGCTACCAGTCGATCATGAAGGTCCTCGTCCATGTGACCGTCATCGCGTCCGCGTTCCTCGTCCTGGACTCCTGGTTCAACGGCGGGGTGGAAAGGGACGCGCTGGCCCGTCACGTCTCCGCGGGGACATTCACCTCCGCCGCAAGGCTGAGCAGCTACCACCTGGCTGAAGCGGTCCGCCGTGGCGTCGATTACGGCGGGCCGCGTCAGGTCCAGGTCGGAATGCGGGTACGGTTCGACTAGGATTAATCGTTCCCGCGCCGAGCATACCGCCCCGCCCGCCGGTACGCCCGGCCACCCCGCCTGGGCCGCACACCCGTTCGACGACTGACGCTCCGCCAGTCTCGACGGCACGCCGTTCCCGCGCCTTCTCTGCGCCCCTTGGGCGTCGTAAGAAACGCGGTGCGTTTTCGGGTGGCGGAGCACGGCGCTCGAGGCGATCGTCCGGCCGGGAGGTCGTCATGGATTTCATACCTTCACTGCCTGCCGTCGCCGCCTTCACGCTGGCCGCCGCGGTCCTGATCGTCACGCCCGGCCCGGACATGACGCTCTTCCTGGGGCGAGCGCTCACGGAGGGGCGCACGGCCGGGATCGCGGCCCTGCTCGGCGCCTCGACGGGGCTTCTCGTCCACACCATGCTCGCCGCCTTCGGCCTGTCCGCCCTTCTGGCGGCGTCTCCTCTCGCCTTCCTCGCGGTCAAGATCGCCGGCGCGCTCTACCTCGTCTGGCTGGCGGTGCAGGCGATCCGCAAAGGCTCGGCGCTCGCGCTGGAGCGCAGCGGCGGCGCGGGCCGCACCTTCTTCCAGAACTGGGCGACCGGGCTCGGCATCAATCTCCTCAACCCGAAGATCGTCCTCTTCTTCGTGACCTTCCTGCCGCAATTCGTCTCCGTCTCCGACCCGCATGCCGGCGGCAAGCTCGCCTTCCTCGGGCTCTACTTCATCGCGCTGGGGCTGCCGGCCTGCACGGCCATGATCCTGGTGGCCGATCGGTTCGCCGCAGCGCTTCGGACGAAGCCGGCCGTCTCGCGCGCGATCGACTATCTCTTCGCCGGCGTGTTCGGCGCCTTCGCCGTGCGGATCCTGCTCGCGCGCGGGCAGTGACGGCCCGCGCGGATGCGTGGCGAGGCCGCATGCGGCCTCGCCGGAACCGCCGCAAGGCCCAGCCGGAACGCGGGCGTCCGAACGCTCCCGCGGACAATGCGGGAATGCTCGCCCTTCGTTTACGAAATCGGCCTATCAGGTGGCATGACGGGCCACCGGAGGCCGGACCGCCTATGATTCCTGCAAACCCCGCACCGGTGCTTCTCCTGCTGGCGGTCCTTGCGACCGCCTGGATCGCATATCGCGGCCGGCGCCTGCCGCCGTTTCCCGGGCGCGACAAGCTCGTGATGATGCACATGGCCGCGGCCTGGTGGGCTTTCGCCGCGGGCATGGAGACGCTTGCTTCCGCGCCGGCGGAGAAGATCCTGTGGGCGGAGCTCGCCTGGCCCGGGATCGTGCTCGCGCCGGCGGGCTGGGCCTTCTTCGTCTGGAGTTACGTCAACGGCCGTGCGCCCCGGCGCGAAAGGCTGTTCATCGGGGTTGCGGCCCTTGTGGCCGCGGTCACGACCGTCGTGGCCCTCACCAATGAGCAGCATCACCTGCTCTACACCAGCACGCGCCTCGCGGGGCCCGAGCCGGGTGCCGCGGTCCTCTATGACCATGGGCCGTGGTTCTTCATCGTCACCGGCATCCTTTATCTCGTCATGCTGGCAACGGTGGTGATCACCGTCTCCGAGCTCCAGCGGGCGCCGACGCTCTATCGGATGCATTATCTGGGCCTGCTCGGCGCGGTCGGGCTGCCGTGGATCGCCAACATGCTCTACGTCGCGGGGGCGTGGCGGCTCTTCGACTTCGACCCGACACCGTTCGCCTTCCTCGTCTCCGGCCTGATCTTCCAGGCATTGCTCGGGCGCCGCGAGTTCGTCAGCCTGCCGCCGATCGCGCGGAACGCGCTGCTCGACGCCTTGCCGGACCCGGTCTTCGTGATCGATGCGCACGGCCTCGTGGTGGAGGTCAACGATGCGGCCCATGTCCTGCCGGACATGCCCGGGGACCCGGTCGGGGCGCGCGTCGCCGAACTGGGCACCCTGGTCGAGCTGGCGGGTCCGCTGCTCGGCAATCCGCTTTCACCCGTCGCCGGCTCGCGCGAGGCCGAATGCCGGTCGATCGGGCGGCAGTTCGAGATCCGGCGGATTCCGCTCGCCCATCGCGGGCGCGTCGTCGGCACCATGCTGATCCTGCGCGACGTCACCGACCGGAAGCACATGGAGGGGCAGCTCCGGCTGGCCGTCGAAACCCTGGAGCGCAGGCTCACGGCGAATGTGGACCTGCAGAACCGGCTTCGGGAGGAGACGATCCGCGATCCGCTGACAGGCGTCTACAATCGCCGCTTCTTCGACGAGGTGCGTTCCGACCTTCTTGCCGACGCGAGGCTGCGGTCGTGGCCGATCGCGGCGGTCATTCTCGATCTCGACCATTTCAAGCGGCTCAACGACGAGCACGGCCATCAGGCCGGCGACGCCACGCTCAGGGCGACTGGCGCGCTCCTGCTGAAGAGCATCCGCAAGAGCGATTTCGTGTTCCGGATCGGCGGCGAGGAATTCCTCGCGATCCTGCCGGGAATGGATGCCGGCGGGGCGGTCGAGCGTGTCGAGCGCTGGGCCGCCGCCTTCAGGCGCATGACGGCGGAAGCGCGGCACGGCGTCGTGCCGTCCACCTTCTCGGCGGGGGTCGCAGCCTTCCCGGACCATGCATCGGACTGGGAGCAGCTCATCCGCTGCGCCGATCGGGCGCTCTACAGCGCGAAGTCGGCCGGCCGGAACCGGGTCGTGTCGTTCGCGGATCTCGACGACGGGGACGACGCGGCCGAGAAGCGGGCCGTCGCCTGAAACCCGTGCCTCAGTCCTTGGCGCGCTCCACGTAGGAGCCGTCGGCGGTCATCACCACGATCCGCGTGCCGACCGCGATGTGCGGCGGCACCATCGTGCGCGCGCCGTTCGCAAGGATGGCCGGCTTGTAGGACGAGGACGCGGTCTGCCCCTTCACGGTCGGCTCGGTTTCCACCACCTCCAGCGCGACCCGCTGCGGCAGTTCGATCGACACGGCCGCGCCGTCGAAGATGGAGAGCTGGCACGCCATGCCCTCCTGCAGGTAGACGGCCTGGTCGCCGATCACGTCGGCGGAGACGTGAACCTGGTCGAACGTCTCCGGGTTCATGAAGACGTAGTCGTTTCCGTCCTGATAGAGATAGGTGTGCTCCCGGTCCTCGACATAGGCGCGCTCGACCTGCTCGGTCGTCTTGTAGCGCTGCACCGTCTTCACGCCGTCGGAGAGGCGCCGCATTTCGACCTGCGTGGTCGGGGTGCCCTTGCCCGGGAAGAAGCTTTCCGCCGACAGCACGTTGTAGAGCTGGCCGTCGATCTCGAGGATGTTGCCCTTGCGCACGGAACTGGCGATGACCTTCACGGAATGACCTCTTGGAACAGGAAACGGAACGGCGTGTCGCTTCGCCCGCAATTCGAACGCGCACCTACCCGATCCGGACGCAAATGACCAGAGATTCGGGGAGATCCGCCTGCCTCGGGAGCGGGATGCCGGCGCCGGCGCCGTCGCCCTGGTGGGAGCCGGGCGTCCATGCCGACCGCCGGCCCTACCTGGTCGCGAGGCGGAAGATCATCGCCGCGATCCGCCGGCATTTCGAAGCCGCAGGCTTCATGGAGGTAGAAGCCGGCGCGCTGCAGGTCTCGCCCGGCAACGAAACCCATCTCCACGCCTTCGTCACCGAGCTCCTGGAGACGAACGGGACGGCTCGCCGGCTCTATCTCCACACCTCCCCGGAATTCGCCTGCAAGAAGCTGCTCGCCGCGGGCGAGACGCGCATCTTCGATTTCGCCCGCGTCTATCGAAATCGCGAGCGGAGCGCGCTCCACCACCCCGAATTCACGCTGCTCGAATGGTACCGCGCCGGCGCGGGCTACGAGGACCTGATGGCGGATTGCGCCGACATTCTGCGGCTCGCCGCGGAAGCGACCGGCGTGGGGCGGTTCGTCTTTCGGGACAGGGCGGCCGATCCGTTCGAAAGGCCGGAGCGGCTGAGCGTCACGGAGGCCTTCGCCCGGCACGCCGGCATCGACCTGGCCGCGAGCCTTCCCGCCCATGCCGACGCGCATCCCGACCAGGCCGCACTCGCGGCGGCTGCCGGGGCGGCCGGGGTCCGGGTCGCCGCCGACGACACCTGGTCCGACGTCTTCAGCCGCGTGCTCTCGGAGCGGGTGGAGCCGAAGCTCGGGATCGGCCGTGCGACGATCCTCTGCGATTATCCTGCGAGCGAGGCCGCGCTCGCCCGGCGGAAACCGTCCGATCCCCGCTTCGTGGAGCGCTTCGAGCTCTATGCCGCCGGCGTCGAGCTCGCCAATGCCTTCGGCGAGCTGACCGATCCGGACGAGCAGCGGCGACGCTTCGAGGCCGACATGGACGAAAAGGCGCGGATCTACGGCGAGCGCTATCCGGTCGACGAGGATTTCCTGGCCGCGCTCGCGCACATGCCGCCGGCGGCGGGCATTGCGCTCGGGCTCGACCGGCTCGTCATGCTGGCGACCGGCGCGCGCCGGATCGACGACGTGATCTGGACGCCGCTGCCCTTGCCGGAGGAGGGCCCGTGAACCGGCATTTCACCATCCGCCGTCCGCGCGATCTCGTCGAGGCCGGCCTCGCGCCGGAGGAACGCCTGGCTGATCTGCAGGCCGTCGCGGCGCGCTACGCCGTCGCGATCACGCCGGCCATGGCGGAGATCATCGATGCCGGCGACCCGCACGACCCGATCGCGCGCCAGTTCGTGCCCGACGTCGCGGAGCTGCGGCAGACGGAGGCGGAGGACGCCGATCCCATCGGGGACGCGGCGCACGCCCCTGTGCCGGGCATCGTTCACCGCTATCCCGACCGCGTGCTCCTGAAGCTCGTCTCCATCTGCCCGGTCTATTGCCGCTTCTGCTTCCGGCGCGAGACGGTCGGCCAGAGCGGGCCGGCGAGCCTTTCCGACGAGGCGCTCGGCCGCGCGCTCGCCTATGTCGCGGAGCGGCCGGAGATCTGGGAGGTGGTGGTGACCGGCGGCGATCCGCTGGTGCTGTCGGTCCGCCGGATCGCGGCGCTGATGGCGCGGCTCTCCGCCATCCCCCACGTCAGGGTGGTGCGCTTCCATAGCCGCGTGCCGGTGGTGGCGCCGGAGCGGATCGACGCGGATCTCGTCGCGGCCCTGAGGGCGCCCGGCAAGGCGACCTGGATCGCCGTCCACGCCAACCATCCCCGCGAGATCGGGCCCGCCGCCGCCGCGGCGCTCGCGCGGCTCGTCGATGCCGGCATCCCGCTCGTCAGCCAGAGCGTGCTCCTGCGCGGCGTCAACGACGACCCCGCGGTGCTCGCCGCGCTGATGCGGGCCTTCGTCGAGAACCGCGTGAAGCCCTATTACCTGCACCAGGGCGACCTCGCGCCGGGGACCTCGCATCTGCGCACCACCATCGCCGAGGGCCGGGCGCTCGTGACGGCCCTGCGCGGCCGCGTCTCGGGCCTGTGCCAGCCGAGCTACGTGCTCGACATTCCCGGCGGCTACGGCAAGGTCCCGGTCGGGCCGGTCTATCTCTCGGAGGAGGGCGGCCGCGCCCTGGTGACGGATTTCGAGGGCCGCACGCACGCCTACCCGCCCCAGCCGGCGGCTCCCGCGGACGGGTGATCCGCGTCTCCGCATGGCGCACGCCGGGCGTGCTTGACTCCCCCGCGGCCCTCTGGAATCCATAGGAACAAATAGGAAACAAACGAACCGGGACCGCCATGGCCACCCCTGCCGCGGCGCAGGCGGAGCTTTGCCGTCTGCGCCGCGAGATCGCCCGCCTGGAAGGCAGGCTCGCCGAGGACGACCGGCTCGCCGATGCGGGCCGGCGGGACGGCGCGCGAGCCGACGGCCGTGTCCCGTTCGGCATCGCGGCCCTCGACGCCGCGCTCGGCGGCGGCCTCGCTTGCGCCGCGCTGCACGAGATCCGCACGGCGGAGACGCGGGAGGGCGCGGCCGCGGCCGGCTTCGCCGCCGCCTGCCTCGCCGCCCTCGGCGGCCCCTCCGGCCGGCCGATCCTGTGGGTGAGCACGGCCGACGGCCGGCGCGAGGCCGGCCGCCTCTATGCCCCCGGCCTCGCCGCGCTCGGGATCGACCCGGCGCGCATCGTTTTCGTCGTGGCCGAGCAGGCGCAGGATGCCCTCTGGGCCTTCGAGGCGGGGCTCGCCTGCCGCGGCCTAGCCGGTGCCGTCTGCGAGATCCGGCGCGGTGCGGCGCTCGCTTTGTCCGAGACGCGCCGCTGCGCGCTCCGGGCGCACGAGGTGGGCGTTACCGGCTTCCTGCTGCGGCTCGGCGCCGAGCCGGAGCCGACGGCGGCGGAGACGCGCTGGCGCCTCCGCTTCATGCCGGCCGGGCCGGCCGGGCCGGCCGGGCCGGCCGGCCTCCATGCCGCCGGCATCGGCCGTCCGGCCTGGCGGGTGGATCTCGAGAAGAACCGTGCCGGCCGGACCGGCGCCTACAGCCTGGAATGGAATGTCCATGAGCGACGCTTCGAGACCCCGGCCGGCGGCGAGGCCGGTGCGCATCCTGTCGCTCTGGCTGCCCCGGCTCCCGACCGACCGGCTCATCCGTCGCGAGAGGGCCGGCGGCGCGCCTCCTGAGGGCCGCCCGCGCGCCATCGTGGCGCGGGCCGACAATGCGCTCCGCGTGGTCGCCGTCGATGCCGTCGCCCACAAGCGCGGCGTGAAGCGCGGCAGCGGCCTCGCCGATGCCCGTGCCGCCGTGCCCGACCTCGTCGTCGACGAGGCCGACGAGGCCGGCGACCGCGCCTTCCTGGACGGGCTCGCCGACTGGTGCAGCCGCTATACGCCGCTCGTCTCGCTCGACCCGCCGGACGGCCTCTTCCTGGACGTGACCGGCTGCACCCATCTCTTCGGGCGGAACGGCGCGGACGGTGAGGCGGGGCTGCGCGCCGACCTTCTCGCCCGCGTCTCGGCCCAGGGTTTCGCCGCCGAGGCGGCGGTCGCCGCGACCGCCGGCGCCGCCTGGGCCGCCGCGCGGTTCGAGGGGCCGGCGCATGTCCCCGCGGGCGGGGAGGCGGACGCGCTCGGCGCCATGCCGGTCGCCGCGCTCCGGATCTCGGAGGCGCAGCGGGCGCTGCTCGACCGGCTCGGCCTGAAGCGGATCGGCCAGCTCGTCGGCCAGCCGCGCGCCCCGCTCGCCGCCCGCTTCGGGCGAAGCCTGCTCGACCGTCTCGACCAGGCGCTCGGCGCGGCCGACGAGGTGCTGTCCCCGGTCGCGCCGCCGCCGGTCCTGTCGGCCGAACGCCGTTTCGCGGAGCCGGTCACGGACGGCACGATGGTTCAGAGGATCGTGCGCTCGCTCTGCGAAACCCTCGCGCCGTCCATGGAACGCCGCGGCGTCGGGGCCCGGGCTCTACAGCTCGCCCTCTATCGTGTCGACGGCGGCGTGGCGCGCGTTTCGATCGGCACCGGCGCGCCCGTCCGGGAGCCGGCACGGATCGCGTCCCTCTTTGCAGAGCGGCTCGCGGTGCTCGGCGACCGGATCGATCCGGGATTCGGCTTCGACCTGGCGCGGCTTGCGGTCGAAGCCGCCGATCCCCTCGCGCCCGCCCAGATCGACCTCGCCGGCGAAAGGGAGGCCACGACGGATGTCGAGCAGTTGGTGGACAGGCTCGGCGCCCGGCTCGGCACGAACCGGGTCGCGCGGCTCGTGCCCGTCGAGTCCCATGTCCCGGAGCGCGCGGTGATCGAGCGCCCGCTCGCCGCGACGGCAGCCGCGCCGGCTGCCTGGCCCGAAGAGGATCCGGGCATGGAGACGCCGACGGACCGGCCGGTTCGCCTCCTCGCCAGGCCGGAGCCGGTCGAAGTGCTCGCCGAGGTGCCGGAGGGGCCGCCGCTCCGCTTCCGCTGGCGGCGGGTCGTCCACGAGGTGGCCCGCGCCGAAGGGCCGGAGCGGATCGCGCCGGAATGGTGGCGGGCGGAGGACGAGGATGCCTGGACGCGCGATTATTTCCGGGTCGAGGATGCCGCGGGCCGACGCTACTGGATTTTCCGCTCGGGCCTCTACGGCGCCGAGACGAGCGCGCCGGCCTGGTACCTGCACGGGCTCTTCGCATGAGCCGGCACGGTCAGGCGGCGAGCGGGTAGGCCTCTTCCATGATGTAGGGCCCGCCGCCGCGCGAGGCGCGCGAGGAGAGGAGTACGAAGCGCCCGACCCGGAAGCTCGGCGTCGCGAACCCGCCGCGAAGCGCGAGATAGCGGGCGACCTCGCTTTCGCTCGCATGCTTGAGCCTGGCGATGGTCACATGGGGCGAGAACCGCCGCCGCTCGGGCTCCAGCCCGATCCGCTGCATCATCCGCTCCTGCTCGGCCTGGAGCTCCTTCAGCGCCGGCGTGCACTTCACCGCTGCCCACAGCGAATGAGGACGCCGAGAGCCGAAGGTGCCGAGGCCGGACAAGGCGACCTCGAACTGCGGCCGGGATATCCGGGCGAGCTCGGAGGCGACCTCGTCTGCGGTCGGGTCGTCCACGTCGCCGATGAAGCGCAGGGTGATGTGATAGTTCTCCGGATCGATCCAGCGCGCACCGGCAAGGCCGCCGCGCAGGAGCGAAAGCGAGAAGGCGGCGTCGGCCGGAAGTTCGAGGGCGGTGAAGAGCCTGGGCATGGAAGCCTCCCCGAATCGGTCGATCCACCCAATGATAGGCGCATCGGCGTGCCGGAGAAGGCCCGGCGCGGGGGCGTACCGGAAAGGAAAAGGCCGACCTGAGCGGCCGGCCGAGTTGGTCTTTGGGGGATTGTACAAATCGTCCGAACCGCACGCCTAGCCGGGCTGGGGGCTGCCGTGCTGGTCACAGGCCGATCCGGACGGTGCTAGCCTTGACCCGGAGCGTGGCGCCGGAAAGACGGAATTCCGGCAGGATTGCGGAAATCACACCTCTCCTTTCACAGGCGCGCGCAAAGCGGTTGCCGTCCGGGTTCAGTCGGACTTTACTTGGAGGCTGCATACGGGAGGCGCCTGGTGAGCGAATCGGAAGACTGGTCTACCATCCGGCCGCGGGCCTTCTTTTCGGCGGCGGCCGTGCATCCCCCCAAATTCGTCGCCTTCACCCGACGCGAGCTCGACGTCATCCTCCGCCTCTACGGGCGGGAAGTCGCCAACGGCGAATGGCGCGACTATGCGATCGACCATCTGGCGGATCGGGCCGTCTTCTCGATCTACCGGCGCGCCAGCGAGATGCCGCTCTACCGGGTCGAGAAGGTCCCGGCGCTCGCTCGAAAGCAGGGCGCCTTCCGCGTCATCACGGCAGCGGGCGCGATCCTGAAGCGCGGCCATGATCTCGCGGCCGTCCTGCGCGTCCTCGACAAGCCGCGGCTGAGGATCGTCTCCGGCTGACGGGCTGGCCCTCCGCCAAAACGAAAACGCGGCGCCGAAGCGCCGCGTTCGCATCCCTCTGTTCCCTGTCCGCTATTCGCGGTTGCCCATGAACTGGAGCAGGAACATGAAGAGGTTGATGAAGTCGAGATAGAGCTGGAGCGCTCCGATCACCGACGCCCGTCCGGCCGCCACCGCGTCCCCGGCGACGTGATCGTAGGTCACCTTCAGCCGCTGCGTGTCGTAGGCGGTTAGGCCCGAGAAGATCAGCACGCCGATCACCGACACCGCGAACTGCAGCGCGGAGGAGGCCAGGAAGATGTTCACCACCATGGCCACGATCAGGCCGATCAGGCCCATCACCAGGAACGAGCCCCAGCCGGACAGATCCTTCTTCGTCGTGTAGCCGTAGAGGCTCAGGCCGCCGAAGGCCGCCGCCGTGATGAAGAACGTCCTGGTGATGCTCGCGCCCGTGAACACGATGAAGATCCAGGAGAGCGAGATGCCCATCACCGCCGCGAAGGCGAGGAAGACGAGCCGCGCCGTGGCGGGAGCCATCCGGTTGACGCCCGCCGAGAAGGCGAAGACGAACAGGAGGGGGGCGAACATGATCACCCAGCGCAGCGGGCTGCCATAGATCGCCTGGGCGATCGCGGCATCCGTGGACGCGAGGTAATACGTGCCCATCGCGGCGAGCCCGGTGACGACCAGGCCCATCGCCATGTTGTTGTAGACGCCGAGCATGAAGGCGCGGAGACCCGCGTCGATGCCCTCTACACGCGCTCCGGCCCCAGTGCGAACGGCAGTGGCATACCGCCGATCGTATTCAGCCATCGAACTCCTCCTATCCGTACCGGCTCCCCTCTGGAGCGTTGGACGCAATATGGCGATACGCCGCCTTAAGAACAAGTATGGCCGGGTGCCGTGACGACCTCACGAAACCGGGAGCAGCTCACAGATTCCTGAGATACGGCCCGGCCTTGACGGACAGGATCCGCCACGTGCCGGCGAGGCCGAGGCCGAGCGTGACGACGAGCGCGACCAGCGCTGCGGCCACCGCCACGGCCGGCATCAGGACGAAGTCGGTTCGCATGACATGGACGACCACGTACCAGGCGGCGGCCGAGCCCGCGGCGACCGCGAAGACCGCCGTGGCGAGCCCGAGCAGGCCGTATTCGAGCGTGAACGCGGTGAGCAGCGTGCGCCGCGTCGCGCCGAGGGTCTTCAGGATGACCGCGTCCTGGCGGCGCTGGCGGTGGCCCGCGGCGAGCGCGCCCCCGAGGACGAGCATGGAGACGATCAGGGCGAGCGAGGCGGCGATGCGCACCGCGAAGGCGAGATCGGCGACGATCGCGTTGACGGCGTCGAGCGCGTCGCGGACGCGCACGGTTGTGACGCCGGGGAACTCGGCCGTGATCGCGCGCAGGACGTTCCGGTCGACCTCGGGATCGGTCCCCTCCGGGAGGCGCAAGGTGGCGAGGAAGGCGTGCGGCGCGCCGCGGAAGGTGTTCGGCGAGAACACCATGACGAAATTGATGGAGAGCGATTCCCACTCCACGGAGCGCGTGTTCGCCACCTTGGCGGTGACGTTCCGCCCGAGCGCGTTGACGGTGATCTCGTCCCCGATCGCGAGCCCGAGCGCGTCCGCGATCTCCTGCTCGAAGGAGACGAGCGGCTCGCCCTCGTAATCGGCCGGCCACCACGAGCCGGTCACGAGGCGGGAGTTCTCCGGAAGGCTCTCCGCATAGGTCAGGCCGCGGTCGCCGCGGAGCGCCCACCGCGCCTCCTCGGGCGGGTCGACCTCGGAAGCGGGCGTGCCCTTCACGGAGACGAAGCGGCCGCGCAGCATCGGCACCATCTCGATCTCGCCGCTCGGCGCGAGCTCGGCTAGGCGCGCCCGGAAGGCGTCCTTCTCGGCGTCCTGGACGTCGACGAAGAAGAAGTCGGGCGCCTCCTCGGCGATCGTGCCGCTGATCTGCTGCCTGAGATTGCCGTCGATCAGGGCGAGCGTGACGAGCAGTGTGAGGCCCAGCCCGAGCGACAGGACGACGCTTGCCGTGAGCGCCCCCGGCCGATGGATGTTGCGGATGGCGAGGCGAAGCGTCATCGGCCCGCCCGAGCCGGCGCGGCTTGCCGCCCAGACGATGCCGGCGCTGACGACCCGCAGCACGAGGAACGCCGCGATCACGCCGCCGGCATAGACGAGCGCGAGCCGCCGGTCGGCGGAAAGCCAGATCACCAGGCCGGCAAGCGTCGCGAAGGTGAGCGCCTGCACGAGGCGGAAATGAACGGGCGGCTGCACGGGCGCATGGAGCGCCCGGTCCGCGAAGAGGCCTGCGGCCGGCATCTGGCGCGCCCGGCCGAGCGGCCAGAGCGAGAAGGCGACCGCCACCATCAGCCCGTAGAGGAGGGCCAGCGAGAGTTCGCGCGGATAGATGCTCGGGGCGGCGTTGACCGGCAGGATCCCGGCGAGCGCGCTCTTCGCGACGAAGGGCAGGATGGCCCCGACGACGAGACCGCCGGCGATCCCGACCAGCGCGAGCGCCAGGATCTGCAGGAAGTAGATGCGGAAGACGGTCGCCCGGCTCGCGCCGAGGCACTTGAACGTCGCGATCGCCGGGCGCTTCATGTCGATGAAGCTCGATACGGCGTTGGCGACGCCGACGCCGCCCACGACGAGCGCGGTCAGCCCGACGAGCGTCAGGAACTGCGCGAAGCGCTCGATGTTGCGCGAAAGGCTCGGCGAGGCGTTTTCGCGCGAGCGGATGCCCCAGCCGGCTTCCGGGAAGAGGCGCTTGGCGGTCTCCGCCGTGCGGGTGATGACGGCCGGGTTCTCGCCGCCCGGCAGGGCGATGCGGTAGTGCCAGTTGACGAGGCTGCCGGGGCGGAGGAGGCCGGTCTCGCGCAACGCCTCCATGGAGACGATGAGGCGCGGCCCGAAGCCGATGCCGGTGAAGAGCCGGTCGGGCTCGTTCACGATCGCGCCGCGGACCTCCAGCGTGCCGCCGCCGAGCGCGATGCGGTCGCCGACGCCGATGCCGAGCCGGTCGAGAAGCTCGGGGGCGGCGACCGCGCCGTGGATGCCGTCGCGCAGTTCGAGCAGGCTTGCCGCGTCGCCCGGCGGATCCGCGACGAGGTCCCCGCCATGCGGGTAGGTTTCGTCGACGGCCTTCAGCTCGACGAGCGCCTGGCCGTCGCCGTCGGTGCGCCGGACCATGGAGCGCATGGTGGCGATAGCGCCGACCTCGCCGCGCTCCCGGAAGAAGGCGAGTTCCTCCGCGGTCGCTTCCCGCTGGGTCAGAGTGAAGGCGATGTCGCCGCCGAGGATAACCCGCCCCTCGCCGGCGATGCCGTCGGTGAGGGCGCGGGAGACGGAGTTCACCCCGGCAATCGCTCCGACGCCGAGGGCGATGCAGGCGAGGAAGACGTAGAAGCCGGCCAGCCCGCCGCGCAGCTCCCGCAGCGCCAGGCGCAGCGTGACCGGCAGCGCCGCGGTGCTCACCGGTGGCTTCCGGCGGTTCGCCGCAGCACCGGCTGGACCCCGTCGAGCATCTGCCCGGACGTGATGTGGACGGTCCGGTCGCAGCGCGCGGCCAGGTGCTCGTCATGGGTGACGAGGACGAGGGTCGTGCCGTTCTCGGCCGCCGACTCGAAGATGAGGTCGGCGACGCCCGATCCGGTGGCGGTGTCGAGATTGCCGGTCGGCTCGTCGGCGATCAGGATGGCGGGGTCGACGGCGAGTGCGCGGGCGATCGCGACGCGCTGCTGTTCGCCCCCCGACATCTGTGCCGGATAGTGCGACAGCCTTTCCCCCAGCCCGACCCGCTCCAGCATGCGCCGGGCGCGGGCGAAGGCGTCGGTTTTCCCCGCGAGCTCGAGCGGGACGGCGACGTTTTCGAGCGCCGTCATGGTCTGCATCAGGTGGAACGCCTGGAACACGAAGCCGATGTTCTCGCCCCGGAAGGCCGCCAGCCCGTCCTCGCCGAGCGAGGCATAGTCGCAGCCGGCGACGCTCACGCGGCCGGAATCGATCCGCTCGAGCCCGGCGATCACGAGGAGAAGCGTCGACTTCCCCGACCCCGACGGCCCGACCAGGCCGAGCCGCTCGCCGGGGGCAACCTGCAGGTTGACCCCGCGGAGCACGTGCACGCGCGCCGCGCCGCTCCCCAGCGTCAGGTCGACATTCTCCAGTTCAATCGCAGATACACTCACGTGGGGGGCGCCTATATAGGTGGGTCGATGCGATATGGGACCGAGGGGATGAACGTCAAAGCCCGTTGTTTCGGCATTCTGTCGGCGCTGCTGTTCACGTTCTCGATACCGGCGCTTCCGGCGACGGCGGAGACGGTCGAGCTGGTGGCGCTCGGCGACAGCCTCACCGCCGGCTACGGGCTCGACCCTGGCGAGGCGTTCCCCGAGCAGCTGGAACGGGCCCTGCGCGAGCGGGGACATGACGTCAGGATCGCCAATGCCGGCGTCTCCGGGGACACGGCGTCGGGCGGACTGGCCCGGCTGGAGTGGTCGGTGCCCGAGGAGGCGGACGGCGTGATCGTGGAGCTCGGCGCCAACGACGCGCTGCGCGGCGTCGATCCCGCCGTGACCCGCCGCGCCATCGGCGAGATCGTGGCGAAGCTCAAGGCGCGCGGCCAGGCCGTGCTCTTGGCCGGGATGCTCGCGCCGCGCAACCTCGGCGACGATTATGCGCAGGCATTCGACGCGATCTACCCGGAGATCGCGGAAGCGGAAGGCGTGCTCCTCTACCCGTTCTTCCTGGAAGGGGTGGCGGCGGACGCCATCCTCAATCAGCCGGACGGGATGCACCCGACGGCCGAGGGGATCGCGCGCGTGGTGGAGAACATCCTGCCGAGCGTCGAAGACCTGATCGCGCGCATCAAGTCGGGTGGGTGACCGCGCCTACGGGTCGCGCAGCAGCCAGGACTGTCAGGATTGCGGCCAGTTGAGCTCGGCTGCTCCGAGGATTGCGCCCGGGCCGTTGCCGGTGTCCTCCTGGACGATGACCGCGCAGCCGTCGGCCTCGCCCGACATGACCTCACGCGCCGGCAGGCTCACGGTGACGGCAGGCCCCTTCCACATGCCGATCGGCCGGATGCTCGTCACGACGTTCCGGTAGTCGATCAGCTTACCGGCGTTCTCGCCGCGCTGGATGGCGACCTGCGCCTGGCGCTTGTAGAGGATGAAGCGGATCGTGGTCCGGCGTCGCGTGGTCGTGGGGTTCGCCCCGACCCGGATCTCGATCGTGGAATCGGGCGCATTGCGCATCTCCACCGGGATCGGCAGCTCGGATGCCGCGATCGCATCCGACACTTCGCCGCGGTGGCTACCGACGAAGGACCGGGAGCCGTTCACGATCATTTGCGGCGTGAACACGCGGCTGTCGCCGCGCACGCGGGCATATTCGCGCTGGCGCTCGGTGTTCTCGGGACGGCCGAGCGTGTCCTTCCAGCCGAGATAGTCCCAGTAGTCGACGTGATAGGCGATCGCCAGGACGTCCTCGCGATCCGCCAGCTCCGCCAGGAAGGCGTCGGCC
Organism: Faunimonas sp. B44; assembly: GCF_052655945.1. NCBI lineage: Bacteria > Pseudomonadati > Pseudomonadota > Alphaproteobacteria > Hyphomicrobiales > Afifellaceae > Faunimonas > Faunimonas sp. B44. The sequence continues at coordinate 479,432 of NZ_JBQYEX010000003.1, read as the reverse complement.
GGCGGGCACGACGAGCACCCTTCGCTGGTGAAGAGCTCGACGACGGCCTTCGGCCCCGCCAGTGCCGCGGAGAACGACGTGGCGAGGAGGCCGACCGCCAGAAGGATACGACCTGCCGTGATCATCGCATCCTGACTAGTCGCCGCATGCGGACCGCTCCAGTCACGTTCGGCCGGGCCCGGTCACGAAGGGGTGAAACCGGGCCGGCCGGTCGGCTGCGCCCGCGGCGCGGGCGCAGCCTTCTTGCCGTCAGGCCGCTTCCTTGACGAGGTTCCTGAGCACGTAGTGCAGGATCCCGCCGTGGCGGAAGTAGTCGAGTTCGTCCAGCGTATCGATCCGGGCGGTCAGCGGCACGATCTCGGTGCGGCCGTCGCCGAACACGATCTTCGCCTCCATGACCTGACGCGGCCTGACGTCGGTCAGGCCTTCGATCGTGACGATCTCGTCGCCCTTCATGCCGAGCGACTGCCAGCTGGTGCCTTCCTGGAAGACGAGCGGCAGCACGCCCATCCCGACGAGGTTGGAGCGATGGATGCGCTCGAAGGACTGCGCCACCACGGCGCGGACGCCGAGGAGGCGGGTGCCCTTCGCCGCCCAGTCGCGCGACGAGCCGGTGCCGTACTCGCGGCCGGCGAAGATCACGAGCGGCACGTTCTCCGCCTGATACCTCATCGCCGCTTCGTAGATCGGCATCCGCTCGCCGGAGGGATAGTGGACGGTCAGGCCGCCCTCCACGCCCGACAGCATCTGGTTTCGGATGCGGATGTTGGCGAACGTGCCCCGCATCATCACCTGGTGATTGCCGCGACGCGAGCCGTAGGAGTTGAAGTCGACCGGCCTGACCTGGTGCGAGATCAGGTAGTCGCCCGCCGGGCCGTCGCGCTTGATCGAGCCGGCCGGCGAGATGTGGTCGGTGGTGATCGAGTCGAGGAGAAGCGCCAGGACGCGCGCGTTCGGGATGTCCGTGATCGGCTCGGGCGTCTCCGTCATGCCCTCGAAATAGGGCGGGTTCTGCACGTAGGTGGACGAATCCGACCACTTGTAGGTGAGGCCGCCTTCCACGGCGATCGAGCGCCAATGCTCGTCCCCCTTGAAGACGTCGCCGTAGCGCCGCTTGAAGAGGTCCTCGCTGATGACCTGGCGCATGATCGCGGAAATCTCGGCAGAGGACGGCCAGATGTCCTTCAGGTAGACGTCGTTGCCGTCCCGGTCCTTGCCGAGCGGATCGCGCGTGAGGTCGACCGTGAGCGAGCCCGCGATGGCATAGGCGACGACGAGCGGGGGCGACGCGAGGTAGTTGGCCCGCACGTCCGGATTGACGCGGCCCTCGAAGTTGCGGTTGCCCGACAGCACCGCGCAGGCCACCAGGTCGTTGTCGTTGATGGCGTCGGAAATCGCCTCCGGCAGCGGCCCCGAATTGCCGATGCAGGTCGTGCAGCCATAGCCGACGAGGTTGAAGCCGAGCGCATCGAGGTCGTCCTGCAGCCCGGCCTTCTCGAGGTATTCCGTCACGACCTGCGACCCCGGCGCGAGCGAGGTCTTCACCCACGGCTTCACGGTCAGCCCTTTGGCATGCGCGTTCCGGGCGAGCAGGCCCGCGCCGATCAGCACGCTCGGATTGGACGTGTTCGTGCAGGAGGTGATCGCGGCGATCACCACGTGGCCGTCGGTCAGGTCGTAGTTCGCGCCCTCGACCGGCACCGTCTTCAGGGCGCCGGATTCGGCGCCTCGGATGTCGGCAACCGCCCTGGTGAAAGCCGGCGCGGCGTCGGACAGCGCAACACGATCCTGCGGCCGCTTCGGCCCGGCGAGCGACGGCACGACCGTGGAGAGGTCGAGTTCGAGCGTGTCGGTGAAATAGGGGTCAGGCGTGTCGTCGGCGCGCCACATGCCCTGTGCCTTGGCATAGGCCTCGACGAGCGCCACGCGCTGCGGATCCCGGCCGGTGCCTTTCAGATAGGCGATCGTGTCGTTGTCGATCGGGAAGAAGCCGCAGGTCGCGCCGTATTCCGGCGCCATGTTCCCGATCGTCGCCTGGTCCTCCAGCGTCAGGTGCGAGAGGCCCGGGCCGAAGAACTCGACGAACTTGCCGACGACGCCCTTCTTGCGGAGCATCTGGACGACGGTGAGAACGAGGTCGGTCGCAGTCGTGCCTTCCGGCAGGCGCCCGACGAGGCGGAAGCCGATCACTTCCGGAATGAGCATCGAGATGGGCTGGCCGAGCATCGCGGCCTCCGCCTCGATGCCGCCGACGCCCCAGCCGAGCACGGACAGCCCGTTCACCATGGTGGTGTGGGAATCGGTGCCGACGAGCGTGTCCGGATAGGCGTAGGTGACCGTGCGGCCGTCCTCGCGCACGTCGCGCGTCCAGACGGTCTGCGAGAGATATTCGAGATTGACCTGATGGCAGATGCCGGTGCCCGGCGGCACGACGCGGAAATTGTCGAACGCCTCCTGGCCCCAGCGCAGGAACACGTAGCGCTCGCCGTTACGGGCGTATTCGAGGGCGACGTTCTTCCTGAACGCGTCCTCGCCGCCGAAATAGTCGACCATCACGGAATGATCGATGACGAGGTCGACCGGCACGAGCGGGTTGATGCGGCGCGGATCCCCGCCGAGGCTCGTGGTCGCGTCGCGCATGGCGGCGAGGTCGACCACCGCCGGCACTCCGGTGAAATCCTGCATGAGCACGCGGGCCGGGCGGTAGGCGATCTCACGGTCGGAGGAGCGCGTGTCGAGCCACGCCGCGACGGCGCGGATGTCGTCCGCCGTCACCGTGCGGCCGTCCTCGTAACGCAGGAGGTTCTCCAGCAGCACCTTGAGCGAGAAGGGCAGGCGGGATATCCCCGGCAGGCCGTTCTTCTCCGCTTCCGTCAGCGAGAAATAGTCGTAGCTTTTGCCGCCGACGTCGAGCGTCCGGCGCGCATTGAACGTATCGAGCGATTTGGTCACGCTTGGCTCCTCAGGCACGGTCCGCCGCGCCCGCTGGCCGCCAGTCGAGGCAGGCGTGGCGCCGTTGCGCGGTCGAGATCTCCGGGTGATCCCGGCGTGGAGGAGCGCCTACCATCGCCGGGTTGCCCGGCTTATAGGGGATTTCGTGAACGGAAACCAGACCATCCCCGGCCCGGAAGCCACCTTCTTGCCCAAATCGATCCCGCAGACGCCGCCGCTCCCGGCCATGACCCTGCTGGGGGAGGGCCTCTCCTGCGAAAGGGGCGGCCGGAGGGTGTTCACCGGCATCGACTTCGCAATCGGGCCCGGGGAGATCCTGGCGCTGCGCGGCCCGAACGGGGCGGGGAAGTCGAGCCTCCTCAGGATGGTCGCCGGGCTGATCCAGCCGGTCGCCGGCCGGCTGGTATTCGCCGGCGGCGATGAGGAGGGCGGGCGGCTTCACTATTTCGGGCATCTCGATGCCTTGAAGCCGGCGCTGACGCTCCGGGAGACCCTGTCCTTCTGGCTCTCCGTCTATGGCGGCTCGGGCGACGACGGGGCGATCTTCGCGGCGGCAGCCCTGACCGGCGTCGATCACGCCCTCGATCTGCCCGTCGGCGTGCTCTCGGCCGGGCAGCGCCGCCGGGCCGGGCTCGCCCGCCTTGCGCTCGCCGCGCGCCCGCTCTGGCTGCTCGACGAGCCGACGAGCGCGCTCGATCGCCAGGGCGAGGCTCTGGTCGGGGAGATGATCGCCGGGCATGTGCGTCTGGGCGGATCGGTGATCGCGGCCACGCATCTCGACCTGCCGGTGGGCGTGACGCGCACGCTCACGCTCGGAACGGCGTGATGGGTTCCTTCCCGTCCGTCCTCGGCCAGACGCTGCGCCTCAGCCTGCGCGCCGGCGGCGGCGCGATCATCGGGCTGGTGTTCTTCCTCGCCGTCATCACCGTGATCCCCTTCGGCGTCGGCCCCGATCTCAACCTGCTCGGTCGGATCGGGCCGGCGATCCTCTGGATCGGGGCTCTGCTTGCGTCGCTCCTCGGCCTCGAGCGGCTCTTTGCGGCCGACCGGGAGGACGGCACGCTCGACCTCTTCATCGTGTCCGGGGAGCCGCTCGTCACGTTCGTGCTCGGCCGCGCCTTCGGCCACTGGCTCGCCACCGGCCTGCCGCTGGTGCTCGCCGCGCCGGTGCTCGGGCTTCTGCTCAACGTCGATCCGATCGCGCTGGCCGCCGTCACGCTCACGCTCCTCGTCGGTTCGCCGGCGCTCACCCTGATTGGCGCCGTCGGCGCGGCACTCACCGCCGGGCTGCCGCGTGGCGGCACGATGATCGCAGTGCTGGTGCTGCCGCTCGCAGTGCCCGTCCTGATCTTCGGCGTTACCGCCACGAACGGCGCGATCTCCGACCCGGAGCCGTTCACCGCGCCGTTCCTTCTGCTTTCGGCCGGTACCCTCATGGCATTGGTCCTCGCGCCGCCGACCGCCGCCTTCGCGCTGCGGCTCGGGCTGGAATGAGGTGCGCCGGTTTCGCCGCATTGCGGGCCCGGGCACCGCTCGCTATTTGAAGCCGCGATGTGGAGCCTGACGCAACTTGCGAACCCGACGCGGTTCCTCGGCCTTTCCGGGCGCATCCTGCCCTGGCTCGCCGGCGCGAGCGCGGTGACGCTCGCGATCGGGCTCTATCTCGCCTTCTTCGTCGCGCCGGCCGACTACCAGCAGGGCGACAGCGTCCGGATCATGTTCATCCATGTGCCGGCCGCATGGCTCGCAATGTTCTGCTACAGCCTGATGGCGGTGTCGGCGCTCGGAACGCTCGTCTGGCGCCATCCGCTCGCCGACGTCTCGGCCAAGGCGGCCGCCCCGATCGGCGCGGCCTTCACCTTCATGGCCCTCGTCACGGGCTCGCTCTGGGGCAAGCCGACCTGGGGCACCTGGTGGGTATGGGACGCGCGGCTCACCTCGGTGCTCGTGCTCTTCATCATGTATCTCGGGCTGATCGCCCTCTGGCGCGCTTTCGACGAGCCGGCAAGGGCGGGACGGATCGTCGCGGTCCTGATCCTTGTCGGCTTCGTGAACATCCCGATCATCAAGTTCTCGGTCGATTGGTGGAACACGCTGCATCAGCCGGCGAGCGTCTTCCGGATGGACGGGCCGACCATCCACCCGACCATGCTCTGGCCGCTGATCGTGATGGCCCTCGGCTTCACGTTCCTGTTCGTGACGCTGCATCTCACCGCCATGCGGGCCGAGATCTTCAGGCGCCGCCTGCGCACGGCGCAGCTCGTCGCCGCCCACAGGCGTCCGGTCGAAAGCGGCGCGACCGCCATGCAGGGTGGCCTATGACGCATCTCGGCTACGTCCTCGGCGCCTATGCCGTCGCCGCTGCGGTGATCCTCGCTCTGGTCGCCTGGGTGACGGTCGATCATCGGGTGCAGAAGAAGCGGCTCTCGCGGCTCGAGGCGGAGCGCGCGCATCGCGGTGCGCCGGGCCGGCTCACATGAGCGAGGCGCGCACGGACACGACCGCGCAGGCCGCCGAGAGGTCGGACCGCCGCTCGCGGCGCATCTGGCTGCTCCTGCCGCTCTTTGGTTTCCTGGCGATCGCCGCCCTCTTCTTCTTCCGCCTCGGGGCGGGCGATGCCTCGCGCATCCCTTCGGCCCTCATCAACAAGCCGGTGCCGAATTTCGTCCTCCCGGCGATCGAAGGCACGGAGGGGCCGGGCCTCAGCGGCGAGATGCTCGCCTCCGGCGTCTTCGTGGTGAACATCTGGGCGTCCTGGTGCGCGCCGTGCCGGGCCGAGCATCCGCTCCTGATGGAGCTCGCTCAGGACGGTCGGTTCAAGGTCGTCGGCATCAACTACAAGGACGTGCCGGAGAACGCTCGCCGGTTCCTCGGCGCGCTCGGCGATCCCTTCGCTCTCATCGGGGCCGACCGGGAGGGTCGGGCGGCGATCGACTGGGGCGTCTACGGCGTTCCGGAGACCTTCGTCGTCAAGGACGGGGTGATCGTCCACAAGTTCATCGGCCCGCTCTCGCCCGAGGCGCTCCGCGTGGATCTCCTGCCCTCGCTCGAGCGGGCACTCGGCGCCGCGCCGGCGCCATCTTGACCAATCGTCAACCATAGCGCCCCGCCCGCGTGGAAGCGGCGCTCCGCGACTCCAAATGGGAGTCCATGACGAAACGGTACAATTCGGCGGATCGGCGCGATGGCCATGACTGAGCCGGTGTTCGGCAAGCGAGGGCGCGAGCAGATCTGGAGCCGGCTGCGGGGCCACATCGTGCTGGAAGCCTCGGCCGCCCGCTTGGGCGCCGCCCTGGCCTTGCTCTTGCTGGTCGCGCTGTTCGTGTTCCTTGACATGCTTGCGATCATCCGGAACCCCGACGCGGTGCGGCTCTGGACGGCTCCCGCCGCCATCGAGGCGGCGTTCGCCACCGTGCCGAGCATTCTCCGCCTGCTCTTCCTCGGCGGCTTGCTGGCGACCGCAGCCGGGCTCGCATGGCGCGCGGCCAGATTGCTCCTGAACCCGGAGCCGGTGGTCGTCGGCGATCAGACCAAGCTGATCGTCCGCACGGGCGGCAGCGAAGCAACGGTGCTGTGGAGCGAGGTCGTCGCCATCAGGAGCCGTCTCGGCTCGGTGCATCTCGACGTCGAGGAGCGCGCCCGAGGGCTGGGTGCGGACCGCAGGGCGGCGCGCAAGGTCTCGCTCGCCGTCCCGGCCCTGTTCATGAAAGGGGGTGTCGGCGGCACGACGGAAGCCCTGCTCGGCGCCCGCCAGACCGCCGAACGTCACGGCAACAGCGCGCCTAGGAGCGCTCTCCGAGAGCGTGCCGGCTGATCAGCGGCATCTGGCTCAGCGTGAACGCGATGGTGAGCGGCATGATGCCGAAGACCTTGAACGAAACCCAGAAATCGGTCGAGAAGTTGCGCCAGATCACCTCGTTGAGGACCGCGAGCGCGAAGAAGAAGAGGCCCCAGCGCATCGTCAGCTTGCGCCAGCCCTCGTCGTCGAGCCGGAACACGGAATCGAGCACGTAGCCGAGCAGCGGCCGGCCGAAGGCGAGCCCGCCGAGCAGGATCGCGCCGAACAGGCTGTTCACGATGGTCGGCTTCATCTTGATGAAGACGTCGTCCTGGAGGAACAGCGTCAGGCCGCCGAAGACCACCACCACCACGCCCGTCACGACCGGCATGATTGCGAGCCGCCGCGTCAGCCACCACGAGACGCTGAGCGCGATCAGCGTCGCCACCATGAAGGTGCCGGTGGCGGCATAGATGTTCCAGCGCGCGTTCACGAAGAAGAAGATGACGAGCGGTCCGAGCTCCAAAGCGAGCTTCAGGAACGGGTTGATTTCGGGTTTGCCCGGCTCGTTCGGGCCTTTCTCGAAGGCGTTCATGCGTCGAGCCCCGCGATCGCCCTGGCGAAATCGTCGGCGGAGAACGGCTGGAGGTCGTCGACCTGCTCGCCGACGCCCACGAAATGGACCGGCAGCCCGTGCTTCGCCGCGATCGCGACCAGGATGCCGCCGCGCGCCGTGCCGTCGAGCTTGGTCATGACAAGGCCGGTCACGCCGGCTTCCCGGCCGAACACTTCCACCTGAGACATCGCGTTCTGGCCCGTGGTCGCGTCGAGCGTGAGCAGCACCGCATGCGGCGCGCTCTCGTCGTGCTTGCGGATCACGCGGATCACCTTGGCGAGCTCGCCCATCAATTCCGCCTTGTTCTGGAGCCGGCCGGCCGTGTCGATGATGAGCACGTCCTCGCCGGCCTTCTTCGCCTCGACCATGGCGTCGAAGGCGAGGCCCGCGGCGTCGGAGCCGGTCTCCCGGGCGATCACCGGGCTTCCCGTCCGCTCGCCCCAGATCTTGAGTTGCTCGATCGCCGCCGCGCGGAACGTGTCGCCGGCGGCCAGCATGACCGCATGCCCGGCGGCGCGGTACTTGGCGGCGAGCTTGCCGATCGTCGTCGTCTTGCCGGAGCCGTTGACGCCGACCATCAGGATCACGAACGGCTTGCGGCCGGGCTCGAGCGCGAGCGGCTTGGCGACGGGCGCGAGCACCCTGGCCACCTCGTCGGCCAGCACCCTCCGCACCTCGGCGTCCGTCACCTGGCGGTCGAAGCGGTCGCGGCGGAGCGCCTCGGTGATCTTCGTGGCGGTCGGGACGCCGAGATCGGCCTGGATCAGGATGTCCTCGAACTCCTCCAGCGTCTCCTCGTCGAGCCGCCGCTTCGTGAAGACGCCGGTGATGCCGGACGTCAGCGACTGCGACGACTTGGACAGCCCCGACCGCAGGCGCTGGAACCAGCCCGCCCGCTCCGTCACGGCGGCCTGCGGCTCCGGCGCTGCCTCCACGAAGGGCGGCGGGGTGACGACGGCCTCCGTCGGCAATTGCTCGAGCACGGCTGTACGTTCGGGAAGAGGTTCGGCGCGGTCCGGCGCGGCGAGCGCCGGCTCCGCCTCCGGCGTCGCCTCCGCAGCGGTCGGCGCGCGCTCCTCTTCCGCCGCTTCCGCAGCGGCGACACGCTCCTTCAGCTCCTCGGGCAGGTCGGTCTCGAACAGCCGGGCGAAGAAGCCCTTCTTCTTGGTCTCGGCCATCACGCGGCCTCCATCAGCCGCTCGCCGGCCAGTTCGGCCCCGTTCATCGCAGCGATCCTGACCGGAATGACGGTGCCGGGCGTCGCTCCGGCGAGCCGAACGGGCGCGAAATGTTCGCTGCGGCCGAAATCGGGGCGCTCGGCGAGCACGCTCCGGATCATGCCCACTTCCGCGGCCAGCCGGCGGGCGAGCGCGCGGTCGCCCGCCTCGCGCAGCCGCTTCGCGCGCTCGCGGACGACCGGCTTCGCCACCTGCGGCATGCGCGCGGCCGGCGTGCCCTGGCGCGGCGAGAACGGGAAGACGTGGAGGAAGGCGAGGCCGCATTCCTCCACCAGTGCGAGGCTGTTCTCGAACATCGCCTCCGTCTCGGTCGGGAAGCCGGCAATGAGGTCGGCGCCGAAGACGACGTCCGGACGGAGCCGCCGTACCTCGTCGCAGAACCGGATCGCGTCGGCGCGCAGGTGGCGGCGCTTCATGCGCTTCAGGATCAGGTCGTCGCCCGCCTGGAGCGACAGATGGAGATGCGGCATCAGCCGCTCCTCCTCGGCGAGCGCGCGCATGAGCGCCGCGTCCGCCTCGATCGAATCGATGGAGGAGAGCCGCAGCCGCGGCAGGTCCGGCACGTGTCGGAGGATGGCGCGCACCAGCGTGCCGAGCCGCGGGCTACCGGGCAGGTCGGCCCCCCAGGACGTGATGTCGACGCCGGTGAGCACGATCTCGGCATAGCCGCGCCCGACGAGGCGCCGGGCCTGCTCGACCACCGCGCCGGCCGGCACCGAGCGCGAATTGCCTCGGCCGTACGGGATGATGCAGAAGGTGCAGCGGTGGTCGCAGCCGTTCTGGACCTGCACGAAGGCGCGGGCGCGGCCTTCCAGCCCGTCGACGAGATGCGGCGCGGTCTCGCGCACCGCCATGATGTCGTTGACGCGTACCTTTTCCTCGGCCGCGAGCCCGAAATCGGGCAGCGCATGGTAGCTTTCGGCCCGCAGCTTATCCTCGTTGCCGAGCACGAGGTCGACCTCCGGCATTTCGGCGAAGGTCGCCGGCTCGGTCTGCGCCGCGCAGCCGGTCACGATGATGCGGCGACCGGGATTGTCGCGGTGCGCGCGGCGGATCGACTGGCGCGCCTGGCGCACGGCCTCGGCGGTCACCGCGCAGGTGTTGACGAGCACGGCGTCGTCCACGCCGGCTTCCGCGGCGCGGCTCCGCATCACCTCGGATTCATAGGCGTTGAGGCGACAGCCGAAGGTGATGATTTCGACGCTCATCCGGCCGTCCTGACCGCCGGCGCGTCGCGTTCGAACGCCCCCGTCTCCGGATCGAAATGGCCGGCATATTCCGTCTCGACCGGACCCGTCATCCAGACGTGGTCGTCGTCTGCCCATTCGATTGAGAGGTCGCCGCCGGGCAGGGTCACCGTCGCGCTGCGTCCGGTCCGCCCGGTGCGCGCCGCCGAGACGAGCGCGGCGCAGGCCGCGGTTCCGCAGGCGCGGGTGAGCCCGACGCCGCGCTCCCAGGTGCGCAGCGTGATCGCGTCCGGCGCCGGGACGGCGGCGAGCGAGATGTTGGCCCGCTCCGGAAACAGCGGGTGGTGCTCGAGCAAGGGCCCGAAACGTTCAAGATCGTAGGCGGACACGTCCTCCACCCAGAAGATCGCGTGCGGGTTGCCCATGCTGGCGACCGAGGGAGAATGCAGGATCGGGCTGTCGATCGGGCCGACCTGCAGCTCGATCGCCCGTGTGTCGGCGAAGGGCTCCGAGAGCGGGATGTCCTGCCAATCGAAGCGCGGCACGCCCATGTCGACAGCAATCAGCCCACCCGGCGCGCGCCGGGCATTGAGCACGCCGGCCCGCGTCTCGATCGTTGCCGAGGCCAGGCCGGTCTCGTCCATCAGCAGGCGCCCGACGCAGCGGCTGGCATTGCCGCAGGCCGCCACCTCGCCGCCGTCGGCATTGTCGATGCGCATGAAGGCGTCGGCGCCGGAACGCGTCGCCTCCAGCGTGATGAACTGGTCGAAGCCGACGCCCGTGCGCCGGTCGGCGAGGCGGGCGATTACCTCCGGCGCCGGGCGCACGCGTCCGCCCCGCGCGTCGACGACCATGAAGTCGTTGCCGAGGCCGTTCATCTTCAGGAAGGGGATCATAGCGGGCATGGCTCTTTCCGTGCCCCGTATATGGCCGAAACGGCGGCCGCTTTCCAGAACGGCACGCGACCGTGCTCAACCGGCTGGAAAGGAACGGGAACTTTCGCGGCATCCGGCCGGTTTCCGCCGTGCCGCAATGTGGCGGTCCCGAGGCAGGCAGTCCCCATGAACCCGCGGATGGAGCATCTCGTGAGAACCGAATCCGACCGCGGGCGCGACGCCCGGCGCCCCACGGAGATCCCCGCCAAGGGATGGAAGGACATCATCTGGCGCGTCAAGGACGAGATCGTCTCCGACCGCGTCTCGATCATCGCGGCGGGGACCACCTTCTACCTGCTCCTCGCGCTCTTTCCCGCGCTCGCGGCCTTCGTCTCGATCTACGGCTTCGTCGCCGACCCGGTCACCATCGCCGACCACGTCGCCTTCCTCGGCGGCGTGCTGCCGTCCGGCGGCGTCGAGCTCATCGAGAGCCAGCTCGAGCGCCTCGCCTCCCAGGACACCTCTGCCCTTTCCTTCGGCTTCGTCTTCGGCCTCCTGCTTGCGCTCTGGAGCGCCAACAACGGCATCAAGACGCTCTTCGAGGCGATGAACATCGCCTATGACGAGACCGAGAAGCGCGGCTTCATCAAGCTGAACCTCATCACGCTCGGCATCACCCTCGGCGCGATCTTCGTCGGCATCCTCTTCATTACCGCCGTCGGCATCGTCCCGGCCGCGATCGCGCTCCTCGGTCTCGGCGGCATGACCGAGATCCTGATCTCGGTGCTGCGCTGGCCGGTGCTCTTCCTCGTCGCCGCTTTCGCTATCGCCGTGCTCTACCGCTTCGGGCCGAGCCGCGAGCGCGCCGAATGGCGCTGGGTCACCTGGGGCAGCGGGCTCGCCACCGTGGTGTGGATCGTCGCCTCGATCCTGTTCTCCTGGTACCTCTCGAATTTCGCCGATTACGGCGCGACCTACGGCTCGCTCGGCGCCGTCATCGGCTTCATGATGTGGACCTGGATCTCCTGCTTCATCCTGATCGCGGGCGCCGAGCTCAATTCCGAGATGGAGCACCAGACCGTCCACGACACCACGACCGGGCCGGAGCGGCCGATCGGCGCGCGCGGCGCCGTGATGGCCGACACCGTCGGCAAGACCGCAAACGATCCGGAGCCCGGCAAGGGCCACGCTTTCTCCGCGCGGCCCGACCGGCCGGAGGACGGCAGCGAGGGCGAGGGCATGGCCGTCGGCCGCCCGAACGGCGCCGACGGGTCGGCGGGCGACGGCCGTGCGCCGCCGGCCGGCCGCCGCGCCCGCTCCGAGCCGGTCTCGATGAAGCGCCTCGCCATCGGCGTGCCGCTCATGGCCGCCCTCGGCTTCCTCAGCGGTCGCGCGGAGCGGCGGCGCGGTAGCGGGAACGGCGGAGGGCAGGGCGGCTGAACCCGCTTTCCTTGACGCCTGCCCCTTGTTCCGGTAAGGCCTCGACCCGAAATTCCGTAGGTCCGTGAAACGACCCGCCGACCGGCGCCGCGATGCCGGAGGTCAACACCCGCCAGCGATCTTCGCCCGCGGGTGCGCTAACGCTTTGAGGTTCGCGTGTTCGAGTCCCTTTCAGACCGCCTGAGCGGCATCTTCGACAAGATCACCGGGCGTGGCGCGCTGTCGGAGGCCGACGTCAGCGAGGCGCTGCGCGAGATCCGGCGCGCGCTGCTCGAGGCCGACGTCGCGCTCGACGTCGTGAAATCCTTCACCGACAAGGTGCGCACGCGCGCCGTCGGTGCCGAGGTCATCCGCTCCGTGAAGCCGGGCCAGATGGTCGTGAAGATCGTCCACGACCAGCTCGTGGAGATGCTGGGCTCGGAAGGCGAGGCGATCGACCTCGCCGCCGCGTCGCCGGTCCCGGTCATGATGGTCGGCCTGCAGGGCTCCGGCAAGACGACGACGACCGCCAAGATCGCCAGGCGATTGACCGAGCGCCAGCGCAAGAAGGTGCTCATGGCCTCGCTCGACACGCGCCGCCCGGCCGCTCAGGAGCAGCTGCGCGTGCTCGGCGAGCAGGTCGGCGTGGCGACGCTCCCGATCGTCGCCGGCCAGACGCCGGTCGAGATCGCGCGTCGCGCCATGAACGCGGCCCGCCTCGGCGGCTATGACGTCGTGATGCTCGACACCGCCGGCCGGACCCATGTCGACGAGCCGCTGATGATCGAGATGCAGGAGATCAAGGCGGCGACCGGGCCGCACGAGATCCTGCTCGTCGCCGACGCGCTGACCGGCCAGGACGCCGTCAACGTCGCGCGCTCCTTCGATGCCCGCGTCGGCGTCACCGGCATCGTGCTCACCCGCGTCGACGGCGACGGCCGCGGCGGCGCGGCGCTCTCCATGCGCGCCGTCACCGGCAAGCCGATCAAGCTCATCGGCGTTGGCGAGCGCATGGACGCGCTCGAGGACTTCCATCCGGCGCGGATCGCCGACCGCATCCTCGGCATGGGCGACATCGTCTCCCTCGTCGAGAAGGCGGCCGAGAACATCGACGCCGAGAAGGCGAAGCAGCAGGCGGCCAAGCTCAAGAAGGGCGAGTTCGACCTCGACGACCTCGCCGAGCAGTTCCGCCAGATGCAGAAGATCGGCGGCATGTCGGGCATCCTCGGCATGATGCCGGGCATCGGCAAGATGAAGAAGCAGCTCGAGGGCGCCGGCCTCGACGACCGGCTCATCAAGCGCCAGATCGCCATCATCTCCTCCATGACGCGGAGCGAGCGGCGAAAGCCGGCGCTGATGAACGCGAGCCGCAAGAAGCGCGTGGCGACGGGCTCCGGCACCGACGTGCAGGACGTCAACAAGCTCCTCAAGATGCACCGCCAGATGGCCGACCTCATGAAGAAGTTCGGCAAGCAGAAGGGCGGCCTCGGCGCACTCTTCGGCGGCGGTCAGCCGCAGGTCGATCCGGCCATGCTGGAGCAGGTCCAGAAGGGCGGGCTCGGCGGTCTCGGCGGCGGCGGGCTGCCGGGCGGGTTCGGCAACCTGAATTCCATCGCCGGCGGGCTCGGCGGGCTGCCCGGCCTCGGCGGCGGTGGCGGCCTTCCCGGCTTCGGCAAGGGAAAGAAGAAGTAGCGCAGGGACATGGCTCCGCCCGCGGCCGTGCCGGCTTCCTCGGCGGCCGGGCGGGGCATCAATTCCAAGACACTCGAACACAGACGAACTGGAAGGACTGAACAATGGCAGTGAAGATCAGACTGGCGCGCGGCGGCTCGAAGAAGCGGCCGTTCTACCGCATCGTGGCGGCGGACGAGCGCGCCCCGCGCGACGGCCGGTTCATCGAGAAGCTCGGCACCTACAACCCGCTCCTGCCGAAGGACCATGCCGAGCGCGTGGTGATGGATCTGGAGCGTATCCAGGAATGGCTCGGCAAGGGGGCGCAGCCGACCGACCGCGTGCTCCGCTTCCTCGACGCCGCCGGCGTGGCCAAGCGCCCGGCGCGCAACAATCCGAACAAGGCCGAGCCCGGCGCCAAGGCCAAGGAGCGCGCCGAGGCCCGTCGCCAGAAGGCGGAAGCGGCGGCGGCGAGCGTCGACGGCGAAGGCGGCATCACCGAGTAGGCCGGGCCTTCGGTGGCTCCGGTGTCCGACAAGGTGCTCATGGCCCGCATCGGCGGGCCGCACGGCGTGCGCGGCGAGGTCCGGGTGAAGAGCTTCACCGGCGACCCGGCCGCGCTCGGCGATTACGGCCCGCTCTGGAGCGAGGACGGCCGCCGCTTCGTCGTGGAGCGGCTCAGGCCGGCCAAAGACATGCTGGTCGTGAAGTTCGCCGGCATAGAGCTCCGCGACGATGCGGAAGCACTGAACGGCACCGATCTCTATGTCGCACGCGAGGCCCTGCCGCCGCCTGCCGACGAGGACGAATTCTACCACGCCGATCTCATCGGCCTCGAAGCGGTCACGGCGGAGGGCGAGCCGCTCGGGCGGATCACCGCCGTCCACGACTTCGGGGCGGGCGACCTCCTCGATGTCGCGCTGGAGGCGGGCGGTTCGCGGCTCGTGCCCTTCACGAAGGACGCGGTGCCGGTGGTCGACTTCGCGGCCGGGCGCGTGGTCGTCGTTCCGCCGCCGGAGACGGAAGCACGTCCGGGACCGGACGATGATGCGTAGTCGCCGCCGGCCGGATTGCGGAGTGACGCCATGATCATCGTCGCCGGCTCGATCCGCGTTCCCGACGACCGGATCTACGATCTCATGCCCGCCATGCACGACGTCATCGCCGCGACGCGGCGGGAGCCGGGCTGCATCACCTATTCCTACGCTTTCGACGTGGAAGACCGCGGGCTCGTGCGCATCTTCGAGGAATGGGAGAGCCGGACCGAACTCGAGGCGCATTTCCGCCAGCCGCACATGGGGCCGTGGCGGCTGAAGCTCGTCGAGGTGGGCGCGAGGGGGCGCAGCCTCAGCATCTACGAGGCGGCGCCCGGCGAGCCGATCTAGGGCGCGGCGATGGCCTTCCGCGCGACCGTCCTGACCCTCTATCCGGAAATGTTCCCGGGCCCGCTCGGCGTCAGCCTTTCGGGCAAGGCGCTCGCTGCGGGGCTCTGGTCGCTGGAGGCGCGGAACATCCGCGACCACGGCATCGGCGCCCACCGCGCCGTCGACGACACGCCCGCCGGCGGGGGCGCCGGCATGGTGCTGCGCGCCGACGTGCTTGCCGCCGCCATCGACGCCGCGCTCTCCCCCGGCGATCCCCGGCCGCGGCTCCTCATGAGCCCGCGCGGCGCGCCGCTGATGCAGGCCCGCATCCGCGACCTCGCGGCCGGCGATGGAGCGCTGATCGTGTGCGGCCGCTTCGAGGGTGTGGACGAACGCGTGATCGAGGGCCGCTCCTTGGAGGAGGTCTCGATCGGGGATTACGTGCTCTCTGGCGGCGAGTTGGCCGCCATGGTTCTCCTCGACGCCTGCGTTCGCCTGCTGCCCGGCGTCATGGGGGCGGAGGCCTCCGGCGAGGAGGAGAGCTTCGAGGCGGGCATGCTGGAATACCCGCATTATACGCGGCCGTCCGTCTGGGAGGGCCGCGCGATTCCCGACGTGCTCCTCTCCGGCCATCACGGGCGGATCGCCGCCTGGCGGCGTGCCGAGGCGGAGCGGATCACGCGTGCGCGCCGCCCGGACCTGCTGGCGGGAAATGAGGGGTGAGCGCGGGTTGGGAATGCGGATTCCGCGCCCATATTACGCAGCACCATGCATCGACAGCGCGGCCGCAGCGGTGTATAGGAGCCGCGGAATCCCGATCGATGTGGATAGAGATCATGCCGCGCCCCGGCGGCGAGCACGAATGGGCGCGACGAGACGAGGTATTTGAGCGATGAACGTGATCCAGCAGATCGAGCAGGCGGAGATGGCCGCCGTTGCCGCCAAGCGCGACGTACCCCCGTTCGAGCCGGGCGACACCGTCCGCGTCCACGTCCGCGTGACGGAAGGCACCCGCACGCGCCTGCAGGCCTATGAGGGCGTCTGCATCGCGCGCAAGGGCGGCGGCATCAACGAGAGCTTCACGGTGCGGAAGATCTCCTACGGCGAGGGCGTCGAGCGCGTCTTCCCGGTCTTCTCGCCGATCGTGGAGAAGATCGAGGTCGTCCGGCGCGGCAAGGTGCGGCGCGCGAAGCTCTATTACCTGCGCGGCCGCATGGGCAAGTCGGCCCGCATCGTCGAGGCGACGAATGCGCGCGCCAAGCGGCTGAACGAGGAAGCCCGCGAGATCGCTGCCACGGCCAAGGCCGAGGAAGCCGCCGCGAAGAAGGCCGCCAAGGAAGCCGCCGCCGAAGCGCAGGCCTGAGCGGCACACGGCATCGGAGAATGCGAAAGGGCGGCGCCGCGGCGCCGCCCTTCTTCGTTCCGGCCGCGGCCGCGACGCGCCCTGTCAGGCCGCCTTGCGGCTCGCGACGAGGCCGCGATTGACCAGCAGCTCCGCGATCTGGATGGCGTTGAGCGCGGCGCCCTTGCGCAGATTGTCGGAGACCACCCACAGCGAAAGGCCGTTCTCGACGGTGATGTCCTCGCGGATGCGCGAGATGTAGGTCGCGTCCTCGCCGGCGCATTCGAAGGGGGTCACGTAGCCGCCGTCCTCGTGCTTGTCGACGACCAGGCAGCCCGGCGCCTCGCGCAGGATGTCGCGCGCCTCCTCGGCGCTGATCGGCCCCTCGAACTCGATGTTGACCGCCTCCGAGTGGCCGATGAAGACCGGCACGCGCACGCAGGTCGCCGTCAGCTTGATCTTCGGGTCGAGGATCTTCTTCGTCTCCGCCACCATCTTCCACTCTTCCTTCGTGTAGCCGTCCTCCATGAAGACGTCGATGTGCGGGATGACGTTGAAGGCGATCCGCTTGGTGAACTTCTTCGCCTCGACCGGGTCGGCGACGAAGACCGCGCGCGTCTGGTTGAAGAGCTCGTCCATGGCGTCCTTGCCGGCACCGGATACGGACTGGTAGGTCGCCACCACCACGCGCCTGATGCGGGCGCGGTCATGGAGCGGCTTCAGCGCCACCACGAGCTGCGCGGTCGAGCAGTTCGGGTTGGCGATGATGTTCTTGCGGCGGAAGCCCTCGACTGCGTCGGCGTTCACTTCGGGCACGACGAGCGGCACGTCGGAATCGTAGCGCCAGGCCGAGGAATTATCGATCACGACGCAGCCCTGCGCGGCGATCCTCGGCGACCATTCCTTTGACACCGAGCCGCCCGCCGACATCAGCGCGATGTCGGTGCTCTTGAAATCGTGGTGCTCGAGCGTCTGCACCTTCAGCGTCCGATTCCCGAAGGACACTTCGGTGCCCTGGCTGCGCCGCGAGGCGAGGGCGACCACCTCGTCGGCGGGGAAGCCGCGCTCGTCGAGGATGTCGAGCATCTCGCGGCCGACATTGCCGGTTGCGCCGATGACAGCAATCTTGAGACCCATCGGTCTACTCCTTCTCGTCCCTCTCCCGGCTCCTGTCCGACGGCAGCTTCAGGCGGCCGATGCGGATCGTCTCTCCCTTCGAGACCCCGCGGGAGAGTTGAGGGCGGAAGGGATGGCTAGCGCGTGGCCGTTTTCGTGGGATGCGTCGAGGGGCCGACAGCGAGCGCAGCCGGATCGGCGGTCGTGCGCGTGCGCAGGTCCATTGGTCGATCCTCGAACTGCCTGCTATCTATACGGAAAGGGCCGGATGTCAACGCGACCGCGCCGCCGCGGCCGCACGGCCTCACGAAGCCGTGCTTCGAAGCGTGCCCGTCCTGCTCTACATGAGCCGGGACATTGCAAACGGAGACCGCCCGATGCTGACCCGGCGCGACCTGCTCGTCCCGATCATCGCAACCGTGCTGGCGCCTGCCGCCGCCTTGGCGCATCACGGCTGGGGCTGGACGGAAGGCGCCGTCTTCGTGCTCGAGGGCACGATCGAGGAGATCTTCCTGGGCAATCCGCACGCGATGCTGAAGGTGCGCGCTGCCGACGGGGTGTGGGAGGTCGACCTCGCGCCGCCGATCCGCACGCGGCGCGCCGGGTTCGACGAAGAGGCGGCTGCGGTGGGCGACGCGGTGGTGGTGCGGGGCCACCGCTCCAGCAACCCCGGCGACCGGCACATGAAGGCCATCCGCGTGGAGGTGCGCGGCAAGACCTACGACGTCTATCCGGATCGCGTGCACGAGCTCTGACGACCGGCGGTGCCGGTGGATTGGCTCGCCTGGATTGCCGCCTGGCCGATCGCCGGGTGGCTCCGCCGATCGCTCTACGTGTATCCCTTCGTCAATGCGGCGCATCTGCTCGGGATCGCGCTTCTGGTCGGTGCGGCCGTGCCTGCCGATCTCCGCCTGCTCGGCTGCTTCAAACGCTTCCCGCTGCCCGATCTCGTCCGCTATCTCACGGGCTGGGCGGCTCTCGGCCTCGGCCTCGCGGCGGTCACCGGACTCCTGCTCTTCACGGTCAAGCCGCAGGATTACGCAGCCAATCCCGCATTCCTCGCCAAGGTCGCTCTCGTGCTCCTCGGGACCGCCAACGCCCTCGCCCTCCGACGGACGTCGGACTGGCGGTTGATGGAGAGGGGCGAGCCCGTGTCGGGCCGCATCCGCCTCGGGGCTGCGGTTTCGCTCGCATGCTGGCTGCTCGCCCTCGTCGCGGGGCGATGGATCGCCTTCCTGGATTGAGCTCCGGTTTCCGGATCGGGCAGGGCGGCTGGTACGCTTGCGATCCGCCGGCGCCTCAGAGCCCCGAGAAACGGTAGTTCAACCCGACACGCACCGTGTGGTAGCCCGGCGTCGGGACGGTGACATAAGTAGCGCTGCGCAGCGGGTCGATGCTGATGTCGATGTACTGGTACTCGCCCTTCATCGACAGGTTTTCATTGAAGGCATATTCTACACCTCCGCCCAGTACGTAGCCCCACTTGGCGTCGTTGTTCCGCATCACCTCTGTTGGCGCCGGAACCGTGACAGTGGTGCGGTAATCGACCATCGCCAAAGCCACGCCGGCGGTGCCATAGACCAGGAAACGGTCGAACGTGATGCCGGCGCGGGCGCGGAGCGTCGCATACCAGTCGAGATCGGTGCTTGCGAATCCGGTCACGGCCACGGCGCCCGAAGACACTCTCGTCGGCAGCCTGTCGTCTATGCCGGTCCACTGGAAATCGCCTTCGGCGCCGACGACGAACTGGCCGAGCTGAAGGTTGTAGCCGGCCTGCAAGCCGCCCAGCCAGCCGTTCGGGCTGAAGGTGCCGATGTTGCCGAACAGTGCCCGAACCGGCGGTGTCCCGATTCCGACGCGGTCGTCGATGCCCCAGCCGTAACCCACGCTGACGCCGAGATAGCCGCCGGACCAAGTGAAGAGCGGCACGGAGGTGATCGGCGCCACCGCGGGCGCGATCGGTTGGATCGGAAGATCTGCGGCCATCACGCCGGAACTTGCCAGCGCCGCCACCAACAGCGCCGAACCTGCCGCCACCTTCATCAGCCCCTCCATCCGAGTCGCCTCGACCCTGTCCCGGAGAAGACTCTTACTCCGCTTTATATAAAACGCTACAAGTAAACGAAAATAAAATCGCGCCGATGACCGCAGATGCAGCCCCGAGGTGCGTCTGTTCTCAAACTATACCCGCAGCGATTGCACGCGACATGTTTGGGGGGAAAAGTTGTTTTGGGAAAAACCGGAGCAAGCTCTACGTGCGAGCTGCCGCCTCCGACGGTTCAGCGGGGCCTGCAGAACGAGGGCGCCACGCAGCCGTTGAGCGATCGATGCTCCCGCAGGCAGCTGCAGCCGTCTTCGCGCGACGCAGGCTGCTGGCGCCCACACCGGAAGGACGCTTTAAGCGCTCCCTTGCCGCCACCGAGCGGTGATCCCGTTTCGCGTGCCGGACAAAAAAAGCCGCCGGCCCTGAGGCCGGCGGCTTCGCTTGCAATGGGTTCCGTTCTCAGAAGCCGGAGAAGCGGTAGTTCAGGCCGACGCGGACCGTGTGCAGCTGCGAGGTCGGAACGGTGCTGAAATTCGCGCTCCGCAGGGTCTCGTCCACGCCGAGGTCGACGAACATGTATTCCGCCTTGGCGGACAGGTTCTCGTTGAAGGCGAACTCGGCACCCGCGCCGAGCGCGTAGCCCCACTCGGTGTCGCTGCTGCGAATGGTCTGAGCCGCCGGGGCGGTGACGTTCACGCGGTAGTCCACGTTGCCGAAGGCGAGACCGCCGGTGCCGTACAGCAGGACCCGATCGATCGCCACGCCCGCGCGGGCGCGAACGGTGCCGTACCAGTCGATGTCCGTGCTGGACGAAGCGGTTGCGAAGCCCGACGGGCCGCCGTTTGTGTTGCGCGAGCCGATGCGGTCGTCGATGCCGGTCCACTGGACGTCGCCCTCGATGCCGACCACGAACTGGTCCATCTGCCAGTTGAAGCCGGCCTGCACGCCGCCGAGCCAGCCCTGCGGGTCCATCGTGCCGATGTTCCCGTAGGCGCCCGGCTGCGGGCGGGTGCCGATCCCGACGAGGTCGTCACGGCCCCAGCCGTAGCCGACGTTCGCGCCGACATAGAAGCCGGACCAGGTGAAGAGCGCGACGGATTCGATCGGCGCAGGCGCCATCGGTTCCATGGCGATGGGCAGATCGGCGGCCATGGCGCTGGTGCTCACCAGCCCACCGACCACCAACAACGAAAGAGCTGTGGACTTCATGTAAAGGTTCCTTTCCGGCCAGGCCCCCCGACCTCCGAAGCCGGCACTATGTCGCGAATGGCCCGCCCTGCCTATTGCAGAAAAGACACGGTCGCGGACAGTCGAAAGGCCGATCAGCCCTTCTAAAGGGTTGAACGCACACGAAAAGGTGATCCGGAGCATCCAGTTTACGCATTGAGCACCGGGCAGGGGCCGGACAAGGGAGTGCCCGCCGAAGCCCCAGCGGGGGCGCCGACAGCGGAGAACCTGTCGCCGCCGCCGGCCTCGGGTCACGCGCTGAGGCGCTGGAATTCCGTCAGGATCGCCGCGCCCATGCCGTTCGTGCCGACCTGCGTCATGCCCGGCGACATGATGTCGCCGGTCCTCAGCCCGCCGTCGAGCGCACTCGCGATCGCCGCCTCCAGCCTGTCGGCAAGCTCCACGAGCCCGAACGAATAGCGCAGGCACATCGCCAGCGAGGCGATCATGGCGATCGGGTTTGCGATCCCCTTGCCGGCGATGTCCGGCGCCGTGCCGTGGACCGGCTCGAAGAGCGCCTTCCGCTTCTTGCTGATCGGGTCGGGCGCGCCGAGCGATGCGGAGGGCAGCATGCCGAGCGAGCCGGTGAGCATCGCCGCCACGTCGGACAGGATGTCGCCGAAGAGGTTGTCCGTCACGATCACGTCGAATTGCTTTGGCCAGCGGACGAGCTGCATGGCGCCCGCATCGGCGAGCATGTGCTCGAGCTGGACGTCCTGGTATTCCCGGCGGTGAAGATCGGTCATCACCTCGTTCCAGAGCACGCCGGACTTCATCACGTTCCGCTTTTCCATGGACGTGACCTTGTTGCCTCGCGTGCGGGCGAGCTCGAAGGCGACGCGACCGATCCGCTCGATCTCGTAGGTGTCGTAGACCTGCGTGTCGATGCCGCGCTTCTGGCCGTTCCCGAGATCGATGATCTCCTTCGGCTCGCCGAAATAGGTGCCGCCCGTCAGCTCGCGCAGGATCAGGATGTCGAGGCCTTCGACGACCTCACGCTTCAGCGACGAGGAATCGGCGAGTGCTGGGTAGCAGATCGCCGGGCGGAGGTTGGCGAACAGGTCGAGTTCCTTGCGCAGGCGCAGGAGCCCGGCTTCCGGCCGCACGTCGTACGGCACGCCGTCCCATTTCGGGCCGCCGACCGCGCCGAAGAGAACGGCGTCCGCGCTCTGCGCCCTCGCCATGGCGTCTTCCGTCATCGCGACGCCGTACGCGTCGTAGGCGGCGCCACCGACCAGGTCCTCCTCCGTCTCGAACGAAGCCAGCCCGGCCTCATTGATGAAGGCGAGGATCTCCTTCACCTCGTTCATGATTTCCGGGCCGATTCCGTCGCCGGGCAGGAGAAGGAGCTTGTAGGTCATCGTTGTTCGATCCGCCTGAGGAGAAAAGTGGCCCTTGCTAGCGGCAGCCGGAACGCTCTGCAACCGGTCTCGGGCGGATCGTCCGCGCTATGCCCGGGCCATCCCGACCTGCAGGTCCGGTGTCGTCCGGATCGTCTGGAGCACGACGCAATAGCGTTCGGTGAGCTTCAGGAGCTGATCGAGCTTGTCCGGGGGCGCGTCGGTATCGACCTCGAAGCTCAGGCGGATGGTGCGGAAGCCAACGGGCGCCTCCCGGTCGACGGCGAGGGTGCCGCGGAAGTCGAGGTCGCCTTCGGCACGGACCCTGCCGCCCTTCAGCTCGATCCCGATCGCTGTCGCGACCGCCTTCATGGTGACGCCGGCACAGGCGACGAGGGCTTCCAGCAGCATGTCGCCCGAGCAGGCTTCGAACCCCGAGCCCCCGGTCGCCGGGTGCAGCCCTGCGGTGACGAGCGCACGTCCCGTCTCCACGCGGCACGCTATGGTGCTGTCGTCGAGCGCTCCCTCGGCGCGTAGCGTGACGAGCGCGGCATCAGGCTCGCTGCGATAGCGGTCCTTGAGCGGAGCCTGCAGGGCTCTCAGCGCTTCGGCGTCCATCCTCGTCCTCCCAGTCGCGCACGGGACCCCGCCTGAATCGACCGGACCGGGTCAGACCCAGGGGCGCTCCGCTTCCAGCCTGTTCTCGAACCCCGCGATCGCCGAGTTCTTCTCGAGCGTCAGGCCGATGTCGTCGAGCCCGTTCAGGAGGCAGTGCTTGCGGAACGGGTCGATGTCGAACGCGATCGAGCCGCCGTCCGGGCCGCGGACCTCCTGTGCCTCCAGATCGATCGTCAGCGTCGCGTTCGCGCCGCGTGAGGCGTCGTCCATCAGCTTGTCGAGGTCCTCGGGCGAGACCACGACCGGCAGGATGCCGTTCTGGAAGCAGTTGTTGTAGAAGATGTCGGCGAAGCCGGTCGAGATCACGCAGCGGATGCCGAAATCCTTGAGCGCCCAGGGCGCGTGCTCACGCGAGGAGCCGCAGCCGAAATTGTCGCCGGCGACGAGGATCTGCGCCTTCCGGTAGGCCGGCTTGTTCAGCACGAAATCCGGGTTCTCCGAGCCGTCCTCGTTGTAGCGCATCTCGAAAAAGAGCGACTTGCCGAGGCCCGTCCGCTTGATCGTCTTCAGGAACTGCTTCGGAATGATCATGTCGGTGTCGACGTTGACGATCGGCATCGGCGCCGCCACGGCGGTCAGCGTGGTGAACTTGTCCATCTTTCTTCTCCTCGTAGCCTGATAGCCGAGCGCGCCGGGGCTGGAAAGCCTAGTCGATGCTCGCCTCGATTTCTTCCATGTCCTCGTCCGAAAGGCCGAAATGGTGCCCGATCTCGTGGATCAGGACGTGGGTGACGACGTCCTCGATGCGCTCGTCCTCCTCCCGCCCGAAATCGAGGATCGGCTGGCGGTACAGCCAGATCCGGTTCGGCAAGGCGCCCGTTTCCGGAACCGCCGGCCCGTGGGCGAGCCCGACGCCCTCGAAAAGCCCGAGGAGATCGAGCGGATCATCGATCTCGAGCTCTTCCAGCGCCTCTCGATCCGGCCATTCCGCGACCCGGATCTGGACGATCCCGGTCAGTGCCAGGAACGCCTCCGGAAGCGCCTCATAGGCCCTGATCGCGAGCTGTTCGAAAGCCTCCAGGCCCATCGCTTTCCCCTCACCGGCATAAAGTCGGTCTTCGTGATCGGCCATCGCTCAGGTCCCAGCTTCTCGGCGGTGCCATGGGCGGGCGGATCGGCTGCAACAGCTAAGTTCCTGTTCCATCACATTTCTTTCAAGGAACAGTGGAGCGATCGCCACGTTCAACCGCCGAGGCACGACACGACCTCGCTCGGGCCGCATCGAGAAGCCGCTCCGCGCTTTCCACGGCCCAGGACCAACACTCGACACCCCAAGGAGTCCGTCGATGAACACCATGAAACTCGCCGCTGCATCCACCGCCGCGCTGCTGCTCAGCCTCAGCGCCGCCAATGCCGAACTGATCTTCCGCCAGGACGAGACCGGCAACCGCGTGGTCGTCAACACGGATACCGAAGTCGAGGTCCAGGCCCTCGACGCCGGCCCGGAAGGCGACCGTCCGGCGAATTGCGTCGCCGGCGCCTACTGGACCCGCATGGACGGCGAGCGCGAAATCTTCACCTCCTGCGACGATGAGAACACCCGCTACATGCGCACCGTCACGACGACCGGCAGCGTGGCGGGTGGGCCGAGCGCCGACCGCCCGACCGAGCGCATGGACCAGGCCCTCGAGCCCTTCGCGCCGGACACCGGAGGCAACCGCTAAGCCCTGGCACCGACCGGGCAAGGAGAGGCGGAGCGCACGCTCCGCCTCTCTTCTCGTCGATCGTTGCCCGCCGTCCGCCGAACGACCTCTATGCCCCGGCCGGCCACTCGCGCACATCCACGAAATGGCCGGCGATCGCCGCGGCGGCCGCCATGGCCGGCGAGACGAGGTGCGTGCGGCCCTTGTAGCCCTGTCGGCCCTCGAAATTGCGGTTCGACGTCGACGCGCAGCGTTCCTCCGGCGCCAGCTTGTCCGCATTCATGGCCAGGCACATCGAGCAGCCCGGCTCGCGCCAGTCGAAGCCCGCCTCCCGGAAGATCCGGTCGAGGCCCTCGGCCTCCGCCTGCGCCTTCACCAGGCCGGAGCCCGGCACCACCATCGCCCGCACGCTTTCGGCGACCTTGCGACCCTCGACGATCTTCGCCGCGGCCCGCAAATCCTCGATGCGGCCGTTGGTGCAGGATCCGATAAAGACCCGGTCGAGACGGATGTCCGTCATCCGCGTCCCGGGCGTCAGGCCCATGTACTTCAGCGCCCGCCACTTCGAGGTACGCTTGTTCTCGTCCGCGATCAGGTCGGGATCCGGGACGGCGCCGGTGATCGAAACCACGTCCTCCGGCGACGAGCCCCAGGTGACGATCGGCGGAAGGCTGGCGGCATCGAGCCGCACTTCGCGGTCGAAATGGGCGCCGGCGTCCGACGGCAGGGTCTCCCAGTAGGCGCGCGCCATGTCCCACGCCTTGCCGGTCGGGGCACGCGGCCGATCCTGGATGTAGGCATAGGTGGTCTCGTCGGGCGCAACCATGCCGGCCCGTGCGCCACCCTCGATCGACATGTTGCAGAGCGTCATCCGCCCTTCCATCGAGAGCGCCCGGATGGCCTCGCCGGCATATTCGATCACGTGGCCGGTGCCGCCGCCGGTGCCGATCTCGCCGATGATGGCGAGGATGATGTCCTTGGCGGTGACGCCGTCCGGCAGCCTGCCGTCCACCGTCACGCGCATGTTCTTCGCCTTCTTCTGGATCAGCGTCTGCGTGGCGAGCACGTGCTCGACCTCGCTCGTGCCGATGCCATAGGCGAGCGCCCCGAAGGCGCCGTGCGTGGAGGTATGGCTGTCGCCGCAGACGATGGTCATGCCGGGCAGGGTGAAGCCCTGCTCGGGTCCGATGATGTGGACGATGCCCTGCCGCACGTCCCGCTCGTCATAGTACTCGACGCCGAAATCCGCCGCGTTCTGCGCCAGCGTCTCGACCTGGAGCCGGGATTCCGGGTCGGCGATGCCGTGGCTGCGGTCCGAGGTCGGCACGTTGTGGTCGACGACGGCCAGCGTCTTTTCGGGGGCGTGGACCTGCCGGTGCGCGATCCGCAGCCCCTCGAAGGCCTGGGGGCTGGTCACCTCGTGGACGAGATGGCGATCGATGTAGAGGAGCGTGGTGCCGTCGGGCTGTTCGTCGACGACGTGATCCGACCAGATCTTGTCGTAAAGGGTCTTCGGTTCGCTCATGATGATACTCGCGGGAATGGGCGTTGCGTCGGGGCTCGTCCGGGCGCGGGCAGCGCGCCAGGTCAGACGGCGGTAAGGAGCGAGCCGTCGGCCGCGTGCAGCCGTGCGAAGAACCGCCAGGGCAACCGGGCATGATCGCAGATCGCGGCGAATCCGAGCGTCGTCCGCGCCTGCGCAGGAACGGGCGCAGCAGGGCGCACGCCCCTGCGGATGTCAGCGATCCAAGCCATGGCCCGTATATATCAGCGCGGCGCGGCGTCCACAATCACTGCGACCATCCGCGCCGCTCGGCAATGCGGTCAGCTTCCCGGCGCCTCGACCCGGTCCGGCTCGCTCTCGTGCCGTTCGCCGACCTCGTCCGGGCGGCTGAAGTCGCCGGAGGCCGGGTCCATCACCCAGAGCTCGCCGCTGCCGATGTCGAACCACGCGCCGTGGAGCGACAGATCCCCCGCCCGCTCGCGTTCGGCCACGTGCGGGAACGTCCGCAGATTGGAAATGGAGTTCCGCACCGAGATGCGCTCCAGCGCAGTCTCCCGCTCGGACGTAGTCATCAGGCTCGTGCCGGAGAGCGTCCGGGACGCCGGCCCGAGCAGGCTCATCCACTTGCCGATGAAGTCACCCGGCGAGAGCGGCTCGAGGTTCTCGTCGAGCGCCGCCTTGATGCCGCCGCAGCGGCCGTGCCCGAGCACGACGATGTGCGCGACCTTCAGCACCTGGACTGCGAACTCGAGCGCGGCGCTGGTGCCGTGATACTCGCCGTCCGGCTCGTAGGGCGGAACCAGGTTGGCGACGTTGCGCACCACGAAGAGCTCGCCCGGGCCTGCATCGAAGATCGTTTCCGGGGCCGCCCGGCTGTCGCAGCAGCCGATCACCATCACGCTCGGCGTCTGGCCGGCTTCGGCGAGCTTGCGGTATCGGATCCGCTCCGATTCCAGCCGCGTGGCGGCAAATGCGCGATAGCCGTCGAGAAGGTGGGGAGGGAAGTGCGTCATGGTGATCTGAGGCTCCAGTCGCGCGCGCGACTTGATGCGACAACCGCGCGTCGGACGCAATCGGGTTCGTGCGTTCAGGTCAGCGGCCGCGGCTTCAGGCTAAGGCGCGGCGCGAGGCGGCGGACGTTCACGAGCGCGCGCGGCTGGACCAGCGCGTGCTGGAACTCGGCGAGCATCATCTCGTCCGCGCCGGCCTTGGCGCTTGCCGCAACCACCTCGAAGACGCTCGCGGCCGCCATTTCCAGCGCCTTGATCGGCTTCCGCCCTTCCAGGAGGCGCGCGAGCAGGAGTGCGGACAGGAGGTCCCCGGTGCCCTTCACAGCGGTTTCGATCGCCGGATGCTCGGCCAGCACCGCGTCGCCCTCGCTCACGAGGAGGTTTCCGACATGGCCGCGCATCAGCGCCGTGGCCGAGGTGACGACCGTTGCGGCGCAGGACAGCCGGGCGGCGTGCTTCGCCTCCTCGCCGGGGGCCGCGGGAGCGCCGGCGAGCCAGGCGCATTCGAAGGCGTTGGGGGTGGCGACATCGGCGAGCGGGAGCAGGAGGTCGTGGATGGCGGCGGCGATTCCTTCTTCCACGTAGAGCCGGCCGCCGTCGCCGATGACCGGATCGCAGAGATAAAGCGCGCCCGGATTGGCGGCCTTCACGGCTTTGACGAGAGCGGCCGCCGCCTCGACCTGGCCGGCGGACGCGAAATAGCCTGTCACGATCCCGCCGACCGAGGCGAGGTCCGGGTCTTGCGCCAGTGCCGCGGCGAGAGCCGCGAAGTCGCTCTCGGCCACCGGGGTCCGCGGACCCGGCCCGTGGCCCGGATGCCGGGCGAGGAGGATCGTCGGAAGAAGCCACACCGGGTGCCCGAGCCGTTCGAGCGCGAAGCCCATCGCCCGGTTGCCGACGGCGCCGCGCGCCACCTGGCTCGAGATCGCGATGACGACGGGCCGGGCCATCAGATCACCGCCGCCTCGATGACCGGCCGGCCGGCGGCGATGCGCTCGAAGCCGAACGCGCCGAAGTCGATGCTCCGATAGGCGCCGAAGGCGACGATCTCGGCGAGCGCGCGGCCGACCGCCGGCGATTGCTGCAGCCCATGGCCGGAGAAATCGTTGGCATAGAGGAGATTGGGCACTTCGGGATCAGGTCCGAGGATGGCGTTCTGGTCGAGCGTGTTGAAGTCGTAATGGCCGACCCAGGCGCTCTTCACCTTGAGCCGCTCGAAGGCCGGGATGCGGCGGGCGAGGGCGGGCCAGAGGCGCTCCTCGAAGATCGCGTGATCCGGGTCGAAGTCGCTCGGGTCGGCAGCCGAATCCTCCGAGGCCGGCGGCGAATAGCCGGTCAGGTATCCGCTTCCTTCCGGCCGGATCCAGACGCCGGAGGGGTCCGCGACGAGCGGCAGGCTGTTCGGCCCGTCGGGGCAGTCCACGACGAAGACGGTGCGCTTGCGCGGCTCGACCGGGAGGGTGCGTCCGGCGAGCGCTGCGATCCGGGCGGCGGCGGTGCCGGCCGCGTTGACCAGCGTGCCGCAGCCGAGCGCGCTGCCGTTCGCGAGGTGAACGCCTTCGATGGCCGCGCCTTTCCTCGCGATGCCCGTGACGGCGCCGGTGACGGCCACGGCGCCGGCCGCCCGTGCGCCGTGGCGGAGCGCGCCCAGAAGCGTGGCGGCATCGAACCAGCCCTCGCCGGAGAGCCCCAGCGAGCCGGCGCCGATCGCCTCCAGCGAGAGCCAGGCAAAGCGGTTGGCGAGCCCCTCGCGGTCGAGCAGCGCCACGTCTGCGCCCTCGGCGATCTGGATGCGGTGGCTCGACGCGAGCAACGGCGCCCCCTCCGGCGTGGCGAGAATGAGATAGCCGCTCTCGCGCAGCTGCGGATCGAATTCCGGCCCGTGCTCGTCCGCGAGGCCGCGGAGGAACGCCAGCCCGAAGCGCGACGCGCGGATGTTCTCGGGCGTGGAGAACTGCTGGCGGATGGACGCTGCCGACAGCATGGTCGCCGCCCGCCGGAAGGTGGGGTCCTGCTCGACGAGCGCGACGCTGCCGGGAAAATCGAGCACGCGCTTCAGGAAATAGGCGACCGCCGATCCGACCGCGCCGCCGCCGACGATCACCACGTCGAAGTGCTTGTCGAAGGCCATTCCGCGCTTCCCGTCCTGCGCCGCAACCGCATGCTTTGTGCGACGGGAGGGTGCCGCCCGGCAATCCTTGCGCGGCTCCGGCCCTGCGGCTAAAGGCCAGCCATGACCCGATACCGCCCCCGCCGCTCCGTCCTTTACGTTCCCGCCGACAAGAAGCGGGCGATCGAGAAGGCGCGCACGCTCGCCGCCGACGCCATCATCCTCGACCTGGAGGACGCCGTCCTGCCCGAGACGAAGGCCGAGACGCGCGAGGCGCTGAGGAGCGCGGTCGGCGCGCTCAAGGGCGAGCGCGAGGTGATTGTCCGGGTGAACGGGCTCGCCTCCCCGCACGCGACCGAAGACATCCTCGCCGCGATCGGCGCCGGTGCCGACGCCGTGCTCGTGCCGAAGGTGACCGGCCCCGAGGACGTCCGCACCGCCGCAGCCGCCCTTGCCGATGCGGATTCGCCGGCGCGGCTGTGGGTGATGATCGAGACGCCGAAGGCGCTTCTCTCCGTCGGCGCGATCGCCGCCCTTGCCGAGGACCAGGCGGTGCCGCTCGACTGCCTGGTGCTCGGCACCAACGACATCGTGCTGGAGACGCGGGTCGCCTCGACGCGCGACCGCGCGGTCCTGGTGCCGTGGTTCGCTTCCGTCGTGATCGCGGCCCGTGCCTACGGCCTTGAGGTTCTCGACGGCGTGCTGAACGACTTCCGCGACACGGATCGCCTCGAGATCGAATGCCGGCAGGCGCGCGATCTCGGCATGGGCGGCAAGACCGTCATCCACCCCGCCCAGATCGAGATCGCGAACCGCATATTCACCCCGGGCGAGGCGGAGGTCGCGGCCGCGCAGGCGATCGTCGACGCCTTCGCCCGCCCCGAGAACGCCGGCCGCGGCGTGATCGCGATCGACGGCCAGATGGTGGAGCGCCTGCATCTCGACCAGGCGGAGCGACTGCTCGCGATGGCGCGGGCGATGGGCGGCGGGAGCGCGGCGTGAAGCTCTACCGCTACCTGACCGGCTTCGACGACGCCGCCTTCTGCAAGAAGGTCTCCGAAGCGCTCAACAAGGGCTGGGAGCTCCACGGCTCGCCTGCCCTGACGTTCGACACGACGCAGGGGCGCGTCGTGTGCGGCCAGGCCGTGGTCAAGGACGTCCACGGCGAGTGGACGGACGCCATGAAGGGCGACGACTTCAAGCTCTCGCAGCAATAGCCGGTCCTCCGCCACGCCGCGATCCGCCTGCAGCCCTTGCCGGAACGGCCGGCGGGTCCATTCTTCTTCGTGGGAAGACCCGACCACGGAGAACACGTCATGATTTGGAGGAGTTGGTTGCTCGCCGCGGCAGCGACGGTGCTCGTCGTGCCGGCGGCCTTCGCGCAACAGGACGGCGCCACGGCGAAGGCGGTGATGAAGGGCGCCGACGGCGCCGACCACGGCGAGGTGACGCTGACGCAGACGCCGTCCGGCGTGCTGCTCCGCGCGACGCTCACGGGCCTGCCGCCCGGACCCCACGGCTTCCACTTCCATGCCGTGGGCGCGTGCGAGCCGCCGTTTGAATCGGCGGGCGGGCACTACAACCCGGACGAGAAGAAGCATGGCTTCATGGCGGAGGAGGGACCTCACGCCGGCGACATGCCGAACGTCACGGCGGATGCCGAGGGCAATGCCACGGTCGAAATCCTCACCACGCTGGTTTCGCTCGAGAAGGACGCCGGCAACACCGTCTTCGACGAGGACGGCACCTCCCTGATGGTGCATGCCGGTCCGGACGACTACGCCACCGACCCCTCCGGCGGCTCGGGCGACCGCATCGCCTGCGGCGTCGTGGAATAAAGGATTCATTGCACCAGGAACGCCGGTGGTAACCGGCGTTCCGCAAAGCATTTTTTGCTTCTTTTTGCACCGCATCATTTGAATTCGCGCGCGGTTGCCTGTTATGAGCGTGTCCACGTTTGGATACGGCAGGAGCCGAGGCATGGCGCATTCCGATGCGAAGGCAGCGCGACCGCTGTCGCCGCACCTCACGATCTTCCGGCCGCTCATCACGATGGTCATGTCCATCGTTCACCGGATCACCGGAGCGGCACTCTATTTCGGCATGCTCCTGCTGGCCTGGTGGCTGGTTGCGCTGGCGAGCGGCCCTGAGGCGTTCGGCACGGTGGACCGCTTCCTCGGCTCATGGTTCGGGATGCTGATCCTCTTCGGCTTCACCTGGGCGCTCGTCCACCACATGCTGGGCGGGCTCCGCCACCTGGTCTGGGACACGGGCGCCGGGTTCACCCGAGCCGCCCGCAACGGGCTCGCCTGGGCCACGATCATCGGCTCCGTCCTGCTCACGCTCCTCATCTGGATCGTCGCCTTCATCGCCCGTTAGGAACTGGAAAGACATGCGCACAGCGCTCGGACAAGTCCGCGGCCTCGGGTCTGCCAAAGCGGGCACCGGCCATTTCATCGCGCAACGGCTGACCTCGGTCACCGGCGCCATTCTCATCACCGCCTTCGTCATCCTGGTCATCTCGGTGAACGGCGACAGCTACGAGGAGGTGAGGCGGACCCTCGCGTCCCCGCTCGTGACGGTGCTGGTGCTCGGTGCGGTGATCTCGACCGTCGTCCACATGCGCATCGGCATGCAGATCATCATCGAGGATTACGTTCACGGCGAACTCGCCAAGGTCGCGCTGCTCGCGGCGAACTGGATCTTCGCCTGGGCCATCGGCCTCACCTGCATCGTGGCGATCCTGAAGATCGCCTTCGGAGACTGAGATGGCCGGCAACGGAAAAGAAGACGGACTGTCCGGTCCGGCGGTGAACGGGCGCGCCTACCCGGTGACCGAGCACCAGTTCGACGTCGTCGTCGTCGGAGCCGGCGGCGCCGGGCTGCGCGCGACGCTCGGCTGCAGCGAGGCGGGGCTGCGCACCGCCTGCGTGACCAAGGTGTTCCCGACGAGGTCGCACACCGTGGCTGCGCAGGGCGGCATCTCGGCGGCGCTCGGAAACATGGGCCCGGACGACTGGCGCTGGCACATGTACGACACCGTGAAGGGGTCGGACTGGCTCGGCGACCAGGACGCCATCGAGTACCTGTGCCGCAACGCTCCGGAGGCGGTCTACGAGCTCGAGCACTGGGGCGTGCCGTTCTCGCGGACCGAAGAGGGCAAGATCTACCAGCGCCCGTTCGGCGGAATGACCACGAACTACGGCAGGGGCACTGCGCAGCGCACCTGCGCGGCCGCCGACCGCACCGGCCACGCCATGCTGCACACCATGTACGGCCAAGCGGTGCGCAACGCCGCGCAGTTCTTCGTCGAGTACTTCGCCATCGACCTTCTGATGGACGACGGCGTCTGCCGCGGCGTCGTCGCGCTGTCGATGGACGACGGCACGATCCACCGCTTCCGCGCCCATCGCACGATCCTGGCGACCGGCGGCTACGGCCGCGCCTATTTCTCCTGCACGTCGGCGCACACCTGCACCGGCGACGGCAACGCGATGGTCCTGCGCGCCGGGCTGCCGCTCCAGGACATGGAGTTCGTGCAGTTCCACCCGACCGGCATCTACGGCTCCGGTTGCCTCATCACCGAGGGCGCGCGCGGGGAGGGCGGATACCTGACCAATTCCGAGGGCGAGCGCTTCATGGAGCGCTACGCGCCGTCGGCCAAGGACCTCGCCTCGCGCGACGTCGTCTCGCGCGCCATGACCATGGAAATCCGCGACGGGCGGGGCGTCGGCCGCGAACGCGACCACATCCACCTGCATCTCGAGCATCTCGACCCGGCCGTGCTGCACGAGCGGCTGCCCGGCATCTCGGAGACCGCGAAGATCTTCGCCGGCGTCGAAGTCACGCGCGAGCCGATCCCGGTTCTGCCGACGGTGCACTACAACATGGGCGGCATCCCGACGAACTTCCACGGCGAGGTGCTGACCAAGGCGAACGGCGATCCGGACCAGGTCGTCCCCGGCCTGATGGCGCTCGGCGAGGCGGCCTGCGTCTCGGTGCACGGCGCGAACCGGCTCGGCTCCAACTCGCTCATCGACCTCGTCGTGTTCGGCCGTGCTGCCGGCAAGCGCTGCGCGGCGACGCTCACCCCCGGCGAATCGCACCCGGAGCTGCCGGAGAGCGCGACCGACATGGCTCTGATGCGGCTCGACCGCGCCCGGCGCGCCAATGGCGGCACGCCGACGGCCGAGCTCCGCGGCCGCATGCAGCGCGTCATGCAGAACAACTGCGCCGTGTTCCGCACCGGCGAGGTGCTCGAGGAGGGGCACGGCCTCATCCACGAGGTCTGGCGCGGCTCCGACGACATCCGCGTGACGGATCGGTCGCTCATCTGGAACACCGACCTGATCGAGACGCTGGAATATCAGAACCTCATCATCCAGGCGGTGGTGACGATGGATTCCGCCGTGAACCGCACCGAGAGCCGCGGCGCCCATGCCCGCGAGGACTACCCGGACCGCGACGACGTGAACTGGATGAAGCACACGCTCGCCTTCTGCGACCTGGAAGCACGGTCGGTCTCGATCGACTACCGCCCGGTCCACACCTACACGCTCACCAACGACGTGCAGTACGTCGAGCCCAAGAAGCGGGTGTACTAGAGAATGGTCCAGCTCACGCTCCCGAAGAATTCCACCATCTCCGAAGGCAAGGCCTGGCCGAAGCCGGCGGCGAGCAAGACCAGGGAGTTCCGCATCTATCGCTGGGACCCCGACGACGGGCGCAATCCGCGCATCGACACGTTCCATGTCGACACCGAGGATTGCGGGCCGATGGTCCTCGACGCGCTGCTGTGGATCAAGAACAAGGTCGATCCGACGCTGACGCTCCGCCGCTCCTGCCGCGAAGGCATCTGCGGCTCGTGCGCGATGAACATCGACGGCATGAACACGCTCGCCTGCACCAAGGGCTACGACGAGGTGAAGGGCCCGGTGAAGGTCTACCCGCTCCCGCACATGCCGGTGGTGAAGGACCTCGTGCCCGACCTCACCCGCTTCTACGCGCAGCACGCCTTCATCCAGCCCTGGCTGAAGACGGCCTCGCCCACGCCGCAGAAGGAATGGCGGCAGTCGCGCGAGGACAGGGCGAAGCTCGACGGCCTCTACGAGTGCATCCTGTGCGCCTGCTGCACGACCTCCTGCCCGAGCTACTGGTGGAACGGCGACCGCTATCTCGGCCCGGCCGCGCTGCTCCAGGCCTATCGCTGGCTGATCGACAGCCGCGACGAGGGGACCGGCGAACGGCTCGACGACCTCGAGGATCCGTTCCGGCTCTACCGCTGCCACACCATCATGAACTGCGCGCAGACATGCCCGAAGGGCCTGAACCCGGCGAAGGCGATCGCCGAGATCAAGAAGATGATGGTCGAGCGCCAGGTCTAGTTCGGGACCCCGAGCTGGCCGGCATGCCGGGCCGGGAGGCCGGCTGCGCGGCGGACGCTTGCGCCTTCTCGTGGGCGAAGCGGACGCATTCGGCGACCAGCGGCGCGCAAAGCTGATTGCGGCCGGAAATGGCGTCGTTCGCCCCGGCATAGGCGATCCGCACCACCTTTTGGCCCTCGAAGAGGACCTGCATCCGGCAGTCGCCCCCGCCGCTCATGCTCATCGATGCGCCGATCATGGTGGGCAGGACGGGGAGGCTGACGCCGGTCGCCGACGGAGTCGCCTTCTCGTAGCTCCAGATCTCCACGTCGCCCTGCCTGTGCGCCTTGGTGGGAAACCCCGCGCACATGCGGATGTCGGTGTCGCTGAAGCCGATGAGCGCGGAGCGCGCCTCCTGGACCGGGCCGAAGCGGTTGGCGACGCAGCCGGCCGTCATCAGTGCGGTGGCCACGATCGCGAGCGGCGTTCCGAGGCGCGCGAGGACTCGTGCTGTCATGGATGCCTCGTCTTCGGTTCGGCGGACGGGGCGCCGCCGACGTCGGCAGGCCCAGCTGCAGGCCCGATATGCGCGAATCCCGTGGCGAGCCCAGCGGAATGGTAGGAGTTCGTCGCGGAGGCTCAACCCGGGCGCGGTAACATTATGCTGCAGTGCAGCGGTCCGTCGGGGTTTCGGTGCCCGGCCTTGGGGCTTGAGGAGCGCGCTCGCCCGGCCCTAGCCTGGGCGCGGCTGCTCCGAAGGAGGACGCGCGTGCTCGATCATGTGGGACTCGGATTTTCAGATTACGGCGCCACGCTGGAATTCTACCGCCGCGCGCTCGCCCCGCTCGGAATCGCCGTCGTGATGCAGATCACGAAGGAGGAGACCGGCGGCGCCTTCGAGGGCGCGGGGTTCGGGCGCGACGGCAAGCCCTTCTTCTGGATTCATGGCGGCGCAAAGGTGTCGCCCGGCATCCACGTCGCATTCGCGGCAGATGCCCGCGCAGCGGTCGATGCCTTCTACGAGGCCGCCATCGCGGCGGGTGGGACGGACAACGGCCCGCCCGGCATCCGCGCCCACTACCACCCGAATTATTACGGCGCCTTCGTCCTCGACCCGGACGGGCACAACGTGGAAGCCGTGTGCCACAAGCCCGAAGGCTGATTGCGGCCGCTCAACCGCCGGGCGGGAAGACCATGCAGGTGCCGCTGCCATGCGCGAAGAGGCGGCCGTCCTCGTCGCGCAGCCACGCCTCCGCGGTGGCGATGCGGCGCCCGCGATGAACGATCCTGCCTTCGCAATGCAGGGTGCCCGTGGCCGCGGTGATCGGCCGGGTCAGGTTCACCTTGAACTCGACCGTCGTGTAGCCCTCGCCGGCGGCGAGGGTGGAGTGAACGGCGCAGGACAGTGCCGAATCGAGCAGCGTGGCCGGCCAGCCGCCGTGCACCGTTCCGAGCGGATTGTAGAACATCTGGCTGGCGCAGCCGCGGAACAGCACGCGCCCGTACTCGACCTCCGCGAGGTGGAAATCGAGCACCTCGCCGATCGGCGGCTGGGGGTGGTCGCCGGCAATGATCCGGCGCAGGAAGGTGAGGCCGTCTTCGTCCGTGACCGCCGGGGCGGCGAGGTTCTCGCCTTCGGTCATGTCAGTCCTTGACGGTGGTGATGTCCGGGGCGTCGACCGCCTTCATGCCGACGACATGGTACCCGGAATCGACGTGGTGCACCTCGCCCGTGACCGAGCGGCCCATGTCGGACAGGAGATAGACGGCGGAATTGCCGACGTCCTCGATGGACACCGTGCGGCGGAGGGGCGCGTTATATTCGTTCCACTTGAGGATGTAGCGGAAGTCACCGATGCCCGAGGCGGCGAGCGTCTTGATCGGGCCGGCGGAGATGGCGTTCACGCGGATCCCCACCGGGCCGAGGTCGACGGCGAGATAGCGAACGCTCGCCTCGAGCGCCGCCTTCGCGACCCCCATGACGTTGTAATGCGGCATCACCTTCTCGGCGCCGTAATAGGTCAGCGTGAGGATCGAGCCGCCGTCCGTCATCAGCTTCTCCGCGCGCTGCGCGATCGCCGTCAGCGAGTAGCACGAGATCTGCATCGTGCGGGCGAAGTTCGCCTCGGTCGTGTCGACG
Source organism: Faunimonas sp. B44 (assembly GCF_052655945.1). Classification (NCBI taxonomy): domain Bacteria; kingdom Pseudomonadati; phylum Pseudomonadota; class Alphaproteobacteria; order Hyphomicrobiales; family Afifellaceae; genus Faunimonas; species Faunimonas sp. B44. Next base: position 442,815 of record NZ_JBQYEX010000003.1, on the reverse strand, counting down.
TAGCGGCCGTCGAGCTCGTCCTTGTCGGAGAACGCAATGGCGTGGACGAGGAAATCGAGCCCGCCCCATTCCTCCTGGAGACGCGCGAACACCGCGTCGATGGAGGCCGGGTCGGTGACGTCGCAATGGCCGGCGACGAGCGCGCCGAGTTCGGTCGCGAGCGGCTCGACGCGCTTCCGGAGAGCATCGCCCTGATAGGTGAGCGCCAATTGCGCGCCAGCGTTGCGTGCGGCTCTGGCGATGCCCCAGGCGAGCGAACGATTGTTCGCCACGCCCATGACGAGGCCCCGTTTGCCCCGCATCAGTCCGCTCTCTTCGGCGCTCATGCCATCCTGCCCGCTCTGCCGACGGCAAGAAAGACCACCAACCGCCGCTTCGGCCCTAATGGCATGACGAGGCACGGCCATCAAGCCGCCTCGACGAAGGCTCCCCCGCGCTTTATTGACTGCACATGCCGCAAATAGCCGATTCCGAAACCCTGCTCGCCCGGCTCGCCACGATCGTCGGTGAGCGCCACGTCATCACCGGCGAGGCGGAAAAAGCGCGCTACCTGAGCGAGTGGCGAGGCCTGTACCACGGGCGCACGCCCGCCGTCGTCAGGCCCGGATCGACGGCGGAGGTGGCGGCGGTCCTGCGTCTGGCGTCCGAGACCCGGACGCCGATCGTCCCGCAGGGCGGCAATACGGGCCTGGTCGGCGGACAGATCCCCGACGCGACGGGGCGCGAGCTCCTCGTGTCGCTCGAGCGGCTGGACCGCATCAGGGGCATCGACCTCGAAGGCGCCACCATGACGGTCGAAGCGGGCGTCGTTCTCGAGCGCATCCAGGATGCGGCCGAGGAAGCGGGCCTGTTCTTCCCGCTCGCGCTCGGCGCGCAGGGCTCCTGCCGGATCGGCGGCAACATCTCCACCAATGCCGGCGGCACGGGCGTCCTGTCCTACGGCAACACGCGGAGCCTCGTCCTGGGGCTGGAGGTTGCGCTTCCGAGCGGCGAGGTGTGGGACGGGCTCCGGGCGCTCCACAAGGACAATGCGGGTTACGACCTGAAGCAGCTCTTCATCGGCGCCGAAGGCACGCTCGGAATCGTCACCGCCGCGGTCCTGAAGCTCTTCGCCCAGCCGCGCGGGCGCGGCGTGGCGATCGTCGGCCTCGCCTCCCCGAGGCACGCACTGGCGCTGTTCCGGCTGGCCCGGGAGCGGGCGGGTTCGATGCTGACCGGCTTCGAGCTGATCGGCCGTTCGGGGATGGAATTCGCGATCCGCCACCTTCCCAACGCCCGCGATCCGCTCGCCGAGAGCCATCCCTGGTACGTGCTGGTCGAAGTGTCGTCCGGCCGGAGCGAGGCCGATGCCCAGGGCCTGCTGGAGGCCGTGCTGGCCAGCGGCTTCGAGAACGAACTGCTCTCGGATGCGGCCATCGCGGCATCCGGCGAGCAGATGGCGGCGTTCTGGCATCTGCGGCACGGGCTGAGCGAGGTGCAGAAGCACGAGGGCGCCTCGGTGAAGCACGACGTCTCGGTGGCCGTCCATCTCGTCCCGGACTTCATCGACAGGGCCATCGCCGAGGTCACGGCGGCGGTTCCGGGCTGCCGCCCGATCCCCTTCGGCCACATGGGCGACGGCAACATCCACTTCAACATCAGCCAGCCGATCGGCGACGCCCCCTCGTCCTTCATGGCGCGCGCCGGCGACCTCAACCGGATCGTGCACGGCATCATCGCCGAACTGCACGGCTCGATCGCGGCCGAGCACGGAATCGGCCGGTCGAAACGCGATCTCCTGCGAGAGGTGCGCAGCCCGGTCGAGCTCGACCTCATGCGGCGGGTGAAGGCGGCGATCGACCCGCTCGGGATCATGAACCCCGGGCGCGTGCTCTGAGCGGGCGGGCCGCGGCGGGCGGCGAATCCGGCGCGACCGGGGAAGCGGCCGCCTCGGTCGAAGGCGCGAGCGTCATCCTCCTGCGGCGCGATTCGGTCCTCCTCGTGGAGCGCGGAAAGCCGCCCGCCCTCGGGATCTGGAGCTTTCCGGGCGGCCGCGTCGAGAGGGGCGAATCGCCCGAGGAGGCCGCGCGGCGCGAGTTGATGGAGGAGACGGGGCTCCGGGCGGACCGTCTCATCCGCATCGGGCGCTTCCGGCCGCTCCCCGGCCAGTCGCCCTTCGTGCTCACCGTCTTCGCCGGGCGGGCGGCCGAACCGGCCGACCCCGCTGCGGGCGACGATGCCGCCGCCGCCCTCTTCATCCCGTTCGAAACCGTCGGCGAGCGGCGGCTGACCCCCGGCGCCATGCCTTGGATCGCGAAGGCGATCGATGCTGTCGCGTTTCAGAAACAACCCGTCGGCCGCGCCCGGAACGGCAAGGTCGAGCCGGCGTTGAGCGAGGGGACGCTTGGTCGTCCCGTCCGGGAAAGCACGGAAGTGGAGGAGGTTCCCATGGCAGTTGCGCACGGTACACCGGGCACGGTGAATTCGCCCCACCCGCTCATCGCCAGCGACCGGGTGGAAGGCACGGCCGTCCTCCGCCCGAGCGGCGAGAAGATCGGCACGATCGAGCGCGTGATGATCCACAAGATCACGGGCAAGGTGGCCTATGCCGTCATGTCCTTCGGCGGCTTTCTCGGGCTCGGCGAGCGCTACTTCACGGTTCCCTGGTCGAAGCTCGACTACGACCCGGCGCTCGATGGCTACGTCATGACGCTCACCGAGGAGCAGCTCAAGGCCTCCCCGGAGGTCGATGCCGAGGGCGAGATCTGGAACTATCGCCGCCGCGAGGAAGAGCTGCACAAATACTACGACGTGCCGCCCTACTGGTGAGGTCGCCGTCCGGCATTGGTGCACCCGAGGACTGACACGGCCGCGGATCGCGGGGGCGCACGCAAGTGCGCCCTTGCCGGGCCCGTGTCGAGCCGTGATTGTGCGCGCCATGTTGAGAGCGCTCGCCTTGATCCTCGTCCTCGCGCTTGGCGCGACTGCCGCCAGCGCACAGGCTCCGCGCCAGAAGCCTCAGGACGCGCCTGAACAGTCTTCGCCGCCGCCGACCCCGGCGGAGCCGCCGCCGCCGATCTACGATTCGCAGCTGCAGCGCCTCTCGGAGATCCTCGGCGCGCTCCATTTCCTCCGCGCGCTTTGCGGGGCAGGCGATTCGGCGCAATGGCAGGAGGAGATGCAGGCGCTCCTCGATGCCGAGAAGCCGACGCCGATGCGGCGCGCGCAGCTCGTCGCCCGCTTCAACTACGGCTTCGAGACTTACAACGCAGTCTACCGGGTCTGCACGCCGTCCGCCCAGCGCGCGATCGCGCTTTATCTCACCGAGGGCGAGCGCCTGTCCGACGAGATCAGGCGCCGCTTCGGCCAATAGCGCCGTTAACGATTTCTTACCCTTCCTCGCCCGGCAGCCGGTCGCCGTGTTATGCCGAATTCTGCCGGACAGGGGGGAATCGTGCAGCATTCGATCGAAGCGGACGAAATGGACGACATCGCCGAGCAGAAGCGGGAAGCGCTTCGGCTGGTGTTCGAAACCTGGCGCGAAGCCTCGGGGGCAGGCGTCGAGCCCGAAGTGCTCGCCCACGTCTCCCTCTTCACCGCGCTCCGCAATCTCGTGGAGATCTATGGCGAGGATGCCACGGCAGCCTTCGCCGGCCGGCTGTCGGAACGGATCCTCGGCGGCGAATTCACCGCCCCGGTCCTCCTAAACTGAGAGACGCAGCCCGAGCTGGGCGAGGATGAGCACGGCGAATCCGATAAGCACGTAGCCCGCCCAGTGGCTTAGGCGGTTGAGCCAGTCCTCGGCGAGCCTGTGCCTGTGGGTGACGATGGTCCCTGCGACCACGGTCCACCAGGCGGCGCAGCCGAGCGCCACGCCGATGACGAGCGAGAGCGCGGCCATCAGATCGCCTTCCTCGGGTGCGTAATGGCCCAGGGACGAGAACAGCACGGCCGAGCCGAGCAGGGCGCCCGGATTCGTGATCGTCAGCATGAACGCGCCGGCGAAGGCGCCGAACCCCTGCCGCTTGCTGGCGGTCCCCGGCACCCTGAGGCGCTGCGCCCGTCGCGCCATCCGCCAGCCGACGAAGACCAGCACGGCCGATCCGATCAGCTGCAGCATGACCGAATGCTCCTGGATTTCGTCCGAGATCGCCGTCACGCCGAAGGCGGCGATCGCGGCGAAGATGGTGTCGGCGAGCGCCCCGCCCGATGCGGTCACGAGGGCTGCCGCGAAGCCGTGGTGCAGGGCCCGCTCTGCGGTGAGGATCGCGACGCTGCCGACGGGGATCGAGACGGCGAGGCCGATCAGCGCACCCAGCAGTACGTGGATCAGGGGAGACATCCGGCGTCCGTGCAGGGTGACGTGTTGCTCATCCGCGCTTTCAGGATGCCGCCGCGATCGGTAACACTTTTCGGAAATGAAATGCACCAGCGTCCGCGGAGGTCACGCATGAAATCGGCACGACTGGTTCCCGCACTGACCATCGCCTGTCTCGCCTTGCATTCTGTGCACGGCAGTGCGTCCGCCGAGCCGCAGGCCGGAGCGGTCCGGCTCGCCCAGGCAGGGACGGGGCTTCCGTCGGCGCCCGCGCCGGAGATCGCGCCGGGCGGCGTCACCCCGCCGCGCGACCTCGCCCCGGAGGCCGCGCCTCCGGACGCCATGCCGCCGGACTCCGGCACGCCGGAGGGCATGTCGCCCGACGCGCAGCCGCCCGGGGAGTCCGCGCCCGACCTTGCGGAACCAGTCCCGCCGCCCGATGCAGCGCCCGCGACTCCGGACGCGCCGTCCGCTCCCGAGGACGGCGACGAAGCGGCTCCCGAGGAAGGGGTCCCCGATGTCGCGCCCGAGACGGCTCCGGGGGAGGCGGTGCCCGCACCCGAATCGTCGCCTGCGCCGGGTGACGGCCCGGGCACGCCGCAATCCTCGCCGGACGCCGGAGGACCATCCACCGAAGCGCCGCCTCAGGCCAACGATCGCATCATCGTGCAGCCGATGCCGCCGTCCGTGCCAGGCGCGCCGGAGATCCTCAGGTCGCCGGACCAGATGACGGAGGCTGCGCGCAGGACGTGGAGCGACCTGATGGAGGCGGCCCGGTCGGGCGACCTGGAAAGGCTGCGGCCGCTCATTGAACGCCAGTCCGAGCCGCCGAGCTTCGCCTTCGACGCGGAGCTCGAGGATCCGATCGAATACCTCCAGAGCCTGTCGGGCGATCCCGAGGGGCGGGAAATCCTGGCGATCCTGCTCGAGATCCTGGAGGCCGGCTTCGTCCGCGTCGAGGAGGGCTCGGCAGGGGACATGTTCGTCTGGCCGTACTTCGCCCATTACCCGCTCGACGCGCTGACGCCCGAGCAGATGGTCGAGATGTACACGATCCTCACCTCGGCCGACTATCAGGAGATGCGGTCCTACGGCGCCTACATCTTCTTCCGGGTGGGGATTTCGCCGGACGGCGCCTGGCGCTTCTTCGTCGCCGGCGACTGATGCTCACTCGGCAGGCGTGGGCGCGTCCCGCGCCGGCAGCAGCCCCTTCAGCGCCTCAGTGGAGGGTCTGGCCGAGATGATCGTGGTGTCGATGCCGAGCCGGCTGCGCGCCGCGATGGCTAGCCAGAACGCCCGCAGGCAGAGCGCTGCGGAGGTCCCGAGTGCCGCGCCCGCGATCCCGAACGGGATGATGAGCGCGACGTTCAGCGCGATGTTGACGACGATCGTCGCTACATAGGTCCATGCCGCCCATGCGGCGTGCCCGGTCATGTTGAGCAGGTCCTCGGCCGGGCCCGCCGCAACGCGCACGATGAGGCCGACGCTGAGGATGAGGAGCGTCATGTAGCCGGCGTCGTAGTCGCGGCCGAACATGCCGAGAAGGAGATGGCCGCCGGCGATCACGGCTGCGGCGACCACGACCGAGAGGGCGGTCGTCCAGAACGTGACCTCGTGCGTGATCCGCTTGAGCCGGTCGAAATTGCCGAGCGCGTGATTGGCGGAAAAGAGCTGCGCCGTTCCGACCGACGCCGCATAGGGGATGAGCTGGATCACCTGGATGATGCGCGTCGCGGCAAAGTAGACGGCGAGCTCCTCGGGACTCACGAAGAAGGAGAGCACGAGCACGTCGGCGAAGGCGAAGAGCTGCGCGGTGCCGTACATGACCGAGAAGGGGATCGAGCCCCTGATCCATTCCGCGCGGCGATAGGACCGGCCGCCCGCCTCGACCACCTTCGAGAGCCGGCGCGCGATGCTCCACCATTGCGCGGCGAGCGAGATGGCGAGCGTCGCCGTGAGGCAGACATAGGCCGTCGCCGCGGTCGCATCGGCGCCGAGCGCGACCGCGGCCACCATCAGCACCAGCAGGAGCCCATGCCGCATGATGTAGACGGGGAAAAGCGCCGGCATCGTCCAGGAATAGGCCCGCGCGACGCCTTCCAGGAATCCCTGCAGCGAGGCGAAGGGCAGGCCGACCAGCATGAACAGCATCGGCAGCACGTAGGCATGCTCGATGTACGGGTCGGCGAGCGTGATCGCGGCCGCCCCGACCAGGCCGAAACCGATCGCGGCCACCAGCACGACCACCCAGCCGAGCCGCAGGAAGCCGCGCAGGTTCTCGAGCTCGCCGCGTTCCCGGAACTCGGGGATGTAGCGGATCGGGGACTCCGCGAAGCCGAGGTTCGCGACGGTTCCGATCACCAGGAACCACACCCAGGTATAGGCGAACACGCCGTACTCGAACTGCCCCATCAGCCGCGCCAGCACGACCTGCGAGCCATAGACGAGGACGGCATTGGCCATCCGGATGAGGAAGGCGAGCGCGGTCGCCCGGCGGGCGAGCGCGGGCTCGTCCTCGGCTGTCATGGTGTGGCGGAGCACGGCCAGGAGACGTCGGCCGGTTTCCGCATAGCCGCTGCTCTGATTCAATCGGCGCCCCGGCGCTCAAGCGTCGTTTCGATCAGGCAACTTAGCAGGACGGGCTTAAGGAGCTGTAAGCTAACCGGCTGCTTGGTTACCGGTCGGGGCGCAGGCTGGCCTGGAACCGCACCGCACGGCCGATGCCCGGCGCGACGAGTTCGCCTTCCCACATGACCCGCCGGCCCCGGACGACGGTTCCGACCGGCCATCCCGTGACCGCCATGCCGTCGTAGGGGGTCCAGCCGCAGCGCGACGCGATCCAGTCGTTCCCGATCGTGACCGCGCGCCGGAGGTCGACGACGGTGAAGTCGGCATCGTAGCCGACCGCGATGCGGCCCTTGCCGACGATGCCGAAGAGGCGCGCGGGCCCCGCGCTGGTCATGTCGACGAAGCGCTCGATCGAGAGCCGGCCCCGCGCCACATGGTCGAGCGTGACGGGCACGAGCGTCTGCACCCCGGGCATTCCGGACGGCGATTGCGGATAGGGCTTCGCCTTCTCCTCGTGGGTGTGGGGTGCATGGTCGGAGCCGAGAATATCCGCCGTCCCGTCGGCCAGACCGGCCCAGATCCCGTCGCGGTGACGTGCCGCCCGGACGGGCGGGTTCATCTGCAGATAGGTCCCGAGGCGGCCGTAATCGTCGGCCGAGAGCGTCAGGTGATGCGGCGTCACCTCGATCGAGGCGTAGTCCTTGCAGGCGGCGAGGTACTGCATCTCCTCCGCGGTCGATACGTGCAGCACGTGGATGAGCGCGCCCTCCTCGCGGGCGATCGCCGTCAGCCGCTTGGTGCAGGAAAGCGCAGCCTCCTCGTCGCGCCAGACCGGATGGCTGGACGGGTCGCCGGGGACGCGCTCGCCGAGCCGCTCCTGCAGCCTGAACTCGTCTTCCGAATGGAAGGCGGCGCGCCGCCGGGTCTGGCGGAGGATCGCGCGCACGCCCGCGTCTTCGGCCACGAGGAGCTTGCCGGTGGACGAGCCCATGAAGACCTTGATGCCGGCCGAGCCGGGCAGGCGCTCCAGCTCCGGAATGTCGTGCACCGTATCGACCGTGCCGCCCACCCAGAAGGCGTGGTCGCAATGCATGCGGCCGCGGGCGCGGGCGAGCTTGTCGGCGAGCGTTTCCGCCGTGACGGTCAGGGGAGCGGTGTTCGGCATCTCGAACACGGCGGTGACCCCGCCCATGACTGCGGCGAGGGACCCCGTCTCCAGGTCTTCCTTGTGCTCCGCCCCCGGTTCTCGGAAATGCACCTGCGTGTCGATCACCCCCGGAAGCACGTGCAGGCCGGTGCAGTCCACCACCTCGCCGGCCGAGGCGGAGAGGTCGCCGATCGCGGCGATCCGTCCGCCGGCGACGCCGACATCGCGGCGGCCGACGCCGTCCTGGTTCACCACCGTGCCGCCGCGGAGAATGAGATCGAAGGAAGCCATCGTGCCGTCCAGGTCGAGTGTTTGCCGAGCCGCTCCGGTCCGCTAGCCTAGGACGACCCGCTTTGCCAGAAGAACCGGACCGCCATGCCGACAGCCTGCCTCCACGATCGCGCGGTGCTCCCGATCGCCGGGCCTGACGCCGCCGCGCTGCTCCAGAACGTGCTGACCCTCGACATGGGTGCCGTGGATCGCAGCGGCATCGGCTACGGCGCGCTCCTCACGCCGCAGGGGAAGATCCTGGCCGACTTCCTCCTGCACAAGGCGGCGGACGGCTACGCCTTCGACCTGCGCGCGGACGAAGGGGAGATGCTGGCGAAGCGCCTGAAGCTCTATCGGCTGAGGGCGCGCGTCGAGATCGGCGAGCCGACCGGGGAGCGCGCGGTCTTCGTGGCCTGGGGCGGCTCGGAAGGCGGCCGCCGCCGCGACCCCCGCCTGCCCGATCTCGGCGCGCGCTGGATCGCAGCTCCGGAAGAGGAAATGACGGACGCCGAGCAGGACGCCTGGCACGTTCACCGGATCGCCCTCGCCGTTCCGGAAGGCGGCCTCGATTTCGCGTTCGGCGACGCCTTTCCGCATGACGCGGCGATGGATTCGCTCCACGGCGTGGCCTTCGACAAGGGCTGCTATGTCGGCCAGGAAGTGGTGAGCCGGATGCGCCACCGCGGCACCGCGCGCCGGCGCATCGTGGCCGTGCACAGCGCGCACGGCGGCCGCGAGCTGCCGGAGCGCGGCGCCGAGATCGTGGCGGGCGAAAGGTCTCTCGGGCGGCTCGGCACGTCCGCGAACGGAACCGGCATCGGCCTCGTCCGCCTCGACCGCCTCCGGGAGGCGCTCGATCTCGGGCTGCCGGTCCGCGCCGGCTCGGAGGAGGTGAACGTCGCGCTGCCGAGCTGGGCCACCTACGACTGGCCGGCGGTCGGCGAACCCTGATGCCGGACCGGACCGGCGCCCCGCCGCGAGCCTGGCAGCGCATGCTGTCCGGCCGGCGGCTCGATCTGCTCGACCCATCGCCGCTCGACGTGGAGATCGCCGATATCGCGCACGGCCTCGCGCGCGTCGCACGCTGGAACGGCCAGACACGCGGCGACCACGCCTACTCCGTCGCGCAGCACTCGCTTCTCGTGGAGAAGATCCTCGTCCTCCGCCGTCCGGGCGCACTGCCGGTCGAGCGCCTCTCAGCGCTGCTCCACGACTCTCCGGAATACGTCATCGGCGACATCATCTCGCCCTTCAAGGCGGTCCTCGGCGACGGCTACAAGGCCGTCGAGCGCCGGCTCCTGAAGGCGATCAGGGTGCATCATGGCCTCCCCGCCGAGGTTCCGCCGCGCCTTGCGCTCGCCATCAAGAAGGCCGACCAGGTCGCCGCCTATCTCGAGGCGACGGAGCTCGCCGGTTTCTCCGTCGACGAAGCGCGTCGGTATTTCGGCAGGCCGGAAGGGCTGCCTCGGGCCGATCTCTCGCCTCTTTTACTGCCCTGGCCCGCGACCGAGGCCGAATCGCGCTATCTCGAGGCCGTCGCGGATGCCACGGAAGCCGGCAGGACGCCTGACGTGGCCGCAGCATCCTTGTAGAGTACGCGCCGAGAGCCCCGGTCATGAGCACGATCCACGTCTGTCCGCTGTCACGGCTGCACGACACCGTATCGGTCTGTGGGGCGCGCCGAATCGTGACCCTCATCAACAACCAGACGCAGGTCGTCCGGCCGGAGACCGTCGCCGAGCCGGACCACCTGTTCCTCGGCTTCAACGACATCAGCGAGCCGGCCGAGGGATTGGTGCTCCCCGGCGAGGACCACGTCCGGCGGTTCCTCGACTTCGTGGGCAGCTGGGACCAGGAAGGGCCCCTGGTGATCCATTGCTGGGCCGGCGTCAGCCGCTCGACGGCGGCCGCGTTCACGGCGGTGTGCGCGCTCAGGCCCGATCTCGACGAGGAGGAGATTGCCTGGCGGCTTCGCAGCCGCTCGCCGCAGGCCTCGCCGAACCGGCGGTTCGTGAGCCTCGCCGACGGGATCCTCGGGCGCGGAGGGCGGATGAACCAGGCCATCGAGCGGATCGGCCGCGGCGCGGACTGCTTCGAGGGAACGGTCTTCTCCCTCTCGGTCTCGGATGACTGAGGGGGCCGCCCCCGCCTGGCCGGCCGCAAGCCCGCCCGCCATCGAGGTCGGACTGAACGCCGCGATCGTGGCCGTCGAGAAGAACGCGCCCCTCATCCTCGTCATCGAGCCGGTGCAGCCGGAGCGCTTCGAGAGCCTGCCATTCGGCCCGTTCGACCCCTTGCGGCACCGGACGATGGAGATCGGCCTCAGGGAGTGGGTGGCCGCCCAGACTGAGCTCAGGCTCGGCTACGTCGAGCAGCTCTACACGTTCGGCGACCGCGGCCGGCACGCCGAGCCGGGCGATTCCGCGCCGCACGTGATGTCGGTCGGCTATCTGGCGCTCGCGCGCATGTCGGCCGACGCGGCCGATGCGCTCGCCCGCTCGCACGCGCAGTGGCGGCCCTGGTACGACTACTTTCCCTGGGAAGACTGGCGTGAGCACGAACCGCGCCTGATCGCGTCGATCATCCTGCCCCGTCTGGAGGCGTGGTGCGCGGAGGCGGTCGATCCGCTGCGGGCGGAAAGCCGGCGGGATCGGGTCCGGATCGCCTTCGGCGGAGACGAACTTCCCTGGGACGAGGAGCGCGTCCTCGACCGCTTCGAGCTCCTCTACGAGGCCGGGCTGGTCGAGGAGGCGATTCGCGACGGCAGGGCGCCCGCGCGGACGAGGACGGGCGGGGCGCATCTCGGTCGTCCGATGCTGCACGACCACCGGCGGATCCTCGCTACGGCGATTTCGCGCCTGCGCGGCAAGCTCAAGTACCGTCCCGTCGTCTTCGAGCTGATGGCGGAGACCTTCACGCTCACCGAGCTGCAGCGCACGGTCGAGGCGATCTCGGGCCGAAGGCTCCACAAGCAGAACTTCCGCCGCCTGGTCGAGCAGGGCGAACTCGTGGAGCCGACCGGCGGCTCGAGCCTCTCCACCGGCGGGAGGCCGGCCGCCCTCTTCCGCTTCCGGCGCGAAGTCGTGCAGGAACGGCCGGCGCCGGGTCTGCGCCTCGGTGTCCGGGCATGAGCGGACAGGCCGGATCCCACCGGTTTCGGCGCGCATTCGGGCGGACCCTCGCCGCCGGGCTCGCGCTCACCGTGCTGACCGGCTTCAACCGGGCGGATGCGCTGCATTTCCTCGATGGCCGATGGAGCGGCGACGGCATCACGCTCACCATCAACCGCTGGACGATGCAGGGGAACGACGATCCTGCGAAGCCCTTCCAGTGGGATCCGATCCGCATCCGGGACGCCACCGCGCCCTGGATCGTCTTCATGATCGGCAAGGAGGTCTACATTGTCACGATCGGCGAGGATCGGGACGAGATCAGCGTGTTCGTGCGCGGCCGGCCGGCCACGCTCCGGCGGGTGCGCTGATCCCGGCCGGGCCCGGCGCGGAACGGTTCCCTCTTCCTGCCGTTTCCTGCCCGGACCGACGAACGGCAGGGCACCAGCATGAATTCGAGTTCCGAACGGAGCACCTCACTCTGGATGGAGACGAATGCGGCCGAAGGACCGCCGCCGCTCGCCGGCGAGGACAGTGCCGACGTCGCGGTGGTCGGCTCCGGGATCGCCGGGCTCTCCACCGCCTATGAACTCGCACACGCCGGGCGGTCGGTGATCGTCCTCGACCGCGGGCCGCTGACGGGCGGCATGACCTCCCGCACGACCGCGCATCTCGCTTCGGCCTGCGACGACTTCTATCACGAGCTCATCGGAATGCACGGCCTGGAGGATGCCCGCGCGTTCCACCAGAGCCAGGTGGCGGCGATCGCCCGGGTCGAGGCGATTGTGGAGGCGGAGCAGATCGACTGCGACTTCCAGCGGGTCGACGGCTATCTCTTCGCCGCGTCGGCGGAGGATCGCGACCTGCTCGACCGGGAGCTCGCCGCCTGCCGCGAGGTCGGCGCCGAGGAGGCCGAGCTGCTCCCGTCCGCGCCGCTTCCGGGCGCCGAGGGGCGGGCGTGCATCCGGTTCCGCGGGCAGGCCCGGTTCCATCCGCGGAAATACCTCAACGGGCTCATCGCCGCGCTCCGGCGGGACGGAGCACGCCTTTACGCCAACACCGCCGTCGAGAGCGTCGACGAGGCAGAGGGCGGCGTCACGGTCCGTTGCGTCGGCGGCGCCACCGTGCATGCCAAGGCGGCGGTGATCGCGACCAACTCGCCGGTCAACGACTGGCTCGCGATCCACAGCAAGCAGGCGCCCTATCGCACCTACGTGGTCGCCGGACCCGTGCCGCACGGCTCGGTTCCGGACGCTCTCTTCTGGGACACGGCCGATCCATACCACTACGTCCGCCTGCAGCCGCGCGACGACGGCCAGGATGTCCTGATCGTCGGCGGCGAGGACCACAAGACCGGCCATGCCGGTGCCGACGAGATCCAGGACAGGCTCGAAAGGCTGGAAGCCTGGGCGCGCGGCTTCTTCCCGAGCCTCGGCGCCGTCGAGCGGCGCTGGTCCGGCCAGGTGATGGAGCCGTTCGACGGCCTGCCCTTCATCGGCCGCAACCACGGCAACGCGGAAGTCTACGTTGCCACGGGCGACTCGGGGCAGGGCATCACGAACGGGGTCGCCGCAGGCATCCTCCTGCGGGAGCTGATCTTCGGCCGGGAGCATCCCTGGGCGGCGGCGTTCGACCCGCGCCGGAAGGCCACCTCCACGGGTGCGGCCAGGGAATTCCTGAAGGAGAACATCGACGCCGCGGCCCATGTCGCGGCCCACCTCACGCCCGGCGAGGTCAGGAGCATCGACGATCTGCAGCCCGGCCGCGGCGCAATCATCCGCCAGGGCATGACGAAGGTCGCGGCCTACAAGGCCGAGAGCGGCCGCCTCTACATGCACTCGGCGACGTGCACGCATACCGGCTGCGTGCTCGAATGGAACCCGTTCGAGGTCTGCTGGGACTGCCCCTGCCACGGATCGCAATTCGCGCCGGAGGGGGGCGTGCTGAACGGCCCCGCGATCCATCCCCTGCGGACGCTGGAGTAGGTTCCAGCAGGCGGGAATTGGCAAGCGCGGTGGGGTTTGCGTCATCGCCCTCGCGTGCGGCCGCGCTTAAGGCTGGGCGCGCAGGCAAGCGGAGGAGAGGATGCGGACACAGGTCGGGATCATCGGGGCCGGCCCCGCCGGGCTCCTGCTTTCGCACCTCCTGCATCTGGAAGGGATCGAGTCGGTCGTCCTCGAGGACCGCAGCCGCAGCTATGTGGAGAACCGGATCCGCGCCGGCGTGCTGGAGCAGGTCACGGTCGACCTCCTCAACGATGCCGGGCTGGGCGGCCGGATGCGCCGCGAGGGCCTCGTCCACGACGGCATCGAGATCGCTTTCTCCGGCGTGAGGCACCGGATCGATTTCCGCGAGCTGACCGGGGGAAAGGCCGTCACCGTCTACGGCCAGCACGAGGTCGTGAAGGACATGATCGCGGCGCGCCTCGCCGCCGGCGGGCAGATCCTCTTCGAGACGCGCGCCACCGCCTTCGCCGGCATCGACACGACCCGGCCGCGCATCGCCTTCGAGCACGAAAGCGGGACGGGCGCGGTGGAATGCGACTTCGTCGCCGCCTGCGACGGGTTCCACGGCGTCGGCCGGCCGGCTATGGCCCACCGGCTGCAGGTCTTCGAACGGCGCTATCCGTTCGGCTGGCTCGGCATCCTGGCCGAGTCGCCGCCGCCCTCCGACGAGCTGATCTACGCCAGCCACGAGAGCGGCTTCGCGCTCTACAGCATGCGCACTCCCGAAATGGCGCGGCTCTACCTCCAGTGCGACCCGGACGACGACATCGCGAACTGGCCCGACGCGCGGATCTGGGCGGAACTCCACATGCGGCTCGACGACGGGGAGAGGGCGCTCCTGCAGGAGGGTTCCGTGCTCCAAAAGGGCATCACGCCGATGCGCAGCTTCGTCGTGGAGCCGATGCAGGAGGGCCGGCTGTTCCTTGCCGGAGACGCCGCCCACATCGTCCCGCCGACCGGGGCAAAGGGCATGAACCTCGCCGTCGGCGACGTCTTCGTGCTGGCGCGCGCCATCGCCGACCATGTCCGCACCGGCCGGTCCGAGCGGCTCCATGCCTATTCGCAGACCTGTCTGCGGCGCATCTGGAAGGCGCAGCGCTTCTCCTGGTGGATGACGTCCATGCTCCACCTCTTCCCCGGTGCGACCCCGTTCGAGCGGCGTGTCCAGCTGGCCGAGCTCGACTACGTCACCGGCTCGCCCGCCGCCTCGAAGGCGCTCGCCGAAAACTATGTCGGGCTGCCTTTCGAATCGTAGCCATCCACAGCCCGTCCGAGGCGCTTGAACTCGTCCGCCGCAGCGGGTAGGAGAGATCGGGCGGCATGACGGAACTGCTGACGGGTCCTTGCGATGAGCAATTCGCCGTCCGTTGCCGAGGTTGCCCTTCCCCTCGAGCGCGATTTCTTTCTCCGGTCCCTGGTGCGGGAACTGTCGGGCACGCTCGAGGAGGTCGTCGGCCTCGAGGAAGCGTCCGGCTATATCAGCATCGTGGGCGATGCGATCGGGCGGGACATGGACGCCGGCTATCGCGGTGCGCTCCAGGTCGACCGCCTGAGTGCCGACCAGGTGCGGGACGTCCTCGTCGATCTGAAGCGCCGGATCCAGGGCGATTTCTTCGTCATCGAGGAGACCGAGGACCGCATCGTCCTCGGCAACCGGCGCTGTCCCTTCGGCGAGATGGTCGCCGGGCGCCCCTCGCTGTGCATGATGACCTCCAACGTGTTCGGACGCATTGCGGCGGACAATCTCGGCTATGCGAGGATTGCTATTCCGCAATCGATTGCGCAAGGTGATCCCGGCTGCGTGGTCGTCGTCCACCTGCGACCGCCGGGTGAGCCGGAGCCGGGCGCACGGGAATACTATCGGCGTGTTCATGAGCGATGAGGCCGGTCTTCAGCGCACCATGGAATTCGAGAGACTGTTCAACTTCCTGCAGGAGCCGATCTTCGTTCTGAGCCGCGACGGATCCATTCGGAAGGCGAATGCTTCGGGGATGAGCTTCCTCGGGGGAGACTCCCCGACTGCGCTGGTCGACGCGGTCGAGGACCGTGCAGCGCTGTTGCGGCTGCTCGACGTCGCAGCCGGCGTGGCGATGCCGGTGCCGGGCGCGCTTGTGCTGCGCCGCGCGGACGGGTCGAGCCGGCGCGTTCCTGTCCGGGCGGCCGTGTTTCTCCCCGGATCTCCGGACGCCGCCCTGTTGCTTCGGGTCCTGCCGGCGCAGGACAACCAGTTCCTGACGCTGACCCGCAAGGTGCGGGAGCTGGATGCCGAGATCCGCGAGCACCGCAGGACCGAGGCGGCTCTCGCCCGCGCGCTCGATGCGAGCCGGGCGATGCTGAACGAGCTGCACCACCGCGTCCGCAACACGACGCAGATGCTTCTCGGGATGCTCGCCGGCGCGCGTCGGAATGCCGCCGAGCCGGCCGTTCTCGCCCTCCTCGCCATGCTCCGGCGCCGGCTGCTCGCCATCGGCGCGGCGCAGCAGATCCTCTACAGCGCCGACCGCATGGACGCCGTTCCGCTTCGGCCGCTCGTCGAGAACCTGACGGGTTCGCTCCTGGAGAACACGCCCGGCGTTCAGCTCGCGCTCTCGCTGGAAGACCGCGACGTCCCGAGCGATCTCGCGGTCCCGCTCTCGATCATCCTGGCGGAGCTCGCGGTCGCCGGCGCGGCCGGGATTTCGGCGCGCGGCAGCGGGACCTTGGCCCTGGCGATCCGCTCGAATGGGGATGCGGTCGAGATCGCCGTCTCGTGCTCCGGCGACGGGCTGCCGGACTGGGACCGCGTTTCAGATCGGCGGACGGTCGACGGCCTCGTCCAGCAGATCGGCGGGACGCTCGCGCCGCTTGCGGACGGGTTCGTCCTCCGCTTCCCCGATCAGGCGCGCGGGATGGTCTCGCCGTGATGCGGCGGTACGCAGCCTATGCCCCAGCGGCCGAAGGCTTCCCGGGAGTGGAAGGTCGCTGGACGAAGGCGGGAGCGGCTCCTGCCGGCTTGCTCGGGCTTTCTGCGGTCCGCCTTGCGGCGTCCGGACCCGACGGGCGCCTCCCCGCCGGCTCCCGCGCCGCGACCGAGACGCAGACGAGCATCGACGGCCAGGAAGCGCGCGTCGCGAGGCTGGCGCCCGAACCCCGGATCATGATCGTCGAGGACGAGTGGTTCATCGCCATCGAGAGCGAGGCGATCCTTACCGGACGCGGCTATCGGGTGGTCGGCACCGCTACGAGCGCCGACGAGGCGGTGGCGCTGGCCGAGCGGGAGCGTCCGGATCTCGTTCTGATGGACATCAGGCTGCGCGGGACGCGGGACGGGGTGGACGCAGCCCTGGAGATCCACCGCCGCTTCGGCATCGTTTGCGTCTTCGCGACCGCCCATTCGGAGCCGACGCTTCAGACCCGGGCGGCCGACGCCTGTCCTGCAGGCTGGCTGACGAAGCCCTTTTCCGAGCGGCAGCTGATCGAGGCGGTGGAGCGCGCACTCGAGTCGCGGGGGTGAGCGTTTCCGGTGCATCGAAGGCGGAAAAGTCATCCGACGTTCAGATAATCCATGTTTCCTCGGTGCGACCTGAAGGCACCCGATGGCCCCGCTCGACACGTTCATCCTGAGGCGACGGATCGCCTATTTCAGCATGGAGATCGCGCTCTCTCCCGCGATCCACACCTATGCCGGCGGCCTGGGCGTGCTCGCCGGCGACGTTGCGCGCTCCTGCGCCGACCTCGACCTGCCGGTAGTCTTCGTCACACTGGTCAGCCGCTCCGGCCATTTGCGCCAGGAGATCGACGCCGCCGGCCGCCAGGTGGAGCACGGCGATCCCTGGAACCCGGCGGAATGGGCGACGCCGCTCGGCGCGATGGTGGCGGTCGAGATCGAGGGCAGGCGGGTCTGGCTGAGGCCGTGGCTCCACGTGCTGACTTCCCCGCTCGGCAACACCATCCCGGTCATCCTGCTCGATACCGACGTCGAGCAGAACGCCGAGAGCGACCGGCTCATCACCGACCGGCTCTACGGCGGCGACAACGCCTATCGTCTGAAGCAGGAGATCGTGCTCGGCCTGGGCGGCGAGCAGATGCTGAGGGCGCTCGGCTTCCGGATCTCGAAATACCATCTGAACGAGGGCCATGCGGCGCTGCTGACGCTCGCGATCCTCAAGTACCAGCGCCGCCGAACCCGCAGCTGGGCCGGCGCGCTGCTCTACGAGGTCGATCCCGTCAGGGCGCGCTGCATTTTCACCACGCATACACCCGTCGAGGCCGGGCACGATCGCTTCCCCTACGATCTCGTCGAGCGGACGCTCGGCTCCTTTATCGAGATCGACCAGCTGAAGCTCCTCGCCGGCAAGGACGAGCTCAACATGACCTGCCTGGCGCTGAACCTCAGCGGCTTCGTCAACGGCGTGGCCCAGCGGCACACGGAAACGACCCAGCGCATGTTTCCCGGCTATCAGATCCGGGCCATCACCAACGGCGTTCATGCCGCGACCTGGGCCCATCCGCGCGTCGCCGAGATCTTCCAGGACGTGGCGCCCGGCTGGAGCCACGAGCCGGAGATCCTCGCCCGCGCCGACGTGATGTCGGACGAGGCCATCTGGCAGGCCCACCAGGCCGCGAAGGGCGAACTCGTGGCCAAGGTAGCCGAGCTGACCGGGAAGGCTCTCGACCCGGCGCTCCCGATCCTCGCCTTCGCTCGCCGGATGACCGGCTACAAGCGGCCGGACCTCCTCTTCTACGATGTCGAGCGGCTCCGCCGCATCGCGGCGAAGCGGCCGTTCCAGGTGGTGCTGGCCGGCAAGGCCCATCCGAAGGACTGGGACGGCAAGCGCCTGATCGAGCTCCTTCACCAGCGCATGCGAGAACTCGAAGGCGCGGTTACGGTCGCCTTCCTGCCGAACTACGATTTCGGGCTGGCGCGCTATCTCGTTTCGGGTGCCGACATCTGGCTCAACACGCCGTTGCCGCCCTACGAGGCGTCGGGCACCAGCGGCATGAAGGCCGGACTGAACGGCGTCCTCAATCTCAGCGTGCTCGACGGCTGGTGGGTGGAGGCCTGCCTGGAAGGCGTGACCGGCTGGGCCATCGGAAAGGACCACGAGAACGGCGAGCATTCCGCGATGGAGCTCTACGACAAGCTCGAGACCATCGTGCTGCCGCTCTGGTACGAGGACCGCGCGCGCTGGATCTGGATGATGAAACAGTCGATCGCCAAGATCGGCTACTACTTCAACAGCCAGCGCATGATGCGCCGCTACGCGAGCGAGGCCTATCTCGGCTGAAGCGCGGCTTCGGCCGGGTCGCCCATCTCGGCGACGAGGCGTTCCACGTCCTCGCGGCGGCAGAGCTCCGTCCCCGGCGTCAGGACCGCGGCCGCGCCGGCCGCGACTCCGAGCCCGAAAGCCGCCCGAGGCGCCATTCCGGAGGCCAGCCCGAAAGTCATCGCACCGAGAAAGCTGTCGCCGGCGCCGACAGCCGAACGGGCCTGCACGGGCGGTGCCACGAGGCGCACCGTCTCGTTCTTCGTGGCGAGGAGAGCGCCTTCGGCGCCGAGCGTGAGGGCGACCATCTCCGCCGCGCCGCTCGCGACCAGCCCGCGTGCAGCCTCGTCCTGCGCCGCGGCCGTCGGCAGCGGTTTGCCCGCAAACGCCTCGAGCTCGGAAAGGCTCGGCTTCACGAGGTGGATCCCGCCGCGCCGGAGCGCCTCCTTCAGGGCCGGTCCCGAAGTGTCGAGGATGAACCTCGCACCCGCCTTCCGCGCCGCATCCGCGATGTCGGCATAGATCCCCGGCCGCACGCCTCTGGGCAGGCTACCGCTCGCCACGAAATAGCGGCAGCGCACCTTCTCCACGAGATCGAGGCAGGCGGCGATCTCCGCCTCCGAAACCTCCGGCCCGTCCGGCACGAAGCGGTATTCGAGCCCCGTTGAGCGCTCGAAGACCATGTAGCTCACCCGCGTCTGGCCGCCGATCTGGATGAGCCGCCGCGGAATGTCTCCGCGGCCGAGGAGCTCGTCGAGCACCGCGCCCGTCGTTCCGCCGACGAGCGCGATCGCGAGCGCGTCGCCGCCGAGCTCGTGCACGACGCGCGAGACGTTTATGCCGCCGCCGCCCGGATCGAAGCGTTCCCGCTCGGTCCGGACCTTGTGCGTGGGCCGGACGCGCTCGGCTTCGCTTGAACCGTCGATCGTCGGGTTCAACGTGAGCGTCACGATCGGCGTTACCACGCCCTCGACCGCGCCCTGATGCCAGCCGGCGCGCGCGAGGCACCGCATGCCGGCCTGGTCCGCGCGGGCGAGCCACTCCCGGGCGGTGCGGTGGCCGATGCGCGCGTCGGGCCAGACGTCGACCAGAGGCGCGAGGGCAAAGGCCCGCTCCGCCAGCCGCGGGTGAGGGATCGAGAGGCCGTCCTCCTCCACATTCATCTCGCCATAGACGAGAATGTCGATGTCGATGACGCGCGGCCCCCACCGCTCGTCGCGCTCGCGGCCGAGGCTGCGCTCGACGTCCAGGACGGTGTCGAGCAAAGCGTGCGGGTCGAGATCCGTCTCGATCCGGACGGCTGCGTTCAGGAAGGCCGGCTGGTCCGTCAGGCCCCAGGGCGGCGTCTCATAGAGCGCCGATACCGCCGCCACGTGGATGCGGGGGGTGCCGGCGAGGCGCGCGATCGCCGCGCCGATATTCTCCATGCGGTCGCCGAGATTGGCTCCGAGGCCGAGAACGCTGCGGATCACGAGGTCGCTCGCTCTGCTCTTGCGCGCCGGATCGCATGGGCGATCCGTGCCGCGTCCACATGGGGAACGACGTCGTGCGCCCGGACGATCGCCGCGCCGGATAGCATGCTTGAGAAATGCGCCACCGTGCTGGCGGTGACCCGGTCCTCGGTGACGCGCCCCGTCAGCTTGCCGAGGATGGACTTCCTCGAGATCCCGGCGAGGACCGGGAAGCCGAGTGCGCCGAACTCGTCGAACCGCGCCAGCATCTGGACCTGCTGCTCCGTCGATTTCCCGAATCCGAAACCGGGGTCGAGCACGATCCGGTCCTCCTTCACGCCGGCGCACGCCGCGATCGCGAGCGACGTCTCGAAGAAGGCCAGGCACGCTTGGACCGGGTCGCCTTCGGTGCCGGTGGAGGAGCCGAGGAGCCCCGGATTGTGCATGATGACGAGGCCGGCCCCGGCCGCCGCCGCGACCGCCGCCATGTCCGGATCGCCCTGGAGGCCACGGATGTCGTTCACGATCTGCGCGCCGGCGTCGAGCGCTGCGGCGGCGACGCTCGCCTTGATGGTGTCGGCCGAGATCAGCGCCTCCCGCCCGGCGAGCGCATCGATGACCGGCAGGATACGTCGGCGTTCCTCGTTCTCCGGGACAGGTGTGGCGTTCGGGCGCGTCGATTCCCCGCCGATGTCGAGGATCGCCGCACCGTCGGCGACCATGCGACGCCCCTCGGCGATCGCCCTCTCGTGATCGGCGAACTTGCCGCCGTCCGAAAACGAATCCGGCGTGACGTTGATGATGCCCATCACGAGCGGCGGAATCTCGCCGGCGCGCCAGCGGCGGAGAAGCGAGGCGAAGCCGCCGCCGCGATCTGCGCTCGCGCCGTTCGGCTCAGGCAGGCTCTTTCCAGGGAAGGCAGACATTCCGCACCGCTAGCCGAAGGCCCGGCGCGAGGCAATCGCGCTCCGCGTTTACGCCGGCTTAGAGCGTCATGCGCTAGACGGAGCCCAATCGAGGCGGTGGACGAGCATGAACGGCCGGAAACTCACCATCCTGCACGTCGTGAGATCGCCCATCGGCGGAATCTTCCGGCATATTGCCGACCTCGCGACGGCGCAGTCGGCGGCTGGGCACCGGGTCGGCGTCATCTGCGATTCCACCACCGGCGGCGCCTTCGAGGACGAGCAGATCGCCGCGCTCGCCCCTCGCCTCGCTGACGGTGTGCAGCGCATCCCGATGAGCCGCTCCATCGGCCCTCGGGACGTGCCGGCCACGATCGAGGTTCATCGGCTGGCCTCGGCGATGCGCCCCGACGTCATCCACGCCCATGGCGCCAAGGGCGGAGTGTACGGCCGGCTCGCGGCGGCCCTTGCGCGCCGGGACGGGCGGCCTGTCTGTTCCTTCTACGCGCCGCATGGCGGCAGCCTTCATTACGATCCGGCCTCGCTCGAGGGCCGCATCTACTTCAAGGTCGAGCGCGCACTGGAGCGCCTGACGGACGGTCTCATCCACGTCTCCCGCTACGAGCAGGAGACCTATCGCAGCAAGGTCGGCCTCCCGCGCTGCCCGGCGCATGTCGTTCACAACGGTTTGCGGCCGGAGGAGTTCGAGGCGGTCGTCCCCGGGCCGGATGCCGCCGACTTCCTCTATATCGGCATGATGCGCGACCTGAAGGGCGTCGACCTCTTCATCGAGGCGCTTCGCGAGGTCGCCGCCGGCCGACCGCCGATCCGCGCGCTCCTCGTCGGTGACGGCGAAGCCGCAGACATGGCGCGCTACCGGGAGCAGGTGGACAGGGCAGGGCTCTCGGCGGCGGTGCGCTTCGAGCCGCCGATGCCGGCGCGCGTCGCCTTCGCCAGGGCCAGGACGATCGTCGTGCCGTCGCGCGCGGAATCGCTGCCCTACATCGTGCTCGAGGCCGCGGCGGCGGGCCTGCCGATGATCGCGACCAGCGTCGGCGGCATCCCGGAGATCTTCGCCGGCGAGGAGGACCGGCTGGTGGAGGCGGGGAGCGCGGCGGCGCTCGCGGCGGCGATGCGGCGTGCGCTCGACGAGCCGGGACCGATCTCGAACGAGGCCGCCGAACGGCGCATTCGCCTGAAGGGGCAGTTCTCGCTGGCCCACATGGCGGGCGCCATCGAGGCGATCTATCGCTCCGCCCTCCGCGCCCGCACGATGCGGGGCGAAATCGCCGAACGGGCCCCCGTTCCGAGCCCGGGCGGCAGCGGCCCCGCTTGACGGAACCGGCTGCGCCGGGTCTGGTTTGCCCGCAAAGCGACGGGCCCGCGACCGCCTCGGGAGAGGGAATGGCAGAAGACAGAGACGCCGCCAGAAGCCTCGATTCGACATCGGTGCGGGACGCATACCGACGCTGGGCGCCCGTCTACGACCTTGTCTTCGGAAAGGTGATGGAGAGCGGGCGGCTCGCCGCCGCCCGGGCGGTCAGCCGGCCCGGCGCGCACATCCTGGAAGTCGGCGTGGGGACGGGCATCGCGCTGCCGGCCTATGATCGCGGCTGCCGGGTCACCGGCATTGATCTCTCGCACGAGATGCTCATGCGGGCAGCGGGGCGCATCAGGGAAGATCGGCTGTCGAACGTCACCGGCGTCGCCGTCATGGACGCGGCGCGGCTCGGCTTCGCGGACGCCTCGTTCGACGCCGCCGTCGCGATGTTCCTGATTACCGTCGTACCCGACGTGCCGGGCGTGCTCGCCGAGATGGAGCGGGTGGTGCGTCCCGGCGGCGACGTCGTGCTCGTCAACCATTTCGCGGCGCGGTCCGGCCCGCGCGCGGCCATCGAGCGCTTCATGGCGCCGCATGCGCACCGGCTCGGCTGGCATCCAGACTTCCCGATCGAGGCGGTGACCGGGCAGACGCGGCTGGCGCTCGTGGAAACGACGCCGATGAGCCCGCTCGGCATCTTCACCCTGCTGCGCTTTCGCAAGAACGTCGCATAAGATCGGCCACCATGGCCGAATGCCCGACTGAGCTTCGGTCACCCGGGGGGAGGAATGGCCGACAGAAGAACGACCGGCGGCCGGGAAGAGGACCTCGTTGGCCAGATCCTCGACCGGATCACCTTCGCGCGTGCGCCGCTCGCGGCGTCGGCGCTGGTGCTGGCACTCGGATGGCTGCTCGGGCTCGCCTCCGGCGGGTTCGTGCTCGCAGGATGGATGGTCGTCCTGCTCGCCACCCTCGTGGTGCCGGTCCCGGTCCCCTCGGGCGCGAGCCAGGCTGCGGCGGAACGCGCAGCGGTCTGGCCGGAGACCCCGATGAAGGCGGTCGTCGACGCGCTGCACGACCCTGCGATCGTCCTCGACCGCACCGGCGTCGTTCGCTACCTCAACCAGAAGGCGGCATCGGCATTCCCCTCGACCCGGATCGGAAACCTGCTCGCCCTCACGTTCCGCACCCCGGAATTCACGGACGCGATCAAGGCGATCGTCGCCGGCCGGCCGTCCGCGGTTCAATTCCAGGAAGGCGGGCAGGGCGGCCGCACTTTCGCGGTCATGTTCACCCCCTTGCGGGAGCCGTCCAGTGCCGGCCAATTCGCACTGGTCACGTTCGACGACGCGACCGACCGCTTCGCCGTGGCCAGGATCAGGTCAGACTTCGTCGCCAATGCCAGCCATGAACTCAGGACGCCGCTCGCCTCGCTCACCGGCTTCATCGAGACGCTGCTGGGGCCCGCTCGAAACGACCCAGCGGCTGCCGAGCGGTTCCTGCGCATCATGCTCGAGCAGGCGAACCGGATGCGGCGCCTGCTGGACGATCTCCTGTCGCTGAGCCGGCTCGAGATGCGGGCGCACCGCCGCCCGACGGAGATCGTCGACGTTGCAGGCACCGTGCGCCACGTCGCCGACACGCTGGTTCCGGTGGCGGAACGGTTCGGGGTGGAAATCGGGATCGATCTGCCCCCGGAGAAGGTGCTCGTGACGGGCGACCCGGACGAGCTCGTGCAGGTCTTCCAGAACCTCATGGAGAACGCCATCAAGTACGGCGCGGCCGGTGGCCGGGTCGATGTGCGGCTCGCTGCGGTGCCGGCAGGAGCGGGCAAGCGCGTCCGCATCTCGGTGCGGGACTACGGGCCCGGCATCCCGCCGGAGCACCTTCCCCGGCTGACGGAGCGCTTCTACCGTGTCGATGTCGGCGCGAGCCGCGAACGCCAGGGCACCGGGCTCGGACTGGCGATCGTGAAGCACATCCTGGCCCGCCACCAGGCCCAGCTCCTGATCGAAAGCGAGCCTGGTTCGGGCGCCGAATTCACCGTCGAAATGCCGGTGGCGCCGGCCTCTAGTGCAGACCGGGCAGCCTAAGAGCCTGTTCCAGAACGGGTTCCGAAGTCATCGAAATGTCACGGCGCTGTAATATAGCCATCAAGGGCGAAGCCTACCTAAGCAGCGGCTGAGCCGACGAAGGTTCGGCGGAACGGATCAACACAGGGAGATCCCACCGTGACTAGCAAGCTTCTCACCGGCGCCGCCATCTGCGCGGTCGCTCTCGCCGGCGTATCCGGCGCCGCGGCGCAAGGCGCCCGCGACCAGATCCGCATCGTCGGCTCCTCGACGGTGTTCCCGTACAGCCAGGCCGTTGCGGAGCGCTTCGCGAGCACGACCGGCAGCCGCGCGCCCGTCGTGGAATCGACCGGCACGGGCGGCGGATTCAAGGTCTTCTGCGAAGGGGTCGGCGAGGCCACCGCGGACATCACCGGCGCCTCCCGGGCGATGAAGGAATCGGAATGGGAGCTCTGCAAGCAGAACGGCGTGACCGACATCTCTGAAGCCCAGATCGGCTTCGACGGCCTCTCGATCGCCGTGTCGCGCAACGGCGCCGATATGGACCTGAGCAAGGCCCAGATCTTCCAGGCGCTCGCCGCCGAGGTCGAGGTCGACGGCCAGGTCGTCGCTAACCCGTTCAAGCGGTGGAACGAGATCGACCCGTCGCTCCCCGACGACCAGATCACCGTGTTCGGCCCGCCGCCGACCTCGGGCACCCGCGACGCGTTCGTCGAGCTCGTCATGGAGGAGGGCTGCGCCGAGTACCAGGCCATCCAGGCGCTCGACGGAGACCGCAAGAAGCAAGTCTGCCAGCGCATGCGCACCGACGGCCCCTTCATCGAGGCCGGCGAGAACGACAACCTCATCGTGCAGCGCCTGCAGCAGGACGCGCATGCCGTCGGCATCTTCGGCTATTCGTTCCTTTACGAGAACGAGGACACGCTGAAGGCCGTGAAGGTGAACGGCGTCGAGCCGGCCCTGGAAACCATCGCCACTGGCGAATACAAGGTTTCCCGGCCGCTGTTCTTCTACGTCAAGAACGCCCATCGCGGCGTGATTCCGGGCCTCACCGAGTTCGTCGAGGAGTATGTGAGCGAGGACTCCATCGGCGAGGACGGCTATCTCGGCGAGCGCGGCCTGATCCCGCTGCCGGAGGCTGACCGCAAGACGATGCAGGACGCCGTCGTCGGCGGCGAGCATTTCAGCCGCTACGGCAGCTGAACCTAACGCTCCCGCGGCGGCCTCGGCCGCCGCGGGGCTCCCTTCGTCGCGGCAGAAGGCGGATCATGACGGGCTATCTGTTCCTGGCGATACTCCTGCTGTCAGTGACCGCCTATGTGGTCGGCCGGCGCGAGGCGTACGTATTCGGCGGCCGCAGCGCCCAGAAGCTGCATTCCCGCCCCATCTATCACGGCTTCTTCGTCGCGATCTGGGTCGGCATTCCGGCGATCATCCTCGTCCTCGTCTGGCTGCTCTTCCAGAACGCGATCATCGATCGCCTGCTGCTCGCCTCGCTGCCCTCTTCGCTGACGGACGGAGCATCGCCGGCGCAGCTCCGGCTCTTCCTCAGCGAGATCAAGAACGCCGCCGGCGGCCGCACGTTCGGCAATCCGTCGCCGGAAATCCTCGCCGCCGCGGAAACGCTCGTCCGCTGGCGCGAGATCGCGCGCTGGGCGATGGTGGTCGCCGTGGCCTGCCTGACGATCGTCGGATTGCTCGTGGCACGCAGCCGCCTCTCGCCCACCTTCCGCGCCCGCCATGGCGTCGAGCACGTCCTGACCTGGCTGATGGTGTTCTGCTCCGTCGTGGCGATCCTCACGACGACCGGCATCGTGGCCTCGCTCCTCTTCGAGGCCTGGCAGTTCTTCGGCATGGTTCCGATCGCCGAGTTCCTGTTCGGGCTACGCTGGGAGCCGCAGATTTCCATCCGCGCGGACCAGATCGCCGGCGCCGGCGCCTTCGGCGTGGTACCGGTGCTCACCGGAACGTTCCTCATAGCGCTCATGGCCATGATGGTCGCGGTGCCGATCGGTCTCCTCTCCGCCATCTACCTCGTGGAATACGCCGACAAGCGCGTGCGGACCGTCGTGAAGCCCGTGCTCGAGATGCTCGCCGGCATCCCGACCGTGGTCTACGGCTTCTTCGCCGTGCTGACGGTCGCGCCTGCGCTCCGCCGCTTCATGGCTTCGATCGGCGTCGACATGGCGCCGAACAGCGCGCTCGTGGCGGGCGGCGTCATGGGGATCATGCTCATCCCGTTCATATCCTCGCTCGCGGACGACGCGCTCACGGCCGTTCCGAGAACGATGCGCGACGGCTCGCTCGCGATGGGCGCCACGCCGGCGGAGACGATCTCCCGCGTGCTCATTCCGGCCGCGCTCCCGGGCATCATGGGCGGCGTCCTTCTCGCGCTCAGCCGCGCGGTCGGCGAGACGATGATCGTCGTCATGGCGGCCGGGCTCATTGCCACGCTCACCTTCAACCCGCTCGATTCGGTCACGACAGTGACCGTCCAGATCGTGACGCTCCTGATCGGAGACACGGAATTCGACAGCCCGAAGACGCTCGCTGCCTTCGCGCTCGGCCTCCTCCTCTTCCTGATCACGCTGAGCCTCAACGTGATCGCGTTGCGCATCGTGCAGAAATACCGGGAACGCTATGAATAGCTCGACCACCGCCGGGCACCGGCTCTCGTCCGATGCCGCCGTGCGCCTCCGGCGGAAGCGCTACGCCGCCGACCGTCGGCTGCGTTGGTTCGGCATTGCGGCGATCGGCGCGGCCGTGCTGCTGCTCGGGACGCTCGTCACATCGATTGTCGTGACCGGCCTGCCGGCATTCAAGCAAACCCAGATCGCACTCGACGTGAACCTCGATCCGGAGCGGATCGACCCCGAGAACCTGTTCAGGGCCCGGTACGAAGCGGTCCTGAGGGACGCGCTGGGCAGCCTGTTCCCGGGGATCGAGGGACGCGACCAGCGCGCCCTCAATGCCATGATCAGCGGCGGTGCGCAGTTCGTGCTGCGCGACATGGTCGTCGCCAACCCGTCCTGGATCGGGCAGACCGTGCGGGTCGAGATTCCCGTCTCCGATCCGTTCGACCAGCTCGCGAAAGGCAACATCAGCCGCGACACGCCCGAGCGGTTTCGCCGGGTGAGCGACCAGCAGATCGCGTGGTTCGATGCGCTCGAGGCAGACGGCCGCATCACCCAGCCCTTCAACTGGGGCCTGTTCTTCAACGCGGACAGCCGTTTCCCGGAGCTGGCCGGCTTGTCCGGGGCGATCGTCGGCTCCTTCTTCGCGCTCCTCGTCTGCTTCCTCCTGAGCTTCCCGATCGGCATCGCCGCGGCGATCTATCTGGAGGAGTTCGCCCCAAAGAACCGATGGACGGCGCTCATCGAGGTGAACATCAACAACTTGGCGGCCGTGCCGTCCGTGGTGTTCGGCCTGCTCGGCCTCGCCGTCTTCCTCGGCTGGTTCGGCCTGCCGCGTTCGGCGCCGCTCGTCGGCGGCATGGTGCTCGCGCTGATGACCCTGCCGACGATGATCATCGTTACCCGCGCGGCTCTGAAGGCCGTTCCGCCGTCGATCCGGGAGGCCGCGCTCGGCATCGGCGCCTCCAAGCACGAGATGGTGCTCCATCACGTGCTGCCGCTCGCGATCCCGGGCATCCTGACCGGAACGATCATCGGCCTCGCCCAGGCGCTCGGCGAGACCGCGCCGCTCCTGCTGATCGGCATGAACGCCTTCATCACGAGCCCGCCTGGCGGCATCCTGGACTCCTCGACCGCCCTGCCGACCCAGATCTTCATCTGGGCCGACAGCCCTGAGCGCGGCTTCGTCGCGCGCACCTCGGCCGGGATCATGGTCCTTCTCGGCTTCCTCCTTCTCATGAACGCGGTCGCGATCTTCCTGCGGCAGCGGTTCGAACGCCGCTGGTGAGCACAATGACGATGAGGATGACGATGACGACGGAAGAGCGGAACGCCACGATCCCGATCGGGGTGGCAGCCGAGGAGCCGGCGGACCGCGAGACGCTGATCGCGCAGGCCAGGGAGGCGGCGGCGAAGGCGCCGGACCAGGCGCCGGTGAAGCTGAAGACGCGGCAGGTCTCCGTCTTCTATGGCGAGAAGCAGGCGCTCTTTTCGGTCGACCTCGACATTCCCAATCGCGAGGTCATCGCGCTCATCGGGCCGTCCGGCTGCGGCAAGTCCACCTATCTGCGCTGCCTCAACCGGATGAACGACACGATCGACATCGCGCGCGTCACCGGCTCGGTCGAGCTGGACGGCCAGGACATCTATGCGCCGGAGGTCGACGTGGTGGAGATCAGGGCGCGCATCGGCATGGTGTTCCAGAAGCCGAACCCGTTCCCGAAGTCGATCTACGAGAACGTCGCCTACGGGCCGCGCATCCACGGCCTGGCCCGCAACAAGTCGGAACTGGAGGAGATCGTCG
This sequence comes from Faunimonas sp. B44, assembly GCF_052655945.1. Taxonomy (NCBI): domain Bacteria; kingdom Pseudomonadati; phylum Pseudomonadota; class Alphaproteobacteria; order Hyphomicrobiales; family Afifellaceae; genus Faunimonas; species Faunimonas sp. B44. Next base: position 413,985 of record NZ_JBQYEX010000003.1, on the reverse strand, counting down.
CCGGTGCGCTCAAGCGTGCGGCGCTCTTCGACGAGGTCAAGGATCGGCTGCACGAGCCCGGAACCGGGCTGTCGGGCGGGCAGCAGCAGCGGCTCTGCATTGCGCGCGCCATTGCCACGAACCCCGAAGTGATCCTGATGGACGAGCCGTGCTCGGCGCTCGACCCGATCGCCACCGCCCGCGTCGAGGAGCTGATCGACGAGCTGCGCGAGAACTACGCGATCGTGATCGTGACCCACTCGATGCAGCAGGCGGCGCGCGTCTCGCAACGCACGGCGATGTTCCATCTCGGCTACCTTGTGGAGGAGGGCCCGACCGACATGATGTTCACGAATCCGCACGACCAGCGGACTCAGGACTACATCACCGGCCGGTTCGGCTGAGCGGAGGACGCAGAATGAAGCAACACATCGTCACCTCCTTCGACGACGAGCTGAACGAGCTCTCCAGCCTGATCGCCACCATGGGTGGCCTCGCCGAGCAGCTCGTCGGCCGGTCGGTGAGCGCTCTGCTGAAGTCCGATCCCGAACTCGCGCAGGACTGCATCTCGGCCGACAAGAAGGTCGACGAGATGGAGCGCGAGATCGAGGAGAAGGCGATCCTCGTCATCGCCCGCCGTCAGCCGATGGCCCAGGACCTGCGCGAGATCATCGCCGCGCTCAGGATCTCGAACGACCTCGAGCGGGTCGCCGACCTCGGCAAGAACATTGCGCGCCGCGCGCTCGCGATCGACGCGCAGAAGTTCGGCCAGCGAGTCTATGTCGGGGTGGAGCATCTTTCCACGCTCGCGCTCGAGCAGCTGAAGCTGGTGCTCGACAGCTACGCCACGCGGGATGTGGAGAAGGCGCGCGAGGTCTGGGCAAAGGACGACGAGATCGACGCCGTCTATACGTCGCTTTTCCGGGAACTCCTGACCTACATGATGGAGGACCCGCGCAATATCGGCATGTGCACGCATCTCCTGTTCTGCGCGAAGAACATCGAACGGATCGGCGACCATGCCACCAACGTCGCGGAGACGATCTGCTACCTGGTCACCGGCCAGCCCTTCGACGAGTCCCGCGAGAGCAGCACCACCCGCCTGACGCAGGCGGAGCAGGCCTGAAATGCCGAAGCCGCAGGTCCTCGTGGTCGAGGACGAGGAGCCGCTCGCGATCCTGCTCCGCTACAACCTCGAGGCGGAGGGGTTCGACGTCGAGACGATCGCCCGCGGCGATGAGGCGGAAATCCGTCTGCGCGAGCGGCAGCCGGACCTGCTGCTCCTCGACTGGATGCTGCCGGGCCTGTCCGGCATCGAGCTCTGTCGCCGGCTGCGGACTCGCGGGGAGACGGCACTCCTCCCGATCGTGATGTTGACGGCGCGCGGCGAGGAGGACGAGCGCATCCGTGGCCTCGCCACGGGTGCCGACGACTTCGTCGTCAAGCCCTTCTCGGTCCCCGAGCTGATGGCCCGCATCAAGGCCATCCTCCGGCGCGTCCGCCCGGACGCGGTGAGCACCGTCCTTAAGGCTGGCGACCTCGAGCTCGACCGGGAAACCGTGCGCGTCCGCCGCGGCGGCCGCGAGATCCACCTCGGCCCGACGGAGTTCCGGCTGCTCGAATTCCTGATGAAGAGCCCGGGCAGGGTGTTCAGCCGCGAACAGCTGCTCGACGGCGTGTGGGGGCGGGACGTCTATGTCGACGAGAGAACGGTCGACGTCCATGTAGGCCGGCTGAGGCGCGCCCTGAACCGCGGCCGGGCTCGCGATCCGATCCGCACGGTCCGCGGCGCCGGCTATTCCTTCAACGAGCAGTTCGAACGCGCCTGAGCGCCGCTCCGGACGCCGGCGCGCCCGTTTTGGCCTCAGGCGTGGGCGCGCTTCGCCCGGCGGCGCGGATCGGGTGTCTGGTAGGCGACGCCCGCATGGTACTCGCAATAGGGCAGGCCTTCGAGCGACTGGTGCCCGCAGAAGTGGAAGTCGGAATGGCCGGGATCGCCGATCGGCCACTTGCACGTATGCTCGGTGAGCTTCTCGATCGGCAGGCGCTTGGCGATCGGGACCACCACGGCGTTCTTGTGCTGAACGACCGGCAGCATTTCGACGTCTTCGATCGTGTCGAGCGCGAGAGCGCCTGCGACCGGGTGCATCCTCGGTTTGCGGGGGGCAGGCGTTGCCGCAACGGCGGTCCGGCGCTGCCGCTTCACCGTCGAGGTCGGCTGACCGCGGCCGGAAAGCCCCAGCCGGTGGATCTTGCCGATCACCGCGTTGCGGGTGACGCCGCCGGCAAGTTCCGCGGCGATCTGGCTCGCGCTCCTGCCTTCCTGCCAGAGCCTCCTCAAAAGCTCCACTCGGTCGTCGGTCCAGGACATGGGGTCTCCTTGGCACCTTGTTTCCTGCCGCATCCGGACGGAATCCCGAGCTGTTCGCGAATGCCGAAGCGTCCGCGCCAAACGCTAGAACTTGATCGGAATTCTGTCCGCCGCACGACATCTCGTGCTTTGCAGCTCGGAAACTATAGGTGCCGTGACTCGCTCACAAGAGTCGCCGAATCTTTTCCAAGGCTTTCGTTGCGAGATGCGCGGAAGTGAGTCGGGAATGCCACACCAGCAGCATGCCCGGACTGCCTGCCGCGGAATCCCGTCCGTCGACGGCGAGGTGATCGAACGGGCCAGAGGCTCGCCGGTGTGCGCCCGCGCGCCTCTGAACGACCGACGCGTTGTCCGTCGCGTCATTGACGCGCGGGCGGCCGTCCGTATGATCCGCCGCGCGCCCGGGGCCCCTGTGGCGGAATGGTAGACGCGGCAGACTCAAAATCTGTTGCCTGCAAGGGCGTGCTGGTTCGAGTCCGGCCAGGGGCACCAACCGCTATCGCCTGCCGCGCAGGCGTGGCCGGGCCGGCTCAGGTCTTTGCCGGCTTCGCGGGAAGGAGCCGCATCGGCTCATCCGGCCGGCAAAGTAACGTGTCGCACGCGCGAACCTCGTCTCTGCTCTTGCGTTGATCCCCGCATCGAATATCTGGACACTGCATGCGGCTGCGCAAAAGACGATCTCCCCCCGGACTGGACGCTCTCGAACGGATCGAAGATGTCGAGCCTGCCGGCACGGTAGCCGCGCGGGATTGGTCGGCGGTGCCGGCGCTCGACGCAGACGGCTTCACGATCGCCACCTACAACATCCATTCCTGCGTCGGGCTCGACGGCCGCCGCGACCCCGAACGCGTGGCGGCGGTGCTTTCCGAGCTCGACGCCGACATCATCGCCCTTCAGGAGGTGGATTCGCGGCGGGTGAAGTCCGGCCGAGGCTGGGTCGACCAGTTCGAGTACCTGGCCAAGCTCACGGGATATCATGCGGTGCCCGGGCCGAACGTGGTCGACCATTCCGGCTCGTTCGGAAACGTGGTGCTCAGCCGGTACCCGATCCTGCGCTCGCATCGGATGGACCTGTCCTTCACTGCCTGGCGCGAACCGCGCGGCGCGATCGACGTGGAAGTCGCGCTGGGAAGCAGGCGACTGCGCGTTGTCGCGACCCATCTCGGCCTGAGCGTCCGCGAGCGCCATACCCAGGTCCAGCAGCTGCTCGCGCTCCTCAGGGCGCGCGCCGAAAGCGACACGCCTTGCGTCCTCCTCGGCGATCTCAACGAGTGGCGCCCGCGCGGGGGCAGCCTGCGGCCGCTGATGGGGCAGCTGCAGCCGTCGCCCCAGCTGGCGACGTTCCCGACCTGGCGGCCCCTCTTGCCGCTCGACCGGATCTTCGTGAACGGCACCAGCATGGACCATGTCGCCGCGCATCGCTCGGCCGACGCCCGGGTCGCTTCCGATCATCTGCCGTTGAAGGCGGTGTGCAGCTGGAATGACTGATCTCGCGGCGGAGAGCCGACTGGCCCGCAAGGAGTGAACAGATGAAATCCGAGCTGGCGCCCCCGCTTCCCGGCGCCGCCGCCGCGCCGCCGTCATCGGCTGCCTCCATCCTGGTGCCCGGCCGCAATTGCTGGCGCGTGGAGCGTGCGACGCGGGCGGCCCTGCTGGTCGACGCGATCAGCTATTTCGCGGCTGCCAAGGCGGCCATGCGCAAGGCCGAGCGCTCCATCATGCTGATTGGATGGGACTACGACCCGCGCATCCGGCTCGAGCCTCATCGAAACGATGCCGAGGAGCCCGACCGGCTCGGCGATCTCCTGGAATGGCTCGTGGCGCACAGGCCCGGCCTCGAGGTGCGCGTCCTGAGATGGGACATGCCGCTTCCGCTCGGGATCGCCAAGCATCCGAAGCTCGCGCTCCGCATCAGGGACTGGGTGACCGACGTCCGCATGAACCTCAAGCTCGACGGGACCCATCTCGCCGGCGCATCGCATCACCAGAAGCTCCTCATCGTCGACGACCGCATCGCCTTCTGCGGCGGCATGGATTTCGGCTGCAACCGCTGGGACCGGCCGGGCCACGTCGCCGACGACCCGTGCCGGATCGATCCGGACGGCTCGCCCTATCCGCCGCGCCACGACGTCACCATGGCGGTGGAAGGTCCGGTCGTGGACGCGCTGTCGGCGATCGCGCGCGAGCGCTGGCGGCTCGCGATCGGGGAAACCGTCACCACCGCGAAGGGCGAGCACGATTGCTGGCCCGACCATCTGGCAGTGGACATGACCGACGTCCCGGTCGGTATCGCCCGCACCGAGCCGGAATGGTACGGCGCGCCGGCCGTGCGCGAGAGCGGCGCGCTCTTCGTCGACATGATCCTCGATGCCCGGCGGACCATCTTCCTGGAGAACCAGTACTTCACCGGGGACCCGATCATCGCCGCCCTCGAGAAGCGCCTGGCCGAGCCGGACGGGCCGGAGGTGATCGTCGTCAATCCGGAGCAGAGCCCCGGCCGCTTCGAGCGGATCGCGATGGACACCGTGCGCACCGTGCAGGTCGAGCGGCTGCGCAAGGCCGACCGCCACGGCCGGTTCCGCATCCTCGCGCCCTACAATGACGCCGGGCAGGCGGTCATCATCCACTCGAAGGTCTCGGTCATCGACGACCGGCTGCTCCGCGTCGGGACATCGAACATCAGCAACCGGTCGATCGGGTTCGACACCGAATGCGATCTCGCCATCGAGGCGCAGCCGGGGGCGGCGAACGACGAGGCGACGCGGCAGGCGATCTGGGCGTTCGGCATTGGGATTCTTGCCGAGCACGCCGGCGCGGATCCCGCCGCTTTGGCAGCCGCCCATGCCGAGACCGGCAGCCTGATCGCCGCCCTCGAACGCGCCGCAGCCCCGGGGCGCCTGCGCCCTCTGCCCGATGCGAAGCCGACGCCCTTCGCGCGCTGGGCGACGCGGCGGCACCTTTTCGATCCGGTCGACGCGAAGGATGCGTGGTGGCTGCTGCACCGGCCCTGGCGCCCACGCGGGGAGCATTCGAGCGGGCCGGTGGCGTCCTGACGCCTCGTCCCGTTCAGGCCTTGCGGGAAGGGGGAGGCGTGGGCCGCAGCGGCCGATAGTCCGGTTCCATGCAGCCCGCCTCCTCGTCCGTCATGGCCGGGGCGGCAGCGACGTGGTGGGCGATCGGCTCGCTGCCGCCATCGCCGAAGATCGGATGATCCGTCTGCCGCTCCTCGGCCTTGTCCTGGTTCGGCGCCGGCGCGGATGGCTGCCGGAGTTCATCGGGTACGTCGAGCCGGGAGCGCCGGCTGAAGGTCGCCTTGTCTTTCCCCGCCATGGTCGTCCTCGCTTGGATGAACGGGGATAACGGACGTGTCCCCGTCGCCGTTCCCGCCGCACGCGTCCGGCGGCTTTCGGAGGCGGAAGGCGACGCCGTCCCAGAGGGTGAAAGGCCGCGTGCCGGCTTCCTCCAGCGTGAGGCCGCAACGCGCCGCGTGGCGGGCCAGGTCGCCGTGGTCGGCATCCAGGTCGCCGCGATACGAATAGTTGAGGATCGCAAGGGTGCCGCCGGGCCGCAGCACCCGCGCCGCTTCCTCGACATGGCGCTCCGCCAGCGCGCCGCCGGCGAGCACGAGATAGGGAAAGCTGTCGAGCGCCAGGACGAGATCGAACGCGCCGTCCGGGCAGATCGCAAGATCCCGCCCGTCGGTGATTTCGAGCGTCACGTTCGGCAGACCCGCGCAGGCGTGCCGCGCCGCGCCGATCATCCCGGCCGAGACGTCGATGCCGGTGACGGTGTGCACCAGCGGCGCGAGAGCCGCGGCCATCCGTCCCGCGCCGCAGCCGAGGTCGAGCACGTCGCGACGGGGCCCGATCAGCCCCCAGCCATGCAGCACGCCGACGGCCTCGGCGGTGATGCGGGCGAGAAGCGCGGCATCGCCGAGCGAATAGAGCGCGACGCCGGCCGTCGGGGAGAGCCGGGCCACCCGGTCGAACGTCTCGGCCCAGAAGCCCGCATCCTGCGCCGGGTCCCTGATGCTGTCATGCCGAGCCTCCGCAAGGACCGCCCTGATCGTGCGCCACGCATCGGGATGGGCGCGCAGCATGTCGCCGAGGGTGTTCAGCCTCTCGCGCTCCGCTCGGCCGAGACCGGCCGAAGCGATGCCGGCGAGGGCGCGCCCCGCCTCGCCCGGATGCTCCGCCTCCGCGAGCACGCGCATCAGGGCGACATTGGTGGGGATCTCCCCTGTAAGGAGCGCCCTGAGCGGCTCCCTGAACCGCTCCGCCACGTCGGCAAGTGCGGCCGCGACCGCCGTCATCGGTGTGCCCCGCGACGGAAGGTGCGCACGCAGTTCCGGCGGTCCTCCGCGCCCCAGGCGTACTTGTAGGGTTCGCCGCCGCGCAGGAAATGGAACGCGCCCGCGCCCGCCTCCGCGGCGTCCGCGATTGCTGCGCCAATGAGGATCGTGCCAGGGCTCTCGAAGGCGTCGTCCGGATCGAACCCGCCGAGATAGGCATAGGCGTGCTGCCCGGAACGCAGCCCGTAATAGGCGCCGACGGCGCGTCCGCCGATCTCAAGGATCTTCAGATGAGCGAGGCCGCGCTCCGCGAGCGCGGGAAGGGCGGCTTCGTGGAACAGGCGCAGCCGCGGATCGGCGAGGACGCCGGCCTCTCCGCGAGAGCCCCAGCGCTTGCCGTGAAGGTCGATGAGGAGATCAAGGAACTGGGAGATCTCCCCCGCTCCGACGGCCCTCGCGCGCACGCGCCCGCGGCGGCCGGCGCGGTTCTGCGCCATGCGCAGCTTCCGGAGCTGCCGTGCCGGCACGTTTCCGCCGAGCGGATCGGGTCCGGAGCCGATCGCGAGCACGGGGCAGGGATCGGAGGGCTCCACCGCTTCGCGGAAGCCGGCGGGGCAGGGCAGATCGAGGGCGGCGGATTCGGGCGGCAGGTCGGGGAAGAGCCAGTGCGGCACGCCCGACCCGGAGATGTGGCTGGAGATCGCCGTCAAGGCTTCTCCCGACGCTGCCGGGTCGATCAGGATGTCGAGATAGTCGCTGATCGAAATTCCGATCGGCAGCGCGCGCCCGCTCCCGTCCTCGATGTAGAAGGGCGCGAGGCCGACCAGCATGCCGCCGCTCCGCACCGCGAGGACATGCAGGCGGCCGGGATGGAATGCCGACCACCACGCCCCGAGCCAGGCCGGCGTCTGGAACGGGCTCGCGGCCGGCGCGCGCTCCCAGAGCGACCACCAATCCTCGACGAGGCCGGCGAGCTCATCCCGATCCGAGAGGATCTCGACGGCGCAGCTCATGCGACAGAACCGGCGTAGCGCCTGTGGTCGCGCAGGATCCGGCGGTACAGACCGATATAGCCGTCGATCATGCGCTCCGTTGAGAACCGTTGCGCCGCGGTCCTGCAGGCCTCCGGGTCGATCAGCCCTGATTGCCCGATCGCGGCGGCCATGGCTTCGAGGTCGTCGACGAGATACCCGGTCCGGCCGTTCTCCACGGTCTCGGCAAGTGCGCCGCGGTCGAAGGCGATCACGGGCGTGCCGCAGGCGAGCGCTTCGCGGGCAACGAGCGAGCTCGTCTCCGCCGCGAGCGACGGAAGGAGCAGGCAGCTTGCCGCACTCAAGAGCCGCCGCTTGCGGGCGAAGCCGACAGGACCGAGGAACCGGCAGAGCGGCCCGAGCCTCGGCGCGACCTCCTCCTCGAAATAGCGGCGATGGTCGACATAGGGAAAGACTTCACCCCCGATCAGGAGCGGAACGCCTGCGCGCGCCGCAGCGTCCATGGCGATGTGGACGCCCTTCTCGGGGCAGATCCGGCCGAGAAAGAGCGCAAAGCGGCGTCTGGCATGGCGTGCCCCAAAGAGGACGTCGGGAACGCCGTTTCCGACCGGTGGCAGGAGGTGCGGGACGCTTGGGCAGGCCTCGTGCTGCGTGGCGGAGACGCAGTTGAGGTAGGTGTCCGGGCGATGCGGCCGCAGCGCTTCCGGCGGATACAGGTCGGGCGGCAGGTGCAGCGTGGCGAGCACCGGCACGGGCCGACCGGGGAGGTAGGCATGGAAGTCGACCCCGTGCATGTGCACGAGGTCCACACGATGCGTCCGCAAGGCAGTCCCGATTGCCGCGCGGTGCCGCTCGTGGCCGCGCCGGCGCGCGGCATCGTCGAGGGCTCCGGCCGGCGCGGGCACCGGAACGAGCGTGCCGCCCGAGCTCGATCCCTCCTGGGCAACGACGATCGAGCGGTGCCCGCGCCGGACGAGAGCATGGTCGATGGCGCTCAGCACCTGCTCCGCGCCGCCGACCGCGTCCGGGCCAACGGCGGCGAACGGGTAGGCGACGCTGAGCACGGTCAGCATTGGTCCGCCTCCGGCGGGGCGCCGTCCCGCCGCGTCAGCCGGCGCTGACGCGCATCGGTTCACGCGTGGCGTTGCCGGATCCCGCATAGCGCCGGATCATGGCGGCGCAGAACTCGGCGAACTCCTCCTTCGCCTGCGGCGCGCTGGTGTGGTGCGGCGCAATCCCGCGATGCTCTGGCGTGAAGCAGAAGGTCACGGTCACGTCGAAATCCGCGAGCGCCTCCATCTGCCGGTCGAACCATGCGAGCGCGTCGGGCCGGAAGCTGTCGGCCCAGGAGAGCCCGGTCCGGAGGTGCCTCACGCCGAGCCGCTTCATCCATGCGACCGCATCGTCCAGCCTGTGGTCCTCGAAATGGAACCACTGGCAGATGCCGAGATCGGGCGTCAGTCCGGCGAAGCTCTCCGCTGCCGGCTTCGGCGTGCCGTCCTCCCGCAGCAGGCCCATGTAGAAGTGACGGTAGTAGGAAGACCCCTCCGCCTCCTTGTGCCTGGTCGTTGCCTCCCAGGCGCGCGGCAGGTCGTAGAGGCTGTACCAATGGATGCGCGGCACGTCGCCCCTGAGGAGCTCGGCCGTGCGGCGGAGGCCCCAGTCCTGCACCTCCTCGGCGCCAAAGCTCGACACCCCCACCTCGGTCACCCAGACCGGCAGATGCGTCACCGCGCGTATCTCCTCGACCCGCCGCGGCCATTCGTGGATCTGCCAGAGGTTCCAGTCGAGCGGGAAGCCGTGCAGCGCGACCACGTCGATCTCGTCGAGGACGCCGTATCCGATGAGCCGCGAGATGAAGGCCGCGTCGATCGGCGAAATGCCGCCGAGGACGCGCGGCAGGCTGCCGTTCTCGGCCCGGATCGCCTGGCCCGCTGCCTTGGCCATCTCGCCGAACAGCACCCATTCGGGATCGATCTCCGGGTCCCAGTGCGACTTGTTGTTCGGCTCGTTCCAGATCATCGCGGCTTCGATCATGCGCCCGCTCCCGTGGCGGGATAGACGGGGCCGGCACCGTAGGGCCGGTCGATACGGCGGCAGACATAGACCTCGTCCTCCGGGTGGCTCTCGATCCGGAAGCCGGCGCTGCGGAGCATGGCTTCCGCGCAGGCGCCGTTGGGGATCCACCAGTTGGTCGGGTCGCCGGCGTAATGGTGCTCGACGAAGTGCAGCTTCGGATAGCCGGGCCGGTCGAAATGGTCGCTGCTCCAGAACGGGTAGTCGCGGGCGACCGGCTCAACCTCGGCGCTGCCGCGCTGCATCGACTGGAACACGAGGATGTCCTTCGCGACGTGCTCGTGGATCAGGTCGAGCGCGAGCAGCGGATGGCGCAAGTGATAGAGGACGCCCATGAAGATCACCACGTCGAAGCGCTCGCGGAGCGCGCCGACATCGTAGACGGAGAGCTCCCGGAACTCGATGTCGAGGTCGAGGACTGCGGCGGCGAAGCGCGCCTGGCGGAGATAGTCGTCGTCGAAATCGACGCCGAGGACCCGTGCCGCCCCGCGCTTCTTCATCTCGATGGAGTAGAACCCGCCGTTGCAGCCGATGTCGAGCACCGACATTCCCGTGAGATCCGCAGGCAACGCGTTTGCGAACCGTCGCCACTTGACGCTCGGATAGTCGCCGAGGAAGTGCTCGGGCGCCGTCGCGACCCCGTTGAGGTCGATGTTGTGGAACCACGGGCCGAGCGAATCGGCCCTCCGCCGGATCTCGTCCGGCGACAGTTCGACTGTGGTCTCCCCCAAGTGCCTACTCCCCGTTGCTTGATCGGAATGCATCGCCCGCACGCCCGGCCGGCCGGCCGCGCTCGACATGATATCCGCCGCGCATCGCGTTCTCCTCGGCGGCCGCGCTGAGGAGAGCGATCGCCGAGCGGTATCCGTGCACCGTGCCGACATCGACATAGGCGTGGCCGGCGGGGACGCCGCGGGCCACGCCGCCGGCGGCCAGATAGGCGTTCGCCAGCGTCCCGAAATACTCGTCGCTCCGGCCGCGGGCCAGCCAGAGCGTGTGGAGGTCCGTCAGGACGCGGCCCGGCATGGTGAACGCGCCCCAGATCCAGCGGGTCGCCGCGGCCTGCCGCTTGACCTGGACTTCCAGGACCGCGCCGTCGGCATTCGTGACGACCGCGTCGAACAGCTCCGGCCGCTCGACCGGGAAGAGCAGAAAGGCGAGCGTATCGCGCGGCAGCTGCAGGAGCCCGTTCTCGGGGAACCAGACGGTGTCGGGCAGGCCCACGACGACCGGCTCGTCCGGCTGCACGAGGGGCATCGCCCGGAAGATGGCGTCGCACAGGCCGCTCGGCCGGGGCTGGACAACGTAGGCGATGGGCACGCCGCCATAGCCGGCGCCGTAATATTCCATGATGTCCGACTTGCCGGGCGAGATCACGAAGCAGATCTTCTCCGCGCCGCCGCGGATCATCCGTTCCACGAGGTATTCGCTGACCGCGCACGGGCGCTCGACGCCGTCGTCGAGCCGGCTGCCGACCGGCAGCAGCTCCTTGGAGAACGCCAGCGGCTGGATGCGGCTGCCGCGACCCGCCGCCGGAATGATGCCCCACATGGTCAAGCCCCTGCGTGGGCCAGCGCCGGCGCGCGGATCGGAGGCCGCGCCCCTCCGACCAGGCGCTCGAACTCGGCCGCACGCCGCTCGGACGTATGCTCGGCGAACACCCGTTCGCGCGCGCGGTTCGCGATCCGCTTCAGGTCTGCATCGGGAAGGTCGAGCGCGGCGAGCGCGTCCTCACTGCTCTCCGCGACGAGGATCTCCTCGCCCGGCGTGAAGAAGGCGTCGAGGCCGCTCCAGAGGTCGCTCAGCATGGGCGCCCCGCACGCCGCCGCCTCGAACAGTCGGCCCGACGGGCACCAGCCCATCGCCGCCATCGGACGGCGGGTGACGTTGAGCGTCAGCCGGCAGGAGGAGAAGAACGCCGGATGGTCGGCCGGCGGGACGTGGCTGACGAAGCGGATGTTCTCCGCCCAGGGATGGTCGCAAGGATATTGCGCGCCGCCGATCAGGAAGCGCTCGGCCGGCCGCCTGCGCGCCGCCTCGACTAGGAGGCGCTCCAGCGCCGGCTGCCGATCCTCGGCATAGGTGCCGAGATAGGAGAGCGCGGCGTCGAAGGCGGGATTCGGCGCCACTGGCCGGTGCATGTCCGGGTCGACGTGCCCGTAGAGCGGAGCGACCTGTCGTGCCCCGAGTGTGCGTGCGAGTCCGTCGAGGGCGGAACCGCCGGTATAGCTCAGGACCAGGTCGAAGCCCGACAATCCGTCCGGGCCGAGATAGCTCGGCCGTTGCCCCGCCTTCAGCCGGGACAGCGTCACCGGGGTATCGAGGTCGTAGAAGACGCGGAGCGCGCGCGAAGCCTGAAGCACCAGATCGGTGGCAGCGATGCCGTCCGGGCAGTACGACGTCACGATCGCCGCGTCGGCAGCGGCGATTTCCCGCTCCGCCTTGCGGCTGACGTCGTGCCAGGCCGGATAGAGGACCAGCCGGCCGCCCGGCAGTTCGTGGAGATCGCGACTGTCCGCGTAGTAGGGGACGTCGCGCTCGAAGAAGACGACATGGTGCCCGCGGCGCGCGAGCGCACGGCAGAGCCCCCGCCACAGCGTGGCGTGGCCGTTTCCCCAGGACGAGGAGACTGTCAGGCCGAAGACGACGATGCGCATGCGCACTCCTTCCGCCTCACCCGGCCGGCACCTCGTTCACAATCAGGACCTTGCCGCCCCAATCGCCCACCGCCAAAGCGCTGACGGAGGCCGGGCTGATCTCGAAGCGCAGGAGGTTGTCGAGGGGCAGGCCGAGATAGTGGGCGAGCGCCGCCCGGATCACGTCGGCATGGCTCACGACGACGACGGCGAGGCCGGCATAGGCCCGCCGCATGCTCTCCAGGGCGGAGACGGCCCGATCCTGCACCTCCTGGATGCTTTCGCCCCCCGGCGGGCGCGCCCGGGAGCGTGCCTCGTTCCAGAGCCGGCATTCCGGATCGTCCTTGAGGCTCTCGAAGCTGCGGCCCGTCCACGCGCCGAAATCGATTTCGGTGAACGCCTCGACGGGCTTCGGCGGCAGGCAGAGGGCATCGCCGAGGATAGCCGCGGTTTCGGCCGCACGCTGGATAGGACTCGTGAGCACGACGGCAATGCTGTCCCGCTTCAGCCGGTCGGCCAGCCGCCGCGCCTGGGCGATGCCGTCCTCCGCTAGAGCGATACCCGCCGCGCGGCCGCTGAGAACGCGGCCGATCTCCCCGTGGGCGGCATGCCTCACCAGCAGGAACGTCGCGGTCACGACCTCGCGCTCCCTCGGCCGTCCCCGTTGATGAAGTGCAGCGTGAGATCGCGCGCTTCGTTGTCCGTGAACTGCTCCGGCGGCGATTTCATGAAATAGCTCGACGGGCCGGTCAGCGCGCCGCCGATCTTGCGGTCGAGGCCGAGCTTGGCGCACCGCACCGCGTCGATCACGATCCCCGCCGAATTCGGTGAATCCCAGACCTCGAGCTTCAACTCGAGATTGAGCGGCACGCCGCCGAAGGCGGTGCCCTCCATGCGGATGTAGGCCCACTTGCGGTCGCTCAGCCACGGTACGAAATCGCTCGGGCCGATATGGACGTCGCCGGCAGGCAGCGGCACGTCGAGCTGGCTCGTCACCGCCTGCGTCTTTGAGATCTTCTTCGATTCCAGCCGCTCGCGCTCGAGCATGTTCTGGAAGTCGGAATTTCCCCCGAAATTGAGCTGGTACGTCCGGTCGAGCCGCACCCCGCGCTCGCGGAAGAGGTTCGCCAGCACACGGTGCACGATGGTGGCGCCGACCTGGCTCTTGATGTCGTCGCCGATGATCGGCAGCCTGCGCTCCTCGAAGCGCCGGCGCCAGTCGGGGCTCGAGGCGATGAAGACCGGAATGCAGTTGATGAAGGCGCAGCCGGCCTCCAGCGCCCGCTCGGCGTACCATTCCGTTGCGCGCTGCGATCCGACGGGAAGATAGGAGACGAGGACATTCGTGCCGGAGCGCTCCAGCACCTCCGTCACGTTCGCCACCGGCGCGTTCGATTCCTCGATTTCGTCGCGCAGATAGCGGCCGAGCCCGTCGAGCGTGTTCCCGCGTTCGACCCGCACGCCCGTCGGCTTCACCTCGGCGAAACACTGCGTGTTGTTGGGAGCCGCGAAGATCGCCTCGGAAACGTCGCGTCCGACCTTGGCCGCGCTGACATCGAAGGCCGCCGAGACCTCGATGTCGCCGACGGAATAATCGCCGATTGCAGGGCTCATGAGCCCGGGCACCGGTTCGTTCCCGTTCGCCTCGCGGTAGTAGCTCAGGCCCTGCACGAAGGACGAGGCGCAATTCCCCACCCCGATGATGCCAACCCGAACCGTCTCACCCGCCAAGGCCGTGTCCCCCGTTCAAAGCGCCGACTGTCGAGTCCGACGACCAGATGCGGCGATGATCGTCAACGGGGTATCGGTGTTCCGGCATGAGCATCGACGACCAACAGAGACGACGCAGGATGCGCCCGACAAGGTTTGCCGACGTTCAACGTGACCTGCACGGTTGGGTTCCGGAGTAGATCCTATTTTCTTTGTCGGCTTTCAAACCGGCGCGGATTCCCGCGCGGGTTGCAGATCTTCCGCATCGGCTTCGGCCGCGGCGCCTTCCGATGCCTTCGCCCAGCAGCGCAGCCATTCCGCGACGCTCCAGGCCTGCGAGATGCAGCCGCGCGCCATGAACGGCGCGTCGCCGTCGAAGATCTCGCTGATCGTGCCGATCCCGGCTTCCGAAAGATGTGTCGAATAGCCCGAAAGGAGGTCCCGCGCTGCGGGCCCGGCGGCGGGATCGATCTTCAGCCAGGCGTCGATATAGGGCCCGATCAGCCAGCCCCAGACGGTTCCCTGGTGGTAGGCAGCGTCGCGGGCGCGCAGATCGCCGAAATACCGGCGCTCGTAATCGCGATGGCCGGGATCGAGGGAGCGCAGGCCGACCGGCGTGAGGAGGCGGTCCCGCACGGTCTCGAACACAGGCCGCCAGCGCGCCTCATCGAGCACGGGATGCGGAAGCGCGATCGCGAAGATCTGGTTCGGACGGCACGCCGGGTCGTCGCCCGCCTCGCCGTCGACGACGTCGTAGAGGTGGCCGAGCCGGTCCGACCAGAACCGCTTGTTGAAGGCGCTCCGGGCCCTCTCGGCATGGCCGGCGATCGCGGCGGCGCGGTCGCCGTGGCCGGCGCGCTGCAGCCAGGATTCGAGCAGGCGCATGGCGTTGTACCAGAGCGCGTTGATCTCGACCGGCTTGCCGCGGCGGGGCGTGACGACCCAGTCCTCGACCTTGGCGTCCATCCAGGTGAGCTGGTAGCCCTCCTCGCCCTGGCGCAGCAGCCCGTCCTCCGGATCGACGCGAATGCCGAACCGCGTCCCCCGCAAGTGACAGTCCGCGATACCCTCCAGCACGGGCAGCATCCCCTGCACCGTGTTCCAGTCCCCTGTCAGGCGGAGGTAACGGTCGAGCGCATGGAAGAACCAGAGCGTCGCGTCGGCAGTGTGATAGAGGCCGTGCGTCTCCCCTTCGGGGAACATGTTCGGGATCAGCCCGTCGCGGACGTAATGCACGAAGGTCCGCAGGATCCATCCCGCCTCGCCGGGCCGCCCGGTCGTGAGCGTGAGGCCCTCGAGCGAGATCATCGTGTCCCGGCCCCAGTCGGTGAACCAGTGATAGCCGGCGATCACCGTCCGCGCCTCGTCACCCACCGCGCGTGCACGCGCCTTGTCGGCAAGGCGGCCGACCGGGTCGATCACGAAGGAATCGGCGCTGAGGACGAGCTCGGCCGCCATGCCCTCGCGCAGGCTCGGATCGGCGATGGCGATGAGCCGGCGCCGCCGCTGCCGTTCGTATTCGAGCGACTGGGCGCCGGTCAGCGAGGATATCGCATACCAGGGGTCGGTCGAGGCGCAGAAGGCGATCCGCCCGTTCTCCGGGGAAGCCGTGAAAGCGCCGGGGCTCCAAAGCAGTCCGAGCGAAGCATGGCCGCGCTGGGCCTCCTCGCTGTAGGTGAACTCGGCATGTCGCCCGCCGTCGAGTTCGAGGCGCGCCTCGTCGCCGGCGAGCATCATGCGCAGGGGCGGCAGGCCGTCCGGCGTCTCGACCTCGTAGCGCGCGCCGGATGCGCGCAGAACCGGGACCGCCCGCTCCCTGCCCTCGAGGGCGGCTTCGATCTCGCGGAAGCCGAGCCACGGGCGGAGCATCAGCGAGGCGTCCGAAGGCCCTTCGAAATCGTAGATCACGTCCACCGTGTTCTGCAGGTGGCGCATCCCGATCCGCTTCTCGATCACGATACCGTCGGCCACCTCGTACCGCCATACGGGCAGGTTGAGCTCGAGGCGGAAATGGGCCGGAAGGCAGGCGTTCTCGCCGGTGCCGAGACGCACGATGGTCCCGTCCGGGAGCCGCACGTGCTCGTCGAGCGCCGTTAGCATGACGGTCCGCCCGAACGGAGCGGGCAGCGACGAGACCAGGAGCCCGTGATAGCGGCGCGTGATGTCGCCGAGGATGCCGGCGGAGGAATAGCCGCCGAGGCCGTTCGCGATCAAATATTCGCGGTCCTGCTCCTGCCGCAGGCTGGCGGCGTCGATCGTGCGGATCGGATCAGGAGGGTTCATGGTCCGGCCTCATCAGGATTGCGCTGTGGGCAGGAAGGCGCCAGCCTTCCGGCGTCTCGACGGGCGGGGTTCCCGATCCGCCATATTGGGGCCTTTCGCTCGACCATGCGAGGCGCCATTCCCCGCCGGCCGGGGGCGCCACCAAGGGATCGGCGATCGACCGCCTGAAAAGGTCCGGCCCGAGGTTGACGAGGAGCAGCCTGTCGTCCGCCGCACTGAGGAAGCGGAGCGCGAACGCCTCCGGCCCGAGCACGGCGCCGTCGATCGCAATATCGGAATGCGAGAGCACCGGATCCTCGCGGCGCAGCCGGATCAGGTCCCGGTGCAGGGCGACCGCTTCTCGGTTCCGCTCCGCCTCGCCCCAGTCGAGCTTGCAGCGCTCGAACGTGGACCGGTCCGTGGGATCGGGAAGCGTGCCCTCCGAATCCGCTGCCGCCAGGCTGGCGAACTGCTTCACGAAATCGAGCCGCCCCGATCGCACGCTCTCGCCGAGCTCCCCATCGAAATCGACGAAATAGAGGAACGGCCTGGAGCTCCAGAAGCCTTGCCCCTGGAAAAGCAGCGGCGTGCCGGGGACGAGGAGGAGCAGGGCGGTGATCGCGCGCGCCCGGCCGGGGCTCGTCAGCTGGTGCAGGCGCCGCCCGTGGCCGAGATTGGCGATCTGGTCGTGGTTCTCCAGGTAGTTCACGAAGCGGCGGAGCGGGACGTCGAAGGCGGGCGTGCCGCGGCGCTTGCCCTGCCAGGCGTAGAACTGGCCCTGGAACAGGTAGCCGCGCCTGGCCGCCGAGACGAGCTCCTGCGGGCTGCCCTCGTAGTCCGTGTAATAGGCTTCGCGCCGGCCGGTTACGGCGACGAGCGCACTGTGGTGGAAGTCGTCGTTCCAGAGCGCGTCGAGGCCGAGGCCGCCGTCTTGGCGCGCCCGCATCAGCTCCGCCCGCTGCGGTTCGTTCTCCCCGAGGACGAGCACCTTTCGGCCGCCCGCCGCTTCCCGGCAAACGCGGACGATCTCCGCCAGGATGTGGGGCTCGGAGCCGTCGTGGAGCGCCTGGGTGGCGTCGATCCTGAGGCCGTCGAGGTGATACTCTTCGGTCAGGCAGCGGACGTTCGCGAGCACGAACTCGCGCACGCCTTCGGATCCCTCCCGGTCGAAATTGAGGGGCGCGCCCCATTCGGAATCGAGATCGCGGTTCCACCAGCTATCGGCGAAGCGGCCGTGGCATCCGCCCTTCGGGCCGAAATGGTTGTAGACGACGTCGAGGATGACGCCGATGCCCGCCTCGTGCGCGGCATCCACGAAACGGCGGAAATCGTCGGGGCTGCCGTAATTGTGGTTGGGCGCGAACAGCGCCACCCCGTCGTAGCCCCAGCCGAACCGTCCGGGATGGTCGGCGACCGGCATCAGCTCGAGCGCCGTGACGCCGAGGTCGCGGAAATGCGGCAGCCGGGTCGTGGCCGCCGCCCAGGTTCCCTCGTCCGTCAACGTGCCGATGTGGACTTCGCAGAGCACTTGCCCCGTGAGTTCCAGGCCGGTCCAGGCGCCGTCCCGCCAGCGATAGGCGTCCGGATCGACGATCAGGGACCATCCCTCAGCGTCGTCGGGCTGGCACCGCGAGGCCGGATCGGGGCAGAGCCCGTCCTCGCCCCCCAACCGGACCCATATCGGCCGCCGGGGCCGGCGCCGGGCACGAACCCGGAAAAATGGCCGCTCGGCTCCCTGGCGAGCGCGTGGTCGCCAAGCCCCTGGACGATCACGCTCACCTTGTCGCGCGCCGGAGCCCAGACGCGGAACGAAGTGCCGCCGTCCATCGGCTCGGCACCGATCGGAAGCCGCCTCTCCTCCGGCGGCACCGGCGAAAGGAGAAGCGGGTCGGAAACCCTCATGTCGGCCATTGCCGCTGAACGATGCCTGCCGCCCGCGGTTCCCGCAGCTTTCGGAACTGCGGTCCAGCGCGATGCATTTTCCTGGCGAGGAACGGCAGTGTCGAAGGAAAGGCCGATGCAGATCGAGAGGTTTCGCGAGATGTACATTGCCGAGCTGCAGGAGGCCCGGAGCGTGGAGGCCATGCTGGCGGAGGCGCTTACTCGGATGTCGGAAGCGGCGGAGAACGGCGATCTGAAGGAGGCCTTCCGCCTCCATCGCGAGGAGACCCGTGCGCATGGCGAGCAGGTCGAGGCAATCCTGAAGCGCCTGAAGGCTGCGCCGAAGGAGCACAGCGATCAGGCCATGCAGTCCATTCTCCGGGAGGCGGAGAAGATGTTGGAGATGATCGAGCCGGGGCCGCTCCGCGACGCCGCGCTGATCGCATCCGCCCAGCGGGTCGAACACTACGAGATCGCGCTCTACGGAACGCTGGCGACCTATGCCAGTTCGCTCGGGCTGGAGGAGGACCAGCGCCAGCTCGGCGATATCCTGGAGGACGAGAAGGCGACCGACGAGGAACTGTCCGATATCGCCGAAGGCATCGTGAATCCTTCGGCCATCGAATCCGGCTGAACTCGCTCGCTGCGCCGCTTGCGCGGGCAGCCGTTCTCCGGTCATCTCGCGCGCATGAGCCCCGCGCACTCCGGAAGACTCACGCCGGATTATCCCCGCGATCTCCGCGGTTACGGCCGCGAGACGCCCGACCCGTCCTGGCCGGGCGCGGCCTTCATCGCCGTTCAGTTCGTGGTCAATTACGAGGAAGGCGGCGAGAATAACGTCCTCCACGGCGACCCCTCATCGGAGGCGTTCCTCTCCGAGATCGTCGGTGCGCAGCCCTGGCCGGGGCAGCGGCACTGGAACATGGAATCGATCTACGAGTACGGCGCGCGCGCCGGGTTCTGGCGCCTCCACCGCCTGTTCGCCCGCAAGGGGATCCCGGTCTCCGTCTACGGCGTGGCGACCGCGCTCATGCGCTCGCCCGATCAGGTGGCGGCCATGAAGGAGGCGGACTGGGAGATCGCTTCGCACGGGCTGAAGTGGATCGAGTACAAGGACTTCGACATCGAGACCGAGCGCGCGCACATGCGCGAGGCGATCCGCATCCACACCGAAGCGACGGGCGCGCGCCCGCTCGGCTGGTACACGGGACGGGCCTCTATGAACTCGCTGCAGCTCGTCATGGAGGAGGGCGGCTTCCTCTATTCCGCGGATTCCTACGCCGACGACCTCCCGTACTGGGTGGCGGGCCCGACCGGGCCGCAGCTCGTCGTGCCCTACACGCTCGACGCCAACGACATGCGCTTCGCGACGCCTCAGGGCTTCAATTCGGGAGACCAGTTCTTCGCCTACTTGCGCGATTCCTTCGACGTCCTCTACCGGGAGGGCAGGGAGGGCGCGCCGAAGATGCTGTCCATCGGGCTCCACTGCCGCCTCGCCGGCCGGCCCGGCCGCGCCGCCGCGCTGGAACGCTTCGTCGATTACGTCGCCGGTCATGATCGCGTCTGGATTGCCCGACGGATCGACATCGCGCGCCACTGGCACGCGGTGCACCCGTTCCGGATGCCTGCGTGAGCCGTCCCCCTGATGCTGCCGCCCGGCGGCTGATGGAGCGGCTCGACCTGCTCGCCGGCTTCAGCGACGAACCCGACGCCCTCACCCGCCTCTACCTCTCGCCTGCCCATGCCCACGCCGCTGCCCAGGTCATGGAGTGGATGCGCGAAGCGGGAATGAGCGCCCGGATCGATGCGGTCGGAAACGTGGTCGGCCGGTATGAGGGCCGCGAAAGGAGCGCCCCGGCGCTCCTCATCGGATCGCACATCGACACGGTGCGCCAGGCCGGGCGCTATGACGGCCCGCTCGGCGTCCTGGTCGGCATTGCCGCCGTCGAGGAGGTTGCGGCGAGAGGCATCCGCCCTGCCGCCGCGATCGAGGTGATCGCGTTCGGCGACGAGGAGGGCGTGCGCTTCCCGACCACGCTCTCCGGCTCGCGCGCACTCGCCGGGGCGTTCGATCCCGCTTCGCTCGACATGCGCGACGAGGACGGCGTCACGCTGCGTGAGGCGCTCCTCCATTTCGGCTGCGATCCGTCGGGGATCGCCAGCCTGGCGCGTCGCCCGGAAGATGTGGTGGGTTATGTCGAGGTCCATATCGAGCAGGGCCCCGTGCTCGAGCGGGAAGGACTTCCCGTCGGCGTCGTCACCGCCATCGCCGGCGCAACGCGGGCGACAACGGAGGTGAGGGGCGAGCCCGGCCACGCCGGCACCGTGCCGATGGCGCTCCGCCGCGATGCGCTCGCGGCGGCAGCCGAGATGGTGCTCGCCGTCGAAGCCGTGGGGAAGTCCGAGCCGGACCTCGTCGCCACCGTCGGACGGATCGCTGCGGCCCCGGGCGCCGTCAACGTCGTTGCCGGCCGGGCGGAGTTCACGATCGACCTTCGGCATCCCGTCGATCGCCGGCGGGAGGCGGCTTTCGAGGAGGTCGGGAGGCGGCTTTCGGAGATCGGGCGCCGGCGCGGCGTCCGCGCCGAAATGCGTCTCACCCATGCGGCACCCGCCGTCCCGTGTTCCCCCTGGCTGATCGACGCGCTGGCCGCGGCGGTGACGGCGGCCGGCCTGCCCGTGCGCCTCCTGCCGAGCGGGGCCGGCCACGATGCGATGGCGCTTGCGCCGCTCTGCCCCATCGGCATGCTGTTCGTGCGCTGCCGGGGCGGCGTGAGCCACAATCCGGCGGAAGCGATCACCGCGGAGGATGCGGGTGCGGCGCTCGACGTGCTCCTGCGGCTCCTTCTTCAACTGATGGATCGGACGGAGCCGCGATGAGCACGCCTGCCGAACGGATCGCCACGTATCTCGACGCCTGGCGGGCGGAGATGGAATCCTTCCTCGCGACCCTCGTCCGCGTTCCGTCCGACAATCCGCCCGGCGATTGCGCCCGCCATGCGGAGGAGACCGCGCGCGCTCTCCAGGCGCTGGGCTTCGAGGTCGAGCGCCATCCCGTCCCGCCGGACCTCGCCCGCCGCCACGGCATGGTGTCCTGCACCAACCTGATCGTCCGCCGGAGCTTCGGGCCGGGCCCGGTGATCGCCCTCAACGCGCATGGCGACGTGGTCCCGCCGGGCGACGGGTGGAGCGAGGATCCCTACGGCGCGGCGGTGCGGGACGGCTGGATGTACGGCCGCGGCGTGGCCGTCTCGAAGTCCGACATCGCGACCTATACCTATGCGCTCCTCGCGCTGCAGGCGGCCGAGGTGCCGCTCGCCGGCACGGTCGAGCTCCACATCACCTATGACGAGGAGGCGGGCGGAGAGATCGGCCCCGGATGGCTGCTCGCCGAAGGCGTGACCGCGCCCGACCTCGCCATCGGCGCCGGCTTTTCCTACGCCGTCGTGACGGCCCACAACGGTTGCCTGCATCTCGAGGTGGAGGTGAAGGGCCGCTCGGCGCATGCCGCCATGCCGTACACGGGGATCGACGCGCTGGAGGTCGTGACCGATGTGCTCGCCGCCCTCTACGCCTACCGTAAGGTGCTCGCCGGTCGGCGCTCGGACGTGGCGGGGATCGGCTCGCCCCAGATCACCGTCGGCCTCATCCACGGCGGCATCAACACGAATGTCGTGCCCGACAGGATCACCTTCCGGCTCGATCGCCGCATCGTCCCGGAGGAGAGCCCCGCCGAGGTCGAGGCGGAACTCCGGAACCTCATCGAAGGCATCGCCGGGCGCCACCCCGGCGCGTCCGTCGAGATCCGCCGCATCCTCCTGGCGCTGCCGCTGGTCGAACTGCCGGGCGCCGGGCGCCTGGTCGAGCCGCTCTGCCGCCACGCGAGCCGCCTCATGGGCGAGCCGGTCGTCGCGAAAGGCGTCCCCCTCTACACGGACGCGCGCCATTATGCGGAGCGGGGGATTCCGATCGTGCTCTATGGCGCGGGTCCGCATACGATCGAGGAGGCGAACGCGCACCGCGCCGATGAACGCCTGCCGCTGTCCGACCTTCGGAAGGCGGCCGAGGTGGTCGCGCTGACGCTGCTTGATCTTCTCTCGCCCTCGCCTTGAACGCCTCGTCGGCAGTGTCCGACTAAAGACCAATCGTATGCAGTGGCATTTCGAACGAGGTTGCTGCTATGCAGCAATCTTGGAGGAGGCGAGCCTCTTCGCAGACCGGGTGGCAGGAGGTTCGGAATGGCGGAACGCGTGGAGATCGGAGGCCTTCGGGTCGCGCGGGTGCTTCACGACTTCGTCAACCAGGAGGTCCTGCCGAACACCGGCGTCTCCGCCGATTCCTTCTGGGCCGGCTTCGACGGGATCGTCGCCGAGTTCGCCCCGCGCAACCGCGCGCTGCTTCAGGAGCGCGACCGGCTCCAGGCCGAGATCGACCGCTGGCACCGGGATCACCGCGACGCCGGCTTCGAGTTCGAGACCTACAAGGCCTTCCTGCGCGAGATCGGCTATCTCAGGCCCGAGGGCGAAGCCTTCGAGGTGACCACCGCCAATGTCGATCCCGAGATCGCGACGATCGCGGGGCCGCAGCTGGTCGTGCCGGTGACCAATGCCCGCTACGTCCTGAACGCGGCCAACGCGCGCTGGGGCAGCCTCTACGACGCGCTCTACGGCACGGACGTCATTCCCGATGCCGACGGCGCCGAGCGGGGTGCGAAGTTCAATCCCGTGCGCGGCCGAAAGGTAATCGATCGCGCGCGGGCGATTCTCGACGAGGCGGCGCCGCTCGCCAACGGATCCCACCGCGATGCCGTTGCGTACCACATCGCGGGCGACGGCCTGGTGGTGAAGCTCGCCGACGGCAGTGCGACCCACCTCGCCGACGCCTCGAAGTTCGCCGGCTATGCAGGCCAGGCGGATGCCCCGACCGCGATCCTCCTGGTCAACCACGGCCTGCACATCGAGATCCGCATCGACCGCGATCATCCGATCGGGGCCACGGATCCGGCCGGCGTCGCCGACGTGATCCTCGAGGCGGCGGTGACCACCATCGTGGACTTCGAGGATTCCATTGCGGCGGTCGACGCCGAGGACAAGGTGCTGGCCTACCGCAACTGGCTCGGCCTGATGAAGGGCGAACTCACCGCGTCGTTCGAGAAGGGCGGCGGCACCGTGGAACGCGCGCTCAATCCCGACCGCCTGTACCGGACGCCGGACGGCGACGTGCTGACGCTGCCCGGGCGCAGCCTCATGCTGGTCCGCAACGTCGGCAACCTCATGATGACCGACGCGGTGGTCGATGCCGCCGGCAACGAGATCCCGGAGGCAATCCTGGACGGCCTGATCACCACGGCGATCGCGCTGCACGATGTCGGCGAGTACGGCCGCCGCAAGAACAGCCGCCGGGGCTCCGTCTACATCGTGAAGCCGAAGATGCACTCGCCGGAGGAGGTGGCCTTCGCGGGCGAGCTCTTCGGGCGCATCGAGCGGCTGCTCCGGCTGCGGCCCACGACGATGAAGATCGGGATCATGGACGAGGAGCGGCGGATGACGCTGAACCTCAAGGAAGCGATCCGCGCGGCAAGCGACCGGATCGTCTTCATCAACACCGGCTTCCTCGACCGCACCGGCGACGAGATCCACACCTCGATGGAAGCCGGGCCGATGATCCGCAAGGGCGACATGAAGAATGCGCCCTGGCTGCAGGCCTACGAGGACTGGAACGTCGACGTCGGCCTCGAATGCGGGCTGCCCGGCCGTGCGCAGATCGGGAAAGGCATGTGGGCCATGCCGGACCGCATGGCCGACATGCTGGCGGCCAAGGGCGTCCACCCGCAGGCCGGCGCGAACACCGCCTGGGTGCCGTCGCCGACTGCGGCCACGCTCCATGCGCTGCACTACCACCAGGTCGATGTCGCCGCCCGCCAGGAGGAGCTGCGCTCCCGCGGGCGCGCCGCCATGGACGCCATCCTCGCGATCCCGATCGCGCGCCGGCCGAACTGGTCGCCCGAGGCGATCCAGCAGGAGCTCGACAACAACGTCCAGGGCATCCTTGGCTACGTGGTGCGCTGGGTGGAGCAGGGCATCGGCTGCTCCAAGGTGCCCGACATCAGCAATGTCGGCCTGATGGAGGACCGCGCGACGCTGCGCATCTCCAGCCAGCACATCGCGAACTGGCTGCATCACGGCATCGTCGACCGCGACCGGGTCACGGCGACGATGAAGCGCATGGCGAAGGTCGTCGACGAGCAGAACGCGGGCGATCCGCTCTACCGTCCGATGGCGCCGGGCTTCGACGAGAGCGTCGCCTTCCAGGCTGCGCTCGATCTGGTCTTCAAGGGCCGCGAGCAGCCGAACGGGTATACCGAGCTCATCCTGCACGCGCGGCGCCGCGAGGCGAAGGCGAAATACGCCTGCGGGTCGAACTGAAACAGAACGGCAACACCGGCCGAGAATCGGCCGCCGGCAGCGCGCGAGCCTTTGCAGCCGCCGTGTGGGCCGCTATGCGCTTGGCATGATGAGGCCGACCACGAGGCGCTGGTCCTGCTTGCTCGTGCTCGCCGTGCCGCTGGCGGCGGCCGGGTGCGGGACGGACGACGCCATGAATATGCTGGCTCCGACCGCCTATCAGACGGTGCCCTCCATCACTGCCGAGCCTTCGGTGCTGGAAGAGATGGCGGCGAACGCTCCGTCCGCGGGCCCCGATGCACTGCCGCAGATCGTTGCGCCCGCCCCGAATCCCCGCCCGGACGCAGCCGCCGGCAGCGTCGCCCCTATGGCGCCGCCGCCGGTCGCGATCGCATCCGTCGATCCTGTCGCCGCCGCGCCGTCGACCACCGGTGCGATGTGCCGACCCGGGCAGGTTGCGGTTCCGGTCGCGCCGCCGAGGGCGGCCGCAGTGGCGGGTCGCTCCGTATCCGCGCGGCGGGGTGGAGTCTGGACCGGCTCCGATCTTCCCGGCCCCTGGCTCGCCAGCGACGGATCGCCGGGCTGCGGGTGCCAGTTGACGCTCGGTCCGGGCCCTGGCGGTGGCCCGGCGACGTCGATGGGCTGCGTCACGCCGGATCTCGGCCGCATCTCCGCCTGGCATCTGGAAAGCATCGGCTTCGGGAACCCCGACCTCCTTCTTCTGGGGAGCGACGGGCGGGTGGTGGCGCGGCTCGATGCGCGCGGATCACGCTATTTCGATGGTGCGGTCGCGGGCACACCCTTTACGTTGTGGCGTTGACGCCCGCGAGAGGCGCGCCCGTCTTGCTTTCACCCGCCGTGCCGCGGCCTCAGGAGAATCTGCTCGATGGTGCCTGAAGCCGGCCCCCCGACGAGCCTCGCTCGCTCCGCCACGCTGGTCGCCGCGGTCGTCACCGCCTTCGTGGTCGCGACTTTCGTCGTCTGGCACGCCGCGAGCGCCCTCCTGCTGATCTTCGCGGGGATCGTCTTCGCCGTGGCGCTCGATGCCGGGGCGCGCGCGCTCGGTCGGGTGATCGGCGGCGGGCGTCGGTTCAGGCTCGTGCTGACGGCGCTCGTGCTCGTTCTCGTGGTGGGTGGGGCGCTCGCCTGGAGCGGAGCGAGCCTCGCGCAGCAGGCCGGGAGCCTCGTCAGCACGCTCGGCGAGCAGGTCACCCGCCTCATGGACCTGCTCGGCCGGATCGGGCTGCGGCCTTCGGAGAACGGGGGAGCGGGCGAGCCGATGCAGGGGCTGCTGCCGAGCGCGCGCGCGCTTTTCGGCGGCGCGACCAATGCGCTCTTCGCCACCTTCGGCGCGGTCGGCAACATTGCGCTGGTGCTCTTCCTGGCGATCTTCTTCGCCTGGGATCCGGGCATATACCGGACGGCGCTGGTCAGCCTGCTGCCGCGCGACCGCCGCGAACGCGTCGCCGACGTGCTCGACGAGTCGGTCGCCTCCCTTCGGCGCTGGCTGACCGGGCAGGCGATCAGCATGCTCGTGATCTTCCTGCTCACTTACGTGCTCCTTCTCCTGGTCGGCATGCCGTTCGCCCTGATGCTCGCGCTTCAGGCGGGCCTGCTGGAGTTCATCCCGACGCTCGGCCCGATCATGGCGGGATTGGCGATCGTGCTCGTCGGGCTCTCCCACAGCCCCGAGATGGCGGCCTGGGGCCTTGCCATCTACCTCCTCATCCAGGGGGTGGAGAGCAACGTGCTGAACCCGATCGTGCAGCGCCATACGACGCGGATTCCGCCGGCCTTCAGCCTCGGCATGCAGCTGCTGCTCGGGGCGCTCTTCGGCGTTCTCGGCGTCGCCCTCGCGGTTCCAATCGCGGCGGCGGGCATGATCCTCGTGCGGGAGCTCTACATCCGCGACGCGCTGGGCGGCGAATGGGAGGAACGCGCCGCCGCGACGTCGGAGAAGCGGTAGGCGGCGAGGGAGCCGCGGCCCGCCTTCCTTCCCCTCAGGCCAGCGCGACGAAAGCCAGCACGGCCGCGGCGAGGCCGGCGCCGACGCCGAGATATTCCATCGTGCGGCGGCGATCCTGCCGCGAAGCGGCGCCGCCGCCATAATCAAAGCGCTCGTAGACGACGTTCGCCATGGGCAGGCCGAGATCGAGCAGGGTGTCGGAGACCGCCGTCACCATGCGGCCCGGCCCGCAGATGAAGGCGACGGTGCTTCGCCGTTCGAGCCCCGCCAGCAGGGTGTCGAGACGGTTCCGGTCGAGCAGGCCGACCGCGCCCGGCCAGCCGGCGGCGCCCTCCTCGCTGATGAGCAGCACCTGCAGGTCGATCGACGCCTTGGCGGCCTCGATCTCGTCGATGCAGGCGAAGTTCTCCGGCCGGCCGGCCGCATAGGCGAGCCGCACGGGTCTCGGGTCCCTCCGCGCCACCATATCGCGCAGGAGCCCCATGATTGGGGCGATGCCGACGCCGCCTGCGATGAGGAGGACGGCGCCGGCGTCGTGCGCCTCCAGCGTGAACTCGCCATACGGTCCGTCGATGCCCATCGGGGTGCCGGGCGGCAGGCCTCCCACCGTGCTGGTGAAGTCGCCGGCCTCCTTGATGATCAGGCTCAATCCGGGCCGGATCGGGCTGTCGGCGATGGAGAAGGGATGGTCGAAGAGCGGGAAGCGCCGCCGGCCTTCGGTCATCCAGACGAACTGGCCGGCGCGATAGGGCCAGGGCGGATTGCCCGGGTTCGGCCTGATGTCGAGTTCCCACATGCGATCGGCCCGCTTCGTCACCTGCTCGAGGCGCCACGGCCGGATGTGCAGCTTCAGCCAGCGCCAGCCATAAAGTGTCGTGACGACCGCCACGACGGCGGCGGCCGCAAGCCACCACAGCCAGTGGACGGCGCCGGCGGCGCTGAACCGGCCGGCCGTCAGCGCGTGATGAAGCCCGCCGGCGACCGCAATCGCCGCGAGCACGATATGGCTCGCCCGCCACACCTCGTAGCGCCAGGGCAGCCGGTCGCGCAGCGCCGAGACCGGCACGAGGAGGGCGATCGCCACGAGGGCCGCCACGCCGCTGCGATAGTGAGGCAGCGTCAGGTAGGCGGCCAGGCGCTCCCGGCCGAGGGCCGCATCGTCGACGAAGGTCGGAAGGACGTAGAGGAGCGGGTGCAGGAGCACCGCCAGCAAGATCCAGCCGGCCGCGACCTTGTGGAACGCCATGATCTTGTCGATGCCGAGCCGGCCGGACACCGTCTCGAATCGGCCGGAGGTAACGAACTGCACCGCCATGGCGGCCAGCGCGACCAGCCCGAGCCCCGCCCCCGCCTTTTCCCAAGGGTCGAGCGGAGCCACGCGCCTGCCCGCGGCGAAGACCAGGGCCGCGCCGCACACTGCGACGTAGATCAACGCAAGGGCCATGCCCGGCAGCCGCAGGCCTGCGCCCGGCGGTTTGACCGCCGCGATCCCGCTTATGAGCTTTTCTCCCTGCTCATGGCCGCCTCGACCTGCGTAGAATGGTGCTGTGCACTATTGGGGGTGACATGCCGAGCGAGGTCAAGGCCACGGGCGTCTGCTGACAACAGTGTGTCATGGGCAATTGCGACAAACAGCGGAGGAGGACGGACGTGCACATGGTCAGACGAGCAGGACGCGTCGCTGCGGCGATCGTCACCCTGTCCCTCCTTGCCGGCCCGGCGACCGCTGTGCAGGCCGACGACGCCCTGGCCGCGCTCGTCGAGGCCTGGCTCGCCTCCCCTCATGGCGATTACCATTCGCCCTCCTTCACCTATTGGAACCGGGAAGGCGCGGTGCCCCAGACCTGCGCCGCATGCCACTCGCAGCCGGGATTCATCGATTTCCTCGGCGCGGACGGCACGGCGCCGGGTGCCATCGACGGCCCGGCCGCCGTCAACGCGCCGATCGGCTGCGCCTCCTGCCACACCGGCGCGGCGCACGCGCTCGACGGCGTCACCTTCCCCTCCGGCGTCGCCGTCGACGGCCTCGGCGCTTCGGCCACGTGCAGCGTGTGCCATCAGGGCCGGCAGTCGGGGGACGCGGTCGCGACGGCGACCGCGGCGATGGGCGAGGACGACGTGTCGGCCGACCTCGCCTTCATCAACGTCCATTACGGGGTCGCGGCGGCCGTGATGCACGGGGCCGAGGTGCGCGGAGGCTATCACTATCCGGGCCGAACCTATGCCGGGCGCTTCCACCACGTGCCGAGCGCGAACACCTGCGTCGCCTGCCACGATCCGCACACGACCAAGGTCGAGACCGCCTCCTGCCTGTCCTGCCATCGCGGCGTCGACGACGTGCGCGCGATCCGCACCCGGCACGGCGATTTCGACGGCGACGGCGACGCGGCGGGCGGCATCCATTCCGAGATCGAGGGGCTGCGCGCAAAGCTCTTCGACGCGATCCGCGCCTATGCGACCGAGGTGGCCGGCGCCCCGATCGGCTATGGCGGCCGCTTCCCGTACTTCTTCGCCGACCCGGACGGCGACGGCCGGGTCGCGCCGGAGGATTCGGTCATGGAGAACCGCTACCGGAACTGGACGCCGCGCCTCCTCAAGGCGGCCTACAATTACCAGGTCGCGACGAAGGACCCGGGCGGCTTCGTGCACAATCCGGCCTACCTGCTGCAGCTTCTGCACGACAGCCTCGAAAGCCTGTCGGCAGAAGTCGCGCTCGACGTCAGCGCGATCAGGCGGCCCTGAGACGCACTGAGGCGGCGGGCGCCCGCCCGCTGCATTTCTGCCGGCAGTAGCTACTGCACGATCACCTTTGCGCCGACGGAGGCGAGATGGTGAAGCTCCACGACGTCGTGGTTCATCATCCGGATGCAGCCGGACGAGACGTTGTGGCCGATGGTCCAGGGCTCGTTGGTGCCGTGGATGCGGAACATCGTGTCCCGCCCGCCGTCATAGAGGTAGAGCGCGCGCGCCCCGAGCGGGTTGTCCGGCCCCCCGGGCATGCCGGAGGCGAACTTCGCGAGCGTCGGCTCGCGCGCGATCATCTCCGAGGGCGGCGTCCAGGTCGGCCATTCCGCCTTGCGCCCGACCTTCACGACGCCCTGCCAGCCGAAGCCCTCGCGCCCGACGCCGATGCCGTAGCGGATGGCCTGCCCGCCGGCGAGCACGAAGAAGAGGTGCTTGCTCCGGGAATCGATGATCATCGTCCCCGGCGCCTCGCGGGTCTGGAACGGCACGACCTGGCGGCGATACTCCGCCGGCGCGCTCCAGCCCCGCTTCGGGGTCGGGTCGTAGGTGAGATAGGTCCGCGTCGACGTGTCGAAGAAGCGCGTGACCTGCGCTTCGGCGACGACGGGCAAGAGTATAGAGACGGCCGCGCCCAGACAAAGGGCGCGGGCGGCGCGCGTCTTCTGCATTGATCTCAATCCCCTTCTTGCGAGAGGCCGGCCCCGGAAGTCGATCGGCTCCGCTTGTCAGTGGCAATACAATGTAAGAAGATGGATTGCGGTTCCGCGTGGGGCTTCACGCGTTCGTGCAGCGGCGCGAATGAGCGCAAGCGGTTCGGAAGGTCCCGCAGGCGCGGAAGCCCTCCCGGTGGGCTGTTCCGGGAGGGCGGACGCGGCGGAACCGTCGCGCGCGGCTAGAGGACGACCACGGTGGTCCCGACCGGCACCCGCTCGTACAGGTCGACCACGTCCTCGTTGCGCATTCGGAAGCAGCCGGAGGAGACCGCGCGTCCGATCGTCCAGGGCTCGTTCGAACCGTGGATGCGGAAGAGGGTGTCCTTGCCGTTCCTGTGGAGATAGAGCGCGCGCGCGCCGAGCGGGTTGCTTGGTCCGCCCGCCATCTGCAGCGGCAGGTGCGGCTGGCGCTTGCGCATCTCGGCCGGCGGGGTCCAGGTCGGCCATTCCGCCTTGCGCGCGACCTTCACGGTCCCCGACCAGCCGAAGCCGTCGCGGCCGACGCCGATCCCGTAGCGCTTCGCCTTGCCGTCGCCGAGCACGAGGTAGAGGTGCTTCGACTTGCTGTCGATGACGATCGTGCCCTTCTTGTGCTTGGCCCCGTAATCGACCACCGTCGGCAGGTATTTCGGGTCGAAGCTCATCGCCGGGCGGGCGGGAGCCGCAGGCGCGCGCGCCGGAACGACTTGCCGCGGCGCCACCATCTGCGGGGGGACTACCGTGGCACGTCCGCGCACGCGTGGTGGCGGGGCGACGGCATAGCCGCCCGGCGGCGGCACCACGACATAGCGCGACGGCGGCGGGACGACGAAGGTGTATCCCGGCTGCGGGCGCCTGTTGAGGTCGATCGGCACGCCGGTGCCGTGGACGGCGGGCGCGCGCCGCACCTGGGCGACCCATTGCCCGTCATATTGCGGCGCCGGGGGGACATATTGCGCGACCGCAGGGGCCGAGGACACCGCGGCCCACAGGCACGCGGCAATGATCGCTCTTCGCATGGGCGTACTCGCTACTGACCGTTGCGTGGGCGGCGGCGTTCCGGCCGCCTGGCTGCACTCCATGATGCGGGCGAGGCCGCGGAGAACCGTAAACCCGCCTGCGGAAATGTGCGAAGAAGATCATCGATCCGTCAACTTGGTGAATCGGCGCTTGCCGGCTGGGAAGCGCCTGCGGAGGAGGATGGCCGTGACGCTCGCCGACGGTCTTGCGCAGGGTTCGGACGGCCGCTGCCGGTGCTGGTGGCCCGGCGGCGACCCGCTCTACCGCGCCTATCACGACACGGAGTGGGGCAGGCCCGTCGCCGACGATGTCCGGCTCTTCGAGAAGATCTGCCTGGAGGGTTTCCAGTCCGGGCTCTCCTGGCTGACGATTTTGCGGAAGCGCGAGAACTTCCGCGCCGCCTTCGCCGGCTTCCGCCCCGCCGCGATCGCCGGGTTCGGGGCGGACGACGTCGCGCGCTGCCTCGCTGATTCGGGGATCGTGCGCCACCGCGGCAAGATCGAATCGGTCGTCAACAATGCGCGCCGGGCCCTGGACCTTGCGGAGGAGGCCGGCTCCATCGCGGCGTTCGTCTGGCGTTTCGAGCCTCCGCCGGAAAGCCGGCCGGCGCGCATGGACCGCGGCGCGATCGTGCCGCAGACTGAGCACTCGCTGGCGCTCTCGAAAGCGCTGCGCAAGCGCGGCTGGAGTTTCGTCGGGCCGACCACCATGCATGCTTTCATGCAGGCGGTCGGGATCGTGAACGATCATCTCGAGGGCTGCTTCTGCCGCGCCGAGGCCGAGGCTGAACGGCGCGCCTTCGTGCGACCGGCATGAGCGCCGGCAGACGAACGACCAGGACGGGGAGGACGAGTGAAATGGCCGAGGCGACGATCCATACCGGCGGCTGCCATTGCGGCCGCGTGCGGTTCGAGGCGACGACCGATCTCGCGTCGGTTATCTCCTGCAACTGCTCGATCTGCTCGAAGAAGGGGCTGCTGCTCACCTTCGTGCCGGACGACGCGTTCACGCTGCTCGCAGGGTACGATTTCCTCGTCGACTACCGGTTCAACAAGCATGTGATCCGCCATCTCTCCTGCGGCCGCTGCGGCGTCGAGCCCTTTGCGCGCGGGACGGCGCCGGACGGCAAGGCGATGGTCGCGGTGAACGTGCGCTGCCTCGACGGCGTGGATCTCGACGCACTCGCCCCGACGCCCTTCAACGGCCGGGACAGTTAGACCGTCGGGCCGCCTGCGGCAGGTTGTTGCCTGCGGCCATCTGGGCTAGAGGAGGGCGCGCCCGCCGGACCGGCGGGCTTTGCGTATTTCCGCGGCCGCATCGCCGCCAGACAGCACGAACGCCATGGCCGGGTCCACCAAGCCGAACAAGCTCCAGCCGCGCCTCCCGCGCGGCTTCGCCGACCGCACGCCGGAGGAGATCCGCGCCGTCGAGCGCATGATGGTGACGATCCGCGGCGTCTACGAGCGCTACGGCTTCGAGCCGGTCGAGACGCCGATGGTCGAGTACACCGACGCGCTCGGCAAGTTCCTGCCCGACCAGGACCGCCCGAACGAGGGGGTGTTCTCGTTCCAGGACGACGACGAGCAGTGGCTCTCGCTGCGCTACGATCTCACCGCGCCGCTCGCCCGCTACGTCGCTCAGAATTTCGAGGCGCTGCCGAAGCCCTATAGGAGCTATCGCGCCGGCTGGGTGTTCCGCAACGAGAAGCCGGGCCCCGGCCGCTTCCGCCAGTTCATGCAGTTCGACGCGGACACGGTGGGCGCGCCGTCGGTCGCCGCCGATGCCGAGATCTGCATGATGGCCGCCGACACGATGGAGGCGCTCGGCGTCCCGC
This sequence comes from Faunimonas sp. B44, assembly GCF_052655945.1. Lineage (NCBI taxonomy): Bacteria > Pseudomonadati > Pseudomonadota > Alphaproteobacteria > Hyphomicrobiales > Afifellaceae > Faunimonas > Faunimonas sp. B44. The sequence continues at coordinate 381,126 of NZ_JBQYEX010000003.1, read as the reverse complement.
GCGGCCAGTACGTCATCAAGGTCAACAATCGGAAGGTCCTCGACGGGATCATGGAAGTGATCGGCCTGGAGCGGGTCGAGGACAGCGCCCGGCGCCTCACGGTGCTGCGCGCGATCGACAAGCTCGACCGGCTCGGCCCGGACGGCGTGCGCCAGCTTCTCGGCGAGGGCCGGAAGGACGAGAGCGGCGACTTCACCAGGGGCGCCGGCCTCCGCCCGAACCAGATCTCCGCCTTGATGAACCTCTTCGAGCTGGCCGGCATCGACGAGATGATGGACTTCTCGAGCCGCTACACGCTCGTCGAAGGGTTCAGGACCGAGTTCGCGCTCAACGAGCATTTCGAGAAGGGCCTCGAGGAGCTGAAGCAGATCTCGGACCTGGTCCTTGCCGCGGGTTACGATGCCGGGCGGATCCAGATCGATCCGTCGGTCGTCCGCGGCCTCGAATACTACACCGGCCCGGTCTTCGAGGCGCAGCTGACCTTCGAGGTGCCGGGCGAGGACGGACGCCCGGTCGTGTTCGGCTCGGTGGGCGGCGGCGGGCGCTATGACGGCCTTGTCGGCCGCTTCCGCGGCGAGGACGTGCCGGCGACCGGCTTCTCGATCGGCGTCTCGCGGCTCGCCGCCGCGCTGAAGGCGATCGGCAAGCTTGGCGACGAGCACGCTTCGGGGCCGGTGGTCGTCACCATCATGGATCGCGACCGCGTCGCCGACTACCAGCGCATGGTGTCGGACCTCCGCAATGCCGGCATGCGGGCCGAGCTCTATCTCGGCGGCTCCGGCATGAAGGCGCAGCTGAAATATGCCGACCGCCGCAACGCGCCCTGCGCGGTGATCGCCGGCTCCGACGAGTTCGCCGCCGGGCGGCTGCAGATCAAGGATTTGCTGGCGGGCAAGGAACAGGCGGCCTCGATTGCCGACCACCAGACCTGGAAGGACGAGCGGCCCGGCCAGTTCGAGATCGCCGCCGGCGAGCTCGTGACCGAGGTCCGTGCGCTCCTCGACCGTCAGCGCCAGGGCGGCGGGCGAGGCTGACCCCGTCCCTATGCGTCCCGAGAGCCCCGCATCCGGCCGTCTGCTCGGCCTCTTCGCCGAAGCCGGCGCGCAAAGGCTCGACCTTCCCGTGCTGCATCCGGCCGACCCGTTCCTGGAGACGGCGGGCGAGGACGTGCGCCGCCGGATGTTCGTCACCGAGGGCCCGCGCGGCGAGCGCCTCGCGCTCCGCCCCGACTTCACGATCCCTGTCTGCCTCCACCATCTCGCGGCGGCCGCCGGACCAGCGCGTTACTGTTATGAGGGGCTCGTCTTCCGGCGGCACGACCGCGGCTCGCCGGAGCGGCTCGAGACCGGCTACGAGGATATCGGCCATTCCGATCGCACCGGCGCCGATGCGGAGGCGCTGGCGCTTGCGATTGCAGCGGTCAAGGCCATGGCGGGGACGTCCATCGGCGTCCGCGTCGGCGACATCGGACTGTTCGCGTCGCTCCTGTCGGCGCTCGGCTTGCCGGAGCCCTGGCGACGGCGCCTCAGGCGCTCTTTCGGGCTGCACGATCTGATGGCGGCCAATCTCGACCGGCTTGCGGCACCCCGCGAGCCCGCTCGCGGTCATCTCGAGCCGGCGCTTTCCGAAGCCGCCGACCGGCACGACCGGGGCGCAGTCGTGACCCTCCTTGCCGAAAGCCTGCGCGAGCAGGGCTATGCGGAAGGGGCAGGGCGCACTGCGGCCGAGATCGCGGACCGCTTTCTCGACCAGCGCGCCCTTGCCGAGACGCGCCTCGATTCGGCGACGATCGCCGTGTTGCGGCGGTTCCTCGGGCTGCGATCCGATCTTCGCGACGCGGCCGAACGCGTCACGCGGTTCGGCCGGGAAGCGGGTCTTGATCTTGGGGAGAGCCTCGACACCTTCGCGGCGCGAAACGAGGCGGTTGCAAGCCTCTCCAACGGTTCGCCGATCGCCTTCGAGGCGAGCTTCGGCCGGCCGCTCGACTATTACACCGGCGTGGTCTTCGAGATCGTCGCGGCCGGCGAGCAGCGCCCGCGCGCGGGCGGCGGGCGCTACGACCGGCTGATGGAGATGCTGGGCGCGCCGTCCCCCGTTCCGGCGATTGGCTTCGCGATCCGTCTGGACGAGCCGGACGGAGCGGGCTCATGAGCACGCCGCTCGTCGTCGCGATTCCCTCGAAGGGCCGGCTCCAGGAGCAGACGGAAGCCGTTCTCGCCGCGGCCGGCTACGGGGTCGAGAAGCGCGGCGGCCAGCGCAACTATCGCGGCACCGTCGCCGGGCGCGACGACGTCGAGATCGCCTTCCTGTCGGCCTCGGAGATTGCGCGCGAGCTCGCCGCCGGCTCCGTGCATTTCGGCGTCACCGGCGAGGATCTCGTGCGCGAGACGATCCTGGACGCCGACCGCCGGGTGGCGCTCGTTGCGCCGCTCGGCTTCGGGCAGGCGGACGTCGTGGTCGCCGTGCCCGATGTCTGGGTCGACGTCTGGACGATGGAGGACCTCGACGACGTCGCGGCCGAATTCCTGCATCGCCACGGCCGGCGCCTGCGCATCGCCACGAAGTACTGGAACCTGACCCAGAGCTTCTTCGCGCGTCACGGCATCGCGCTCTACCGGATCGTCGAGAGCCTCGGCGCGACGGAAGGCGCCCCGGCGGCGGGGCTGGCCGACGTGATCGTGGACATCACCACCACGGGATCGACGCTGAAGGCCAACCATTTGAAGGTGCTCGAGGACGGCGTCATGCTGAAGAGCCAGGCGAACCTGGTCCTGTCGCTCGGCGCCGGCTGGGATGCCGAAGCCGGCGCCGCGGCCCGAGCTCTTCTGGAGGCGCTGGGCCGCTCGGGGATTCCGGCGGGCCTGCCGGAGCCTGCCCGCCGGGTCGTGGAGACCACTTAGGCGCGGCCGGCCGCCGGCGCGGTGCCGACTCCGCCGGTGCGCCGGGCGCGCCACGCGTCCAGCGACCAGGGGCCGGGACCGAACGTGGCGAGCAGCAGGAAGCCGCCGACGATCGAGATGTTCTTGTTGAACAGGATCGTCTGCATGCTGTCGCTGAAATCGGAATGGAAGAGGAGGGCGGCAATCGCCGTGAAGCCGGCGAGCGCGAGCGCGGCGAGGCGCGTCTGGAACCCGAAGACGATCATCAGCCCGCCGGCGAGCTCGACGAGGATGACGAGCGGCAGGAGCGCGCCCGGCACGCCGACCGCCTCCATGTATTGCTGCGTGCTTTGATAGCCGCCGATCTTCGACCATCCCGACGTGACGAACATGAGGGCGAGAAGTATGCGCCCGGCGAGCGCGGCGAAGGCGTGAACCTGTGTCATCGAATGCTCCGAAGGTTGGCTGGGCCCTTCCATAGCGGAGCGGCGGCGGGATGGGCGGCCATCGAACGCAGCGTTCACCGCCGCGGCGGCTCGGTTCGCATTCCGTCGCCGCCAGATCCGGTAAAGACCGGACCAGGAATTCTGTCGCAGGTTGTTACCCGACAATAACCATCGGATTAGTCGAATGCCGATGCTCGGAACGGCGTTACCTCCCCGGACCTTCTCCCGCCGACGAAACCCGGCGGATTCCGCCAGACCAGCGGGAGCGAACCACTGGTCGAGCAGAGGGAGATCTCGATGCGAAATGTCTTCATGCCTGTCGTAGCGGGCGCGGCGCTCCTGACCTCGGTCGCCGCCTTCAGCGATTTCGCCGACGCCCAGGGGCGCACGGGCGGCGGTGGTCTCGGAGCCGGTGACGGCGGCGGTATCGAGGTCGGCGCCGGTGCCAGCGTCGGCGGCGGCGACGGCGTGGATGTCGGCGTCGGTGCGAGCATCGGCGGCGGCGGCGGTGTCGATGCAGGCGCCGGAGCCTCGATCGGCGGCGGCAGCGGTGTCGATGCGGGAGCCGGAGCCTCGATCGGCGGCGGCAGCGGTGTGGATGTGGGCGCCGGAGCCTCCATCGGCGGCGGCAGCGGTGTGGATGTGGGCGCCGGAGCCTCCATCGGCGGCGGCAGCGGTGTGGATGCCGGAGCCGGAGCCTCGATCGGCGGCGGCAGCGGTGTCGATGCCGGCGCGGGTGCCTCGATCGGCGGCGGCGACGGTGTGGAAGCGGGCGTGGGCGCAAGCATCGGCGGCGGCAGCGGTGTCGATGCCGGCGGCGGTGCCTCGATCGGCGGCGGTGACGGCGTGGAAGCGGGTCTCGGCGTGTCGATCGGCGGGGGGTCGCCGACCGCGCCGGACGGCACGGGAACCGGCGGCGTTCCCGGTGCTGCGCCGTCGGTGGGGACCGACGTTCCCGGCGCACCCAATGCGCCCGGAACGGTCAACGGCAGCCCCTCCGGCGCCGCGATGAACATTTCGGCGCTCGCCTCGATGAGCCCGGATTCGCTTCGCGGCGCGCTGAACTCGATCAGCGCCGCCGATCTCCAGAAGCTGAAGGCGAGCTGCGGCGAGATTCTCGCCGCGCCGAGTACCCATCCCCAGAACGCGGTCGCGGTGTGCCAGGTGGTGGCCTCGATCTGAGCGGGATCGGCCGCAGAACGCAGAACGGGGCCCCGCGGGGCCCCGTTCGCATTCGTTCAGGTCTGGCGGACCTTAGAAGTCCATGCCGCCCATGCCGCCGCCCGGCATCGCCGGAGCCGCGGACTCCTTCTTCGGCATCTCGGCCACCATCGCCTCGGTGGTGACGAGCAGGCCGGCGACCGAAGCCGCGTCCTGAAGCGCCGTCCGGACCACCTTGGTCGGGTCGATGATGCCGGCCTCGATCATGTCGACATACTCTTCCGACTGGGCGTCGAAGCCGAAGGTGTCGGACGTGCTGTCCATCACCTTGCCAACCACGATCGAGCCGTCGACGCCGGAGTTCTGCGCGATCTGGCGGATCGGGGACTCGAGCGCCTTCAGGACGATCTTGATGCCGGCCTGGACGTCGGGGTTGTCGGAGGTGAGCTCCCTGATGGCGCGCTTGGCGCGCAGCAGCGCCACGCCGCCGCCCGGGACGATGCCTTCCTCGACGGCCGCACGGGTCGCGTTGAGGGCGTCGTCGACGCGGTCCTTCTTCTCCTTCACCTCGATCTCGGTCGCGCCGCCGACGCGGATGACCGCGACGCCGCCGGCGAGCTTCGCCAGCCGCTCCTGCAGCTTCTCGCGATCGTAGTCGGAGGTGGTGTCCTCGATCTGCGCCTTGATCTGGGCAACGCGGCCTTCGATCTCGGACTTCTCGCCGGCGCCGTCGACGATCGTCGTCTCCTCCTTGGAGATCGACACCTTCTTGGCGCGGCCCAGCATGTCGAGCGCGACGTTCTCGAGCTTGATGCCGAGATCCTCGGAAATCACCTGGCCGCCGGTCAGCGTGGCGATGTCCTGCAGCATGGCCTTGCGGCGGTCACCGAAGCCCGGCGCCTTGACGGCCGCGACCTTCAGGCCGCCGCGGAGCTTGTTGACCACCAGCGTCGCAAGCGCCTCGCCCTCGACGTCCTCGGCGATGATGAGGAGCGGACGCGACGACTGCACCACGGCTTCGAGGACCGGGAGCATGGCCTGCAGATTGGAGAGCTTCTTCTCGAACAGGAGGATGTAGGGGTCCTCCAGATCGGCGATCATCTTCTCGGCGTTGGTGATGAAGTAGGGGGAGATGTAGCCGCGGTCGAACTGCATGCCCTCGACGACCTCGAGCTCGGTCTCCATGGACTTCGCTTCTTCGACCGTGATGACGCCCTCGTTGCCGACCCTCTGCATGGCCTCGGCAATCATCGCGCCGACGGTCTTGTCGCCGTTGGCGGAGATCGTGCCGACCTGCGCGACTTCGGCGGAGGTGTTGATCTTCTTGGACTGGCTCTCGAGGTTCTTGACCACGGCGGTCGTGGCCTGGTCGATGCCGCGCTTCAGATCCATCGGGTTCATGCCGGCGGCGACGTACTTGGCGCCTTCCTTCACGATCGCCTGGGCGAGAACGGTCGCCGTCGTGGTGCCGTCGCCGGCGATGTCGTTGGTCTTCGAGGCGACCTCGCGGACCATCTGAGCGCCCATGTTCTCGAACTTGTCCTCGAGTTCGATCTCCTTGGCGACCGTCACGCCGTCCTTGGTGATGCGCGGCGCACCGAAGGACTTGTCGATCACGACGTTGCGGCCCTTGGGGCCGAGCGTCACCTTCACCGCATTGGCGAGGATATCGACGCCGCGGAGCATCTTCTCGCGGGCGTCAGCCGAAAAACGTACGTCTTTCGCAGCCATTGTCGTCTACCTCTGTGTCTGAACGGGGAATCAGGCGGCGGCGCGGGCGGAGGCGCCCTGCTCGATCACACCCATGATGTCGGACTCCTTCATGATGAGGAGCTCTTCACCGTCGACCTTGACCTCGGTGCCGGACCACTTGCCGAAGAGCACGCGGTCGCCGGGCTTCACGTCGAGCGGCTGGATCTGGCCGCTCTCGTCGCGGGCGCCGGGGCCGACGGCGACGATCTCGCCTTCCTGCGGCTTCTCCTTGGCGGTGTCCGGAATGATGATGCCGCCTTTGGTCCGCTCTTCGGACTCGACGCGGCGCACGACAACACGGTCATGAAGCGGGCGGAATCTCATGATGTCCCTCTCGTCCCTTCGGCGCTTTGCGCGCCCCTCTGAATGGAGCTGGTAGCACTCAGCCGTAGCGAGTGCTAATGCGGCGTGGAGATAGATGCGGCGCCCGGACTTGTCAACGGGTGGAAGAGCCGCAGGGGTATGGGAAGCGGACCGGGGCTACCTATTCCGCGGCCGCCCAGGCCGCCCGCACCTTTGCGTCGATGTCGCGATCGGGCTCCGTCGCAAGCATGGCACGGGCGTCGATGGAATCCTGGTCAATCCGGGCGACGAGCGCTTCCACGCTTTCGAACTGCAGTTCCGGCCGGATTCGGTCGATGAGGGTGACGAGCACGGTCTCGCCGTAGAGGTCCCCCGAAAAATCGAACAGGAAGGTTTCGAACAGCGCACGGCCGTTGTCGAAGGTCGGCCGCCGCCCGAAGCTCGCCACGCCTTCGCGAACGCTGCCGTCCATTCGGGTCAGCCGCACCGCATAGATGCCGTGGGCGAGCTCCACCGACGGGTCGAGCGCCATGTTCGCGGTCGGATAGCCGAGATTGCGGCCCCTTTTGTCGCCGTGGACGATTTCGCCCGCGGCCGACCATCGCCAGCCGAGGAGCCCGTTCGCCTCCCGGAGCGCGCCTTCGCGCAAGGCGGAGCGAATGCGCGTCGAGGAGACCGGCCGGCCCGCTTCGTCGTACTCGCCGACTACGGTGACGCCGAAGCCGTGGCGGGAGCCCGCCTCCTGAAGGAAGGCCGGCGTGCCCAGCCGGCGATGGCCGAAGTGGAAGTCGTAGCCGGTGGCGGCGTGCCTGATGCGCAGGCGGTCGACCAGCATGTCGCGAACGAAATCCTCGGCGGAGACGGCGGCGAGGCTCTCGTCGAAGGCGAGCACGAGCGAACCGTCCATTCCGAAGGCGGCGGCGACCGCGGCCTTGAGCGGTGGCGGCGTGAGCCTGAAGAGCGGCGCGCCCCTGCCGAAGAAGGTGCGGGGATGCGGCTCGAACGTCAGGATCAATGCCGGCACGCCTGCCTTGTCCGCCTCTGCCCTCGCGGCCGCCAGCACGGCCTGATGGCCCCGGTGAACCCCGTCGAAATTGCCGATCGCGACAACCGCGCCGTGCCAGTCCTCCGGCAGCGTGTCGAGGCTGCGGACGACCGGCCGCGCTGCGCGCTCGGCCCTCATGCGCCCGCTTTCCCGACCGCGTCCGGGGCTTCCGCCGCCTGCCTCACCGCGCACCCCCGTTCCGCCAGGCGAGATGCGGCATGAAGCCGACGGCGTCGAGGTCCTCCGCCGCGAAATGGGCGGAGATCCGCTCCGGGTCCGGCGCGCCGGCGGGGCCGAAATCGGCCTCGTGGATGCCGCTGCTGATGAACAGGAGGTCGAGGCCAGCATTCTTCGCGCCGCGCGCGTCGGTCGGCAGCGCGTCGCCGATCGCCAGCACCCGCTGCCCGTCCTGCAGCCCCGCGGCACGAAGGGCGGATCGATAGATCGGCGGATGCGGCTTGCCGGCGAGCACCGTCGTGCCGCCGAACTCCTCGTAGAGGCGGGCAAGCGCGCCGGCGCAATAGATGAGCGTGTCGCCGCGCTCCACCACGATGTCGGGATTGGCGCAAACCATCGTCAGGCGGCGTGCGACGAACCGCCCGAGCATCTCCCGGTAGTCCTCGGGCGTCTCGGTGTAGTCGTCGAAAAGGCCGGTGCAGCTGACGAGCTCCGCCTCGTCCTCGCCGACGAGCTCGATATCCAGGCCTTCGTAGAAGGGCAGATCGCGCGGATGCCCGAGATGGAACACCTTCGTTCCCGGCCGCTCCGCCACGAAGGTGCGCGTGACGTCGCCGGAGGTGACGATGTGGTCGTACGCGTCATCCGGCACGCCGAGCTCGCGGATCTGCTCGATGACCGGACCCGCCGGGCGCGGCGCGTTGGTCACGAGGACGACGGGACCCCGGTTCTTCCGGAACCGGACCAGGGCGTCGACGGCACCGGGGAAGCTCTCCACGCCGTTGTGGACGACGCCCCAGACGTCGCAGAGCACCGCCTCGTAATCCTCCGCGAGCGCCGCCAGTCCGTCTATCCGCTTCACGATTGCTCCGCCCCCGCGCCCGTCGCCGATCGGCTATCCCTCCCGGACCGGTGCGTCAACGGGGACGGCAAGGTCGGGCGCGCCTCAAATATGACCGATTGTTCACTCGTTTGAGCTACCTGCATCTCTATATTCGCGGCAAACGTCACGGAGGCCCCGCGCCGATGTCGAATTTGGCTGCCGTCATCCTTTCATGTGGAGTTCTCATGGCTGCCCTCCCCGCACGCGCCGAAACGCCCGCGGCCCGGGACCCGGCGCCGCCGGCCCAGTCGGAAGCTGCGCAGGCGGAAATTCCGAAGATCGCGCCGAACGCCACCGAATTCACGCTCGACAACGGGATGCAGGTGGTCGTCATACCGGACCGGCGCGCGCCGGTCGTGACGCACATGGTCTGGTACCGGGTCGGCTCCGCGGACGAGACGGCAGGCCAATCCGGCCTCGCCCACTTCCTCGAGCATCTCATGTTCAAGGGGACCCGGAACCACCCGATGGGGCAGTTCTCCGAGCGGGTGTCGCAGATCGGCGGCGAGGAGAACGCCTTCACCACGACCGACTACACCGCCTATTTCCAACGGGTGGCGAAGGAGAACCTTCGCGAGATGATGGCCTTCGAGGCCGATCGGATGACCGAGCTCGTGCTCACGGAGGAGGTCGTCGCGCCGGAGCGGGACGTCGTCCTGGAGGAGCGGCGGATGCGGGTCGAGAACGACCCCGGCTCGCTGCTGGGCGAGGCCCTCACCTCCATCCTCTACCGCAACCATCCCTACGGACGGCCGGTGATCGGCTGGATGCACGAGATCGAGGCTCTGACCGGCGCGAAGGCGCTCGACTTCTACCGGCGCTACTACACGCCCAACAACGCCGTGCTCGTGATCGCCGGCGACGTAACCCCGGAGGAGGTCCGCAGGCTTGCCGAGGAGACGTACGGCACCATCGAGCCGCGGCCGGAGGCCGTGCGCGGCGAGCGCCCAGCGGAGCCCCCTTCGGTCGGCGCGCGCACCGTCACGGTGAAGGACGAGAAGGTCCGCGAGCCCCAGCTCACGCGCACCTACGTCGTTCCCTCGCAGAACACGGCCGACGGCAACGAGGCCGAGGCGCTGCGCGTCCTCGCCGAGGTGATCGGCGGCGGCTCCACGAGCCGGCTCTACGACACGCTCGTCCGTGGCGACGGGCCGGCGACCTATGCCGGCGCCTACTACCAGTCGAACGCCGTCAATGACGGCCGCTTCGCTGTCTATGGGGTGCCCAAGGAAGGCGTGACCCTCGCCGCGCTCGGCGATCGCATCGAGAGCGTCATCGCCGAGGTCCGGGACAAGGGCGTCACTGATGAGGAGATCACGCGCGCCAAGAACGCCGTGATCGCCCAGGCGATCTATGCCCAGGACAGCCAGCAGGCGATGGCCCGCATCATCGGGACCGCGCTCATGACGGGCAGTTCGCTCGGGCAGGTGCAGACCTGGCCCGAGCGGGTGAGCCGCGTGACGGCCGAGGACGTGCGTTCGGCCGCCCGCAAGTATCTCCTCGAGGAGCGGTCGGTGACCGGATACCTCGAGCCGAAGCCGGAGGAGCGGAGCTGATGATCGCCCGAGCCCTCGCATTCGCCATCGGAGCCGCCATGACCGTCGCCGTCACCCTGCCGAGCCGGGCCGAAGCCGTGAACATCCAGGAAGTGACCAGCCCGGGCGGAATCACGGCATGGCTCGTCGAGGACTACACCGTCCCGATCGTGACCATGAACCTCGCCTTTCGCGGCGGCGCCGCCCAGGACGGCGACGACAAGGCGGGCCTTGCCAACCTGATGTCGGGGCTGCTGGACGAAGGGGCGGGGGACCTCAATTCGCGCGCGTTCCAGACGCGCCTCGAGGATCTCAACATCGATCTCTCCTTCGATGCCGGCCGCGACGCCTTCTACGGCAACATGCGCACGCTCACGACCAATCTCGACGAGGCGATCGGCCTGATGCGCCTGGCGCTGACCGAGCCGCGCTTCGACGAGGAGGCGGTCACGCGCATCCGCGGGCAGGTCGTCTCCAACCTTCGTCGCGGCGAGACGGATCCGAACGAGATCGCCAGCCGCGCATTCATGCGGACCCTCTACGGGGAGCATCCGTACGGCAGGCCGACGGAAGGCACGCTGCAGACCGTCTCCGGTCTGGGCGCCGACGACCTGCGCGAATTCCACCGGCGCATCATGGCGCGCGACAACCTCCTGGTGGTGGTCGTCGGTGCGATCGACAGGGCCCGGCTTGCGGCCGCACTCGACGAGGTGTTCGGCGGCCTGCCGGAGAAGGCCGACCTCGTGCCGATCCCCGAGGTGACGGCGCGTTCCGGCGTCGCGGACCATGCCACGATCGGCGTGCCGCAGACGGTGATTCGCCTCGGCGGACCAGGCATCAAGCGCGACGATCCGGATTTCATTCCCGCCTTCGTCGCGAACCACATTCTCGGCGGCGGCACGTTTTCGTCGCGCTTCTACAAGGAAATCCGCGAGAAGCGCGGGCTGTCCTATTCGGTCGGCACGAGCCTGCTCGCCTTCGACCATTCCGGCGCGTGGATCGGGGCGGCGGCGACGCGTGCGGACATGGCGCAGACGGCCGTCGATCTCATGGTGGCCGAGACGAATCGGTTCGCCGAGGAGGGACCGTCCGAGCGCGAACTCACGGAAGCCAAGGACTTCCTCGTCGGCAACTATGCGCTGCGCTTCGATGCCTCGCAGAAGATCGCCCGCCAGCTCCTGGGCATCCAGCTCGATCGCCTCGGCATCGATTACGTCGACAGGCGGAACGACCTCATTCGCGCCGTGACCGCCGAGGACGTCCAGCGCGCGGCGCAGCGCGTGTTCGGCCAGCAGCCTTCGGTCGTGACGGTCGGCACCGCCCAGTCCTGAACCGCCGGACCGGCTCTTCCCGCCCGGCGCGGCGGCCGGTTACCATTTCCGGCCGCAGCGCTTGCGCCTGCCGCCCAATTGCTCCCTAGTCCCCGGCAGATGGTGAATTCTCGGTAAACGGGGCGTTTGGAATGCGGTTCGGTGCGGCGGTCCTGGCAACCGCGCTTGTTATGTGCGGTCTTGGCTCGGTCGGCAATGCGGAGCCGATCTCGGCGGCGGCCGCCGAAGCGGAACGGCTGTCGGCGGCCGGGGAGCACATGCGTGCGCTGGAGGCGCTGGATGCCGCGACCGACGCCCTCTGGAGCCGTGCTCCGCTTGATTTCCGGACCGCACTCTTCGTGTCCGAAGCCGCGGGCTTCGGCGTCTATTCCCCGCGAGCAGACCGGGCATTCCGCGCCGGCGAGGCCGTGACGGTGTACGCCGAGCCGGTCGGCTTCGCCTATGGCCGGTCCGGCGCCTTCCACACCATCATGCTCGGCGCCGGGCTCGCGATACGGAACAGCACCGGGCAGGTTATCGCCGAGGCCGAGGAGCTCTTCGAGGTGGCGCTGCAGTCGCTTGCGCGGAACCGCGAGTTCAACATGGCGCTGTCCTTCGCGATGCCCGACCTCAGGCCCGGCGACTATGTCGGCATCTTCACCGTCCGCGACCGCAACTCGGCCAAGACCGCGCGGTTCGAGCTGCCGTTCTCGATCGTCGAATAGGGTCGAACAGGGGGGAACAGACGAGGCGAAGGCGGTCCGCCTCCCCCCTCGGGCTCCGGTGTTCGGAATGGATCAGCGGGCGAGCTTTCCCGCGATCTCGGCGACGTGCCGGCCCTGGAAACGCGCGCCCTCGAGCTCGTTCCGGCTCGGCTGGCGCGATCCGTCGCCGCCCGAGAGGGTGGTCGCGCCGTAGGGCGAGCCGCCGGTGATCTCGTCCATGCGCATCTGGCCCTGGAACGAATAGGGCAGGCCCACGATGACCAGCCCGTGGTGAAGCAGCATGACATGGGTCGAGAGGATGGTCGCCTCCTGGCCGCCATGCTGCGTTGCAGTGGACGCGAACACCGATCCGACCTTGCCCACGAGTGCGCCCTTCGCCCAGAGGCCGCCGGTCTGGTCCCAGAAGTTCTTCATCTGCGCCGCCATCACGCCGTAGCGGGTCGGCACGCCGAGGATGATCGCATCGTAATCGGGGAGTTCGTCGACGGTCGCGACGGGGGCGTCCTGATCGAGCTTGTAGCCGGACTGCCGGGCGATCTCCTCGGGGACGAGCTCCGGAACGCGCTTGATTTCGACGTCGGCGCCCGCCTGGCGCGCGCCTTCGGCCACGGCCTTCGCCATTGCCTCGATGTGGCCGTACGAGGAATAGTAGAGAACCAGAACCTTGGTCATTTCGCATCTTCTCCGGGGATAGCGGCAGTTGCGCCCAACCTAGGGTTTGCGGTGGCCCCCACCAGCGGGTGAACAATCCGTCTTCGCATGGGCGAACGGTTGGCAAGCGGAGCTCGGCGGGCGCCTTCCCTTGCGCCGCGGCCTCCGCTAGAAGCGCGGCAATGCTGCCCTTATGTGCTGCCGGGTCACGAATTGTCCGCGCGGTTCCGGCCCCTGCCGGAGCCGGGTGACGCGCTGAATATCCAGCGCCTGCAGACCAGCGCCGTTTCGAGCCTTGAAGGCGATATGATGAACGACAAGAGAGAGGCCGCCCCGCGCCGCGAGGGGGAGGCCGATTACTCGAAGACCCTCTTCCTGCCCAGGACCGACTTTCCGATGCGTGCGGGCCTGCCGCAGAAGGAGCCCGAGATCCTGAAGCGCTGGGAGGAGATGGACCTTTTCGCCCGGCTGCGCGAGGCGGCGAGGGGGCGCGAGAAGTACGTCCTCCACGACGGCCCGCCCTATGCCAACGGCAACATCCATATCGGCACCGGGCTCAACAAGATCCTGAAGGACGTGGTGGTCCGCTCGCACCAGATGCTCGGTTACGACGCCAATTACGTCCCCGGCTGGGACTGCCACGGCCTGCCGATCGAATGGAAGATCGAGGAGGAGTACCGCGCCAGGGGCCGCAACAAGGACGCGGTGCCGATCAACGAGTTCCGCCGCGAGTGCCGCGAGTTCGCGAGCCACTGGATCGGCGTGCAGGCGGCCGAGTTCAAGCGGCTCGGCGTGGTCGGCGACTTTGCCGACCCCTACACGACGATGAGCTTCCCGGCCGAGGCGAGGATAGCGGGAGAGTTGATGAAGTTCGCTGCGAGCGGCCAGCTCTATCGCGGCTCCAAGCCCGTTATGTGGTCGGTCGTGGAGAAGACGGCGCTCGCCGAAGCGGAGGTCGAGTACCAGGACTACACGTCCGACACGATCTGGGCGAAATTCCCGGTGACGTCCGGGCCGCGCGCGCTGCGTAGCGCCGCGATCGTGATCTGGACGACGACGCCCTGGACCATTCCGGGCAACCGCGCCGTCGCCTACTCGCCACGGATCGCCTACGGCCTGTACGAGGTCACGGCCGCGCCGGCGGACAACTGGGCGCGCGCCGGCGACCGGCTGATCCTCGCCGACAGCCTTGCCGCCGAGGTGATGGCGCAGGCGCGGGTGGATTCGTACGCGCGGCTGGCCGACGTAAGCGCGGACGATTTCGGCACCATCGTCTGCGCGCATCCGCTTCGCGGGGCCGGGCTCGGCGGCTACCAGTTCGACGTCCCGCTGCTCGCCGGCGAGCATGTCAGCGAGGATACCGGCACCGGCTTCGTCCATACCGCGCCCGGTCACGGCCGCGAGGACTTCGAGATCTGGATGGAGCATCGGCGGGAGTTGGAGGAGAGCGGCGTCGACACGACGATTCCGTACACCGTCGATGCCGACGGCGCATTCACCGTCGACGCGCCGGGTTTCAAGGGCAGGCGGGTCATCACCGACAAGGGCGAGAAGGGCGACGCCAACCAGGCGGTGATCGCCGCGCTCGCCGAGGCCGGCATGCTGATCGCGCGCGGCCGGCTCAAGCACCAGTACCCGCACTCCTGGCGGTCGAAGAAGCCGGTCATCTTCCGCAACACGCCGCAATGGTTCATCCACATGGACCGCGACATCGAGGGCAGCGGCGACACGCTTCGCGCCCGTGCGCTCGACGCGATCGCGCAGACCCGCTTCGTGCCGCCGGCCGGGCAGAACCGGCTGCGCGGCATGATCGAGAACCGGCCGGACTGGGTCGTCTCGCGCCAGCGTGCCTGGGGCGTTCCGATCGCCGTCTTCGTCGAACGGGAGAGCGGCGCGGTCCTCGTCGACGAGGCCGTGAACGCGCGCATCCTCGACGCCTTCCGGGCGGAGGGCGCCGACGCCTGGTTCGCCGAGGGCGCCGCGGAGCGCTTCCTCCGCCCCGACCACGATCCGGCGAGGTTCGACAAGGTCGACGACATCCTCGACGTCTGGTTCGATTCAGGCTCGACCCACGCCTTCGTGCTGGAGGACCGGCCCGGCCTCAGATGGCCGGCGGACCTCTATCTGGAGGGCTCCGACCAGCACCGCGGCTGGTTCCATTCCTCGCTGCTGGAAAGCTGCGGCACGCGCGGCCGCGCGCCCTACGACGCCGTGCTGACGCACGGATTCGTCATGGCCGAGGACGGCCGGAAGATGTCGAAGTCGCTCGGCAACGTGGTCACGCCGCAGCAGGTCATCGAGCAGTCGGGCGCCGACATCCTGCGGCTCTGGGTCGTGTCGTCGGACTACAGCGAGGATCTCCGGATCGGGCCCGAGATCCTGAAGACGAACGTCGATTCCTACCGCAAGCTCCGTAACACGATCCGCTGGATGCTCGGGTCGCTGGCGCATTTCCGCGAGGGCGATGCCGTCGCGCCGGCCGAAATGCCCGAGCTCGAGCGGCTGATGCTGTCGGAACTCGCCCGTCTCGACGCGCTCGTCCGCGACGCCTATCGGGCCTTCGACTACAAGCGCATCTATTTCGCGCTGTTCAACTTCATGACGGTCGACCTGTCCGCCTTCTATTTCGACGTCCGCAAGGATGCGCTCTACTGCGACCCCGCCTCCTCGCTGAAGCGGAAGGCCGCGCTCACCGTCATCCACCGGCTGTTCGAGTGCCTCGTCACCTGGCTCGCGCCGATGCTGCCTTTCACCTGCGAGGAGGCCTGGACCGAGCGCCACGGGTCCGGCCCTTCGGTGCACGTCCGCCTGTTCGCGGACGTGCCGGCGGACTGGCGGGACGAGACGCTGGAGGCGCGCTGGGACCGCATCCGGGCGCTCCGCCGGGTCGTCACCGGCGCGCTGGAGATAGAGCGGCGCGAAAAGCGCATCGGCTCGTCGCTCGAGGCGGCGCCGGTCGTCCACGTTTCGGACCCGGACCTCATGGCAGCGATGGACGGCGTCGACCTCGCCGAGATCGCGATCACGAGCCAGGCGACGCTCCTGCAAGGCGAGGGCCCGCAGGACGCCTTCCGTCTGCCCGACGTGCCCGGCGTCGCGGTCGTTCCAGCGCTCGCCGAGGGGCGGAAATGCGCGCGGTCCTGGAAGATCCTGCCGGAGGTGGGCAGCGACCCGGACTATCCGGACGTGACGCTCCGCGACGCCGCCGCGCTGCGGGAGTTCGAGGCGGCGCGGCAGGCGGCGGAATAGATGGCGGTGTCGCCGCGCGCCGTCGGGGCCGCGGTCGCGCTCGCGGCGATCGCGGTCGACCAGGCCCACAAGGCCTGGATGCTCGGGCCGTTCGATATCGCATCGAAGGGGCGGATCGAGGCCGCACCCTTCCTCGACCTGGTGCTCGTGTGGAACCGCGGCGTGAGCTACGGGCTCTTCACGCAGGACGCCGACGCCGGTCAGTGGATCCTGATCGCGCTCGGCCTCGCCGGCGCCGCGCTGTTCTCCTGGTGGCTCAGGGACACCGACCGGGTGCTGCCCGCCGTCGCGCTCGGCCTCATCATCGGGGGCGCGCTCTCAAACGTGATCGACCGCATCGTCCACGGCGCTGTCGCCGACTTCTTCCTGCTCCATGCCGGCAGCTTCGAGTGGTACGTCTTCAACATCGCCGACGTCTGGATCACGGCGGGGGTGATCGGGATCATGCTCGCCTGGCTGACCGAGCGCCGTCAAAATGCCACGTAACCGTGAGAGCGGCAGGCGGGCGGCGCGAGGGTCGCGCGGCCGGGCTGCCGATGCTATAGACCGACCGCTCGGGCAAGGGGACCTGGAATGAGATTTTCGACCTCGGCGGCCAGGATGGTGCCGACGGCCTCCGTCGTATGGCTGGCGCTCGTTGCCGCCGGCTGCAGCCCCACGACCTACGGGACCGGCGAAGCGCCCGAGATGGCGATCTTCGGCGAGGTGACGGGAAACATCACCGGCCGAAGCGGCAAGCAGCCGATCGACTACAAGCCGCGGGCGCCGCTGGTGGTGCCGCCGCAGAACCAGCTGCGCGCGCCGGTCCAGGCCGCGGCCGCTTCCAGCCCGAACTGGCCGCAGGATCCCGATCAGCGCGTGCGCGGCGACCGGACGGCGGATCCCGGCCGGCCAGGCGGCGCGGACGACATGTCGCCGGAATACGTGGCGCGGCTGAAGCCGCTCGCCGAGCTCAACCGCGACCGGCCGCGTGTCGCCGAACCGAGCCCCGGCTCCGAGAACGCTCCGCGCGAGCTGATCGTCAACCGCAACCAGCGCCAGACCTTCCAGGCCGCGGTCGCGGACGCCGAAGGGACGAGCACGACCGAGCGCCGGTTCCTGACCGATCCGCCGCAGGAGTACCGTCAGCCGTCGGCCGACGCGCAGCAGGAATTCCAGGACATCCAGCCCAAGAAGCAGGGCTTCTTCAGCCGCCTGTTCAACTAGCGCCGCGCGCCGGCGCGGGCTTCACAGCCCCGCCGGATTCGGCAGAATCAGACCGATTCGCCGGAGGGACGATTGGCCATCCGCGTGCTGCCCGACCACGTCGTCAACCGCATCGCCGCGGGTGAGGTGGTCGAGCGCCCGGCGAGCGTCGTCAAGGAACTGGTCGAGAACGCCATCGACGCCGGCGCGCGCCGGATCGAGGTCGTCACGGCCGGCGGCGGCAAGAGCCTCGTCCGGGTTGCGGACGACGGCTGCGGCATCGCGCGCGCCGACCTGCCGCTCGCGCTCGCCAGGCATTGCACCTCCAAGCTCCGCCGCGACGACCTGAGCGAGATCGGAACGCTCGGCTTCCGCGGCGAGGCGCTCGCCTCGATTGGCGCGGTCGCCCGGCTCGCGATCACCACCAGGCATGCCGACGAGCCGCACGCCTGGACGATCGCCGCCGACGCCGGGCGCGTCGCGGAGCCCCGGCCGGCGAGCCATGCCTGCGGCACCACGACGGAAGTGCGCGACCTCTTCTTCGCCACGCCGGCGCGCCTCAAGTTCCTGCGCTCCGACCGCGCCGAGGCCTCCGCCGTCGCCGACGTGGTGAAGCGGCTGGCACTCGCCCATCCCGGTATCCGCTTCATCCTCGCCGGTGCCGACCGCAATCCGGTCGACTATCCGGCGCTCGGCGGGACCGGCGCCACGCTCGCGCGCATGGGCCAGGTCCTCGGGGCGGATTTCGCCGACAACGCCATGCCGGTCTTCGGCGAACGCGACGGTGTGCGGATCGAGGGCTTCGCCGGCCTGCCGACGCTGAACCGCGCCAACAGCCTCAGCCAGTTCGTCTTCGTGAACGGCAGGCCGCTCCGCGATCCGACGCTCGCCGGGGCGCTGCGCGCCGCCTATGCCGACGTGCTGGCGCGCGACCGCTATCCCGTGCTCGCCCTCTTCCTCGACCTGCCGCCCGCTGAAGTGGACGTGAACGTCCACCCCGCCAAGCTGGAGGTGCGCTTCCGCGATCCCGGCCTCGTCCGCGGCCTGATCATCGGCAGCATCCGCGACGCGCTGGCGAAGGAAGGCTTCCGGGCGGCGACGAGCGTCGGTGCGGCGACGCTGGAGGCGCTTCGCCCCGGCGCGCCGCAGGCGCGCGCGCCCACGGCCGACACCTGGCGCGGCTGGGCGGCCGAGCCGGCGCTTGCCGGCTTCGCGGAGGCCGGCCCCGCTCCATTCGCCCCGGCCGCGCCCCAGGCCGATGCCCATGCCGGCGAAGGGGAGCCGCCGCCTGCCGACTATCCGCTCGGGGCGGCGCGTGCCCAGATCCACGGCAACTACATCGTCGCCCAGACCGCGGACGGGCTCGTCATCGTCGACCAGCACGCCGCGCACGAGCGGATCGTCTACGAGAAGCTCAAAGCGGCGCTCTCCGGGCGTGCGGTTCCGCGCCAGATGCTGCTCATCCCGGAGATCGTCGACCTGCCGGCGGACGACGTCGACCGCATCCTCGCCCGCGCCGGTGAACTCGCGGAGGTCGGGCTCGCGGTGGAGGGTTTCGGGCCGGGCGCCGTGGCCGTGACCGAGACGCCGGCGCTCCTCGGCGCGGTCGACGCGCAGGCGCTCCTGCGCGACATCGCCGACGATCTCGCCGCCTGGGACGCCTCGACCCGGCTCCGCGAGCGGCTCGACCACGTCGCCGCGACGATGGCCTGCCACGGCTCGGTGCGGTCGGGCCGCCGTCTCAAGCCGGCGGAGATGGATGCGCTGCTGCGCGAGATGGAGGCGACGCCGCAGGCCGGCCAGTGCAATCACGGCCGCCCGACCTATGTCGAACTGAAGCTCTCCGACATCGAACGCCTGTTCGGCCGGCGGTGAGCCGATCCCCTCTCGGCGCCAGGAGCCGTAGGCAACTCTGAGGCATGCGGAGTTCCCGACCGGGACCGGCGCACGGGGCTCGCCGGCGAAGCCCAGGGAGCCGGCATCGCCGCCCGTCCGAGCCGGTCAGACGTTCCGAAGCACGAGGATCTGGCTGTCGCCCATCGCGCGCCGGTCGAGCGGCTCGAATCCCTCCGGCGGCGCGATCTCGGCGGCGGCCCGTTCTTCGAGAATGCAGACCGCGCCGGGCTCGAGCCATCCGCCTTTGCGCGCGCCGGCGAGCGCGCGCTCGCCGAACCCCTTGCCGTAGGGCGGGTCGCAGAAGACGAGGCCGAACGGCGCGATCGTGCCGGCGGAGCCGAGATCCGTCGCATCGCGGCGCAGGATCTTGGTGTGGCCGGTGAGCCCGAGGGCCTCGACGTTTTGCCGGATCAGCCCGCGCGCCCCGACGCCGGTTTCTACGAAATGCGCCTGCGCCGCGCCGCGCGACAGCGCTTCGAGGCCGAGCGCGCCCGTTCCGGCGAAGAGATCGAGCACGCGCGTTTCCGGCTCCGGCAGCCCGTAGCCGTGGGCGAGGATGTTGAAGAGCGTCTCGCGCAGCCTGTCGCTGGTCGGCCGGATGTCGTTCGAGCGCGGCCCGGCGAGGCTCCGGCCCCTAAGACGGCCGCCGACGATTCGCATGTCCGGGTCCCGGTTTGGCGCCGCGCCGGGCCGGCGTGCGGCTGCGCTTCGCCGGAGCGTCCGAATCGTCCGCCCCTTCTCCGCGTCCGCGGTCGGAGCGGGGCTTCCGCGTCGGAGCCTCCTCGGTCTGCCGCATCTTCCGTGCCGGCCTCTTCGCCGCTGCGCCGTCCTCGCTTCGCCCGGACCCGGCCTTCCTTGCAGGCACGTCGCGCTTGGCCGCGTCGCCCCTCGCAGGCCGGCCCGCAGCGCCTCGGCCCGCGCCTCCGGCGGGGCGGTTCGGCCGACCGGCCGGCCGGGGCTCGGTTTCGAAATCCACGCCTGCGGCGCGGGCGAGCTTCTCGCCGAGCTGGTCGCGCAGCACCCGGCCGCGCACCTCGCGCGCTTCGCCGGGCTCGAGATCGCCGAGCTGGAACGGGCCGTAGGAGATCCGGATGAGCCGGTTCACGGCGAGCCCGAGATGCTCGAGCACGCGCTTCACCTCCCGGTTCTTGCCTTCGCGCAGCCCGAGCGTCAGCCAATGATTGCCGCCCTGCGTCCGGTCGAGCGTCGCCTCGATGCCGCCGTAGATCATGCCGTCGATCGTCACGCCGCGCGCCAGCGCGTCGAGCGCCTGCTGCGTCACCTCGCCGTGCGCGCGGACGCGGTAACGCCTGAGCCAGCCCGTGGAGGGCAGCTCGAGCACGCGGGCGAGCCCGCCGTCATTGGTGAGGAGCAACAGGCCCTCGGTGTTGATGTCGAGGCGGCCGATCGTGACGACCCGCGGCATGTCCGCCGGCAGCGCAGAAAACACCGTCGGCCGCCCCTCCGGGTCGCGGTTGGTGGTGACGAGCCCCTTCGGCTTGTGGAAGAGCCAGAGGCGCGTCCGCTCCCGCGCCGGCAGCAGGTTGCCGTCGACCACGATCCGCTCGCTGCCGGCGATCGTGAAGGCCGGCGTGGCGAGCACCTTGCCGTCGACGCTCACGCGCCCTTCCTCGATGAGCCGCTCCGCGTCGCGGCGCGAGCAGAGCCCGGAGCGCGCGATCACCTTGGCGATGCGCTCGCCCTTGGGCGCCTCGCCGCCGCCTTGCGTTTTCCCCGATCCACCGCCACTCATGCCGGTTCCCTAGCAGAAGGGCGGAGGCGAGGCGAGGTGAGCGACGGCCGGCCGGCGAGTTTCATGGATCTCGCCCTCGCCGAGGCGCGTGCGGCGGCGGCGCGCGGGGAGGTGCCGGTCGGCGCGGTGCTCGTCTGCGGCGGCGAGGCGATCGCCGCCGCAGGCAACCGGACGCGCGAGCTGAACGACGTCACCGCCCATGCGGAGATGCTGGTGATCCGGGAAGCCTCGCGGTCGCTCGGGACCGAG
The DNA here is from genome assembly GCF_052655945.1 of Faunimonas sp. B44. NCBI lineage: Bacteria > Pseudomonadati > Pseudomonadota > Alphaproteobacteria > Hyphomicrobiales > Afifellaceae > Faunimonas > Faunimonas sp. B44. The sequence goes on along the minus strand of NZ_JBQYEX010000003.1, from coordinate 359,927 downwards.
CGGCTCTCGGGCTGCGATCTCTACGTCACGCTCGAGCCGTGCGCGATGTGCGCGGCGGCGATCGCCTTCGCCCGGATCAGGCGGCTCTATTTCGGCGCGGGCGACCCGAAGGGCGGCGCCGTCGAGCACGGCGTGCGCTTCTATGCCGACCCGACCTGCCATCATCGCCCGGAGGTCTATTCCGGTATTGGGGAAGGCGAGGCCGGGCGGCTTCTGAAGGCCTTTTTCGCCGAGCGGCGATAGCCTCAGTTCACGAGCTCCAGGCGGGGATCGGCGAAGGGCGAGTCGAGCGCGTGCTCGAGCCGCCGTTTCAGGTCGTCCTTGAAGGCGCCGTTCATGGCGAGGATCGCCTCCGACTTCAGGAAGTCGAGGACGAAGATGCCGTTGATCTCCGGCCGGACGAGGATGTCGGGCTGCTGGCGCAGCAGCTTCTCGGCGATGATCGACTGCATCGAGATCTGCGCCGCACCGACGACCGTCTCCAGAAGGCCGGGCTGGCGGTCCGGGTCGCCGGACGGGCCGCCCGCGACGTCGCAGGCGATCACCAGCTCCGCTTCCGACACCAGGTCGAAGGGCAGCGGATTGCAGGCCCCGCCGTCGATCTGGATGCGGTCGTTCAGCTTCATCGGCCGGAAGATGGCGGGAATGGCGATCGAGGCGGCGAGGGCCGGCCTGAGCGGCCCCGTCTCGATCACCGATTCGGTCCAGCCGTAGAAGTCGCAGGCGACGATCTTCAGCGGGATGGCGAGCTCCTCGAAGGTCGCCGGCACGCATTCGATGCCCGGCACGAAGGTCTCGATGATGAGCTCGGGGTCGAATTGCGGCGAGAGCTGGCGGCCGCGCAGGAGATCGGCGATGGCGAGCGGGCGCGCGCGCCACAGCCGCGCCAGCACCTCCTTGCGCTTGCCGAAGAAGGCGCAGGCGCCCTCGCGCATGTCGCGGCCCGAGAGCCCGGCCGCATAGCCGGCGCCGACGATCGCGCCGATCGATGTGCCGGCGATGACGCTCGGCTTCACGCCGAGCTCGTCGAGCGCCTCGCAGACCAGGATGTGCGCGATGCCGCGTGCGCCGCCGCCTCCCAGCGCGAGGCCTATCCGTTTGTCGGAGCTCATGAATCTCCCTTCCCCCGACGAGGATGCGGCGGACCCGCCGCCGAAACAAGGGCAGTATTGATCAAGCTCCGTTACGGTCCGGTAACAGTGCCGGCGCGATCGGCGAAGGACCAGGCGCGTTCGGCGAGCGGCCGGACCTGCCAGGCGGAGAGCGCGGCCTGCTCGCTGGCGGCGTTCCCGGCCCGCGAACGCGCCGCGACGCCGGCGAGGATGGCCGCCATCCGGAAGAAATTGAAGGCGAGATAGACGTCGAGATGCGCGCCCACTGAGAGCCCCGTCCGCGCCTCGTAGCGGGCGACGTAGGCGGAAAGGTGCGGGATGCCGAGGGCGGCGAGATCGCGGCCGGCGAGCGAGGCCGTGCCGGCGCCGCGGGCGTCGGGCGGCATGTGCCACTGCATGAGGTGGTAGGTGAAATCGGCGACGGGATCGCCCAGGGTGGCGAGCTCCCAGTCGAGCACGGCGGCGATCCGCGGCCCGTCGGGCGCGAGGACGAGGTTGTCGAGCCGGTAGTCGCCGTGGACGATGCGCGCGGGCCCCTCCGGCGGCAGATGCTCCGGCAGCCACTCGATCAGCCGATCCATCGCCGCCACCGGCTCGGCTGCGCTCGCCTGGTACTGCTGCGACCAGCGCTTCACCTGGCGCGCGACGTAGCCGGTCGGGCGGCCGAAATCGCCGAGGCCGAGGGCTTCCGGATCGAAGCCATGCAACTGCGCCAGCGTCGCGTTCATGGCGTCATAGGTCGCCGCGCGCTCCTCGGTGCTCGCGCCGGGCATCCACGGCTCCCAGACGATCCGGCCCGGAACGTGGTCCATCACGTAGAACGTCGTGCCGAGCACCGCGGCGTCCTCTTCCAGCGCATGGACGCGTGCCACGGGAAAGCCGGCGGCGCCGAGGGCCTTCTGGACGCGGAACTCGCGGTCGACGGCATGTGCGGAGGGAAGCAGAGCGCCCGGCGGCTTGCGCCGAAGCACGTACCGGCCGGACGGCGCGGTGACGAGGTAGGTCGGGTTCGACTGCCCGCCGCGGAACTGGGCGATCTCCGCCGGGCCGCGATAGAGCGGCACATGCGCGGCCATCCAGCCGTCGAGCCTCGCGGCGTCGAGCGCGAGGCGCTCGGGGACCGACCGCGTGCCGGAGAAGGCCTCCTGCCGATCCTCCGCCTCAGCCACCCGCGTCCCCGGCCAGGAAATCGAGGAGCGCGGCGGCGGTGGACTCCGCATTCTCCTCCTGCGGAAAATGGCCGCTCACGACCGACGAGACCGTCACCGCACCCGCCCATTCCCGCCATATCCCGGCGACGTCGCCGGTCGCCGCCGGGAAGCCGTCGCCGCCATGGACGACATGGAGGGGGCAGGCGATCCGCCGGCCGGCCTGGTAGTCCGCCTTGTCGGCCTCGTAATCGCAGGTCGCGCCGGCGCGATAGTCCTCGCACAGCGCATGGATGCGCGCCGGATCCTCGAAGAGCGCGCGGTAATGCAGGAGAGCGCCCGGATCGAAGGAAGAGAGGTCCTTGGCGCGCGTCCAGCTCGCCAGCGTGTGGTCGCAGAAATGGTAGCCCGCCGCGCCGGCGAGCAGGCGTTCGGGGAACGGCTCGGGCCGGGCGAGGAAGGCCCAGTGATAGGCCTTCAGCGCCAGCGTCCTGGAGAAGCGCTCCCACATGACGAAGGTCGGCACGATCTCGACGACCGCGAGGCGCGTGAGCACGCCCGGGCTGTCGAGCGCGAGCCGGTATCCGACGCGGCCGCCCCTGTCGTGACCGACGAGCGCGAAACGCTCGTGACCGAGCGCCCGCATGACCTCGACCACGTCGCGCGCCATCGCCCGCTTCGCGTAGCCGCGGTGATCGGGCCCGGCGGGCGGACAGCTGCTGGCGCCGTATCCGCGGAGGTCGGGGATCACCAGCGTGAAGCGGTCGGCGAGACGCGGCGCGACGCGGTGCCAGGTGACGTGGGTCTGCGGAAAGCCGTGGAGAAGCACCACGGGCGGGCCGGAGCCGCCGATCCGCAGGGCTATTTCCGCCTCGCCCGTATCGACGGTTCGGCTCTCGAAGCCGGGAAAGAGATCGGCCCCCTCAGGCATCGGTCCCGCGCTCCCGCGCGACCGCGCGCCAGCCGATGTCGCGCCGGCAGAAGCCGTCCGGCCACTCGATCAGGCCGACGGCTTCATAGGCGCGCGCCTGCGCTTCCGCGACGGTGCGTCCGCGTGCGGTCACGTTGAGCACGCGCCCGCCCGACGCGAGCACGCGCTCGCCGTCGCGCTTCGTCCCGGCATGGAAGATCTCGACGCCCTCGACCGCTGCCGCCCGCTCGAGCCCTCCGATCTCGCTGCCGGTGGCATAGCCGCCCGGATAGCCGCGCGCCGCGAGCACCACGGTCAGCGCCGGGTCGTCGTGCCAGCGGATGCTGGTGCGCGCGAGCTCGCCGTCCACCGTCGCGTTCATCAGCGTCAGGAGATCGTCCTTCAGCCGCATCATCAGAACCTGGCACTCCGGGTCGCCGAAGCGGACGTTGTACTCGATGAGCTTCGGCCCGCCGGCGCCGATCATCAAGCCCGCATAGAGCACGCCACGATAGGGGATACCGCGCGCGGCGAGCGCATCGACGGTCGGCCGGACGATCCGCGCCATGGTTTCCTCGATGAGCGCGGGCGTCATCACCGGGGCGGGCGAGTAGGCGCCCATGCCGCCGGTATTGGGCCCCTCGTCGCCGTCGAAGGCACGCTTGTGGTCCTGCGCGGTCGCGAGCGGGATGACCGTCTTGCCGTCAGAAAGGGCGAAGAAGCTCGCCTCCTCGCCTTCGAGAAAGTCCTCGATCACGAGCGAGCCCCCGCCCGGCGCGGCAAAGACCGCATTCACCGCGGCGATCGCCTCGGCGTGGTCGAGCGCAACGGTCACGCCCTTACCGGCGGCCAGGCCGTCGGCCTTGACCACGATCGGGAGCGGCCTGCCTTCCAGATAGGCGAGGGCGGGTTCCCGCTCGGAGAAGGCGGCATAATCAGCGGTGGGGATGCCCGCGTCGCGGCAGAGGCTCTTGGTGAAGGCCTTGGAGCCCTCCAGCTGCGCTGCCGCCCGCGTGGGGCCGAACGCGCGGATCCCGGCCGCCGCGAGATCGTCGACCAGCCCTGCCACGAGCGGCACTTCGGGGCCGACCACGACGAGGTCGATCGCTTGATCGCGGCAGAAGGCGGCGACCGCCGGGTGGTCGGCGACATCGAGGGGGGCGCACTCGGCGAGCGCGCAGATCCCGCCATTGCCGGGCGCGGCATAGAGCTTGGTCAGGAGCGGGGAGGCGGAGAGCGCCCAGGCGAGCGCATGCTCCCGTCCGCCCGACCCGATGAGTAGCACCCGCATGATCCGTCCCGTCCGCCCCGCCTCAAGAAGGGTCGATTACCACGAGCGGGCAGGGTTACAAGCACGCAGGGCCGGGGCAGGGGGCAGGGGGCAGCCGCCGCCGTCGGGCCGGCGGCGTCGTCGGCTCCTCGGCCGCGCGTTGCGCAGCCTTGACCCGGCGGCGCCTTCGCGCGAGCACTTCGCAATGACAGCCCGCGCGGACAGCCTTCCCGACGCCGCCCCCCGCAACTGGGTCGACCGCCATGCGCCCGGTTGGCTGAGGCCTTATGCCAGGCTCGCGCGCTGGGACCGGCCCATCGGCTGGTGGCTCCTGCTCTGGCCGTGCTGGTGGTCGGCGGCGCTCGCGGCGATCGCGGCGGGGAGGAGCTTTCCCGTCCTCTGGCACCTCGCTTTCTTCCTCGTCGGCGCGATCGCCATGCGCGGCGCCGGCTGCACCTACAACGACTTCATCGATCGCGACCTCGACGCGCAGGTGGCGCGGACGCGGATGCGGCCGATCGCGTCAGGCGCCGTGAGCGCGCGGCAAGCTGCCGTGTTCCTCGTGCTTCAGGCGCTGGTCGGCCTGGCCGTGCTCCTGCAATTCAACGCCTTCACGATCTGGCTCGGCCTCGCGTCGCTCCTGGTGGTCGCCTTCTACCCCTTCGCCAAGCGGGTGACGGACTGGCCGCAGGTCGTGCTCGGCTTCGCCTTCTCCTGGGGCGCGCTGATGGGCTGGGCGGCGCTCTTCGGCGGGCTGGGCTTCGCGCCGCTCGCCCTTTATGCCGGCGCGATCGCCTGGACGATCGGCTACGACACGATCTACGCCCTGCAGGACCGCGAGGACGACGCCGTGGTCGGCGTGCGGTCGACGGCGCGACTCTTCGGCGGCCGGGCGCGGCTCGGGATCGCGCTCTTCTTCGCCCTGGCGATCCTGCTCTTCGGATTGGCGTTCGTGGCGGCCGATGCCGGCATCTTCGCGTTCGGGGGCCTTGCAGCCGCGGCGGCGCATTTCGCCTGGCAGGTGGCGACGCTCGATCCCCGCGACACCGCGAGCGCGCTGCGCCGCTTCAAGGCGAACAGCACGACGGGCTGGATCCTCTTCGTCGGGCTTCTGCTCGACGCCGCTCTGCGGTTTTGAGCGCGCTCAGGTCCGGGCGATGATCTCGCGCCCGCTCAAGGGGGGCGCGAGCGGCGCCCCGCCGACGCGGCGGCGGGCCAGGAAGCGCGGCCTGGGACGCAGCTTGGTCCGCCTCCCCTCCGGGGTGGCGGCCCAGGAGGCCGGGCGAAGAAGCTGCGTCTCGAAGGTGCCGTCGGGCGCCAGGATCACCACCGGCAGGTTCAGGTCGGCCGCGATGCGGTCCCGCACGGCGATCGCTTCCTCGCGGTCCGCACCGTCGCCCACGTCGAGGGTCAGGCCGGGGTCCCGGTGGAGCATGCGCACGCGGTAGCCGGTCTCGGCCTCGACGGCGGCAATGCCGTGGAAGGCCGAGGCCGCGACCCTGATCAGGCACGGCAAGCCCGCGATGCGACGCGACAGCATCACCGATCGGCGGTCGGCCACGGCCGTGAACGGCGCATCGTCGCCGGCGCGGCCGGCAAAGCGCAGAGAAGGCAAGGAAGCGAGCCGCCCGATCGGGCGACCCGCGCCTTCGAAACCCCTGTCCAGTTCTGATCGACGCATCGTGCTCTGTCTCTCGAAGCCGTTCGGCTCTCCGTTGGAAGAGACTAGACGCCAATCCGTCTGAGACTGCTTAAACGGTTTGGTTAAGGGATGGTTTGCGCCGGAACAGGGTAACGGCGCGCTGAATTGACGGCTCGATGCTGGCGTTTTCGCACTGCGATCACCATATTGCAGAGCAACATGACCGATACCTTCCATTCCGATCGAACCCTCCTCGAGGAGGCGGCACGCGAAGCCGGCGCACTCGCCCTCAGCTTCTTCCGGCGGGACTGCCAGTCCTGGTCGAAGGAGGGCGGCTCGCCGGTGACGGAGGCGGACTTCGCCGTCGATCGCTTCCTCAACGAAACCCTTCTCGCGGCCCGGCCGGATTACGGCTGGCTGTCGGAGGAAACCGCGGACGACCCGGCCCGCAGGGACTGCGACGCGGTCTTCGTCATCGACCCGATCGACGGCACCCGCGGCTTCATGGCCGGCGACGAGCGCTGGTGCGTGAGCCTCGCCGTCGTGAGGGATGGGCGGCCGGTCGCGGCCGCGCTCTATGCGCCGGCCCTCGATCGCCTCTACACCGCGACCGCAGGCGGCGGCGCCCACGCCGAAGGCGAGGCGATCGCCGTTTCTTCCCGCCGCGAAGTGCGCGAGGCCGCCATCGGCGGGCCGAAGGGCTGGTTCCGGCACGATACGATGCAGCGGCTCGGCGCCCGCCACGCGCCCTACCTGCCGTCGCTCGCCTACAGGTTCGCACTGGTGGCCGACGGAAGCCTCGACGGCGCGTTCGCCAAGCCGCGCGCGCACGACTGGGACCTTGCGGCTGCGGACCTTTTGGTGCACGAAGCCGGCGGGCGGTTGACATCCGTGGACGGGCAGTCGCTCCTGTACAATCGCGAGTCGTTGCGCCACGGCGCGCTGGCAGCCGGCAACGCCGTGCTCCATCCGGAACTCCTGGCCGCGGTTCACGGCGTCATCCGCGACGAGGAGCGCGCCGGCCAGGCGGCCTAAGGACCCGGAGCAAGGACGATGGTGGTCGAAGAGAGCAGGCCAGGCGACCAGCTGCTTCATCTCGTCTTCGGCGGAGAACTGGAATCGCTCGAACGGATCCGGTTCCGGGACCTCAAGAAGCTCGACATCGTCGGCATCTATCCGAACTATGCCCAGGCCTACGCGGCCTGGAAGGAGAAGGCGCAGCTGACGGTCGACAACGCCCAGATGCGCTACTTCATCGTCCATCTCCACCGTCTGCTCGAGCCAGGCGGGGCCGATGCAACGGGTTGACGGTCCCACCCTGCCGATCGCGGATGGAACGCGGCCGCAGGAGGGCTGGTCCGTCGCCGAGGACGCCACCTGGCCGGTGCTGTCGCGGCTCTTCCGGGAAAGCGTGGCGCCGAACTGGAAGGTGCTGACGGTCGCGATCGCGGCCATGGTGGCGACGGCGGCGACCTCGGGCGTGCTGCCCTTCCTGATGCAGATGGTGGCGGACGAGGTCTTCATCGCGAAGGACGAGCGGCTGCTCTTCGTGCTGCCGGGGCTCGTCGTCCTGGTGATGACGTTCCGCGCGGCCGCCGACTGGGTGTCGCAGGTCGCGGACGCGTGGCTGGGCAACCAGGTCGTCGCCGATCTGCGCATCCGCATGTTCGACACGCTCGCCCACGCCGATCTCGGCTGGATCCAGCGCACGCATTCGGGCCGCTTCGTCTCCGCCTTCGTGAACGACACGCCGATCGTGGACCGGGCGGCGGCGAAGACCATGACCGCGCTGGTGAAGAACGGCCTCAGCGTCGTCTTCCTCGTCGGCGCGATGTTCTACATGGATTGGCGGCTGGCGTTCCTCGTGGTCGCCGGGCTGCCGTTCGCGGTCCTGTTCCTCGGCCGGCAGAAGAAGCGGATCAGCGGCTCGGTCCGGCAGTCGCTGCAGGAGGCGGGCGACCTCGGCTCGATGCTGACGCAGACGCTCCAGGGCATCCGCGTCGTGAAGGCCTATCGCCAGGAGGCCGAGGAGGCGAAACGCTTCCGGAGCATCGTCGGCAACATGGTCAACTACCTGATGCGCACCGCGCGCTCGCGCGCGGCGGTCGGGCCGGTGACCGAAGCGCTCTCCGGCATCGGCTTCGCGGCCGCGATCCTCTACGGCGGCTGGCAGGGCATCAACGGCACCGTCAGCCTCGGCCATTTCATGGGCTTCATGACCGCCGCGATGCTGACCTACCAGCCGCTCAAGGCGCTGGCGAGCACGCAGGCCTCCCTCAGCGAGGGCGTCACGGCGGCGAGCCGGGTGTTCGCGATCATCGACTACGCCTCGCACGTGACGGAGGCGCGCAACGCCCGCACGCTCAGGGTCACGAGCGGCGCGATCGCCTTCGAGCACGTCCATTTCGGCTACGATTCCGGCAAGCCGGTGCTGGCCGATTTCGACCTCGAGATCGGTGCGGGCCAGAAGGTGGCGCTGGTCGGTCCGAGCGGCGCCGGCAAGAGCACGGTCATCAACCTCCTGCTGCGCTTCTTCGATCCCTCGGCCGGGCGCATTCTCATCGACGGCCAGGACATTCGCGGGGCGACGCTCGCCAGCCTGCGCAGCGCGACGGCGCTCCTGACGCAGGAGCCGATCCTCTTCGACGACACGGTGGCCGCGAACATCGCCTACGGGTCCGAGGGTGCGCCCATGGAGGCGATCCTGGCCGCCGCCGAAGCCGCCGCCGCCCACGATTTCATCATGCGGCTGCCGGACGGCTACGACACCCGCGTCGGCGAGGCCGGCGGGCGTCTCTCCGGCGGCGAGCGCCAGCGCATCGCCTTCGCCCGTGCCATGCTGCGCGCAGCGCCGATCCTGCTCCTCGACGAGCCGACCAGTTCGCTCGACGCCGAGGCCGAGGCCAAGGTGCAGGCGGCGATGGACAGGCTGCTCTCCGGCCGCACGGTGGTCATGATCGCGCACCGCCTGTCCACGGTTAAGAAGGCGGACATGATCTGCTTCATGGACCAGGGGCGGATCGTCGAGCTCGGCACGCACGCGGAGCTGCTCGCCAGGAACGGCGCCTATTCGCGAATGTTCGGGACGCAGTTCGCGACCGACGGGCCGGCCCTCGTGGCGCTCGGCGGCTGATCCTCCTGATGGCGAGCCGGAACGTGCGGTCCCGCCCGCTCGCCGCGACTGCCGGGCGCGCGCTCGCCGCCTATCTCAAGTTCTGCCGCCGCACGAACCGCTTCGTGTTCGAACCCGACGATGCGCAGGCGATCGTCGACGAGAACCAGCCCGTCATCGTCGGCTCGTGGCACGGGCAGCATCTCCTCGTGCCGCTCATGCGCCGGCCCGACCAGAAGTTCGCGGTGCTCGTCTCCCGCTCGAAGGACGGCGAGATCAACGCCGCGGCTGCGCGCGCGATGGGCCTGCACGTGATCCGCGGCTCGGGCGGGCGCAACCGCCTCAAGACGGCGCAGAAGGGCGGCGCGCGGGGCTTCCTGGCGATGCTCGCGGCGCTTCGCAGCGGCCTCAACGTCGCGCAGACCGCCGACGTCCCGCGCGGCGAGGCACGGCGCTGCGGGGAAGGGATCGTGGCCCTGGCGAAGCATTCGGGGCGCCCGATCCTCCCCGTCGCGGTCGCGACCGAGCGCGCCCTGACCTTCGAGAGCTGGGACCGGGCGCGCCTGCCGCTCCCCTTCGGTCGCGGCGCGATGGCGATGGGACGCCCGATCCGGGTCGCCGCCGACGCCGACGAGGCGGGTCTCGAGGCGGCACGCCGCGAGGTCGAAGCGGAGCTGAACCGGTGCCAGGCGCGGGCCGAGGAGATCGCCGGCCGTGGCTGACCGGATGGGAGACATGGCGCTGGCGCTCTATTCGGGCCTCGGCCGGGGGATCGAGCCATTTCTCGGGACGGTGCTGGAACGCCGGGCGCGGCGCGGCAAGGAGGATGCGGCACGGCGCGGGGAGCGCTTCGGGTTCGCGTCGCTGCCCCGGCCCTCCGGACCGCTGGTCTGGGTCCATGCCGCGAGCGTGGGTGAAACCAACGCCGTGCTGCCGCTCGTCGACCTAATCGTCGCGCGCGGGCTCGCCGTGCTGACGACGACCGGAACCGTGACCTCCGCGGAGATCGCGGCGCGTCGGCTGCCGCAAGGCGCCTTTCACCAGTACGTGCCGGTCGACACGCCGGGAGCCGTCCGGCGCTTCCTCGCCCATTGGCGCCCCGACCTCGCGATCTTCGTGGAATCGGAGCTCTGGCCGCAGGCCGTGGCGAGCCTTCATCGGAGCGCAGTTCCGCTGGTCATCGTGAACGGCAGGCTCTCGGAGCGTTCGTTCCGTTCCTGGCAGCGGTTCCGGGCCGGCGCCCGGGCCATCTTCGGCAAGGTGGCGCTCTGCGCCGCCCAGACCGATGCCGACGCGGAGCGGTTCCGGGCGCTGGGCGCACCGCACGTCCTGGCGGTCGGCAACCTGAAGTTCGACGCGCCGCCGCTCCAGGCCGAGCCCGCCCCGCTCGCGGACCTCCGAAAGGCCATCGGTGAGCGCCCCGTCTTCTTTGGCGCGAGCACGCATCCGGGCGAGGAGGCGGCCGTCGTTTCCGCGCTCCCCCGGATGCGCGAGGCGCGCGCGGACCTGCTGACCATCATCGCGCCCCGTCACCCGGAGCGCGGGCCTGCGGTCGCCGAGGAGGTCGAGGCAGCCGGCCTGTCCGTCGCATTGCGCAGCGCAGGCGCGCTGCCCGGCGGCGGCACCGCAGTCTATGTCGCCGACACGATCGGCGAGATGGGCCTGTGGTTCCGACTGGCCCAGGCCGCCTTCCTCGGCGGATCGATGATGCCGCGGGGCGGGCAGAACCCGATCGAGGCGGCCCAGCTCGCGGTCCCGGTGCTGCACGGACCGGGCGTGGAGAACTTCGCCGAGATCTACGCCGAGCTCGATAGAGCGGGCGGCGCCTTTGCGGTCTCCGACGCGGCCGGGCTCGGTACCCGTGCGGCCGAACTGCTCGACCGTCCGGACCTGGCGCGCGCCGCCGGCGCCGCCGCCCGGAACTGCGTGGCCCGGTTCGAAGGCGCGCTCGACAGGACGATGGCGGCGCTCGCGCCGATCGTCACGACCATCCGGGGCGGCCATGCCGACCGCGCCTGAGTTCTGGGCGCAGCGCGGGGCGAAGGCGTGGGCGCTCTGGCCCGCCTCGCTCCTTTACGGCGGCGTCGCCCGCTGGCGCATGCAGAGGCCCGGTTCGGTCGCGCCGATACCGGTGGTCTGCGTCGGCAATTTCACTGCGGGAGGGAGCGGCAAGACACCCACCGCCCTCGCGCTGGGCAGATTGCTGGCCGCTCACGGCCGTCGCCCGGGGTTCCTCACCCGAGGCTATCGCGGCCGCGAGTGCGGACCCCTGCTCGTCGATCCGCTGAAGCACGATGCCGCGGCCGTCGGCGACGAAGCGCTGCTGCTCGCCGCGACGGCCCCGACGGTGGTCGCGCAGGACAGGCCGGCCGGCGCGCGCCTGCTGACCGGCATCGGAGCCGATGTCGTCATCATGGACGACGGCTTCCAGAATCCCAGCATCGCAAAGGACCTCTCCATCCTCGTCGTCGACGCGGTGCACGGGCTCGGCAACGGCTTCGTCATGCCGGCCGGGCCCCTGAGGGCCCCGCTGTCGACCCAGCTTCGGCATACCGACCTCCTGCTGGTGATCGGCGAGGGCCGCGCCGCCGCCGATCTCGTCCGCCGGGCAGCCCGCCGCGGCATTCCGATAAGCGAGGCCTCGGTCGCGGCAGAGGCCGATGCGGGCCTGAACGGCCTGCCCGTGCTCGCCTTCTGCGGGATCGGCCAGCCGGACAAGTTCTTCCGGTCGCTGGAGCGATGCGGCGCCGACCTGCGCCGGACGATCGCGTTCCCCGACCACCATGCCTATTCGGACTCCGACTGCCGCCGCGTACTGGACGAAGCCGGCGGACACGGGCTGGTTCCGGTGACCACGGAGAAGGACCATGTGAAGCTGCGCGGCCGGGAGGGCGATGCGGCGCGGCTCGCCGCGGCCTCGCGCGTCCTGCCCGTCAGGCTGCTGTTCCGGGAACCGAAGAAGGTCCTCGCCCTCGTGGAGGGCGCCGCCGCGCGCAGGCTGACCGGCGACCCGCGGCGCTAGGCCGGATTGGCGGTTCCGGCCAGCTGCCGCTCGCGCTCGAGCGACGCTCCGGCGTCGACATAGGGCTCCTGCCGGTCGACGCTCCAGTAGCGAAGGCTGGAGAGCGGGATCTTCGCGCCGGTCACCGCGCAATGGACGAACGAGCCGGGCACGACGACCTGATAGTCGCCGTCGAGATAGCGCAGCTGGGCCTCACCGTCCCGGCCTGTTCGTTCGAGCCTGTTCATGCTCGATATCTAGCGGGCGATGCCGAACCCGCCAAGCGGCACGGGGCGCGACGCTCTGTCATGCGGCGTCGGAGCGCGATCCGATCGGCCTTTCGCCGCCCGGATCGCTTCCCGGCGCCGAAGCGCTTCGCGGGGGAACGAGCGGCTCCGGCTCGACGCGGCCGCGCCCGTCCGCCCCGGGCCGCCTGCCCCGCCGCTGCAGCGAAAGCCGGTCGGCGTCGCGGCGGCGGACGTCGGTGACGGTCGCCTCGACCTCGTCGCCGTCGAATCCGAGGGCGCGCAGCGTCTCGGCCCCGAATGCCATCGCCGATTCGAACGTCTCCCGGACCTCCAGGTCGACGCCTATTTCCAGGAGCTCGAGCGTGTGGTTGCGGTCCCAGGAGCGCGCGAAGATGCGCGCGGTCTCGAACTCCGCGATCGCCATCTCCACGATCGCCGTCGTGGTCTTCGGATCATCGACGCAGACGCAAATGACGGCGGCCTTTTCCGCACCGGCGGCCCGGAGAACGTCGCGCCGCGTGCCGTCGCCGAAATAGATGCGGAAGCCGAACCGCGCGGCCTGCCGGATGCGCTCGGCCGACGCGTCGATGATGGTGACGGGAATTCCCCGGGCAAGGAGAACCTGCGAGACGATCTGCCCGAAGCGGCCGAAGCCGATGACCAGCACGTCGCCGCCGGCGCCTTCGAAATCCTCCTCCAGCACCTCCGGCGCGTCCTGCCGCACGAGCCGGCCGGCGAGCCAGACGGAAAGCGGCGTGAGCGCCATCGTCACGGTCACGACCGCGGCCACGAAGGACGTGTCGGACGGCCACAGGGCGCGCACGGATGCGGCTGCGGCGAAGAGGACGAAGGCGAACTCCCCGGCCTGGGGCAGGAGACCTGCGACCCGCACCGCATCGTTGTGGCCGGCGCGGAAGAACCGCGCGAGCCCGTAGAGGATCGCGGCCTTGACCGTCATGACCAGAGCGACGGCGACGAGGATCGCCAGCCAGCTGTGGGCGAGAGCGTCGAGGTTGATGGACATGCCGACGGCCATGAAGAAGAGTCCCAGCAGGACGCCGCGAAACGGCTCGATGTTCGCCTCGAGCTCATGGCGGAAGGAGGAATCCGCGAGGATCACGCCCGCCGCGAAGGCGCCCATCGCCATCGACATGCCGCCGAGATGCATGAGTGCGGCCGCGCCGAGCACGACCAGCAGGGCGGCGGCGGTCATCGTCTCCTTCGCCTTCACATAAGCGAGCAGGCGGAACATCGGGTTGAGGAGATACCGGCCGGCGAGGTAGAGCGCCGCCAGCGCGCCGGCGGCCGCCGCGATCCCGCCGAAGAGCCCGCCGGCCGTCAGGGCGCTGCCCGCGTTGGTCGGGGAGAGCAGGGGGACGATCGCAAGCAGCGGCACGATCGCGATGTCCTGGAACAGCAGGATGGCGACCGACTTGCGCCCGTGGGCGGTCGTCGTCTCGTTCCTCTCCTGCAGGATCTGCATGCCGAACGCGGTCGACGACATCGCCAGGCCGAAACCTATGATGATGGCCGGCTCCATCCGCCAGCCGGCCGCGCGGAGCCCGAGGGTCAGGACCAGGCCCGTGACCGCCACCTGAGCGAAGCCGAGGCCGAAAATGTCGGCGCGCATGGCGCGCAGGCGTGCCGGGCGGAGTTCCAGCCCGATGATGAAGAGAAAGAGGACGACGCCCAGCTCGGCGACGTGGAAGATCGCCTGCGCATCGCTGATGACACCGAGCACCGGGCCGACCAGAACGCCGGCGGCGAGGTAGCCGAGGACCGAGCCGAGCCCGAGCCGCTTGAAGAGCGCGACGAAGAAGACGGCGGACGCGAGCAGCAGGAGCGGCTCGGCGAAGATCAGCGTCCCGAGGCGGCCGGCTGCGTCATCGGGCATGGCTGCTCCTCACCTTCGATCGGCCGCGGCTCCCACATGCCGCGGAAGGCGGAGATCAGGGCAGGGCGTCGAACCCTTCTCCGAAACCTGCGAGCGAGATCGGGATGCCGATCCCTTCCTCGGGCGTCTGGAAGATGATGAAGGTCGCCTGCGTCCCGTTGCGCATCTGGTCGACGAGCTGGTCTTCCATGATGACCTCGGCGACGCAGCCGTTCGGCAGGCAGCGGACGAAACCGGCCGAGCCGAGATCGGTCTCGTCGATCCTGAGGCCGAGGCCCCGCGGCAGGAGTACGCCGAGGGGCGCGAGCACGCGCAGGATGCGCGCCTGCCTGTCCGCCGTCTTCAACACGATGACGGTCAGGCCGACATTCTCCCGGTCCTCGGCCGTCACGAACTGCATGATGACGCACTGCTCCGCCTGTGCGCCCGGCGGCGTGTCGCAGCGCAGCTCCCAATCGCCGTGCTTCGACTTGACCGTACCTTGCGCGAGCGCCGCCGTCGGCAGGAGAAGGCAGAGGGCGAAGAGCGCGCGGGCGAGAATCGGCACGTGGGGCATCTCCATGAAAACGCCCGCGCGCGCCGCTCGGCCGGGCAGGCGAGGGGTAGCAGACCGCCCCCTCATGTCAAGAAAGTGGCGCGCAGGGCACTCCGAGGGCGCTCCGCCGCGCCTGCGGGCGGCGCGCAAATTTGCCGCATTCCTGCTCATTGGCAGTGCGTTGCGCCGCTTGCGGCACTGTGGTTACTCGACACGATCATCAGAATGCGGGTATCGGCAGTCGGGCGAAGGCGCCGTGCGGTCGCCCGACGCATTCGGCCCGAGGCGGAGAAACGGAATCCAATGGCGATACTGGCGAGAGGGCTCGCGGTCCTGACCTGGTTTGCGGCGCTGGCCGGCATGGCCGCCGCTCAGCAGGTCGATCATCCAGGCCCCTACCCCTGGCAGATGAACCTCCAGGCTCCGGCCACCCAGGTGATGGAGTTCATCAGCTGGTTCAACTGGTACACGCTCATCATCGTGACCGCGATCACGCTGTTCGTGACCGTGCTGCTCGGCTGGTGCATCTACCGGTACCGCGCGAGCGCGAACCCGACGCCGTCGCGCGTCTCGCACAACACCCTGGTCGAGGTGCTGTGGACGGTCGTCCCGGTGCTGATCCTGGTGGCGATCGCGATCCCCTCCTTCCGCCTGCTCTTCGGCCAGTACGATCCGGCCAAGATCTATGCGGATTTCGACCCCGAGAACACGCAGTTCCTCACCGTCAAGGTCACCGGCTTCCAGTGGTACTGGGGGTTCGAGTACGGCGCCGACGAAGACAGCGTGGCCAACGGCGCGCCGGCCGACGCGCTGAGCTTCGACGCCATCATGGTGCCCGACGCCGATCTGCCTCCGAACGGCATCCGCAACCTGTCCGTCGACAACGCGATGGTCGTGCCGGTCGACACCTTCGTCCGGGTGCAGGTCACGGCGGGCGACGTGCTCCATTCCTTCGCGATCCCGCCCTTCGGCATCAAGGTCGACGCGGTCCCCGGCCGCCTCAACGAGACCTATTTCAAGGCCGAGCGGGAAGGCATCTTCTACGGCCAGTGCTCCGAGCTCTGCGGCAAGGACCACGCCTTCATGCCGGCCGCCGTCCAGGTGGTCTCGCAGGAGCAGTTCAGGGCTTGGGCCGAGGCTGCCGCGGTCGATCTCGAGGGCGCCTACGAGCAGCTCGCACGCTCGATCGAAGCCGAAAAGAACAACACCGAGGTGGCCGCCCGCTGAGGGCGCCGCCGCGACGCGATGCAGGCTAGGAGTTGATCCGAATGGCAACCGCTGCGACTCACGAAGCGCACGCCGCCCACCCGACCGGGTGGAAGCGCTATCTCTATTCGACGAACCACAAGGACATCGGCACGATGTACCTGATCTTCGCGATCATCGCGGGGATCATCGGCGGCGCGCTGTCCGTCGCCATGCGCATGGAGCTGCAGGAGCCGGGGATCCAGATTTTCCACGGCCTCGCGCAGATGGTCTACGGCGTCGACGAGGGCATGGCGCTCGACACCGGCAAGCACATGTACAACGTGTTCACGACGGCGCACGGCCTCATCATGATCTTCTTCATGGTCATGCCGGCGCTGATCGGCGGCTTCGCCAACTGGTTCGTCCCGATCATGATCGGCGCGCCGGACATGGCGTTCCCGCGCATGAACAACATCTCGTTCTGGCTGCTGCCGCCGGCCTTCATGCTGCTTCTGATCTCGCTGTTCGTCGAAGGGCCCCCGGGCGGCTTCGGCGTCGGCGGCGGCTGGACGATCTATCCGCCGTTCTCCACCTCCGGCCAGCCGGGCCCGGCGATGGACTTCGCGATCCTGTCGCTCCACATCGCGGGCGCGTCCTCGATCCTCGGCGCGATCAACTTCATCACCACGATCTTCAACATGCGCGCGCCCGGCATGACGATGCACAAGATGCCGCTGTTCGCCTGGTCGGTGCTGATCACGGCGTTCCTGCTGCTCCTGTCGCTGCCCGTCCTCGCCGGCGGCATCACAATGCTGCTGACCGACCGCAATTTCGGGACGACCTTCTTCGATCCCGCGGGCGGCGGCGACCCGATCCTGTTCCAGCACCTGTTCTGGTTCTTCGGGCATCCCGAGGTCTACATCCTGATCCTGCCGGGCTTCGGCATCATCAGCCACATCGTGTCGACCTTCGCGCGCAAGCCGATCTTCGGCTATCTCGGCATGGCCTACGCCATGGTGGCGATCGGCGTCGTCGGCTTCATCGTGTGGGCCCACCACATGTTCACCGTCGGCCTCGACGTCGACACGCAGGCCTATTTCACGTTCGCCACGATGGTGATCGCGGTGCCGACCGGCGTGAAGGTGTTCTCGTGGATCGCCACCATGTGGGGCGGCTCGCTCACCTTCCGCACGCCGATGCTGTGGGCGATCGGCTTCATCTTCCTGTTCACGGTCGGCGGCGTCACGGGCGTCCAGCTCGCCAATGCCGGCCTCGACCGCTCGCTGCACGACACCTATTACGTGGTGGCACACTTCCATTACGTGCTGTCGCTCGGTGCCGTGTTCGCGATCTTCGGCGGCTGGTACTACTGGTTCCCGAAGATGACGGGCTACATGTACAATTCGATGGTCGCGAAGACCCATTTCTGGGTCACGTTCATCGGCGTGAACCTGGTCTTCTTCCCGCAGCATTTCCTCGGGCTCGCCGGGATGCCGCGCCGCTACATCGACTATCCGGACGCGTTCGCCGGCTGGAACCTGATCTCGTCGCTGGGCTCGTACCTCTCGTTCATCGGCGTGTTCATCTTCCTCTACGGCATCTTCGAAGCCTTCTCGAAGAAGCGCATCGCGGGGCCGAATCCCTGGGGCGAGGGCGCCACGACGCTCGAATGGCAGCTGCCGTCGCCGCCGCCCTTCCACCAGTGGGAAGAGCTGCCGCGGATCCGCTGACCGGGGTCGGCAGACGCAAGAACGGGTCGCGGCCTTCCGGCCGCGGCCGTCTTTCCGGGGAAACCTCCCCACGAACGAACGAGGACTGGCGTGGCCTTTGAAGTGACGAAGACGGAGGCGCTGGACGGCGGCGAGGTGCGCGATTTCGTGGCGCTCCTGAAGCCGCGCGTCATGTCGCTCGTCGTCTTCACTGCGGTCGTGGGCATGCTCGCGGCACCGGGCGGCATTCACCCGGTGCTCGGCGTCGTCGCGCTGCTCGCGATCGCGGTCGGCGCGGGCGCGTCCGGCGCGCTCAACATGTGGTACGACGCCGACATCGACGCCGTCATGCGGCGGACGTCGGCACGCCCGATCCCGGCCGGCCGCATCCAGCCTGCGGAGGCGCTCGGCTTCGGCCTGACGCTCGCCGGCATCTCCGTGATGGTGCTCGGGCTCGCCGCGAACTGGCTGGCCGCAGGCCTGCTGGCGTTCACGATCTTCTTCTACGCCGTCATCTACACCGCCTGGCTGAAGCGCTGGACGGCCCAGAACATCGTGATCGGCGGCGCCGCCGGCGCTTTCCCGCCGGTGATCGGCTGGGCGGCGGTGACCGGCGACGTCTCGCTCGCGCCGGTCCTGATGTTCCTCGTCATCTTCACCTGGACACCGCCGCATTTCTGGGCGCTCGCGCTGTTCGCGCGCGACGATTACGCGCGCGCCGGGATCCCGATGATGCCGAACGTGGCGGGCGACGCGTCGACGCGCCGGCAGATCTTCGCCTATGCGCTGCTGCTCGCCCCCGTCGGCCTCGCTCCCTACCTGTTCGGCTTTGCCGGGCCGGCCTACGGCATCGCCGCGGCGTTGCTCGGGGCGGAATTCGTGCGCCGCGCCTTCGTCCTCCTCCGCCGGGGCGATGCCGAACGGCACCGGGCGGCGAAGGCGCTGTTCGGCTTCTCGATCGTCTATCTCTTCGCTCTCTTCGCCGTGCTCCTCGGCGAGGCGCTGCTGCGCCCGTGGGGATGGGCATGACCATGGCCGAGGGCATCCGCCTCACCCCCGAGCAGAAGAGGCGCCGGCGCACCCGCTCGGTCGCCCTTGCGCTGCTTCTCGCGGGACTCGTGATCCTCTTCTACGTCATCACGGTGGTGCGGCTGGGAGGCGGCACATGAAGACCTCCGGCGCGCGCAACCGGTTCCTCGCGATCGGCCTCGCCTCCGTCGTGCTCGGGATGATCGGCATGGCCTATGCCGCCGTCCCGCTCTACGACCTTTTCTGCAAGGTCACGGGCTACGGCGGCACGACGCAGGTAGCTTCGGGCGAGTCCGACCGCGTCCTCGAGCGCGAAGTCTACGTCCGGTTCGACGCCAATGTCGTCGGGCTGCCGTGGCGTTTCCGTCCCGAGGTGCCGCAGGTGAAGGTCCGGCTCGGCGAGACCGCCACCGTCGACTTCATCGCCACCAACACGTCCGACGTGGCGACGGTGGGCACCTCGACCTTCAACGTCACCCCGGACGCGGCCGGCTCCTACTTCAACAAGATCGCCTGCTTCTGCTTCACCCGGCAGGACCTTGGGCCGGGCGAGTCGATCCGCATGGGCGTGCAGTTCTTCGTTTCGCCCGACATGGTGGACGACCGGAACATGAAGCCGGTCCGGGCGATCACGCTGTCCTACACGTTCTTCCCCGCCGAGCCGGCGGGACAACCCGTCGCGCGCTCGGAAGCCGACGGGGCGAGCAAACCACTTTAGGAGCATCGGGGCGCGCAGGCGCAACGGAAGTCTGGGAAGGCATGGCAATGGCTGACGCTCACGCGAAGCACCACGATTATCACCTCGTCGACCCGAGCCCTTGGCCGTTCATCGGCTCGATGTCGGCCTTCGCGCTGGCGCTCGGCGCGATCTACGCCATGCACGGCGGCAGCTGGCTCTGGACCGCCCCCGGCTTCATCGGCGTGCTCTACACGATGTTCGCCTGGTGGGCGGACGTGATCAAGGAATCGCATCGGGGCTACCACACGCGGGTCGTCCAGCTGCACCTCCGCTACGGCATGCTGCTCTTCATCGCCTCCGAGGTGATGTTCTTCGTGGCCTGGTTCTGGGCGTTCTACGATGCGAGCCTGTTCACCAACGAGGCGATCCAGTACGGCCGCCTCGAGGCGACCGGCGGCCAGTGGCCGCCCGCCGGCATGGAGGTGCTCGATCCCTGGCACCTGCCGCTGCTCAACACGCTGCTCCTCCTGACGTCCGGCACCACGATCACCTGGGCGCACCACGCGCTGCTTCACAACGACCGCCAGGGCCTGAAGTACGGGCTGATCCTGACGATCGTGCTCGGCCTCATCTTCACCGCCGTGCAGGCCTACGAATACATGCACGCGCCGTTCGCCTTCTCCGGCAACATCTACGGCGCGACCTTCTTCATGGCGACCGGCTTCCACGGCTTCCACGTGATCGTCGGCACGATCTTCCTGATCGTCTGCCTGATCCGCGCCATGCGGGGGGACTTCACCCCGACGCAGCACTTCGGCTTCGAGGCCGCGGCCTGGTACTGGCACTTCGTCGACGTGGTCTGGCTGTTCCTGTTCTTCTCCATCTACGTGTGGGGGAATGCGGGCGCGGTCTACGGCGGCTGAGCAGGCGCCGGCGCGCCTGCGCCGGCTTTAGATCGGCGATCATGAGCGAAGACCGCGCACTCCACCCGCCGCAGAACCCGTTCTCGGTGGGCCTGCGCGGCCGCTGCCCGCGCTGCGGCGAGGGGAGGCTGTTCGCCGGGTTCCTGAGGCTCGAGCCGCGCTGCCGCGTCTGCGGCCTGGACCTCGCCTTCGCCGATTCCGCGGACGGGCCCGCCGTCTTCATCATCCTGATCGTCGGGTTCGTGGTCGCGGCTGCCGCCCTCCTCGTCGAGGTATCCTTCGAGCCGGCGGCCTGGGTTCACGTCATCCTCTGGGGGCCGCTCGTCGTCTTCCTGTCCCTCGCGCTGCTCCGCCCGTTCAAGGGCGTGCTGATCGCGCTGCAATACGCGCACAAGGCGCAGGAGGGCGAGATCGACCGCCCGCCGGTGTGATGGAGCGCAGGGTCGGCTTGGTCCGCATCGTCCTCGGCGCGGTGGCCGTGTTCGCCGCGCTGGCGGTTCTCGTCTCGCTCGGCAACTGGCAGATGCGGCGGCTCCACGACAAGGAGGCGCTCCTTGCGGCGGTGGCGGAGCGGCCCGGCCTCCCGGTCCTCGACCTGCCGCCGCCCGGCGCGTGGGGCGGGCTCGACCTCCAAATGCTCGAATACCGGCCGTTCAGGCTGGAGGGCCGCTTCCTGCACGAGCGCGAGGTCCGGGTCTTCACCAACCTGCCCGACCCGAACGGTCCGCTGCGCGGCCCGGGCTACTGGATCGTCACCCCGTTCGTTCTCCACGGCGGCGGCACCGTCCTCGTCAACCGGGGCTTCGCGCCGCAGGACAGGTTCCGGCCCGCCGAGCGCGGCGAGACGCTGAGCGATGCGCCGGCGACCGTCGTCGGCCTCCTCCGCCCGGACGACGTGCGGACCGTCTTCACGCCCGAGGACAAGCCGGAGAGCGGGCTCTTCTTCACCCGCTCCATCGGCCCGATCGCCGCGGCGGCCGGGCTCGACGGGCCGGTGGCACCCTTCTCGATCGACCTCGTCGCGGCCGAGACGCCGCCGGGGGGGCTCCCGCAGGCCGGCGAGACACTGATGCGCTTCCCGAACAACCACCTGCAATACGCCGTCACCTGGTACGGCCTCGCGGCGGCGCTCGTGGCGGTCGTCCTCGTGTTCCTCTGGGGGCGGCGTCGTTCGGCCAAGGGGCCGGCTGCGCTTGACGGCGACGGCTGAGGGTCCCTATCTCCCGCCGATGGACGGTTCCCCCAGATGGCGCATCCTGCTGTGCGCGCCCCGCGGCTTCTGCGCCGGCGTCGACCGCGCCATCCAGATCGTGGAGGAGGCGCTGGAGCGTTACGGCGCGCCCGTCTATGTCCGCCACGAGATCGTGCACAACCGCTACGTGGTCGAAGGCCTGAAGGCCAAGGGGGCCGTGTTCGTCGAAGACCTCGACGAGATCCCCGACACGCGCCAGCCGGTCGTCTTCTCCGCCCATGGCGTACCGAAGAGCGTGCCGGAGAACGCGGCCGCGCGCGGCCTGTTCTTCTTCGACGCCACCTGCCCGCTCGTCTCCAAGGTCCACAAGGAGGCGGTCCTGCACCATCGCCGCGGCCGCGAGATCGTGCTCGTCGGCCATGCCGGCCATCCGGAGGTGGAGGGCACGATGGGCCAGCTGCCGCCCGGGTCGGTCACTCTCGTGCAAACCCCGGACGACGCGCGCAGCTTCGAGCCGGCGAATGCCGAGAACCTCGCCTGGGCGACGCAGACGACGCTGTCGGTCGACGACACCGCGGAGATCGTGAAGGTGCTGGAGGACCGGTTCCCGAGCATCGTCGGCCCGCACAAGGAGGACATCTGCTACGCGACGACGAACCGGCAGGAGGCGGTGAAGGCGGTGGCGCCGCGGGTCGACGCCCTGATCGTCGTCGGCGCGCCGAACTCGTCCAACTCCCAGCGCCTGCGCGAAGTCGCCGAGCGGGCCGGCTGCCCCAGGGCCGTGCTGGTCCAGCGCGCCGCCGACATCGACTGGGCCGATTTCGAGGACGCGCGCACGATCGGCCTGACGGCCGGGGCTTCGGCGCCGGAGGTGCTGGTCGAGGAGATCATCGACGCCTTTGCGGAGAAGGGCGGCGTCGAGGTCGAGCTCGTCCGCACGGCGACCGAGACGGTCACCTTCAACCTGCCGAAGTCGCTGCGCGAAGCCGCCGCCTGAGCCGGCCGCTCATGTGGCGAGGAGGATCGCCACGCCGAGGATGATGAGCGTCATGCCGCCCACGTCGCGAAAGGTCGGCGTCTGCGCGAAGACGCGGCGCGAGATGAATGCGGCGACGATCATTTCCACCAGCCCCAGCGTCCGCACGCGCGCGACCGATTCGAGCGCGAAGGCGAGGAACCACATCTGAGACGCGAATGCGCCGAGAAAGCCGACGCCGAGCGACGGCCGCCACGCCTTGGCGATCGCCGGCAGGACGGCCGGCCGGGTGAGGAGCAGCCATGCGGTGAGGAGAACGGTCTGCGTCGCAAGGGACACGCCGAGCGTGAACGTGGCGGCGGGCAGGAAGTCGGCGCCAAGATTCGTGACCGCTCCCCGGAAGCAGACCGCCGCGAACGCGAAGAGCCCGCCGGAGGCGATGCCGAGCACCGCCGGCTGCCAGGAGAACGCTTCGCCGCCCGACCGCCTCGGCCATGACGTGAGCATGACGCCTGCCGTGGCGATCAGCACCGCCGCCGCCAGCATGACGGTCACCGGCTCGTGCAGGACGAGGAGGGCGAAGATCGCGACCTGGACCGGCTCCGTCTTCGAATAGGCGGTCACGACGACGAAGGAGCGGCGCTGCATCGCGGAGAGGAGCGCCGCCATCCCGCCGATCTGCGCCACGGAGCCGAGCGCCGCCCAGCCGAAGAAGACGAGGTTCGGCCGCGGCATCGGGAAGCCCAGCAAAGGGAGGGCGGCCACCGCGAGCAAGGCGAAGGGCAGCCCGAACAGGAAGCGGATGTGGGTCGCGCCGGCGGTGCCGATCTCCGCGACGAGGCTCCGCTGCGCGGCGTTCCTTATGGTCTGCGCGGTCGCGGCGAGGATGGTGCACACCACCCAGAGCCAGTCGGGAGGGTTCATGGGAGCTCGGAAACGGCGGGGACACCGCGCCTGGCGGTTTGACGGTGCCTCGGCCCACCGGTAACACGGCCACGCGCGCGGTCAATCGCGCATCCCGCAGGAAGGATCATCACGGCCCATGGCGGTCTATACCGACGTCACCGACGGCGAGCTGGAATCCTTTCTGGAAGCCTTCGACCTCGGCGCGCTGCTCTCGTTCAAGGGCATCGCGGAGGGGGTCGAGAACTCGAACTTCCTGGTCCATACCGAGGCCGGCCATTTCATCCTGACGCTCTACGAGAAGCGGGTGGCGGAAGCCGACCTGCCTTTCTTCCTGGGCCTCATGGAGCATCTGGCGGAACGCGGCGTGAGCTGTCCGCTTCCGGTCCGGGCGCGGGGCGGCCAGGCGCTCCATCGCATCGCCGGCCGGCCGGCCGCGATCGTCTCCTTCCTGGAAGGCCTCTCGCTCCGCCGGCCGCAGCCGGTCCACTGCCAGAGCCTCGGACGGGCGCTCGCCGAAATGCACGAAGCCGGCCGCGACTACGCGCTGAGGCGGGCGAACGCGCTCTCGCTCGGCGGCTGGCGCCCCCTCTTCGAGCTCACGGGCGAGCGGGCGGGCGTGGTGGAGCCGGGCCTCGGCGTGCTGATCGTGGCGGAGCTCGACTTTCTCGAGCGCGCCTGGCCGGAGGGGCTCGCCGAGGGCGTCATCCACGCCGACCTCTTCCCCGACAACGTGTTCTTCCTGAGCAATCGCGTCTCGGGCCTGATCGACTTCTATTTCGCCTGCAACGACCTGCTCGCCTACGACATCGCGATCTGCCTGAACGCCTGGTGCTTCGAGCCCGACCGCACCTTCAACGTCACGAAGGCCCGCGCGCTGATCCAGGGCTATGAGAGCGTCCGTCCGCTCTCCGGCGAGGAGCGCGCGGCGCTGCCCGTGCTCGCGCGCGGCGCGGCGCTGCGGTTCCTGCTGACGCGGCTCTACGACTGGCTGACGGTTCCCGACGGCGCGCTCGTCACGCCCAAGGACCCGCTCGAATATGCCCGCAAGCTCCGCTTTCACCAGAGGGTCCGGAGCGCGGCCGAATACGGCGTGGACCTGTGATGGCCGAGGATATCGTCATCGTCCACACGGACGGCGCCTGCTCCGGCAATCCCGGCCCCGGCGGCTGGGGCGCGATCCTCGAGTTCCGCGGAACGGAGCGCGAGATCTGCGGCGGCGAGCCGCACACCACCAACAACCGCATGGAGCTCACGGCCGCGATCGAGGCGCTCTCGACGCTGAAGCGGCCCTGCACCGTCGAGGTCCATACCGACTCGCAGTACCTGCGCGACGGCATCACCAAGTGGATCCACGGCTGGAAGCGGAACGGCTGGCGCACGGCGGACCGAAAGCCGGTCAAGAATTCGGACCTCTGGCAGGCGCTCGAGGCGCTGCTCGCCGAGCACGAGGTCAGCTGGCACTGGGTGCGCGGCCATGTCGGCCACGACCTCAACGAGCGCGCCGACGAACTCGCCCGGCGCGGCATGAAGCCGTTCCTGAAGAAGGCCGGCGGGCGCCCGCCCGCGGCGGCGGGCTAAGCTCCTAGAGCTGTTCCAGGATGCGCGCGGCGCTGCTCCTGACCGCCTCGCCGGAATTGTCCTCGACATCGAGGGTGCGCACGACGCCGTCCTCGACGATCATCGCGAACCGCTTCATGCGCGTGCCGCGGCCGACCCCGCTGCTGTCCTGGTCGAGGCCGGTCGCCGTCGCGAAATCGGCATTGCCGTCGGACAGGTAGCGGATGCGGCCCTTGCCGCCGGTGGACTCCGACCAGGCGTCCATCACGTTGGCGTCGTTCACGGCGACGACCACGATCTCGTCGACGCCCTTCTCCAGAATTGCGTCGTGCTGCTCCAGGAAGCCCGGCAGGTGGTTGAGCGAGCAGGTCGGCGTGAAGGCGCCGGGCACGCCGAAGAGAACCACCTTGCGCCCGGCGAAGATCTCGCGGGACGAGATCTTCTGCGGGCGCCCGTTGTTCAGGACGAAGAAATCGGTCTCCGGCAGGCGCTCGCCAACGGCAATCGTCATCGCTTCCTCTCGCTGCAGTGAATCGCACGGGCGTGCAAGGTAAGCGCAATCGCGACGCGGTCCAGAGGAACGGTCAGCGAATCGTTTCGGTCTTCTCGATCGCGCTGCCGGCAGACGTCGCCACGAACCGGATCGTCCGGGCGCCTTCAGCAGTCGGGCGGCCGTTGATGGCGATCGTGTAGCGGAACCGCTCGCCATCCTGAGCCACGCGCTCCGGCTGGCCCAGGAACCAGTCGGACGGGCCATCAACGAACAGTTCGGGATCGGCCCCGGCCGGGGCGATAACCTCGACGGAGATGGCATCCGGGCCGACCGTGATCCCGCCGATGTCGAACTGCCCCGGCTTGGGGCCGCCCGGCACCATCCGTTCGAACAGCGCCAGCTGCGCCTTGGCCACGGGATCTCCGGCCGACTCCGCGGCCAGGGTGACCTCCGCCTCCGCATCCGTCGGAATGCAGATCTCGGCGCAGACGCCCAGCATCGCGGACATCTTCAGTGTGACGGCTCCGGCACGGCGCGGGCTGATCGCGAGCGGAATCACGACGTGGTCCCGGTAGACTGCGGACACGCTGGTGCCGTCGTCGTAGCGCTCCGGCGCCGGGAAGCGGACCTCCACGCGCTCCACGTTTGCCGAGCCGGAGAAGTCGAACTGCGGCGGCACGCCGGCGTCACCGGGATTGCGCCAGTAGGTGTGCCAGCCGGGCTCGAGAGCGATCTCCACGCCGCCCTTCAGCTCGTCGCCCGGGCCGCGCACGAGGAGCAGCCTCAGCTTGCCTTCCGGGATGGGAGTCCAGGCCGATTGCGCGGCCGAAGCCGGCGCCGCCGGCGCCACGGCGAGCATGAGAGCGAATAGAAGCGCGCGATGGATCGTGTTCGACATCATTTCGTTTCCCGGGAAGCGGGCGGGCTGGGAGCGGTCTCGATCATGTCGGCGAGTCCTCATGCGTGCCGCTACCAAAGCAGGCGGATGGTTGATACGATTTCCCCATGGCGAAGCGCAGCGCACCCGAAGGGTTCCTCGACGGCCAGCTCCTGATCGCTATGCCCGGCATGGCGGATCCCAGGTTCGCGCGCTCCGTCGTCTATATGTGTGCACATTCTGCCGACGGCGCCATGGGGATCATCATCAACAAGATCGCGCCGGACATCCAGTTCAGCGATCTGCTCGTGCAGCTCGAGATCATTCCTCCCGGCGAGGAGAGCCAGCTTCCCCGCTCCGCCCAGACCGTTCGCGTGCATCGCGGCGGACCGGTCGAGACCGGGCGCGGATTCGTCCTGCATTCGGCCGACTTCTTCCTCGAGAACGCGAGCCTGCCGATCGCCGACGGCGTCTGCCTGACGGCGACGCTGGAAATCCTGCGGGCGATCGCGGAAGACCGCGGCCCCGGGCGGGCGATGCTCGCGCTCGGCTATGCCGGCTGGGGCGCCGGACAGCTCGAGCAGGAGATTCAGGCCAATGGCTGGCTGAACAGCCCGGCCGACCGGGCGATCCTGTTCGACGAGGATCTCGACAGCAAGTACGAGCGCGCGCTGGCGAAGATCGGCGTCGCTGCCGCCATGCTGTCGGCGGAAGCCGGCCACGCCTGATCAGCTCGCGCGGGCCATCGGCTCCGCCCGGCGCAGGATCTGCTGGACCATCTGGCTCGGCATCGCCCGGCCGTAGAGGAAGCCCTGCGCGAAGTCGCAGCCGATCTCCTTCAGCTCGCGCGATTCCGCCTCGCCTTCCACGCCTTCGGCCACCACGGTCATGTTGAGATCGTGGGCGAGCTGGACGATCGCGCGCAGGATGATCGGCCGCGCCGAGGAGCCGTTCGGCCGCACGAAGGAGCGATCGACCTTCAGCGTGTCGAACGGGAAGCGCTGCAGATAGGCGAGGCTCGAATGGCCGGTGCCGAAATCGTCGAGGGCGAGGCTCGCGCCGAGGTCCCTGATGCGGCCGAGCACCTTCGCTGCGAATTCCGGGTTCTGCATGACCAGCGATTCGGTGATCTCCAGCTTCAGCGTCTCCGGCGCGATGCCGGTGCGCGTGAGGACCGCCTTGATGTCGTTGATGAGATCGTGCCGGAAGAGCTGCCGGCTGGAGACGTTGATCGAGACGAAGGGCGACGCCGCCGGATCCATGCCGCTCTGCCAGCCGGCGAGTTCTCTCGCCGCACGGTCGAGCGCGAAGACGCCGAGCTGGACGATGAGGCCCGTTTCCTCGGCGATCGGGATGAAGTCCTGGGGCGGAATCGGGCCGAGCTTGGGGTGTTCCCAACGCATCAGCGCCTCGAAGCCGGCGACCGAGCCGTCCG
This sequence comes from Faunimonas sp. B44, assembly GCF_052655945.1. NCBI lineage: Bacteria > Pseudomonadati > Pseudomonadota > Alphaproteobacteria > Hyphomicrobiales > Afifellaceae > Faunimonas > Faunimonas sp. B44. The sequence continues at coordinate 332,091 of NZ_JBQYEX010000003.1, read as the reverse complement.
ACAGGCGGATCACGGGCTGGTAGTGGAGCTCGATCTCGCCGCCGTCGAGCGCTCGCCTGAGATCCGCGGCAAGATCGGAACGCGGCTCTCTGGCCATCGTGCCTGGGACGAGGCGGTGCAGCCGGTCGCCGCCTTCGCGCTTGGCCTCGTAGACGGCGGCCTCGGCCTCGCGCAAAAGGTCGGCCGCGGTGCCGCCCGAACCGGTCGCCAGGCCGGCCGAAGCAGTGACGAGCGCCTCGCTGTCGCCGATCGTGATCGGGGCCTTCACGACCGACACGAATTCCTCGGCCAGGTGCTCGACCCGATCCGGTTCGAGCTCCGAAAGGATGATGGCGGCAAACGAGTCCCCCTGCAGCCGTGCCAGGGTGTCCTGTTCGCGAAGGAGGCGGGAGAGGCGGCGGGCAATGGCAAGCAGTGCCGAATCGCCGACCGAATATCCGAAGGCTTCGTTCACCCCCTTGAAATGGTCGAGGTCGAGGACGAGCACGCTCGGAAGAGCGAGCTGGTCGATCCGGCTGCGCGTCAGCGCCGCGTTGAGGCGGTCGAGGAACAGCTCGCGGTTGGGCAGCCCGGTGAGATTGTCGTAGACGGCGTCCTGGAGAAGCCGCTCCTCCGCGACCTTCTCGTCCGTGATGTCGGTGACGGTGCCGGTGCAGCGCATCACCTCGCCGTCGGTGCCGATGATCGGGCGCGCCACCAGCTCGAACCACAGGAAGTGACCGTCGGCTGCCCGCATCCGGAACGTCTGGTGAATGCGCCCGCGGCGGTTCCGGGTGACGGTCTCGAGCACGGCCTCGAACCGTGGGCGATCTGCAGGATGCATCGCGTCGAGCCAGGTCCGGACCGGACCTTCGAGCGCGCCGCGTTTGCAGCCGAGGAGCCGGTCCACCTCGCGTCCGGTCTCGACGCGGTCGCGCGCAACCTCCCAGTCCCAGATCGCGTGGCCGGCGCCCACCAGCGCAAGGGCCTTCTGCTCGGCATCGCTGATCAGGCCCTGGGCGAGCGCGCCGCCGGCAAAGGCGTGCTGCATGACCGTGAACGCGACCAGCATGACGATCAGCACGAGGCCGCCGGCGAGCGCGGGCTGGAGGGCGGCGTGGTCGGTCCGCCCGGAGACCGCCAGCCATGCCGCCAGGACCCAGAACAAGAGGACCGCCCAGGTCGGGATCAGCATGATAGCCCGATCGAAGCCGCGGAAGGCGAGCACCAGGATGACCAGCATCCCGACCGCCGCGGTGAGGCCAAGCGAAATGCGGGCGATGCCCGAGGCGAGGCTCGGGTCGAACACGGTAACGCCGGCAAGGATCGCGAGCCCGAACATCCAGCCGATCGCGACGTGGCTGTAGCGGACGTGCCAGCGGTGCAGATGGAGGTAGGTGTAGAGGAAGACGACGAGCGCGCCGGCGAGCACGACCTCCGTGCCGGCACGCCAGTAGGGCTCGCTCGAAACCGCGATCGGGAAGGCGCGGTGCCAGAAGCCGAAATCGATCGAGATGTAGGCGAGGACCGCCCAAGCGAGGGCTGCCGTCGCCGGGAACATGGCCGTGCCCTTCACAACGAAGAGCACGCTCAGGAAAAGCGCGAGCAGGCCCGCAATGCCGAGGACGATGCCGCGGTAGAGCGTGTAGCTGTTGACCGTCTCCTCGTGCGCGTCCGGCTCCCACAGATGAAGCTGCGGGAGGTTGGGCGAGCCCATCTCGGCGACGTAGGTCACGATGGCGCCCGGATCGAGCGTGATCCGGAAGATGTCGGCCTCCGCCGAGGCGATGCGTTCGGGTGCGAAACCCTCGCTCGGCGTCACGGCGGCAATCCGGATCGCGCCGAGATCGGGCCAGATGATCCCGGAACCGACCAGCCGGTAGTGCGGCGCCACGATCAGGCGGTCGATCTGCTCATCCGTCGGGTTCGCGAGGGCGAACACGATCCAGTCGGACGCGCCCGCTCCCGCTTCGGAGCGAACCTCGATCCGGCGGACGATGCCGTCCGGCCCGGGTGCCGTCGAGACCTGCAGCCGCTCGTTGGGGCTCGTGTAGTGCTCGACCGTATCGGACAGGTCGAGCGTCTTCGCCGCGGGCGGCACCGGCACCGCCTCCAGAGCGGAGGCGGGAGCAACGAAGGCCAGCAGTGCGAACGCGACGAAGAGGCGCTTTAGGAACTCGCCCGCGCGCACGGCAGATCCTCCGGATCGGATGTCTAAAGCTTAACCAGTAAAGTTATGCAGCCGGCACCTCAAGCCCGCCAAAGCGGCATCACGATGGCATTCACCCGCCGGCCGGCTTGGGGTCCTCGGCGAGCAGCCCGTACAGCACGTGGTCCTGCCAACGGCCATTGATGCAGACCAGGCCCCGCGCAAGCCCTTCCTCGCGGAAGCCGACCTTTTCGAGGAGATGCCGCGAAGGCTTGTTGTGCGGCAGGCATGCCGCCTCGAGCCGGTGGAGATGAAGGATGCCGAAGGCGAATGGCACGAGTGCGGTCAAGGCCGCGGTCATGTAGCCGCGGTTGGCGTAGCGTTCGCCCATCCAGTAGCCGATGGTGCCGGTCTGCGTCATCCCGCGGGTCACATTGGAGAGCGTGAGTCCGCCGACGAGAATGCCCGAGCCGGCCTGGAAGACGAAGAAGGGATAGGCCCGGTCGTCCCGGATTTCCTGCTGATAGCGCCGAATCCGGCGTCTGAAGGCGGCGCGGGTCAGGTCGTCGGCTGGCCAGGTCGGCTCCCAGGGCGTGAGGAAGCTGCGGCTTTCGCCTCTGAGGCTCGCCCAGTCCGAATAGTCGGCATGGGCCGGGCTCCTGAGGAACACGCCTCGCCCGGCAATGACCGGCGCGGGATCGTAGGCGGACGTGCTGCGCAGGAACGCCATCGCGTCAGGCTCCCAGCCTGGCGAGCTGGTCGGCGATCGCGGCGGCGCCGGGCAGCGGCCTGATCGGGCCGATGCCGGCGAGCGTCGGCGGCGATTTCAGCATCGCCTCGGCCGCCTCGCCGATCTCCGCCGGCGTCACCCTGTCGATGGCCGCCACGATCTCGGCGAGCTCGAGCGGCCGGCCATGGATGAGCACGTGTCGCGCCATCTGTCCGGCGCGCGCGAGCGGGCTTTCCAGTGCCATCAGGAGGCCCGCCCGCATCTGCGCCTTCGCCCGGTCGAGCTCGGCCTGCATGATGCTGTCGCCGAGCCGCGCCGTCTCGCTCAGGATGACCTGGACGAGCGCCTCGATGTCCGCCTCCGACGTAGCGGCCTGGATGCCGAAGATCCCGGTGTCGATGAAGGGCCAGTGAAAGGAGTAGATCGAGTAGCAGAGCCCGCGCTTCTCCCGCGCCTCCTGGAACAGGCGGGAGGCCATGCCGCCACCGAGGACCGACGACAGGAGCATGGCCGCGTGGTAGCGCGGGTGGCGGAATGAAGGCGCCTCGAAGCCGAGCAGGATCTGCGCCTCTTGCAGCTTCTTCCGCTTCAGCCACTGGCCGCCGCGATAGGTGCCCGGCTCCTCCGCGGGTCCCGAGGCCGCCGGTACGGAGGCGAGGCTGCGCTCCGCCGCAGCGACCAGGCCGTCGTGGTCGATCGCGCCGGCGGCGGAAACCACCATGCCCGGTCCGCGGTAATGCATCCCCAGGAAGCGCGTGAGGTCGGCGGGGCCGAGCGCCTTCACGGAAGCGGGCGTGCCGAGGATGCTCCGGCCGATCGCCTGCCCCGGATAGGCCGCTTCCTGGAAATAGTCGAAGACGATGTCCTCGGGCGTGTCGAGGGCGGCTCCGATCTCCTGCGCGATGACGTGCTGCTCGCGCGTGAGTTCCTCCGCATCGAACAGGGAATCCGTGAGGATGTCGGCGAGAACGTCAAGACCGAGCAGAACGTCCTCTTTCAGCACGCGGACGTAATAGACCGTGTGATCGACGCTCGTCTCGGCGTTCATCTCGCCGCCGACGGCCTCGATCGTCTCCGCGATCTCGCGCGCGGAGCGCCGCCGCGTGCCCTTGAAGGCCATGTGCTCGAGGAGGTGGGACACGCCGTGCTCGTGAACGGCCTCCGAGCGCGCGCCGGCGCCGACCCATACGCCGAGCGCCACGCTCTCCAGCTGCGGCATGCGGTGGCTGACGACCGTGATGCCGTTGGCGAGCCGTGAGACTTCGATCGTCATGCGCCGTCAGACCGCCATGCGCGCGGCGCGGGAATGCTGCTCGACGGCCGCCTCGACCCGCGCCAGGTCCGCCGGGAGAACCTCATAGCGCTCGCGCCTGGTCAGGATCGGCCTCGCCCACTCGGGCAGCTCCGGATGGATCCCGGTGGCGAGTTCCACCGCCTCCGGGAACTTGGCCGGATGCGCGGTGGCGAGCGTCACCATCGGCACGTGCTGGTCCAGATTGTGCTCGGCGACCGCGATGGCGACGGCGGTGTGCGGATCGACCAGCATCCCCGTCTCCCGCAGCGTGCGCCGGATCGTCGCCGCGGTTTCCGGCTCGCCGCAGGCGCCGGAGGTGAAGAGCGGGCGGATGGCCTCGCGCGCACGCGGCTCGAGCGTGAAGGCCCCGGACTGCGACAGCCCCGACATCAGCCGCTGCACATCGCCGGGCTCGCGGTCCTCGGCATCGAAGATGAGCCGCTCGAAATTCGACGAGACCTGGATGTCCATCGAAGGCGAGGAGCTCGGCGTCACCCCCCGCACCTCGTAGCGCCCGGTCCGGATCGTGCGGTCGAGGATGTCGTTGACGTTCGTCGCGACGACCAGCTTCGCGATCGGCAGCCCCATCCTGTGCGCCACGTAGCCGGCGAAGACGTTGCCGAAATTCCCCGTCGGCACGGTGAAGGCGACCGGCCGGTGCGGCGCGCCGAGGGCGACGCCGGCGTAGAAATAGTAGACGGCCTGCGCGACGATCCGCCCCCAATTGATGGAGTTCACGGCGGCAAGCGACACGCGGTCGCGGAACGCGAAGTCGTTGAACATCGCCTTCACGAGCGCCTGGGCATCGTCGAACGTGCCCTTGACTGCGATCGCGCGGACATTGTCGTCGTCGGCGGTCGTCATCTGCCGGCGCTGGACCGGCGAGACGCGGCCGTCGGGGAAGAGGATGGCGATGTCGATGCGCTCCCGGCCGCGGAACGCCTCGATCGCCGCGCCGCCGGTATCGCCCGACGTCGCGGCGACAATGGTCGCGCGCGAGCCGCGCTCGGCGAGGCAATGGTCCATCAGGCGCGCGAGCACCTGCATGGCGACGTCCTTGAACGCCAGCGTGGGGCCGTGGAAGAGCTCGAGCACGAAATGGTTCGGAGCGATCTGCACGAGCGGCGTCACGGCCTTGTGCCGGAACGTGCCGTAGGCCTCCTCGAGGATCCGCCGCAGCGTGCCGTCGTCGATCTCGCCGCCCGTGAACCGGCCGATGATCCGGGCGGCGACCTCCGCATAGGGCAGGCCGGCGAGATCGGCGATCTCCTCGGGGGCGAGCCGGGGCCAGGTCTCGGGCACGTAGAGCCCGCCGTCCCGCGCCAGGCCCGTCAGCACGACGTCGCGGAATCCGAGAACGGGCGCTTCCCCGCGCGTGGAAACGTAGCGCAACAATTCGCTCCTTGATCCGAAGGGGCGGACACTATCCCCCGGCCCGCCCACCGGCAAGCGCGCGCATGTCGCGCGGGCGGCATGAAGGAAGCGCCGGGTGACACGCGGCGGGGCGGGAGGTCACGGGAACGCGGCGGCGCCGCTTCGCGCGCCCGCCGCTTGTGCCACATCCCCCGGGGCCCTAAGTGGCGCGGATGCTCGTCATATTCGATTGCGACGGTGTTCTCGTCGATTCCGAGATCATCGCCGCCCGCGTCGACGCTGAGATCCTCACCGAGGCCGGCTATCCGATCACGGCCGAGGAGGTGGCCCACCGCTTCGCCGGCCTGACGACCGAACGCATCTTCGAGATCGCCGCCGAGGAACTCGGGCGCGGCATTCCGGATGCGCTCGTCCGGCGCGCCGAGGAGGAAACGGACAGCCGTCTCGAGCGCGAGGCCGTCCCCGTCCGGGGCGCCGACGCGATGCTCGACCGGCTCGACTGGCCGCGCTGCATCTGCTCCAACTCCCGGCCGGAACGGCTGCGCATGACGCTCGAAGTGGCCGGCCTCTACGAGCGGTTCCGCCCGTACGTGTTCTCGGCGCGGGACGTGGGCGACGGCCGCGGCAAGCCGGCTCCCGACGTCTTCCTGCATGCGGCCGCCGTGCTCGAGACCGATCCGGCCGACGCGATCGTCGTCGAGGATTCCGTGTCCGGTGTTGCCGGCGCGGTCGCCGCAGGCATGCGCGTCATCGGCTTTGTCGGTGCCTCGCACAGCTGGCCGGGGCACTCCGAGGCTCTGATGGACGCGGGCGCGCTGACCGTCGTCCGCCGGCTGTCGGAGCTTCCGGCCACCGTCGAAGCGCTCAGCGAATGGTCGCCGGACCTGGTCTGAACGGCACCCGGCCGTTCGTCCTCACCCTCGAGATGGACGGCGAGTCCTTCGCCCGGCTCGATGCGCTCCGGCGCCGGCATTATCCGCCGGACCGCAACCAGGTGCCGGCGCACGTCACGCTGTTCCATCAGCTGCCGGGCGATCGCGCCCGCGAGATCAAGGGGCTCCTCCAGGCCTGCGCGCGCGGACAGCGCCCGTTCGAGCTCCGCGCCGTCTCCGTGAAGTCGATCGGGACGGGCGTCGCCTATTTTCTGGAGTCGCCGCAGCTCTCCGCGCTGCGCAACGGTCTGGCCGCCGAATGGTCCCACTGGCTCGTCGACCAGGACCGCATGGGCTTCCGCCCGCACGTCACGATCCAGAACAAGGTGACGCCGAAGGAGGCGGAACGCCTTCAGCGGGAACTCGCAGCCGGGTTCCGGGCCTTCTCCGTCAGGGGTGTCGGCCTCCATCTCTGGCGCTACCAAGGCGGGCCGTGGGAAAGCGTGCAGCTGTTCCGGTTTGGGGCCTGAACAAATGCAACCTGGAGTTACTTCGCGGAGTACGGTAAACTATTACTTGTCCTAAGATGTTGGGGGCAAGCCATGACACATGTTCCTGTCGACGACCCGGATGGAGGAATTCCGCTGCCGGGCGACCCTGCAGAAGCCCATCCCATTCCGCTTCTCGTCTTCGTGGCTCTCATCGGAGGAGCCGCGCCTTTCCTCGTCCGTATCGCCTCGCAACTGGCGACGGCGGGGCTGGATGGCAAGGAGGCGGCCATTCCCGCGCTGGGGGTCTGGATGGGCGTTGGAATTTTTGCGGTGCTGGGGCTCGCGACTTCCGTCGCCACCGCCGATCGGAATGCAAGACAGTACTTCATCGCCGCGATGATGGCCCCTGCCTTGATCGCGAATGTCTCAATCGGTGTGCAAGCAGGGCAGAAGACCAGGAGTGCCGCCGAACCGGAGGCGGCTTCGCGGGCTGACCCGACCGGGCTGTTCGCGAGCACGGCCTTCGCCCAAGCCGCGATCGCGCCGGCTGCCGCGACGGATCCGGATCGTCCGAGCAGTGCGCCTACGGGTGCGGGCACCGAGATCCAGGTGATGATCGACGTTCGGAACGCTGCTGCGATCAGCGGCGGGGGCGACCTGAATATCCAGGCGGCTGGCGCGGAAGGGGCGAATGTGCAGGCGGCCTGTCCGATCGTCTCCGGGACGAACTGCTCGATCTGGGTACCGAGCGATACCGAACTCGTGACCTTGAATGCCGCCGGCCGCTCCGCCGAAATCCGGCTGGAGCCTGACACGAAGGCTATTGGAGTGGCGATTGAAACCGCTCCGACCGTCACCCAGCAGTTCTACTGGGCGCTCGGTGGCACCTTGCGCGGCAACGTCTCGGGGCTGACTGCGGAGGCGTTCTCGTCAGCGGCGCGATAGAGCCGGCGCAACGGTCGTCCGAGCTTCCACCAGGCGGATCACGACGGAACCCCGACCCTAGTCCCCCGCGCCTTCCTCCTGCAGCCGGATCAGCATGAGGACAGCGGCGCGGGAGAGGGCGCGGTCGCGGGCGTCGCCGAGGTCCTCCTCGAAGCGCCGGCAAAGCTTCAGATAGAGCGCGTGGAGGCGGCGCACCTCGGGGTCCGGATGGTCCTCGAACGCGCCTTCCAGCCGGGCGATCGTCGCGAGGATCTCGGATGTCTCCGGGATTCCGTCCATCGGGTCTCCTATTCCGCCGCCTCCCCGATCGGCTCGGGCGGCGACCATTTGAGAACAGGCTGGCGCGCCGCCCGGGTCTCGTCGAGCCGCCGGCGTGGCGCGTAGCGGGGCGCGTCCTTGAAGCGATCAGTGTCGCCCCGCTTTGCGGCCATCACGAGGTCGCGCAACGTCGCGACGAAAAGATCGAGGCTCGCCCGCGATTCCGATTCGGTCGGCTCCACGAGCATCGCGCCATGCACGACGAGCGGGAAGTAGACCGTCATCGGGTGGAAACCCTCGTCGATCATCGCCTTGGCGAAATCGAGCGTCGTGACGCCCGTGCCGTCCAGGAAACGGTCGTCGAAGAGCGCCTCGTGCATGGCCGGATGATCGGGGAAGGACACGCTCATCAGATCGTCGAGCCGCGCCCGTATGTAGTTCGCGTTGAGGACTGCGTCCTCCGCGGCCTGCCGCATCCCGTCGGAACCGTGCGAGAGCATCCAGGCATAGGCGCGCACGAACATGCCCATCTGGCCGTGGAAGGCGGTCATGCGCCCGAAGGGGCGAAGAGCCGCTTCGTCGCCGGAATCCTCCACGAGCCGGTACCCCTCTGCCTTCCTCACGATCGCCGGCAGCGGGGCGAAGGGGGCGAGCGCCTCCGACAGCACGACCGGACCGGCGCCCGGCCCGCCGCCGCCATGTGGGGTGGAAAAGGTCTTGTGCAGGTTGATGTGCATGGCGTCGACGCCGAGCGCTCCCGCCTTCACCTTGCCGAGAATCGCGTTGAGGTTCGCCCCGTCGCAATAGAAATAGCCGCCGGCCGCATGGACGGCCTCCGCGATCTCGCACACCTCCGGCTCGAAGATGCCGCAGGTGTTCGGGTTCGTCAGCATGATCGCCGCAACGTGGCCCTCATGCTCGGATGCGAGCCGGCGCACCTCCGCGGCCGCAACCGTGCCATCCTGGCGCGCCGGCACGTTGACGACCGTGAAGCCGAGGAGGGCGGCAGTGGCCGGGTTCGTGCCGTGCGCCGATTCCGGCACGAGCACGATCGTGCGGTCCTCGCCGCGGGCGCGGATCGCCGCCTTGATCGCCATCATGCCGCAGAGCTCGCCATGCGCCCCCGCCTTGGGGCTCATGGCGACGGAGTGCATGCCGGTGATCTCGATCAGCCAGCGGCCGAGCTCGTGGACGAGCTCCAGCGCGCCCTGCACCAGGGGCTGCGGTGCGAGCGGGTGGAGATCGGCAAAGCCCGGCAGCCGCGCGACCGATTCATTGAGCCGCGGATTGTGCTTCATCGTGCAGGAGCCGAGCGGATAGAGGCCCGCGTCGATGGCGTAGTTCTTCTGGCTGAGGCGGACGTAGTGGCGCACCGCCTCCGGCTCAGAGAGCGCGGGGAGGCCGATCGGGGCCTTGCGGCGGTGCTTGCCGAGCCGGTCGCCGGAATGGTCCGGCACGTCGATGTCGACGCCGGTGATGTCCGTCCGGCCGATCTCGAAGAGAAGCGGCTCCTCGATCTGCAGCGCGCAGTTGCCCGTGAAGGTTTCGCGCTTGCGCTCGACCGGCGCGGCGCGGGTGGGGCGGTCGTCCCTGTTCAGCATGATCAGAGCGCCTCCTCGAGCGCCTCGGCGAAACGGGCCACGTCCTCGTCGATCGCCGTCTCCGTGGCGGCGACGAGGAGGAGGTTCGCGAGTTCGGGCCGGGCCGGCTCCAGCCGCGAGACGGGCAGGCCGGCGACGATGCCGCGGGCCGCGAGCGCGTCGACGACCGGCGCCGCCGGCTTCGGCAGCCGCACCGTGAATTCGTTGAAGAAGCTCTCGTTCAGCACCTCGACGCCCGGGATCCGCGCGAGCGCGTCGGCCGTGCGGCAGGCGCGGACGTGGTTGGCGGTCGCGAGCTCCCTCAGCCCCTTCTCGCCGAGCAGCGTCATGTGGATGGTGAAGGCGAGCGCGCAGAGGCCGGAATTGGTGCAGATGTTGGATGTCGCCTTGTCGCGACGGATGTGCTGCTCGCGCGTGGAGAGGGTGAGGACGAAGCCGCGCCGGCCTTCCGCGTCGACCGTCTCGCCGGACAGCCGGCCCGGCATCTGCCGGACGAATTTCGAGCGGGTGGCGAAGAGCCCGACATAGGGGCCGCCAAAGCCGAGCGGGTTGCCGAGCCCCTGGCCCTCGCCGACGGCGATGTCCGCCCCTTGCGCGCCCGGCGGCTCGACGAGCCCGAGCGAGACCACCTCGGTGAAGACGGCGACAAGCAGCGCGCCGTGCCGGTGCGCCGCTTCCGCGATCGGCGCGAGGTCGATCAGCTGTCCGTAGAAGGAGGGCGACTGCACGACGACGCAGGACGTCTCGCCGTCGATCGCCGCGACGATGTCCTCGGTCCCGCCCGGGTCGGGCGGCAGGGCCGTGACCTCGTCCTCGGCGAGATCGGAAAGGGTGGCGATCACCTCCCGGTAGTGCGGGTGGAGACCGCCGGAGACGACCGCCTTCCCTCGCCTGGTGATGCGGTGCGCCATCAGCACCGCCTCGCCGGCCGCCGTCGAGCCGTCGTACATGGAGGCGTTCGCCACCTCCATCCCGGTGAGGTTCGCCACCTGGGTCTGGAACTCGAAGAGATATTGCAGCGTGCCCTGGGCGATCTCCGGCTGGTACGGCGTGTAGGAGGTCAGGAACTCGGAGCGCTGGATCAGGTGGTCGACCGCGGCAGGCACGCTGTGGCGGTACGCGCCGGCGCCGAGGAAGAACGGCCCGTCGGCGGCGGCGTGGTTCTTCCGGGAGATGGCGCGGAGCGTGCGCGTGACCTCGAGTTCGGTCTTGCGCTTCGGCAGATCGAGGAGCCGGTCGAGGAGCTTGTCCTCCGGCACGTCGCGGAACAGCGCGTCGATCCGGGCGGCGCCGATGGCCGCCAGCATGTCGGCGCGATCCTCTTCGGTGTGGGGCAGGTAGCGCATGTCAGTGCGCTCCCGCCGGTGCGGGCACGCCCTCGACCGTGACCTCCGCCTTCACGGAGTTCGAGATGTAGCAGGTGTCGTGGGCGCGGTGATGGAGGTCGGCGAGCGCCGCGGCGTCCGGCTCGGCGTCGAACACGATCTTCGGCCGGAGCACGACGCGGGTGACCGCCATCTTGCCGGGCGCGATCCGCTCCATGGTGCCGACCGCCTCGTCCTCGTAGGAGCGGACGACGAGCCCGGCGCGGCGGGCGAGATCGAGGAAGGTCAGCATGTGGCAGCTCGAGAGCGCCGCCACGAAGGCCTCCTCCGGATCGACCGCGTCCTCGCGCGAGAGCGGCAGGTGCACGACGGAGGGCGAGGCGGAGGCGGGCACGGTGACGCCGCCGTCGAAGCGCCATTCGTGGCCGCGGCTGTAGCGGCCCTTGGCGAAATCCCCGCCGTCGTGCCGCCAGACGATCGTGGCGCGGTATTCGTGTGCGGACATGGTCGGCCTACAGAGTCTCGGTGAAGGCGCCGTAGCCCTCGTCGTCCAGCAGGGCGTCGAGCTCGGCGGGGTTGGAGAGGCGGAGCTTCATGAACCAGCCGCCCGTCTCGGGCGCCTCGTTGACGCGCTGCGGCGCGTCGCCGAGCTCGGCATTCACCTCGACCACCTCGCCGGAGACAGGCGCGTAGATGTCGCTCGCCGCCTTCACCGATTCCACCGTCGCGGCGGACTCGCCCTTCTTCACCTTCAGCCCGACCTCCGGCAGCTCCACGTAGACGACGTCGCCGAGCTGGTCGGCGGCGTAGGCCGTGATGCCGACCGTGGCGATGTCGCCCTCGGTCCTGACCCATTCGTGGTCCTTGGTGTAGCGCAGCACCATGGTCTCTCTCCTGATCATCTGACGTAGCGGGGTGGCACGAAGGGCAGGGCGATGATCTCCGCCGGCTCCGGGCCGCGGCGCCCGCTCACCTGGATCGCGGTGCCCGGGGCGGCGTAGGCGGCGGCGACGTAGCCCATCGCGACCGGGGCATTGATTGTCGGGCCGAAGCCGCCCGAGGTGACTTCGCCGATGCGGGTCCCGCCCGGGCCGAGGATCTCGGCCCCCTCCCGGACGGGGGCGCGGCCGGCGGGACGGATGCCGACACGCAGGCGCCGCGGGCCGTCCGCAAGCTCGTGCAGGATCCTGTCCGAGCCCGGGAACCCGCCCGTCTCCCGCCGCGCCTTGGCGACGGCGAAGGCGAGCCCGGCCTCCACCGGGGAAGTCGTCTCGTCGAGGTCGTGGCCGTAGAGCGGGAGCCCGGCTTCCAGGCGGAGCGAATCGCGCGCGCCGAGGCCGACGGGCTTGACCTCGGGCTCGGCGAGGAGCGCGCGGGCGACCTTCTCCGCCTCCGCGGCCGGGATCGAGATCTCGAAGCCGTCCTCGCCGGTATAGCCGGAGCGCGAGACGAGGCAGTGCGTGCCGTCGAAGGTCGTCTCCGTCGCGTTCATGAATTTCAAGCCGGCGACGTCCGGGCAGTGGCGGGCGAGGGCGTCGACCGCCTTCGGTCCCTGCAAAGCGAGCAGCGCGCGATCCTCCTCGCTGCGCAACCCGATGCCTGCGGGCAGGTGCTCGCCGAAATAGGCGTCGTCGATCTCTTTCCGTCCTGCGTTGAAGACGAGGAGGAGCCTGCCGTCGGCCCCGGCGGGGCGGGTGACCATCAGGTCGTCGATGATGCCGCCGGTCTCGGACAGGAGCAGCGTGTAGCGCATCCGCCCCTCGCCGAGAGCGGCGAACGCGCCCGGCGTGAGCGCCTCGAGCGCTGCGGCCACGCCGGAATGTTCGGCGCCGGCGAGCACGCGCTGGCCCATGTGCGACACGTCGAACAGCCCGGCGCTCTCGCGCGTCCAGCGGTGCTCGGCGAGGATGCCCTCGTACTGGACCGGCATCGAATAGCCGGCGAACGGGACCATGCGGCCGCCGAGCTCGCGGTGGAGGTCGAAGAGCGGTGTCGTTCGGAGATCGCCTGGTGCTTCGGTCATTCCGGCTCCTGCCTAAGGTGAACGCACGTCGGCCTTCGCCGTTCGTGCCCCCCTCTGTCGCAGGACCTGAGAGATTCCCGGGTCTGGCCCGGTTACTCCTTCGGTGAGCCGGCCGGAATCCTGACGGTTCCGCCGGCTGCTTTCCAGAGCGCCGCTCGCCTTCACGGTCCTTGGGCCTGAGAGTTTCCGGGGCGGTTGCTCCTTCGGCGCCCCGCCGGCCTCGCGATCGGCGGGAACTCTCCCGTAAAGGCGTATTTCACGCGGGCCGTGGCGTGACCCGCGGGCGCGAGACTTGCCGAGCCGGTCGCGCCTGTCAATCGCTGCGTTGCGGAATCAGCCCTTGGCCTGTTCGTCGAAGCCGAGATAGATCAGGTAGTCCCGGTGGTTGCCCGGCGAGGGCACGGTGATCTCGTAGACCTCGGTGAAGACCGTCGAGAGTTCCGGCGGGATCGTGACGCTCAGGCGATAGAGATTGGAGCTGACGACCGATTCGCCGGCGCGCGTGACGGCGATCCGCAGCGGCACCGGGACCGTCGCCGGCCCGCCCCTCGGACCTGCCACGACCCGGCCCGAGACGCCGACGCGGATCAGCAGGTTGCCCTGTCCGTCATAGAGGCATTCCCGCGCGGTGTTCCCGATCGACGCCTGCCAGATCACGGCCGACTGGTCGTTCTCGCGGCCGCGGTCGAACCGGCGCAGCACTTCCGTGCCCTGGCGGACACGGAGCGGCGGACAATAATCGGGGCCGATGAAGCGCCGGACGTCGAGCGGCTGCGCTTCCGTCGCGGGGGCGCTTCCCCCCGAGCCGCCGCCGAAGCCCTGGCAGGCGGCGAGGGCGAGCGCGAGCAGCGGTCCCGTCGCGAGCCGCAAAACCTTGGAAAGCCCCATCTTCCGATCCCGATCCCGAGGTACAGCGCCGGCTCTATAGCAGCCCCGGCAGCACGCCGGAACCGGCTGGATGGCGTTTACCCGGCGTTTACCGTGCTTCCTAACTACCCGTTCACCGTGTTTCCTAACCCCGGCTTCACCGTGCTGGGCGAGTCTCTCCCGAGGAGTTCGGGAGTTCTCATGCGTAGCGAAGCAGCGGTCGCCGTTCCCTCTGCCGGGGCGTCCTACCTCGACACCATCATCCGCGGCGATTGCGTGAGCGCGCTGGAGAGGCTGCCGGCGGCCAGCGTCGACCTGGTCTTCGCCGACCCGCCCTACAATCTGCAGCTCGCCGGCGACCTCCACCGGCCCGACCAGTCCAAGGTCGACGCCGTCGACGACGATTGGGACCGCTTCTCGGATTTCGCCGCATACGACGCGTTCACGCGGGCCTGGCTGCTCGCCTGCCGGCGCGTGCTGAAGCCGACCGGCGCGATCTGGGTGATCGGCTCCTACCACAACATCTTCCGGGTGGGGGCGATCCTGCAGGACCTCGGCTTCTGGATCCTCAACGACGTGGTCTGGCGGAAGACCAACCCGATGCCGAACTTCCGCGGGCGGCGCTTCCAGAACGCCCACGAGACGCTGATCTGGGCGTCGCGCGCGCAGGACGCGAAGGGCTACACGTTCAATTACGACGCGCTGAAGGCCTTCAACGAGGACCTCCAGATGCGCTCCGACTGGGTCATTCCGATCTGCACGGGGGAGGAGCGGCTGAAGGACGGGTCGGGGCGCAAGGTCCATCCGACGCAGAAGCCGGAGGCGCTGCTCTATCGGGTGCTCCTTTCCACCACGCGGCCCGGGCAGGTCGTCCTCGATCCCTTCTTCGGCACCGGCACGACCGGGGCTGTCGCCAAGCGCCTCGGGCGCCATTTCGTCGGCGTCGAGCGCGATCCGGACTATATCGCCGCCGCCGAGCGCAGGATCGCGACGGTGGAGCCGGCTGCGGGCGCCGATCTCAAGGTGGTCGAGGGCAAGCGCGCCGCGCCGCGCATCCCGTTCGGCAACCTGCTGGAGACCGGATTGCTTTCCGCCGGCGCGACGCTGACCGACAGCCGCAGGCGCTTCGCGGCCACGGTGCGCGCCGACGGCTCGTTGCTGTGCCGCGCCGGCGGCCGCACGCACGAGGGTTCCATCCACCGCGTCGGCGCAGCCGTGCAGGGGCTGGAAGCCTGCAACGGCTGGACCTTCTGGCACCATCCAAGGGCCGGCCGGCTGGAGCCGATCGATGCCTTGCGCGAGGAGCTCAGGCGCGTGGTATGGGCCTGAGAGCCGCGCCCCCGAGCGTCAGGCGACCCTGCGCTCGGCGGTG
Source organism: Faunimonas sp. B44 (assembly GCF_052655945.1). Lineage (NCBI taxonomy): Bacteria > Pseudomonadati > Pseudomonadota > Alphaproteobacteria > Hyphomicrobiales > Afifellaceae > Faunimonas > Faunimonas sp. B44. The sequence goes on along the minus strand of NZ_JBQYEX010000003.1, from coordinate 316,811 downwards.
CCGGCGATGTCCACGACGGCCGTTCCCGACACGGGATCGGTGACGCCGAGCCCGCTCCCGAGATCCTCCAGCGTGTCGCGGAAGGTGTCGAGGATGCCGATCATCCAGCTCCGCGCAGCGGCGATGTTCTCGAACGCATCCCATTCCCCGATGAAGCAATAGGCGTGTTCGCCGGTCTGCACGACGGTGGCGCGGCGGAATCCCGTCGGCTCATCGCGGATGTTCCGGTGGGGCTCCAGGAACTCCTCCTCCCGCCCCGGCTTCACGCGGAAGCGCACCACATTGAATGCCGACATGACGTTTCCTCCCGGCTGCGAGCGCGGGAAAGATCATACGCCAGGCCGGCGGCCTCGGCTCAGGGAAACGCCTGAGTGCTCCCCGAGCCGGAAGTCAAATTTGCGCTACTCTCCTCATGCGTGAGCGGAATCCCGTAGCGGGCGAGATCCTCCGCCATGCGGCCGGCACCGGTGAACAGCTCCGCGTGCCAGCCGGCTTCCCGCGCCGCCGCCACGTTCGGCGGCGAATCGTCGAAGAAGAGCGTCGCGGCGGGCGCGAGCGCGCAGCTTTCCGCGTGGCGGGCGTAGATCGCCGGATCCGGCTTGGTGAGGCGCACCGCGCCGGAGACGGTCACGCCGCGAAACCATCCCAGGAACGGGAAGGCGGGGACCGTGATCGCATAGAGGTCCTGATTGAAATTGGTGAGCGCCGTCACGTCGTGGCCTGAACCGATCAGTTCGGAGAGGATTGCCACCACCTCCTCGTCGGCCCCCTCGAACATGTCGAGCCACCCGGTCCGGTAGGCGCGGATGAGATCGGCCTGTTCCGGATGCCGTTCGGCGAGCGCCGCGATCGCCGCCTCGACCGGCTCGCCCGCATCGAGGGTCAGGTGCCATTCCATGCTGCAGACCTCGCGCAGGAAGCGCTCGCGCTCACCCGCGTCGGGAATGAGCGTTCGGAACGGCCGGTCGCGGTGCCAGGGCAGGAGCACGTTGCCGATGTCGAACACGATGTGCCGGATCGGCGTCATGGCTTCCTCTGGACGAAGAGGGCATCCGGGCATGCGGCGGCGATCGCCTTCCGCATGACCGAGGGGAGGGCCTCGCCGTTCACCTCATGGCGGCCGCTCCACCAGCACCCCGCCGGCGGCGCCGAGTGGTCGGGCAGGTCCGCCTGCATGATCGTGAGGCGGAGCTCGAAATGCGTGAAGACATGGGTGATCGAGCGGTCCGCGATCCGCCACGCTGCGTCGAGCGGCGGTTCGGTCGGCGCGTGCGGATCGTCGCCCCACGGCCCGCCGGGCACTTCCGCCATTCCGCCGAGGAGGCCCTTCGGGGGGCGGCGCCGGAGGAGGATCGCCCCGTCGCCCCGCACGGCGACGAAGGCGGTGCCGTGCCGGACTGGCCGCGGCGGCTTCCGTGCCTTCACCGGAAACGCCGCCTGCGTGCCGGCGGCAAGTGCACGGCAGCCATCGCGCCAGGGACAGAGCGCGCAGGCCGGACGCTTGGGCGTGCAGATGGTCGCGCCGAGATCCATCAGCGCCTCGGCGAATTCTCCCGGACGATCGGCCGGCACGAGCGGCGCGAGCCGATCGCGGATCTCCGCCTTGGCGCGCGGGAGCGGCGTCGCGATCGCAAAGGCGCGCGCGATCACGCGCTCGACGTTTCCGTCCACGACGGGCGCCGGCTCCCCGAATGCGATCGAGGCGATCGCCGCCGAGGTGTAGGCGCCGATCCCCGGCAAAGCGGCGAGCCCGGCGGCGGTCTCCGGAAAGCGTCCCGCGGCGGCGATTGCGCGGGCCGCCGCGATGAGGTTGCGGGCGCGCGAATAGTAGCCGAGCCCCGCCCAGGCCGCCATCACCTCCGTCTCCGGGGCGGCGGCCAGATCCGCGACCGTCGGCCAGCGCGCGAGAAAGCTGTGGAAATAGGGGGCGACCGCCGTGACCGTCGTCTGCTGCAGCATGATCTCCGAAAGCCAGACCGCATACGCATCCGGCCGCAGCCCGCGCCGCCTCTCCGCCGGCCCGACGCGCCAGGGCAGGCGGCGGGCGTGCCGGTCGTACCAGGCGAGCAGCGAGGCCGCATCGACGGCCGATGGGTCCTCCTGCTTCCCGGCGAACGCGCCATCGTCTAATGCTCGAGACATCGCCCCACTGTGCAGCCGGATCGGCGGCGCGCAAGCCGGGAAGGAGTGGCAGCAGATGTCGCAGCCGGGCTGGACGTCGGCAAAGCCGGTCGGCGATCTCGTCGCCGGGACGCTCGATCCGGTGCTGCGCAAGCGCGGCCTCGCGCGGATGGAGATCGTGGCCTGGTGGCCGGAGATCGTGGGCGAGGCCTATGCGGCGCTGACCATTCCCGAGCGCATCCGCTGGCCGCGCGACGGCCGTGCCGCGACGCTCGTCGTCCGCTGCGACCCCTCCGTCGCGCTCCAGCTCTCTTACGAACTGGAGCCGGTGCGGCAGCGGGTGAACGGCTATTTCGGCCATTCCGCCGTCGGTGCGATCAAGATCGTGCAGCATCCGGTGGGGGCGGCCCGACGCTCCGCCCCGACGCCCCGGGAGCCCGACCCGGCGAAGATGGACGGACTGGAGCGCCGGCTCGACCACGCCGACGAAGGGTTGCGTGCTTCGCTCCTGGAACTCGGCAGGGCGGTCCTCGCGCGATCGTGACCCGTCCCGCCGCCGGTCACGCCGCCGAAGTGACGGCCCGGCATTGCATGCCGCAATTCAGGCCCTATTCAGGGCGAGACGGCGACAACAGTGAAAACTAGCCTCAAGGGAATCCAGATGCTGCTCGATCGGAGAACATTCGTGCTCGGCGCCGCAGCCGTCGGGCTCGTCATGGCCGTGCCGGGGCTCGCGCTCGCGCAGGAGGCGGTCGACACGAACCTCCTCCATGCCGCGCCGCCGCTCGGCGACAAGGTGCTGGGCGATTCCGCTGCGCCGGTGACGGTGGTGGAATACGCCTCCATGACCTGTCCGCACTGCGCGAGCTTCCACAACAACACGCTCGACGCCTTCAAGGAGAAGTACGTCGACACCGGCAAGGTCCGCTACATCTTCCGCGAGTTCCCGCTGGATGCCGCCGCGTTCGGCATCGCGATGCTCGCCCGCTGCGCCCCTGCCGACCAGTATTTCAACGTGGTCGACGTCTATTTCGAGCAGCAGCAGAACTGGGGGCGCTCGCAGCAGCCCTACGATGCGATCCTCGACATCGCCAGGCAGTTCGGCTTCTCGAAGGAAAGCTTTGACGCCTGCCTCTCGAATCAGGCCATGTTCGAAGGCCTGAATGCCGAGAAGGAGCGGGCGGCGAACCAGTTCCGCGTCGAAGCCACCCCGACCTTCTTCATCAACGGCAAGAAGATGTCCGGAGCGCTGTCGCTTGAGGAGTTGGACAAGGAGATCGAACCGCTCCTCTGAGGAAGCGCCCCGCCCCGGGCTCGGTCTGGCCCGGGCATGAAGTTCACGCGTCTCCGGATCACGGGCTTCAAGTCCTTCGTCGAGCCGGTCGACGTGCCGATCGAGCCCGGCCTGACCGGCGTGATCGGGCCGAACGGGTGCGGAAAGTCCAACCTCGTCGAGGCGCTCCGCTTCGTGATGGGCGAGAGCTCGCACAAGGCGCTGCGCGGCGGCGGCATGGAAGACGTCATCTTCGCCGGCACGAACGCCCGTCCGGCGCGCAGCTGGGCCGAGGTCAGGCTGTCGGTCACGACGCCTGCGGGCAGGGCGCTCCCGACCGGCGTTCCCGGCGGCGAGCAGATCGAGGTCGCCCGCCGCATCGAGCGCGATCTCGGCTCCGTCTACCGGGTCAACGGCCGCGAGGCGCGCGCCCGGGACGTCCAGCTCCTGTTCGCGGACGCAGCGACGGGCGCCCGCTCGGCGGCGCTCGTCCGGCAGGGGCAGGTCAGCGAACTGATCGCGGCAAAGCCCGTCCAGCGCCGCGGCATCCTGGAGGACGCAGCCGGCATCGGCGGGCTGCACGCGCGGCGGCACGAGGCCGAGCTGAAGCTCGGACAGGCCGAGCAGAACCTCGCGCGCCTCGACGACGTCACCGCCGAAATCTCCGCGCAACTCGAATCGCTCCGGCGCCAGGCGCGCCAGGCGTCGCGCTACCGCAACCTCTCCGGCGAGATCCGCAAGGCCGAGGCGGCCTTGTCGCTCGTGCGCTGGCACGCCGCGGTGGAGCGCCTCGCCGAAGCGGAGCGCGCCCACGGGAGCGCGCTTGCGGCGCTCGCCGACGCGATGGCGGCACAAGGCCAGGCGGCGCGGGACGAGGCGGTCGCCGGCGATTGCCTGCCGCGGCTGCGGAACGAGGCGGCCGCCGCTTCCGCCGCCCTGGACCGGCTCAGGATTGCCGCCGCCGAGATCGAGCGCGAAGCCGAGCGGATGTCCGCACGCCGCCGCGAACTCTCCGATCGGGTGGTCCAGACCCGGACGGACCTTCGGCGCGAGCAGGAGATCGCGCAGGAGGCGAAGGGGCAGATCGCGACGCTGGAGGCCGAGGACGAGCGCCTGCGGCGGGATTGCGACGGCGAGGCGTCGGCCGTGGAGGCGGCACGCCGAAGGGCCGAAGCCCTGTTCGCCGACGCCGTGCGGGCGCAGCAGACCTTGACCGGCGCATCGGAAGCGCTTGCCGCAGCGACCGCCGAGCGCTCCGCCGCCGAACGGGTCGTCCGCGACTGCGACGCCCGTCTCGAGCGGGTGCGCGCCGACCTCGCACGGGCAACGGCGGAGAGGGACGCGGCCGCTCGGCCGGATGTAGAGGCCGGGTGCGGCGATGCCGCTTCGGCCCTGGAGGCCGCGCTGTCTCGCCTGAGGGATGCGGAGGCGGCTCTCCAGTCCGCCGAGGCCGATTTCGCTGGGGCCGGTGAGGCCGAGCGCGTCGCCGGGCCGCCGCGGGACCAGGCGGAGCGCGCCTTGAGCGCGCTGCAGGCCGAAGCGAAGACGCTGGCGCGCGTTCTGGAGATCGACGGCGGCAGGCGGCATTCGCCGGTCATCGACGCGATCCGCGCCGCCCCGGGCTACGAACAGGCCCTCGTGGCTGCGCTCGGTGAGGACCTCGACGCGCCGCTCGATCCCGAGGCACCCGGGCATTGGGGTGGCGCCGATGCCGTAGATGGAGAGCCGGGCCTTCCCGCCGGCTGCGAGTCGCTCGCGGCACGCGTCGAGGCGCCGGCCGCGCTGGCCCGCCGCCTCGCCCAGGTCGGCATCGTGCCCGAAGGGGAAGCGCTTCCCGCGGCCTCGACGCTCGCCCGCGGCCAGCGCGTCGTGACCCGCGACGGCGCCCTCATGCGCTGGGACGGCTTCACCGTCCGCGCCGGTGCGCCGACGGCCGCGGCGAAGCGCCTGGAGCAGAAGAACCGCCTGGTCGCCCTCGTCGACGAGGTGAAGGCAGCGCAGGACCGCGCGTCCGGGGCGGCCGCGGCCCTGGCTGCGGCCCGCGCGGCGCGGCAGGATTTCGAAGGTCGGCTGGCCCAGGCACGGGCAGCCGCGCGCGACGCGCGCCGCGCGGCCGACTCGGCCCGCAGTTCCGCCGCCGAGGCGGAACGCCGCTTCGCCCGCGAGGCGGAACGCCGGTCGGCCCTTGCGGCGACCGTGGAAAGGCTCGAGGCGGAGCAGATGCGGCTGGCCGGCGATGGCCGGGCCGCAGCCGAAGCGCTGGTGGCGCTCCCGCATGCCGGCGATCTCGCCGCGCGGCGTGACGCGGCCGCTCGCGACGCGGCCGCGGCGCAGCAGGCGGCCCGCGAGGCGCAAACGGCGGCGGAGCAGGCCGCAAGTCGGGCCGCGGGCCGCCGGCGCCGCCAGGAGGCCGTCGCCACGGATCGCGCCCGCTGGGCGGAGCGCGCTGAGCGCGCCGCCGTCCGCATGGCTGAGCTGGACGCGCGGCTTGCCGCGGCGGAGCGGGACCTCCAGCAGGCGGACGAGCTGCCGGACACGCTCGATGCCCGGCGCAGGGCGGTCGTGCGCGAGATTGCCGCTGCCGAAGAGGGCGCTGCCGGCAGCGCGGCGACGCTGGCGGCCGCGGAGGCTTCGCATCGGGACGCCGCCCGCCGCGCGCGTGCCGCGGTCGAAACGCTATCCTCGGCGCGCGAGGCCAAGGCCCGCGAGGAGGAGCGTGTCGCCTCTGCCCGCCAGGCGCGCGACGATCTCGCCCGCCGGATCGGGGAGGTCTTCGCCCGGCGCCCGGATCAGCTCGCCGAGCTTGCCGACGTCAAGGCCGGCGCGCCTCTGCCGGAGCCGATCGCGATCGAGACGCGTCTGGAACGGCTGAAGGCGGAGCGGGAGCGCCTCGGCGGCGTCAATCTGCGCGCCGAGGAGGAGGCGGCCGATCTCGAGGAGCGCCGCGCCACGATGGAGCGCGAGCGCGCCGACGTCGAGGCGGCGATCCGCAGGCTGAGAACGGCGATACAGGGCCTCAACCGGGAGGGGCGGGAGCGTCTGCTCGAAGCCTTCAAGGCCGTGAACGCACATTTCCAGAGCCTCTTCACGCGGCTCTTCGGCGGCGGTTCGGCCGAACTGATGCTGGTCGGCTCCGAGGATCCTCTGGATGCGGGGCTGGAGATCATGGCGAGGCCGCCCGGGAAGAAGCCGCAGCTGATGACGCTTCTTTCGGGCGGCGAGCAGGCGCTGACGGCGATGGCGCTGATCTTTGCGGTCTTCCTCACCAACCCGTCCCCGATCTGCGTTCTCGACGAGATCGACGCCCCGCTCGACGACGCCAATGTCGAGCGCTTCTGCGCGCTCCTCGAGGACATGCGCGGCCAGACCGAGACCCGCTTCCTGGTCGTGACCCACAACCCGATCACCATGGCGCGCATGGACCGCCTGTTCGGCGTGACGATGGCTGAGCGGGGGGTGTCGCAGCTCGTGTCCGTCGATCTGGAGACGGCGGAGCGGATGCGCGAGGCAAGCTGACGCTCCGGATCGGCTCTTGCCGCAAGACGGAATGCCGCACCACCGTCAGGTTCCAGAAAACCTAATCGGATCAGCCACTTATGTTCGTATGCGGTGTCCTTGACACCCTTTGGGGGCAAAACTATGGTGCGCGCGGTTTCGGAGGGGCCTTACCCGCCGGTGCACTTGTGCGGCCGCCCGACGTCGGGTCGATTGGACGGAGATCGACATGACGCAGGACGATCCTGCAGGTGACGGCGGCAGACGGGCCCCGGCTTCCGATGCCGATCTCGCCCGGCGGCTGAACCGCCTGTCCCAGTCGCTGAACGCGGAACGTGCGGAACGCACGCAAGCGGCGCGGCCGACACGAACCGCCGGGACCAATTACGCGCTGGCCTTTCGGCTCGCCAGCGAGTTCGTCGCCGGCATCATCGTCGGCGCGGGGCTCGGTTGGGGTTTCGACAAGCTGGCGGGATCCGCGCCGTGGGGCATGATCGTGTTCCTCATGCTGGGCTTCGCGGCCGGCGTCGCGAACGTCCTGCGCACGGCGGGGAAGATGACGACGAATGCCGGCCGGACCGACGGTCCGGCCAATGGCGGCGGCGAGCCGCGGAGCTGATCTGGCCCGTTCGGGCGAAAGAAGGGTTTTGGCGTGGCGACAGAAGCAGACGCTTCCCGGGTCGATCCGGTCCATCAGTTCGCGATCAACGACATCGTCGATTTCGGCGAGATCGGCGGGCTTGATCTGGCCTTCACGAATTCCGCGCTCTTCATGTTCCTCGTGGTCGGGACGATCGCGAGCTTCCTGATTCTCGCCACCCGCGGGCGCGGCCTGGTGCCCGACCGGATGCAGTCGCTCGCCGAGATGTCCTACGAGTTCATCGCCGGCATGCTGCGCGAAACCTCCGGTTCGGAGGGCATGCGCTTCTTCCCGCTCGTCTTCTCGCTCTTCATGTTCGTGCTGTTCGCGAACCTGTTCGGGATGATCCCCTATTTCTTCACGGTCACGAGCCACATCATCGTGACCTTCGCGCTCGCGCTCCTCGTCATCCTGACGGTCGTCATCTACGGCTTCTACCGGAACGGCACGCGCTTCCTGCACCTCTTCGTGCCGGAGGGCGTTCCGGGCTATCTCGTGCCCCTCGTCGTGCTGATCGAGGTGATCTCGTTCCTGTCCCGCCCGATCAGCCTTTCGGTCCGCCTCTTCGCCAACATGCTGGCCGGCCACATCACGCTGAAGGTCTTCGCCGGCTTCGTGGTCAGCCTCGGCGCGTTCGGTGTGGTGGGCATGGGCGGCGCGATACTGCCGTTCCTGATGGCGATCGCGCTCACCGCGCTCGAGTTCCTGGTGGCATTCCTGCAGGCCTACGTCTTCGCGATCCTCACCTGCATGTACCTGAACGACGCGATCCATCCCTCGCACTGAGGGGCGGTCGCAACCCGCAACCCTGTTTCAATCCGATCGACCAAAGGAGTTTCAACATGGATCCGCAAGCTGCTGCCTTCATCGGTGCCGGTATCGCCTGCCTCGGCATGGGCGGCGCCGGCATCGGCCTCGGCACGATCTTCGGCAACTATCTGGCGGGCGCGCTGCGCAACCCGTCGGCCGCCGACGGCCAGTTCGGCCGGCTGATCTTCGGCTTCGCCGTGACGGAAGCGCTCGGCATTTTCTCGCTGCTGATCGCGCTGCTCCTGATCTTCGCGGTCTGATCTCCGCGACCTGACTGTCTCGGGCCGTCGACCTCGGCGGCCCGCAAGCATTGGAGAAGGCGCGGGTGATCTCACCGGCTTTTGCACAGACGCACGGCGAGACGACCGAAACGGTCGCAGCGACGGAGGCGCACGGGGACGGGGCGCATGGCGCCTTTCCGCCGTTCGATCCCTCGACCTTCGCCTCCCAGCTGTTCTGGCTGATCATCAGCTTCGGCCTGCTCTATTACCTCATGAGCAAGGTCGCGCTGCCGCGGATCGCCACGATCCTGGAGGAGCGGAACGACCGCATCGCCGACGACCTCGCCGAGGCCGAGCGGCTGAAGCGGGAGACGGACGAGGCGATCGCCGCCTACGAGCAGGCGCTCGCGGAGGCCCGCCAGCACGCGCACGCCATCGCCCAGGAGGCCCGGGACGCGGTGAAGGCCGAGCTCGACGCCGAGCGGGCCCGGCTGGAATCCGAACTGGACGAGCGGGTCGCGGCGGCCGAAGGCCGGATTTCCGAAATCAAGTCGGGCGCGCTCCGCGACGTCGACGCGATCGCCAAGGATGCGGCGGAGGCGATCGTCGAGGTGCTGATCGGCCCCGAGGTCGGTCGCGGCGAGATCGAGAACGCGGTCAACGCCGCCATGTCCGAGAGGAGCTGATTATGGACGCGACAGCGTGGGCCTCGTTCTGGGCCTTCATGGCCCTGATCGCCTTCCTCGGCATCCTCGTCTACCTGAAGGTGCCCGCGATGGCGGCCGACTGGCTCGATTCCCGGGCCGAGCGCATCCGCCGCGACCTCGACGAGGCGAGGCGGCTCCGCGAGGAGGCGCAGGCGCTGCTCGCCGACTACCAGCGCCGCCGCCAGGAAGCCGAGGAGGAGGCCGAGGCGATCGTGGATCAGGCCCGCCGCGAGGCCGAGGCGATCGCGACCGAGGCGCAGCTCCGCATGGGCGAGTACATCGAGCGCCGGACCCGGCTTGTGGAACAGCGCATCGGACAGGCGGAAGTGCAGGCGATCGCGGAAGTGCGCAGCCGCGCCGTCGACGTCGCCGCGGAGGCCGCCACGCGTATCCTTTCCGAACGGGGGAGCGGCGAGACCGGCCAGCGGCTCGTGCGGGATTCGATAGAGCAGGTTCGCAGCAATCTGAACTGATCGAGCGGCACCCGAAGTCTTGAACGGCGGTCCGGCGGGCCGCCGTTTCTGCGTCCGGCCAAGAGCCAGTGTCGGGCGGCCCGCGTCAGACGGCCGGGATCAGGGCCGCGACCGGCGAGAAGCTCCGGCGGTGCAGGCGGCATGGGCCGAGGGCTGCGAGCGCCGCCTGATGGGCCCTCGTCGAGTAGCCCTTGTGGCTCGCCAGCCCATATCCTGAGAACACGTCGTCGCAGCGCGTCATCAGCCGGTCGCGCACGACCTTCGCCACGATCGAGGCCGCTGCGATCGAGAGCGAGAGCGCATCGCCGTCGATGACGGCGCGCGTCTCCACGGGGATCCGCCGCGGCACGTCGCGGCCGTCGATGAGAACGGCATCGGCGGGGCGGCAGAGGCCGAGGAGGGCGTTCCGCATGGCCTGAAGGGTCGCTTCCCGGATGTTGATCCGGTCGACGGTCGCGACACAGGCGAAGGCGAAGGATATCTCGGCGACGCCGCAGATGGCGCCGAAGAGCTCCTCCCGGCGCTTCGCATCGAGCACCTTGGAATCGGCGATGCCTTCGGGGATGCGGTCGGGGTCGAGCACGACGGCGGCCGCGACCACCGGCCCGGCGAGCGGGCCGCGCCCGGCCTCGTCGATCCCGGCCACGCGCCGGAAGCCCGCCGCCAGGAGCTGCCGCTCGAAGCGGAAATCGGCGACGATCGCCGCATTGCCCACTGCACCCATGGACTCGCGATAGCGCCGGAGCGCAGGTCAGGCAATGCGTCCTTCAGATCAGGCTGAGTTGTCCACCGATCGGAACGGGCGGCTTGAAGAGATCCGTCCTCAGGGGCTGCCGCTCGGCGTTGAGCCCGAGCCGCTTCGCGGCGAGCTCGAAGCGGCGGCCGATCTGCCAGGCATAGGGACCCGTGCCGCGCATCCGGGTGCCCCAGTTCGAATCGTAATCCTTGCCGCCGCGCATCGAGCGCATCACCGAGAGGACGTGCCGGTAGCGGTCCGGATGGTTCGCCATCAGCCATTCCTGGAAGATCGGGCTGACTTCGAGCGGCAGCCGCAGGAGCACGTAGCCGGCCTGCCGCGCGCCGGCAGCCGCTCCGGCTTCCAGCAGGCGCTCGATCTCCATGTCCGTGAGGGCAGGGACGATCGGGGCCGTCATGATGGTGACGGGAATGCCCGCCTCGGAGAGCTTCCGGATCGTCTCGAGCCGCTTCGTCGGCGTCGCCGCCCGCGGCTCCATGCTGCGGGCGAGCTTGCGGTCGAGGGTCGTGACCGAGAGCGCCACGCGCGCCAGGCCGCGCTCGGCCATCGGAGCCAGGATATCGATGTCGCGCGCGACGAGCGCCGATTTCGTGACGATCCCGACCGGGTGGTTCGTCCGCGAGAGGACCTCCAGCACCTGCCGCATGATCCGATGCTCGCGCTCGATCGGCTGGTAGGGATCGGTGTTGGTGCCGATGGCGATCGTCCTCGGGACGTAGCCGGGCTCCGCCAGTTCCTTCTCGAGGAGCGCTGCGGCATCCGGCTTGGCGAATAGGCGGGTCTCGAAATCGAGCCCCGGCGACAGGCCCATGTTGGCGTGCGTCGGGCGCGCGAAGCAGTAGGTGCAGCCGTGCTCGCAGCCGCGATAGGGGTTGATGGAGCGGTCGAAGGAGATGTCCGGCGACGCATTGCGCGTGATGATCCGCTTCGCCTTCTCGATCTGCACCTCGGTGCGGATGGGCGGGAGGTCTTCGATGGTCTCCCAGCCGTCGTCGAAGGCGATCCGCTCCTCGCGCTCGTAACGGCCGGAGACGTTCGTTTGCGCGCCGCGGCCGCGACGCCTGTCGGGCAGGATTTCGCATGCGACGGGCGCGCCGGGGGGGCGGCCGCGGCTTGGCTTCGTGCCGGGTACCGTCTGGAGATGCTGCATCTGTGCCATGACGGGACACTAGGTCAGCCGTGAGAATAAAACAAGAACAAAAAGGGTCCGCTTGAGCCTGGTCTGGTGCCCCGGCTGCGCAGCCTCTAAGAGGGCCGGATGATCTCCGCCTTCATCGAGTACCGAGACGACCCGGAGGGGCTCGCGCGGACATTGGCGAGCCTGGTTCCGGCGGCGGTCGAGGGCGTGGTGAAGGACGCATTCGTCTTCGCCCGCGAGAGGAACGGAGACGTTGCGGCGGTGACGGAAGTCTCGGGCGCCGTCCTTCTGGCCGGGCAATCGCCGTCGCAGGCGGCGGAGCACGGGCGGGGCGAATGGCTACTGCTGCTGGAGGCCGGCGCCACGCTCGAGGACGGATGGACCGCCGCGGCTCGGAGCTGGGGCGGAACGCGCGAGGCACCCGCGCGCTTCCGCAGAGTGAAAGGCTCATTCTTCGCAAGGGTTTGGCCGCGCGGGCGGCCGCTCGCCTCGGGCCTTCTCATCCGCCGCGACCGCTTCCGATCCGTCGCCGCTTCCAGCGATTCGCTTGGCGCGGTGGCGTCGGGACGTGCCGCAGGCAAGCTCGATGCGAGGATCGTACCCGCGCGCCCGTAGCTCAGCCTTCGCCGGCGCCGCGCCGGAGGTGCTCGTCGAGGCGCGGCATGATCTCCACGAAGTTGCAGGGCATGTGCCGGTAGTCGAGCTGCGCCTGAAGGATGCCGTCCCACGCGTCGCGGCATGCTCCCGGCGAGCCCGGCAGGACGAAGATATAGGTGGCGCCGGCGACGCCGCCGGTCGCGCGCGACTGGATCGTGGATGTTCCGATCTTGTCGTAGGACAGCCTGTGGAAGACTGTGGAAAACCCGTCCATGCGCTTCTCGAAGAGCGGCTCGACGGCTTCCGGGGTCACGTCGCGGCCGGTGAAGCCGGTACCGCCGGTGGTGATCACGACGTCCACGCCCGGATCTGCGATCCACCGCCGCACCACCGCCCGGATCCGCTCCACGTCGTCCGTGACGATCGCCCGGTCCGCGAGGACGTGGCCGGCGTTCTCGATACGGCCGACCAGGGTGTCTCCCGACCTGTCGTTCGCCATGTCCCGCGAATCCGAGACGGTCAGCACGGCGATCTTCAACGGAATGAAGGGGCGGTTCTCGTCGATGCCCGGCATGGGTGTCCTCTTCGGCTCGTATCGTGCACGGCGGATGCGGCGCAGCGCTCATCCGCCCTTCAACGCCTTCTTCACGTCCAGCAGGTCCCGCCAGGCGAGCCGCTTCTGGAGCGGCTGGCGGAGCAGATAGGCCGGGTGCAGCGTCGCCATAGTGCGAACCGCGCGGCGGCCGGTCTCGTAGGTCCGCCACTTGCCGCGGAGCTTCGTAATGCCTTCGGCCGTCTCCAGGATGACCTTCGCCGAAGCGCCGCCGAGAAGGACCAGCACGTCCGGGTCGACGAGCTCGATCTGGCGCCTGATGAACGGCTTGCAGATCTCTGTCTCCTGCGGGGTCGGCGTACGGTTCCCGGGCGGGCGCCAGGGGATCACGTTGGCGATGTAGACGGAGCCGCGGTCGAGCCCGATGGCGGCGAGCATGCGGTCGAGGAGCTGGCCCGAGCGCCCGACGAAGGGCAGGCCCTGCAGGTCCTCCTCGAGCCCAGGCGCCTCGCCCACCAGCATCAGGCGCGCTTGCGGATTGCCGTCGGCGAAGACGAGGTTCGTCGCCGTCAGGCGGAGGTTGCAGCCTTCGAAACCGCGGAGGATGGCCTCGAGCTCGGCGAGCGAGCCGGCGCTCGAGGCCGCTTCCCGCGCGAGCATCGCCGTGCGTTCCGAAGGCATCGCGACCGCCGGCTGCGCAAGCCGCTGGCCGGCCGGGGGGCGGGCGGGTTCCGGCGCTTGCTGCCGCGCCGATGTAGGCGATTGGGCAGGAGCACCCGCGCGGGGCTCCCGCGGCTCCGCGGGCCGCCGCCGGTTCGCCTGCTCCGCCGCGGACAGCGCGAAGCGGTCGGTTCCCGCCTCGTCCAGGGCGAGATCGACGCCTGCCTCGGCATAGAAGGCGAGCAGCGCCTCGATGGCGCGCGTGTCGACGGTCCCGACCATGGCCTTCCTTGTCACAACGGGAGAAGAGCCGCAAAGCGGATCGTGTCGCGGTCCATGCGCCGTGGGCCGTCGCTCGCGCTCCTTGACCGGTGGACAGCCGCCGGGCCGCTGTCTATCCAGACTTTCGTGCCATCGGCGCCGCTGATGCGGGTGAGGAGCCATCATGAGCGACCAGGACGCGCTGCCCGAGCGCGAGAGCATGGAATACGACGTCGTGGTGGTCGGCGCCGGGCCCGCGGGGTTGTCGGCGGCAATCCGCCTCAAGCAGATCGCGCCCGAACTCTCCGTCGTCGTCCTGGAGAAGGGCTCGGAGGTCGGCGCGCACATCCTCTCCGGCGCGGTCATCGACCCGATCGGCCTCGACCGCCTGCTGCCCGACTGGCGCAGCGAGGAGACGCCCGTCCGCACCCCGGTGACGGAGGACCGCTTCCTCTATCTCGGCCCGTCCGGCGCGATCCGCCTGCCGAACTTCATGATGCCGCGGCTGATGGACAATCACGGCAACTTCATCGTCTCGCTCGGGAGCGTGTGCCGCTGGCTCGGCGAGAAGGCCGAGGCGCTCGGCGTCGAGATCTATCCGGGCTTCGCGGCCGCCGAGATCCTGACGGACGACCGGGGCCGCGTGGTCGGCGTGGCGACCGGCGACATGGGCGTCGGCCGCGACGGCAAGCCGGGGCCGAACTACCAGCGCGGCATGGCGCTCTTCGGCAAGTACACGCTCGTCGCCGAGGGCGCGCGGGGCTCGCTCGCCAAGGACCTCATCCGTCGTTTCGCGCTCGACGAGGGGCGCGACCCGCCGAAGTTCGGGATCGGCCTGAAGGAGCTCTGGGAGGTCGCGCCGGACCGTCACCGGCCGGGCCTCGTTCAGCACAGCTTCGGCTGGCCGCTCGACCAGCGCACCGGCGGCGGCTCGTTCCTCTATCATTTCGAGGAAAACCTGGTCGCCGTCGGGTTCGTGGTCCACCTCAACTATCGCAACCCGCATCTCTCCCCGTTCGAGGAGTTCCAGCGCTTCAAGACGCACGAGGCGATCCGTGACGTCTTCGAGGGCGGCCGGCGCCTCTCCTACGGCGCGCGCGCGATCACCGAGGGCGGCTGGCAGAGCGTGCCGCGGACCGTCTTCCCGGGCGGTGCGCTGATCGGCTGTTCGGCCGGCTTCCTCAACGTGCCGCGGATCAAGGGCAGCCACAACGCGATGCTGTCCGGCATCCAGGCGGCCGAGCACGCCGCCGCCGCGATCGCCGACGGCCGCGCGCATGACGAACTCTCCGGGTTCGAGGCGGGCTGGCGCGACTCGGAGATCGGCCGCGACCTCCGCCGCGTCCGCAACGTCAAGCCGCTCTGGTCGAGATACGGCACGCTGGGCGGCGTGGTGCTGGGCGGCGTCGACATGTGGGCGAACGAGCTCACAGGGCTTTCGCCCTTTGGCACGCTGAGCCACGGCAAGCCCGACAGCGCGACCCTCCTGCCGGCGACGCAGGCGAAGCCGATCGAATACCCGAAGCCCGACGGCGTTCTCACCTTCGACCGCCTGTCCTCGGTGTTCCTGTCGAACACCAACCACGAGGAGGATCAGCCGGTGCACCTGCGCGTCGCCGACCCGGTGCTGCAGAAGGCGAGCGAGCACGACGTCTTTGCCGGCCCGTCGGCCCGCTACTGCCCGGCCGGCGTCTACGAATGGGTGGAGGAGGGCGGCGAGCCACGCTTCGTCATCAACGCGCAGAACTGCGTGCACTGCAAGACGTGCGACATCAAGGACCCGAACGGCAACATCACCTGGGTGCCGCCGCAGGGCGGCGAGGGGCCGGTCTACCTGAAGATGTGAGGCTGCGGGCTCAGCCGGCCGCCGCCGTCCCCCTCGCGGGCACCTGCCAGATTTCCTCGGCATACTGGCGGATCGTGCGGTCGGACGAGAACCAGCCCATGTTCGCCGTGTTGAGCACGCTCGACTTCCACCAGCGGCGCGGGTTGCCCCATGCCTCGTCGACGGCGCGCTGCGCGGCGTAATAGCCGTCGAAATCGGCCGCCACCAGGAAGCGGTCGTGATGCTTCACGATGTCGACCAGATGGCCGTAGCGGTCGCGGTCGCCGGCGGAGAACGCGCCGCCCGCCACCGCCTCGAGCACCTCGGCGAGCATCGGGGAATTGCGGATGTCGGCCATCGCGTCGAGGCCGGTGCGATGACGCTCGGCCACCTCGTGTGCCCTCAGGCCGAAGATGAAGATGTTGTCGTCGCCGACGCGCTCGCGGATCTCGACATTGGCGCCGTCGAGCGTGCCGATCGTGAGCGCTCCGTTGAGGGCGAACTTCATGTTGCCGGTGCCGGACGCCTCCATGCCGGCCGTGGAGATCTGCTCCGAAAGGTCGGCGGCGGGGATGATCGTCTCCGCGAGGCTAACATTGTAGTTCGGCAGGAACACCACCTTGAGGAGGTCCCGCACGGCCGGGTCGTCGTTCACCACCGAGGCGACGTCGTGGGCGAGGCGAATGATCGTCTTCGCCTCGTGATAGCTCGCCGCCGCCTTGCCGGCGAAGATCTTCACACGCGGGTACCAGTTCCGCGTCGGCTGGTTCCTGATCGCGTCGTAGAGGGCGATCGTCTCCAGGATGTTGAGGAGCTGCCGCTTGTACTCGTGGATCCGTTTCACCTGCACGTCGAAGAGGGCGTGCGGGTTGACGCGGATGTCGAGCCGGTCGCGGATCGTCCTGGCGAGCGCGACCTTGTTGGCGAGCCGCACCTCGGAGAGACGGTCATGGAAGCCGGAATCGGCCGCGAAGGCGGCCACGCGCGCGACCGCCTCCGGGTCGTCCATGACGGCCTCGCCGCAGGTCTCCCGCAGCAGCGCCGTCAGGCCCGGATTGGCCTGGTGCAGCCAGCGGCGGAAGGTGATGCCGTTGGTCTTGTTCACGATGCGCTCGGGGAAGAGCGCGTGCAGGTCCCCGAAGACCGTCTCCTTCATGAGCGCGGTGTGGAGCGCCGAAACGCCGTTCACCCGGCGCGAGCCCAGGAAGGCGAGGTGGCCCATCTTCACGCGCCGGCCGTGGTTCTCGTCGATCATGGAGACTGAGGAGAGCAGGCGGTCGTCACCCGGATTCTCCGCGCGCACCGCCTCCAGGTGCTGGGCGTTGATCAGGTAGATGATCTGCATGTGCCGGGGCAGAAGCCGTTCGAAGAGCGGGATCGGCCAGGTCTCGAGCGCCTCCGGCAGCAGCGTGTGGTTGGTGTAGGAGAAGGTCGCCCGGGTGATCTCCCAGGCTTCGTCCCAGGTGAGATGGTGCACGTCGAGGAGGAGTCGCATCAGCTCCGCGACGGCGACGCTCGGATGTGTGTCGTTGAGCTGGATGGCGGCCTTCTCCGGGAGCGAGCGGATGTCGCCGTAGATCCGGATGTGCCGGCGGACGAGGTCCTGCAGCGAAGCGGAGACGAAGAAATATTCCTGCCGGAGCCGCAATTCCTGCCCGGCCGGCGTCGCGTCGCTCGGATAGAGCACCTTCGATATGGCCTCGGCGCGGACCTGCTCGGTCAGCGCCCCGACATGGTCGCCGCTGTTGAAGCAGTCGAGGCGCAGGGGATCGACGGCGCGGGCCGACCAGAGCCGCAGCGGGTTCACATGCTCGCCGCGCCAGCCGACGACGGGACTGTCGTAGGCGACCGCCTCGACCGTCTCGGCCGGCTGCCAGACCGCGCGCGGCGTGCGCTCCGATCCGCCGGCAGGCTGCACCGTTCCGCCGAAGCCGATGTCGTAGATGACTTCCGGCCGCTCGAACTCCCAGGGATTGCCGAACGAGAGCCAGGTTTCCGGGTATTCCTGCTGGACGCCGTTCTTGATCACCTGCCGGAACAGGCCGTGGTCGTAGCGGATGCCGTAGCCGCAGGCGGGGACGGCGAGCGTCGCCATGCTCTCGACGAAGCAGGCGGCGAGCCGCCCGAGGCCGCCATTGCCGAGGGCGGCATCCGGTTCCGCCTGGCGCAGCTGGTCGAGGTCCATGCCGAGGTCCCCGAGGGCGGCGCGGAATGCCTCGGTCAGGCCGAGATTGTTGAGGACGTCGCCCAGCATCCGGCCGAGCAGGAACTCGAGCGAGAGATAATAGACCCGCTTGCTGTTCGCCTTGCGCACCCGCCGGTTCGATTCGATCCAGCGGTGCACGATCCGGTCGCGGGCGGCGAGCGAGGCCGCGACGTACCAGTCCCGCGGGCTGGCGGTCGCGGGATTCTTGCCGACGGCGAGCGTGAGCTTGGCGAGAATCGCCTCCTTGAGCGGCTCGATCTCGTCTTCCCGAACCGGCGGGCGAAGCGCCGGCTTTGGAAGGACGATGGTGTGCGGACCGATCTCTGCGTCGCGCTTGAGCATGGTGCCAACTCTCGAGGTTCGGATCCCGACAACCCCCGGTGGGGATCATCCGTCAGGATCGATTCCCGTCCAGGTGCCCTGAACCATGGATGAACGCCCGTTGCGGGAGCTCTGAACAGTGCTCAGGGGACACAGTCATGGAATTGTTAGGATTGTAGGCGCCGCGGCGGCTCGCAGAATCAACAGGATTTTGCGTCTTTAGTTAAATTGTCGGCGCTCGCGCCGGCGCCGCCACCCGGCCCGAGGGCGGCCGCGTGCAGCGGAGACGCCGGCTGCGAAGCGTCAGGAATCCTTCTTCAGCCGATACTTCTGCGTGTCCGGATCGTATTCCAGCGTCTCGCTCGGCTTTGCCGTCGAGCGGGCCTTCTCCACGTCCCGGCCGACGCGGCCGATCTCCTTCTTCACCGACTTCCACAGATACCAGCCGCCATAGGCGGCGAGGCCGAGGACCACGAGCTGTACCACGGCGGTCCTCCTACAGTCCGAATCGCGAGCGGAGGGCGCGTTCCTCCAGCTCGGCGAGCAGGTGGTCGGCAGCCTCCTCCGCCATCGAGCCGAGGCTCAGGCGGCGCGGGAAGAGCGCGCGCTCCCCGCTCAGGAGCTTCGTCCTGACCTTGCTGCCGAACATCTCGCGCAGGACCGTGCGCAGCTCGCCGGTGCGATCGGCGAGACCCAGCCCGACGGCGGTCTTGCCCGACCAGAACATGCCCGAGAAGATGTCCTCGCTGTGCTTCAGGACGTCGCCGCGGCGGGTGCGCACGATGTCGATGAAATGGTCGTGCACCTCCTCCTGGATCGCCTTGAGGCGCGCGATGTCGTCCGGCTTCTCCGGCTGGAAGGGGTCGAGGATCACCTTGGCATGGCCGGCCGTGTAGACGCGGCGCTCCACGCCGACCTTCCGCATCGCCTCCACGAAGCCGAACCCGGCAGAGACAACCCCGATCGACCCGACGATCGAGGCGGGATCGACAACGATCTCGTCGCCGGCGCAGGCGATCATGTACCCGCCGGAGGCGCAGACGTCCTCCACGAAGACGATGACGCGCTTGTCCTTCTCCTCCGCGAGGCTCCTGATGCGCTTGTAGATGAGGTGCGACTGGACGGGAGAGCCGCCGGGCGAATCGATGATGAGGGCGACCGCGGGCGCGGCCTTGACGTCGAATGCCTTCTTGAGGAGGCCGGCGGTCGAGGCGAGCGTGAGGCCGGTGCGAAGCCGTGTCACGCGGCCGATCGTGCCGCTGAGGCGCACCACCGGGACGACCGGTGCATCGCCGCCGGGAAGCATGCGGCGCAGGCTCTGGAACAGCGATTCTGCCACGGTTCTCCCTTTCTTGCTCGCCCGGTCTCAACATGGACTCGGCCTGCCGTTTCCGCCAGCCCCGGCCTGTCGCATCAGGCCTGTCGCTCAGGTACGGATCGCGGAACGGCCCCTGAGCACCGCATCGGCCTCTGCCGTCCAAGAGCCGTCCGGGTCGTGCAGGACGAGCGCCGGGCACAATTGGAGCGGCTTGCCGCTTGCCCTCGTGGCGGCCATCAGGACGCGGTTGGCGCAGTCCTCCCGCCGCGGGTGGACCGGTATCACCGCCACCGCGCCGAATCCTCTTCCAAGCGCCGCGAGGAGGTCGGGAAGCGCCTCCGCACGGTGGATGACGAAGAGCCGCCCGCGCGGCTTGAGAAGACCCGAAGCGGTGCGGATCCAGGCCTGGAGGTCGCCCGCCGCGGCGACATGCGCGCTGCGGCGGCGTTCGACGGGCGAGGCGCTCACCGTGCCGTCCAGAGCGAACGGCGGGTTCATCAGCACGAAGTCCGCGCTCGAATCCTGCAGGCCGGCGCTCTCCCGCTCCGGGCGGCGAGCGGTGACGTCGGCGGCGACGACCGTCACGCGCGAAGCAAAGCGGCCGTTCTGCGGCAGCCGGAGCGCTCTGCGCGCGAGGGCGGCGAGCCCCTCGTCCCGTTCCACGGCCACGACCGAAAGGCCGGGCGCGCGTGCCGCGACGGAGAAGGCGACGGCGCCGGCGCCCGTCCCGAGCTCGACGGCCCATCCGGTCGCGTCCGACGGCACGAGGGCCTGTAGGAGCGCGGCGTCGAGGCCGGCCCGGTGGCCGCGCGCCGCCTGGAGAAGCCTGACCGTGCCGCCGAGAAAGTCATCTTCGGTGGCCGCCGGTTCGTCTTCGGCGCTCATCGAGGCGGGTCGGGGAGTTCCGAGGTGAGCCCCGCCTCATCGAGGAGCCGGCGGGCGGCCGCGAGGTGGCGGCTCGGCACGAGGATGCGGCGCGGCAGAATGCCGATCGACCCCTCGATCACGCTCATGTTGAGGTCGGCGAGGGTATGGACGATGCCGGCCTCGTTGAGGAGGGCTTGCACGTAGGAGAGAAGGACGGGGTCGTTGCTGCGCAGGAGCTCGTTCACGGGGCGCAGCCTAACGGCAATCCGCCCGCGCGCGAAGCGTTCCCGCGTGGCACGCGGCCCGCGAGGCTTTATGTCGTACCGCATAGGCTTTATGGGCAACGGGCCGGCCATTAGTCTCGACCGGAAGGAGTATGCCGTGGGCGTCGTTTTACCCTTCGATGACAGCCAGCCGAAAGGCGAGTCGATCGAGCCGCTCGTCCGGGTGACGGCGGCCGGCATGGAGCGGGTGAACCAGGTGATCCTGGAGAGGACCGGCTCGCAGGTCGCGCTCATCCCGGAGGTGGCCCGCTATCTGATCGATTCCGGGGGCAAGCGCCTGCGCCCGATGGTGACGCTCGCCGCGGCGCTTGCGTGCGGCTATCGCGGGAGCGGCGATGTGAAGCTCGCCGCGAGCGTGGAATTCATGCACACCGCCACGCTCTTCCACGACGACGTCGTGGACGAGAGCGATACGCGGCGCGGCAAGCGGACGGCGCGGCTCGTCTGGGGCAACCAGGAGAGCGTGCTCGTCGGCGATTTCCTGCTCGGCCAGGCGTTCCGCATGATGGTGGAGGTCGGCTCGCTGGAGGCGCTCGACGTTCTGGCGGTGGCGGCCGCAACCATCGCCGAAGGCGAGGTGATGCAGCTCGGCACGGCCAAGAACACCGAGACGACCGAGGACGAGTACATCGACGTCGTCCGCGCCAAGACGGCGGCGCTGTTCTCGGCGGCGGCGGAGGTCGGTCCCATCATCGCGGGCGCCGACAAGGCCACCCGCGCGGCATTCCGGTCCTACGGTAACAATCTCGGCATCGCCTTCCAGCTGATCGACGACGTGCTCGACTATGGCGGCGCCTCCGCGACGCTCGGCAAGAACGTCGGAGACGACTTCCGCGAGGGCAAGGTGACGCTGCCGGTCGTGCTCGCCTATCGCCGCGGCACCGACGAGGACCGCGCCTTCTGGCGCGAGGGGCTCGTCGAGGGGGCGACCTCCGAGGCAGCCCTGCACAGGGCGATCGGGCTTTTGGCACGGACCGAGGCGCTGACCGACACGGTGGAGCGTGCCCGCCACTACGCGGCGCGCGCGATCGACGCGCTAGCGCCGCTGCCGGCGACCCCGGCCAAGGCGGCGCTCCTGGAGGCCGTCGCCTTCTCGATCCGGCGCGCCTCCTGACCCGCGGCCGTCGGCGCGATTGCTCCGTTTGCCCGACGGGGGTATTCCGAAGGCAAGCCAAGCAACGGAGCGCAGCATGAACGCGCACAGGATTCACGCCGGAGCGCGCCGGCTCGCACTGTCGGCACTGCTGGCGGCAGGGCTCGCGCAGCCCGCGTTCGCCGCGGCCAATCCGACCGGGGGCGCGTCCCTGAACAGCCTGTCGGGGATCTACCTGGCGGCCCGCGTCGCCGATTCGCAGAAGGACATCAAGGGCGCCGCCGCCTTCTACCGTGAAGCCTATGCGCGCGATCCCTCCAGCCTGTTCCTGCTCGAGCGCGCCATGGTGCTCACCGCCGCCGACGGGCAGGTGAAGGACGCGCTCCGGCTCGCCAGGGACCTGGCGGCCAAGGCGCCCGACAGCCTGGCGGCGCGCCTCGTCCTGGCCGTCGAGCAGATCCGGGGGAAGCGCTATCCGGAGGCGATGGGCGAGCTCGCGAAGAGCAGCAAGGGCGCCCTCGCCGACCTGACGAACGCGTTGCTGCGCGCCTGGTCGCAGTTCGGGAGGGGCGAGGTCGGCCAGGCGCTCGCCACCATCCGCGAGGTCGAGGGCGAGGAGTGGTACCGCCCCTTCAAGCTGCTCCACACCGGCTATATCGCGACGCTTGCGGGACGGTCCGACGAGGCGCTGGAGGCGCTGCGTGTCGCCCAGGAATCCGATCGCGGCGCCGTCCGGATCACCGAGGCCTATGCCCGTGCGCTATCCCGGGCCGGCCGCCCGGCGGAAGCCGAGAAGCTGCTCGCCGAGTTTCTCGACCGCTTCCCCGACAATGCGCTCGCCACCCAGGCGCTGGCGGATCTGAAGGGCGGCAAGACGCTTGCGCCGGCGGTGGCGAGCCCGGTCGAAGGCGCAGCGGAGGCGCTCGGCGGCCTCGGCGCGGCCATCGGTCAGGAAGGGGGCCTGGAGCTCTCGGTGCTCTATCTGCGCCTCGCGCTCCACCTTGCGCCGAACGGCGCCGGCGGGCTTGCGGCGCTGTCGCTCGGCAACATCCTCGATGCCGGCGGCCAGAGCGAGGCTGCGATCGAGGTCCTGGAAGGCATCGACCCCAAGGCGCCGTTCCGCGCCCTCGCGCTGCTACGGGCGGCCATGGCGCTCGACCGTCTCGACCGCACCGAGGAGGCGGAGAAGGCCTTCAAGGAGTCGATCCAGCGCAACCCGAAGGATCTGCAGGCGCACATCGCCTACGGCAACATGCTGCGCGGCCGGGAACGCTTCGCCGAGGCCGCTAGCGCCTATTCGCGCGCGATGGACCTGATGACGAGCCCGGCGCGCGGCGACTGGACCGTCTATTACTTCCGCGGCATCGCCTACGAGCGGACCAAGCAATGGCCGAAGGCCGAGGCCGACTTCCGGCGTGCGCTCGAGCTCTTCCCGGACCAGCCGCTCGTCCTGAACTATCTAGGCTATTCCTGGGTCGACATGGGCGTCAACCTCGAGGAGGGGCTCGATCTCGTCCGCAAGGCGGTGGAGCTCCGCCCGAACGACGGCTACATCGTCGACAGCCTCGGCTGGGCCTATTACCGGCTGGGCCGCTTCGACGACGCGGTGACGGAGCTCGAGCGCGCCGTCGCGCTGATGCCGCACGATCCCGTCATCAATGATCACCTCGGCGACGCTTACTGGCGGGTCGGGCGCACGCTGGAGGCGCAGTTCCAGTGGCGGCACGCCCGCGACCTCGGCGCGAAGGAACCCGAGCTGCCGATCATCCTGAAGAAGATCGCGGAGGGCCGCCTGGTCGAGAAGGCAGCGGAGGCGGAGCCGATGGTCCAGCAGGCGGCCCTGAACCAGACCTCGACGGACGCCCAGCCGGAGGAACGCCTGCACGTCGTGCAGCGCGGGGAGTCGCTCTGGGACATTGCGGCGAAGCATCTCGGCAGCGGCAGCCGCTATCCGCAGATCCTCGACGCCAACCGCGACCAGCTGCCGAGCGCGGCTGCGCTCCGTCCCGGCATGCGCCTGCGCCTGCCCGCGCAGTGACCGGCCGTTGAAGGGCGAATCGGGGCCGGAGCGCATCCGCCTAGCGCCGGCCAAGGTCAACCTTGCGCTCCATGTCACGGCCCGGCGACCGGACGGCTATCACGAGCTCGATACGCTCGTCGTGTTCGGCGACGAGGGCGACCGCCTCGCCGTCGAAGCGGACGACCGGCTTTCGATCGTCGTCACGGGCCCTTTTGCCGGTCATGTGCCGGCCGGGCCGGACAACCTCGTGCTGCGGGCGGCCGAGGCGCTCGCCGCCGCCGCCGGCCGGCAGCCGGGTGCGGCCATCCGGCTCGAGAAGCGGCTCCCGGCCGGCGCGGGTTTCGGTGGCGGGTCGGCCGACGCCGCCGCGACGCTCCTCGCCTTGAACGACCTCTGGGGGCTCGACTTCCCGCCGTCGCGGCTGGCCGAGATCGGCAGGGAAATCGGTGCGGACGTTCCGATGTGCCTGCACGGCCGTGGACTGCGGGCGGGCGGCATCGGCGAACGGATCGAGCCGGTCGAAGGTCTGCCGCCGCTCCCTCTGGTCCTCGTCTGGCCGGACAGGCCCGTGGCGACCGGGCCGGTGTTCCAGCGGCTGCCGCAGGAGGAGCGCGGCGGCCTGCCCGACTTGCCGAAGCGTGCGGGATCGCCGTCGGACGTCTCGAGTTGGCTGATCGCCACCCGCAACGATCTCGAACGGCCGGCGCTCGCGATCGAGCCGGCGATCGGCGACGCACTCGGCCTGCTGCGCGCCGACGGCGCCTGCCTGCTTGCGCGGATGTCGGGGTCGGGCTCCGGCTGCTTCGGCCTTTATGCCGGCCAGAGCGATGCCAGGGCTGCGGCGGAGCGGATCGGCAGCGCGCGCCCCGGCTGGTGGGTCGCGCCCATGCTCGCGCGCTGACGCGGGCGAATGCTTGACCCTGCCCGTGGCCCGTGGCAGGCAGCCCGTCGACCTTTCACCGGCCGGGCAGCATCCCTTGAGCGCAGAGAACGCCGCGACCCCATCCGACACGCCCGCGCCCCACATGGCGCCGACGCGTTCGTTCCAGGGGCTGATCCTGACGCTGCAGCGCTACTGGGCGGACAAGGGCTGCGTCATCCTCCAGCCCTACGACATGGAAGTGGGCGCCGGCACCTTCCACCCCGCGACGACGCTGCGCTCGCTCGGGCCGCGGCCGTGGAACGCCGCTTATGTTCAGCCGTCCCGCCGGCCAACGGACGGCCGCTACGGCGAGAACCCGAACCGCCTGCAGCACTACTACCAGTACCAGGTGATCCTGAAGCCGTCGCCGCCCGACCTCCAGGAGCTCTATCTCGGTTCGCTGCGCGCGATCGGGATCGACCCGAACCTGCACGACATCCGCTTCGTGGAGGACGACTGGGAGAGCCCGACGCTCGGCGCCTGGGGGCTCGGCTGGGAGTGCTGGTGCGACGGCATGGAGGTGTCCCAGTTCACCTATTTCCAGCAGGTCGCGGGCTTCGAATGCGCGCCGGTTTCCGGCGAGCTCACCTACGGCCTGGAGCGCCTGGCGATGTACGTGCAGGGCGTCGACAACGTCTACGACCTTAACTTCAACGGCCGCGACGGCGCGGAGCGCGTGAGCTACGGCGACGTTTTCCTGCAGGCCGAGCAGGAATACTCGCGCTTCAATTTCGAGCACGCCGACACCGAGCTGCTGTTCCGCCACTTCGAGGATGCCGAACGCGAATGCAACGCGCTCCTCGCGGCCGGTGAGTCCGACGAACGGCACAGGCTCGCTCTGCCCGCCTACGACCAGTGCATCAAGGCGAGCCACGTCTTCAACCTGCTGGACGCCCGCGGCGTGATCTCCGTCACCGAGCGGCAGAGCTACATCCTGCGCGTCAGGGCCCTGGCGCGCGCATGCGGCGCGGCCTGGCTGAAGACGGCGGGCGGCGGGGCATAGCGGCCGCCGCCCTATTGCCTGGAGCGTACGGCGGCGCGTCGGGCGGCGAGATGGAGCGGCGGCGGGCATTCCGGGCCGCCAGGGGGAGTTCGGCGATGTGGGTGATCCTTGCGGTCGCGGCGGCGCTCGTCGCCTACGGCATCTATCTCTACAACCGGCTCGTCGCGACGCGGCAGATGGCGGACGAGGCGTGGAGCGGCATCGACGTGCAGCTGAAGCGGCGCGCCGACCTCATCCCGAACCTGGTCGAGACGGTAAAGGGCTACCTCACCCACGAGCGCGGCGTGCTGGAACGGGTGACGGAACTGCGCAACGCTGCGGCGGCGATCCCGCGCGGCGACGTGCAGGCGCGGGCGCAGGCGGAAACGCTCCTTTCCGGCGCGCTCGGCCGGCTGCTCGCCGTCGCCGAGGCCTATCCGGACCTCAAGGCGAGCGCCAATTTCCTGCAGCTCCAGGGCGAGCTCTCGGGCATCGAGGGCGACATCCAGATGGCGCGGCGCTACTACAATGGCGCGGTGCGCAACCTGAACACGATGATCGAGACGGTGCCGAGCAACATCGTCGCGAACGCCTTCGGCTTCGCGAAGCGCGACTATTTCGAGATCGAGAACGCCGCGGACCGGGCCGTGCCGACCGTCGCCTTCTGACCGGGGCACAGGCCTTGCGCGCCTTTGCCAAGTTCCTGATCCCGCTCCTCTTTCTGCTAGCCGCGGGCGGCGCGCGGGCGGCCGAGCAGATCGAGCGGTTCGACAGCCGGATCGAGGTGGCGGCGGACGGGGTGCTGAGGGTCACGGAGACCATCCGGGTCCGGGCGGAGGGGAGGGACATCCGACGCGGCATCTACCGCGACTTTCCGCTCGCCTTCGAGGATGCGGAAGGCCGCCGGCGGGAAGTCACGTTCGAGATCAACTCCGTCCGGCGCGACAACGGCCCAGAAGAATACCGCACCGAGCGCAGAGGAGACGCCATCCGCATCTATGCAGGCCGGAGCGACGTCCTGCTCCAGCCGGGCGAATACACTTACATCTTCAGCTACACGACCGGGCGCCAGGTGCGATGGCCGGACGGCAAGCCTGAACTCTACTGGAACGTCACGGGAAACTTCTGGTCGTTCCCGATCCTGAAGGCGGCGGTGAGGGTGGTCGCGGCGGCGGCGCCGACGCGCTGGACGGCCTATACCGGGCCGCTTCGGGCGCGCGGCACCGCATTCGCCGGCGCAGTCGCCGTCGACGGCGCATTGTCGGTGGAGACCACCCGCCGGCTCGGCCCGGGCGAGGGGCTCACCATCGTCGCCGAATATCCGGAAGGCACGGTGGCGGAGCCGACCGGCCGCCAGCGCGCGCTGTTCTTCCTGCTCGACCATCGCGCGTTCATCATCGGCGGGGTCGGCATGGCGGCGGTGCTCGCCTATTACCTCGCCGCCTGGAACGCGGTCGGCCGCGACCCCAAGGGCGGCCCCGTCATCCCGCTCTTCGGACCGCCCGAAGAGGTTTCGCCGGCGCTCGCCAACTACATCCACAACTGGGGCTTCACCGAATCCGGCTGGCGCGCCTTCACGGCGGCCGCGCTCTCGCTCGCCGTGCGCGGCCTCGTCCTCTTCGACCAGGCCGGCGACACGCTCGTCCTGCGGCGGACGCCGAAGGCGGCCGACCTTCTCGCGCTGCCGCCGGGCGAGCGCGCCGTCCTCGGCTGGGTGGAGCAGGAGGGCGGGACCGGGCGGATCGAGAAGGCGAACGGGGAGGCCGTGGTGGAGGCCGGCAAACGCTTCCGCCGCAGCATCGAGGGCGAGAACAGGTACCGCTTCTTCCGCCACAACATCCCCTATTTCCTCGTCGGCCTCGGCCTCTCGATCGCCACCGGCGCGCTCGTCGTGCTTTACGGCGGGCTCGGGCCGGGCGATTTCGCGGTGCTTGCGCCGCTCGCCTTCCTCTCCGTCGCGGCCGGGTTCGTGCTCGTCCCGATGATGCGCACGATCCTCACGGCGAGCTCGACGCGGGTGCTGATCCGGACCGGGCTGGCGCTCGCCGCACTCTTCGCCTTCCTCGTGATGCAGGCGGCGGAGGCGCTCGGGAGCCGCGCGGGCGGCACAGGCGTCGGCGGGTTCATCCTCGCCACCCTGCGCGACCATCCGGTCCCGATCGCCCTCTTCATGGCCTTTGCGCTCGTCAACGGCCTCTTCTTCTACCTGCTACGGGCGCCGACCAGCGCCGGGCGCAAGGTGATGGACGAGCTGGAAGGCTTCCGCCTCTACCTCACCACCGCCGAGCAGCCCCGGCTCGACATGCATCCGCCCGAGATCGACGCGGAGCGCTTCGAGGCGCTGCTGCCCTATGCGGTCGCGCTCGGCGCCGAGCGGCAATGGGCGTCGGCCTTCGAGGCGGCGCTCCGGCGCGCCCATCCCGACGATCCCGACCCGGTCGGCTCCTACCGCCCGGACTGGCGGACGGGGAGCTGGTCCGGCCGCAGCTTCTCGCGCGCGGTCGCCTCGTCGGTCGGCGCGGCGACGGCGAGCTTCGCGGGCGCCATGCCGCGCGCCTCCTCCGGCTCGTCCGGCTTCGGCGGCGGGGGCGGATCGGGCGGCGGCGGCGGCGGCGGGGGCGGCGGCGGCTGGTGAGGCGCGGCGGCGGCCGGGCGGCGCGAGCGGCCGGGTGACAAGGCGCGCGCGCCTTGCTAGGCAGGCCGCGCCCGATCGCGGGCCATTCCCGAGACAGCGCGACACCCGATGCCCGACCTTCTGCTCGAACTCTTCTCGGAAGAGATCCCGGCCCGCATGCAGGCGCAGGCCGCCGAGGACCTCCGGCGCCTGGTGACCGGCGGCATGGTCGATGCCGGCCTCACCTACGAGGGGGCGAAGGCGTTCGCGACGCCGCGCCGGCTGGCGCTCACCGTCCACGGCGTGACCGCACGCTCGCGCGACGTGAGGGAGGAGCGCAAGGGCCCGCGTGTCGGCGCGCCGGAGAAGGCGCTCGAAGGGTTCCTGCGCGCCGCCGGCCTCGCCTCGATCGAGCAGGCGAATGTCCAGTCCGACCCGAAGAAGGGCGATTTCTACGTCGCGATCGTGGAGAAGCCCGGCCGGCCGGCGGAGGAGATCATCGCCGAGCTCGTGCCGGAGGTGATCCGCAGCTTCCCCTGGCCGAAATCGATGCGCTGGGGGGCGCGCTCCGCGCCGCAGGGCACGCTTCATTCCCCGCCGGAGGCGGAGGGCACCGCGAGCCTCCGCTGGGTGCGGCCGCTCCGCTCCATCCTCTGCACGTTCGGCCCGGAGACGGAGGAGACGACCGTGATCCCGGTCGAGATCGCGGGCGTGACGGCCGGCAACCTCACCTACGGCCACCGCTTCATGAGCGACGGCGCGCCGATCCGCGTCCGCCGCTTCGACGATTACGTGCCGGCGCTGGAAGCCGCGAAGGTCGTGCTCGACTCCGAGCGGCGGAAGGCCATCATCGAGACGGAGGCGAAGAACCTCGCCTTCGCGCAAGGGCTCGACGTGGTCGAGGATCCCGGCCTCCTCGACGAGGTGGCCGGCCTCGTCGAATGGCCGGTGGTGCTGATGGGCCGCTTCGACGAGCGCTTCCTGGCGATCCCCGACGAGGTGATCCGGCTCACCATCCGCGCCAACCAGAAATGCTTCGTGCTGCGCGATCCCGCGACCGGCGCGCTCACCAACCGCTTCCTGCTCGTCGCCAACATCGAGGCGTCCGACGGCGGCAAGGCGATCGCCGCCGGCAACGAGCGCGTCATCGCCGCCCGCCTCTCCGACGCGCGCTTCTTCTGGGAGCAGGACCAGGCGCGGCGGCTGGAGGACTGGGCGGAGAAGCTCAAGAGCGTCACCTTCCACGAGAAGCTCGGCACCCAAGCGGAGCGGGTGGAGCGCATCGCCCGCCTCGCGCGCGAACTCGCGCCGCTGGTCCACGCCGACCCGGGCGATGCCGAGCGCGCCGCCCGCCTCGCCAAGGCGGACCTGCCGACCGCGATGGTCGGCGAGTTCCCCGAGCTGCAGGGCGTGATGGGGCGCTATTACGCGCTCGCGCAGGGCGAGAAGCCGGAGGTCGCCAACGCCATCCGCGACCATTACAGGCCGCAGGGGCCGGGCGACCTCGTCCCGGCCGAGCCGGTGGCGATCGCCGTCGCGCTCGCCGACAAGCTCGACACGCTCGTCGGCTTCTGGGCGATCGACGAGAAGCCGACGGGCTCGAAGGACCCTTACGCGCTGCGCCGCGCGGCGCTCGGCGTGATCCGGCTGGTGCTGGCGAACGAGCTGCGCGTTTCCTTGCGGCCCTTGCTGCACGACATGTTCAGTGCGTTCGGAGATCGCTTGTCGATTACGCCCGGTACACTTGAGGCCGGAGCAGTCGCCATCGCTGGCATGCCGGGGAAGGAGGAGGCGGACCTCCCCACCATCAAGTCCTTCAGTTTGTTCGATTTCTTCGTGAACTTGCTTGATTTCTTCGCCGACCGCCTCAAGGTGCATCTGCGCGACGAGGGCGCGCGCCACGATCTGATCGACGCCGTGTTCGCGTTGCCGGGGCAGGACGACCTGCTGATGATCGTGCGCCGGGTCGCGGCGCTCGGGCGCTTCCTGGAGACCGAGGACGGCGCGAACCTCCTCGTCGGCTACCGCCGCGCCGCGAACATCCTGCGCGCCGAGGAGCGGAAGGACGGCGAGGGCGCCTTCGACGGCCCGCCCGACCACCGCCTGATCGTGGAGAGGGGCGTGGCCGAGGAGCGCGCGCTCCTCCACGTCATGGAAGCCGCGGAGCGCCACGCCCGCGAACACGTCGCGGCCGAGGATTTCGAGGGCGCGATGCGGGCGCTCGCCGAGCTCCGCCCGGCCGTCGACGCCTTCTTCGACAAGGTGACCGTGAACGCCGACGACCCGGCGCTCCGCGTGAACCGCCTGAAGCTTCTCAACCGCCTGCGCCAAGCCACCCTCGCCGTCGCCGACTTCTCCCGCATCGCCGGCTGAGGGCGCGCCCGCCCCGTTCTCCGTCCAACCTCCCCCTCGCGGGCAGGTCGAAATTCCGAAGCCGAAGGCGCCCGGGATTTCGGGAGGGGGGCTGGCCGGTGCAGCACGGCGAGCGCCCGATGTTGGACGATGGACGCGCTGACGCTGCTCGCGTCATTGGTCCGACGGCTCCCCCGACGCCGAGGAAGCGGAAGCGCCGCGCCCCCCTCCCGAAAGCGGCTCCGCCGCTTTCGACCTCCCCGCAAGGGGGAGGTTGAGGTTGTGCCGGGTCGCGGGTGCCGGCTGGCGACAGAGAGTGGGGCGGGGCGGCGGAGGGCGGAGGGCGTAGGGCGGTCAGGCGCCGCCCTTCTTCTTTCGCCATGCCCTCACCACTGTCGTCATGCCCGGGCTCGACCCGGGCATCCAGAGGGGGCGTGCCGCGGTGGAGGCGCTACCTGGATCGCCGGATCAAGTCCGGCGATGACGACAGAGTGGGTGGTACAGCCTGGCGATGACGACAGAGAGAGGGGCGGGGGCGGTTCCGAATTGCAGAGCTGGGGGCTCGAACGGGGCCCCGCCCCGCCTCGCCTCCTCCACTGTCGTCATGCCCGGGCCCGACCCGGGCATCCAGAGGGCGCCGGCGGCACCGGCAGTGGATCGTCGGATCAAGTCCGGCGATGACGACAGAGTGGGTGGTACGGTCCGGCGATGATGACAGGGAGAGGGGCGGGGGCGGTGGTGCCGGTGCGGGTGCGTTCCTCCGCGTTTCGCGGCGGGGCGTTCCGGGATAGGATGGCGGACGGCCCGGAGGCGGCGATGCCGGAGCGGCGCGAGGTCAGGATAGGAGCGATGGGACTGCCCGGCACGGTGACCTTGCCGGCGCCGGCGCTCGGCCTGGTCGTCTTCGCGCATGGCAGCGGCTCGGGCCGGCTCAGCCCGCGCAACCGCCTCGTTGCCGACCGGCTGGTCGGCGCGGGCCTCGGCACGCTGCTCTACGACCTGCTGACCGATGCGGAGGCCGCGGACCGCGCCAACGTCTTCGACATCCCGCTGCTCGGGACGAGGGTCGAGGAGGCGATCGACTTCGCCGCCGAGGATCCGGACCTCGCGAGCCTGCCGATCGGCCTCTTCGGCGCGTCGACCGGCGCCGCCGCGGCGCTGATGGCGGCGGCCGAGCGGCCCGGGCGCGTCGCGGCGATCGTCTCGCGCGGCGGCCGGCCCGACCTCGCCGCACCGCGGCTCGGCTGGGTGAAGGCGCCGACGCTCCTCATCGTCGGCGGCCTCGACGACGTGGTGATCGACCTCAACCGCGAGGCCTTCGCCATGCTCGCCTGCGAGCGCCATCTCGCGATCGTGCCCGGCGCGACGCATCTCTTCGAGGAGCCGGGCACGCTCGACACCGTCTGCGACCTCGCGATCGACTGGTTCGGCCGGCATCTCGGCGGGAGGGCAGCATGAGGCGGCAAGACCATTTCAGGGACCGCGTCGCGGCCGGCGCCGAGCTCGCGGAGCGGCTCATCGACCGGCACTATGCCGACCCGGTGGTGCTGGCGCTGCCGCGGGGCGGCGTGCCCGTCGGGCTCGAGATCGCGCGCAGGATCGGCGCGCCGCTCGACCTGCTGCTGGTGCGCAAGATCGGCGTGCCGTGGCAGCCCGAGCTCGCCGCCGCGGCGATCGTGGAGGGCGACCCGCCGGACATCGTGCGCAACGAGGAGGTGATCCGGGCGACCGGCCTCGACGACCGCGCGGTCGCAGAGGGCGCAGCGGCGGAAGCGCGCGAGATCGAGCGCCGCCGTGCCGCCTATGTCGGCGAGCGCGGCCATCTTCCCGTCGAGGGGCGGACGGTCATCGTGGTCGACGACGGCATCGCGACGGGCACGACGGTGAAGGCGGCGCTCGTCGCGCTCCGGCGGCGCGCGCCGAAGACGCTGGTGCTCGCCGTTCCGCTCGCCCCCGCCGACACGCTGCGCGAGCTCCGCCCGCTCGTCGACGAGATCGTCTGCCTGGCTACGCCCGAGCCGTTCTGGGCGATCGGCGCGCATTACGACGACTTCGCCCAGCTCGAGGACGAAGAGGTGATCGCGATGCTGGCCGAGGGCCGGCGGCTCGGCGCCGCCGGCAGGCCGGAAGGCTAGGGGCGCCTCAGGCGGCCTTGCCTTTCGCCCGCTCGATCGATTCCAGCACGATCCGCTTCGCCTCCTCCGCGTTGCCCCAGCGCACGATCTTCACCCACTTGCCGCCCTCGAGATCCTTGTAGTGGGCGAAGAAGTGCTCGATCTGCTCGGTCGTGATCCGCGGCATGTCCTCGTAGCTGCGGATCGATTCGTAGCGCCTCGTGAGCTTGGGCGAGGGGACGGCGATCACCTTCTCGTCGGTGCCCGCCTCGTCCTCCATGATGAGGACGCCGATCGGGCGGCAATTGATGACGCAGCCCGGCACCAGGCCGCGCGTGGAGGCGCACAGCACGTCGAGCGGATCGCCGTCGCCGCACAGAGTGTGCGGCACGAAGCCGTAATTCCCCGGATAGCGCATCGGGGTGTAGAGGAAGCGGTCGACGAAGAGCGTGCCGGCATCCTTGTCCATCTCGTATTTGATGGGCTCGCCGCCGACCGGCACCTCGATGATGACGTTCACGTCCTCGGGCGGGTTGGTGCCGATCGGGATCGCATCGATGCGCATGCGGACTCCTACTTTCGCGTCTCGACCCCAGATGGCAGGCGAGGAAGGCGCAAGCAAGGTAGCCGAATGAACGAGGACAGTGCAGGCAAGGCTCCGCTCCGGCTGAGCGTGCTCGACCAGTCGCCGGTCTCCGAGGGCTCGAGCGGCCCGGAGGCGCTCCGCAATTCCGTGGATCTCGCGCGCCTTGCCGACCGGCTCGGCTATCACCGCTACTGGATCGCCGAGCACCACGGCACGCCGATGCTCGCCTCGCCGAGCCCGGAGGCGCTGATCGGGCCGATCGCGGCGGCGACGGAGGCGATCCGGGTCGGCAGCGGCGGCGTCATGCTGCCGCATTACAGCCCCGTGAAGGTGGCGGAGACCTTCTCGATGTTCGCCGGCCTCTTCCCCGGGCGGATCGACCTCGGCCTCGGCCGCGCGCCGGGCTCCGACCAGCGCACCGCCTACGCGCTGCAGCGCGACCGCCGCCACGCCGCGCCGGACGATTTCCCGGAGCAGCTCGTCGAGCTCCTCGGCTATCTGGCGGGCACGATCCCGCCCGACCATCCCTTCGCGGCTCTGGCCGAGCTGCCCGGCCGGCCGCACGCGCCGGAGCCCCATCTGCTCGGCTCGTCGCTGCAGAGCGCGCTCTGGGCCGGCCAGCTCGACCTGCCCTACGTCTTCGCCGACTTCATCAATGCCGAGGGCGCGCCGATCGCGGCGCGCTACCGCGCCGAGCTCGCCGAGCGCCATCCCGGCGCGAAGCCGCGCATCATCGTCGCGGTCTGGGCGATTGCGGCGGAGACGGACGCGGCGGCCGAGCGGCTCGCCGCGAGCCACCGCATGGCGATGACGCTGTTCCGCCGCGGCCGGCTCATCCGCATCCCGCCGGTCGAGGCCGCGCTCGAGTTCCTCGCCGGCGAGGGCGAGACGGCGGTGCCGTTCGGCCCGGGCCGGCGGCGCGTGGTCGGCTCGCCCGAGCGCGTGAAGGCGGGGCTCGAGGCGGTCGCCGCCGAGTACGGCGCGGACGAGGTGATGGTCGTCACCATCACGCACGAGCATGCCGCGCGGCGGCGCTCCTACGAACTCATCGCAGAGGCGTTCGGGCTCGCCGCGCCCGGCCGAGGGCGCTCAGACGCCCCGCCGCCGCGCGAGGATCCAGTCCGGCAGGCCGGCCGGCCCGCGGGCCAGGTCGGAGGGCTCCAGGCCGATGTCGCGCAGCACGTGGTCCGGCAGGCGGACGAGCGTCGCATAGGTCTGCCGCCGCGCCCGCCGTGCTTGCCAGCGCGAGAGGCAGGACTGGAACGCGTCGCCGAGGAGGGCGAACCCGCCGAGCCGTGCCTCGTCGATGCGCGCAGTGGTGATGTCCGACATGGTCGGCTCCTTCGAAAGGCTTCTTCCGGCCGCGTCCGGCCGTCCGGGCCGGGCGTGGCGAGGCGCGGTCGATAGGGCGGGCGCGTTTCCGAACTGTTTCGCGGCGAAGGAAAGCGGTTTCGGGAACGGCTCGATCGCCGGCTGGACCGGGCGACCTGAACCAGCGCCTTCGTGGCGGCGAGGCGCACTGGATGCCCGGATCAAGTCCGGGCAGGACGACAGTGGAGAGGCGGGGCCGTGCCGGATGCCCGGATCAAGTCCGGGCAGGACGACAGTGGAGAGGCGGGGCCGTGCCGGATGCCCGGATCAGGCCCGGGCAGGACGACAGCGGGAGAGGAGGGGCCGTGCTGGATGCCGGGGTCAAGCCCTCGCAGGACGACGACGGGCGGCCGGGATCAGACCTTGAACTCGAACCAGAGGCAGGGGAGCGCGCGACCGCCGAGCGTCTCCTCGCTGCGCGCGACGAGGCGGCCGCCGCGACGCTCGTAGAAGCGGGTGGCGCGGTCGTTGTCGGCGAGCGCGCGGATCACCAGGCGCGGGTAGCCCTGCGCGCGGATGATCTTCACGGCCCCGGCGAAGAGGCGGGAGCCGAGCCCGATCCCCTGATATTCCGGCGCGAGGTAGAACTCCTGGATCTCGGCGACCGTGGCGCGGCTGCGGGTGCGGGCCGCGCCGAAGGTGGTGTAGCCCGCGACCTTGCCGCCGACGTCGAGCACGAGGAGGCCGTTGCCCTTCTTCGCCACCTCGGCCCACCAGGGCGCGGCGCGCCGCACGATCATGCGCTCCAGCGCGAGCGCCGGTATGACCCCCGAATAGGCCTCGCGCCAAGCGGCCGCATGGACGTCCGCGATGCTGCCGGCATCGGAGGGTCGGCCCTTGCGAACGTCGATGACGAGCGCGGTCATGATGCGGATGCTACGCCGCTTCGGGCCGGCCTGAGAAGGGGAAAAATGCGCGGCGTGGCAGCCGTGCCGGCGCGCCGGAACGGCGCGCGCCGGTGCCCCGCGCGCGCTATTTCAGCCGGCTCGCGATCATGTAGCTGTCGAAGGCGTATTCGTTGACCTGCCACCAGAGATAATTCTCCTTGCGGAAGGCGAGCATCGATTCGAGCGAGCGCCGGAAGAGGTCGTCCTGCGCGGCCTTCTCCCGGTAGAGCTCGTGGGCGGCCGCCCAGGCCGCGTCGAGCACCGGATTGGGGAAGATCTTCACCTCCGTGCCGCCGGCGACCAGCCGCATCAGCGCCGGCCCGTTCGAGGAATCGTACTTGGCGAGCATGGCGTTCATCGCCGAATCGCCGGCCTGTCGCAGGATCGCCTGGTAGTGCTTCGGCAGCTCGTTCCAGCGCTGTTCGTTGACCACCATGTGGAGGACGGCGCCGCCCTCCCAGAAGCCCGGCGCGTAATAGTATTTCGCAACCCGCGCGAAGCCGAGCTTCTCGTCGTCGTAGGGGCTCACGAACTCCGCCGCGTCGATCGTGCCGCGCTCCAGCGCGGCATAGATGTCGCCGCCGCCGATCTGCTGCGGCACGACGCCGAGCTTGGCGAGCACCTCGCCGCCGAGCCCGCCGATCCGCATCTTCAGGCCCTGCCAGTCGGACGGCTGGTTGATTTCCTTGCGGAACCAGCCGCCCATCTGGGTGCCCGACTGCCCGCACGGGAAGCCGACGACGCCGAACGTGGCGAGCGCCTCGTCCATCAGCGCGTTGCCGCCGCCATTCGTCAGCCAGGCATATTGCAGGCGGGAATTGAACGAAAACGGCACGCCGGTGCCGAAGGCGAGCGACGGCTGCTTGCCGATGTAGAAGTAGATCGGCGTGTGGGCACAATCGACCGAGCCGTTCGCGACGACGTCCATCGCCTGCAGCGCCGGCGCGATCTCGCCCGGTCCGAAACACTGGATCTGGAAGCGGTTGTCGGTCGCCTCGGCGACATATCGCGCGAAGGTGAGGGCATTGCCGAAGAGCGCGTCGAGCGGCTTCGGGAAACTCGACGTGAGCCGCCAGCGCACCTCCGGCATGGACTGGGCGATCGCCGGCGCGGCGAGCGCCGCACTCCCCGCCGCCGCCCCGCCGATGATGCCGCCCTTCAGGAATTCACGACGCTTCATGATCCGCTCCTCCCGGCTCGTTGCCGCGAGCATAATCGGCGCGGGGAGGAGCGCCAGAGGCTCGATGCAGCCGCGGCGACGTTGTCTCCGCCGGGGCGCCGCGGACGCACCATCCGGCGGCCCCTACGCCACCCTGAAGCGAACCAGCGTGTAGAACGGCCGG
The DNA here is from genome assembly GCF_052655945.1 of Faunimonas sp. B44. Taxonomy (NCBI): domain Bacteria; kingdom Pseudomonadati; phylum Pseudomonadota; class Alphaproteobacteria; order Hyphomicrobiales; family Afifellaceae; genus Faunimonas; species Faunimonas sp. B44. The sequence continues at coordinate 280,000 of NZ_JBQYEX010000003.1, read as the reverse complement.
ACCGGCCGGCGCTCCAGGAGCGTGACCCCGCCGTGACGGTCGGCCCAGGCCTGCAGGCGCGCGAACGGGAATTCCGGGCGCAGGCCGATCGCGCGCGTATGCCGCGCCGCGAACCGCTCGATCGCGGCGGTCAGGCCGCGCTCGGAATAGAGGTGGCTCATCAGGATGATCTCGCCGCCGGGCCTGACCACCCGCGCGCATTCGTCGAGCACCCGCTCCGGGTTCTCGACCAGCGTGATGACGAACTGGGCGACGGCCGAATCGAAGGCGCGATCGGGAAAAGCGAGCTCGTGCGCATCCATCACCTGCAGCGATTCCACGTGCGGGTAGCGCCCCGTTGCCCGCTTCGTCTCGGCCCTCGCGAGCATGGCCTGGCTCAGATCGATGCCGACGACGCGGGTGCCGGTGCGGGCGTAGGCGCCGAAGGAGAGGCCTGTGCCGACGCCGATCTCCAGCGTCCGGCCGCCGACCGCGCAGGCGGCCTCGACCGCCGCCCTGCGGCCGTGATGGAAGATCGGGCCGCAGACCCCGTCATAGACGGGCGCCCACGCGCTGTAGGCGCGCTCGATCGTGTCCCGGTCGAGATCGCGGCTGCAATAGCGGTCGAACGCGAGTGGACCTGACCTGGGCGGCATGGGGGGCTCTCCCGGCAAAAAGGGCTTGGTTCGCCCGGAATAGAGGAAGCCCTGTGAAAGCCCGATGACGGCCACGGGCGCGTGTTCGGACATGGGGATCGGCCGGCCTTTGCCCGGGGTGGGGGACCTGCGACCATTCCGTCACGAAACCGTGCTTGATTGGCGGGCGGGTTCGGAACAATCACACCGTGCGGGCGGGTCGCGCCGTGCCCGGTGAACGTCCGCCCCGCAGTCAGGTCGTCGTCGCGCATGGATTCGTCAGTCGCCGTCCGCCATCACGTCCCGGGACGAACCCGGCTCGACCTCGCCTGCTGGCCCGCGGCGGGCGATCTCGCCGCGATCCTCTCCGGGCTCGCCGGCCGCGGCTGGACGGTGGCGTCGGCCAACCGCCACACGAAGAGCATCCTGCTCAAGCACGGCGGCGACGTGCCGCCCGAGGCCGTCGCCGAGCACGTCGCCGGCCTGTTGCGGCAGCCGCCGCGCGCCGGCGGCCGCGAAGCAGGGGCCGGCGGCGGGCCGATCCCGGGCGGGGGCGAGGCGGAGCTTCGGCAGATCGCCGCCGCCAGCCGGGCGGACGTGCTCGCGCGCCTCGGAAGCAGCCAGGACGGCCTCGCGGCGGATGAGGCGAGCCGGCTCCTCGGCGTTCATGGCCCGAACGCCGTCCCCGCCCGGCCGGGACGGTCGCAGCGCGCGATGCTCGCCGAGCAGCTCACGACGTTGCCGGTCGCGCTTCTCGCCGGATCGGCGGTGCTGTCGCTGGCGACCGGAGGACTGGTGGACGCCGTCGTGACGATCGGCGTCGTGGTCGTGAACGCCGCAATCGGCTTCTCCTCCGAGAATGCGACGGAGCGCCTGATCCGGCGGCTGTCGCAGCCCGTCGACCATCTGGCCGCGGTGGTGCGGGACGGGGCGCAACTGACGATCCCGGCCCGCGATGTCGTGCCCGGCGACGTCGTCCTTCTCGCGCCGAGCGCAGTGGTGCCGGCCGATGCCAGGCTCATCGAAGCGAGCGACCTCACGATCGACGAGTCCATCCTGACCGGCGAGAGCCTTCCGGCCGAGAAGAGCGCCGGGGGCATCAGGCGCCCGTTCTCGAGCGTCGCCGAACGGGCGAACATCGTCCATGCCGGCACTGTCGTGACGGGAGGCGGCGGGCGCGCCGTCGTGTTCCGCACCGGCGCCGGCACCGAGATGGCGCGGACCCGCGACCTGATCGGCTCGACCCGCCGGCAGCGCCCCGTCATCGAGGACAAGCTCGCCGCGCTCGCGACCCGGCTGGCCATCGGTTGCGTGGCGATCTCGGGCGTGGTGTTCGCGATCGGCTACATGCGCGGGGAGCCGCTCGTCGGGCTGGCGAAGAGCGCCGTCGCGCTCGCCGTCTCGGCGATCCCGGAGGGCCTGCCGGCCGTAGCGACGACGGCGCTCGCGCTCGGCGCCCGCTCGATGGAGGGCGAAGGGGCATTCGTGCGCTCGCTGCCGGCGATCGAGGCGCTCGGCTCGATCGACACGATCTGCCTCGACAAGACCGGGACGCTGACGGAGAACCGGATGGCGGTGGTCGCCGTCCATCTCGGGGCGGAACCGCGTGCGATTCTGGAAGGGTCGCCCCGGACCGCATCCGACGATCCGGACCTGCGTGCCTTGGGCGAATCGATCGCGCTCTGCAACGAGGCCCGGCTCGGCGCCGGCACCGGGTCGGCGACCGAGCTCGCGCTGCTCGGCTTCGCCGCGTCCGTCGGCATCGATCCCGACGCGCTCCAGGCGCGCTACCCGATCGCGGCCATCCGCAACCGGAACCAGACGCGGCACTTCATGGCGACCGAGCACCGGAGCGACGACGCGAGCTGGGTGATCGTCAAGGGTGCGCCCGAGGAGGTGCTCGCGGTCGCGTCCGACGAAGCTTTCGCCGGCGCCGTCGCCCCGCTCTCGCAGGAGCGCCGGGCTGCGATCGTGGAAGCCAACCAGGCGCTCGCCGGCAAGGGGCTCCGCGTCCTCGGGGTGGCGCGCCGGGTCGGCAGCCTGGAGGAGGGCGAGATCGGCGGGATGACCTGGCTTGGCCTGGTGGCGCTCGCCGATCCGGTCCGGCTGGAGGCGCGCGAGGCGGTCGAGCTCCTGCACCGCGCCGGCGTGCGGACGATCATGATCACCGGCGACCAGGCGGCGACCGCTCTCAACGTCGCCGAGACCCTGTTCCTGTCGCGGACCGGCATCATTCCCGTCGTGGAGGGCTGGCGGATCGCCGATCTCTCCGAGGCGGAGCTGGGGGAGCTCGCGCTCAAGACCTCCGTCTTCGCGCGCGTCGGGCCGGCCGAGAAGCTGCGCATCGTGAAGGCGCTGGAGAGCGCCGGCCGGCGCGTCGCCATGATCGGCGACGGCGTCAACGACGGCCCGGCGCTGAGGGCCGCCTCGGTCGGGGTGGCGATGGGCAAGAACGGCACCGACGTCGCGCGCGAGGTGGCCGACATCGTGATCGCCGACGACGATCTGCGCGAGCTCGCGCGGGCCATCGCGCGCGGCCGCGCGACGAACGACAACGTGAAGAGCTCGCTCGGCTATTTCCTGTCCACCAACCTCTCCGAGGTGCTGGTGATGCTGTTCGAATCGCTGCACGGCCGCGGCGAGCTCGAGACGCCGATGGAGCTCTTCTGGCTGAACCTCGTCACCGACATCCTGCCGGCGCTCGGGCTCGCGCTCGCCGAGCCGCGCGGCGACGTGATGGCGCGCCCGCCGCAGCCCGCCGATGCGCCGCTCTTCGAGCGCGACGAGATCGCCCGCCTCGGCCTCGACGGCGGCGGCATCGCCGCGGCAGCGCTCCTCGCGCATTTCCTGACGCTGTCGCGCGCGGGCCTCGGGCCGCGGACCCGGAGCATGACCTTCGCGACGCTCGCGCTCGCGCAGATCGCGCATGCCTGGGCGCTGCGCGACCGCTCGCCGGGCGCCGGCGAGGCGCTCGCGATTTCGGAGCGGCGGCTGGAGGGCTTCCTCGCCGCGGCGGCGGCGCTCCTTGCGCTCCCCTTCCTCGCGCCGCCCTTGCGCCGGCTCCTCGGGATCGCGCCGCTTTCCACGGCCGACGTGCTCACGGCCGGCGCGTTCGCCGGAGGGTCGCTGGCACTTGCCGAAGGGCGTCGCGTGGTCAGCGCCGCGGGCGCAAGGCGCGGCTCGCCGCGATCGTCGCCGCCTGCCCGAACAGGGTGAGCGCCGGGCCGGCTACGCGCCCGCGCGCGAGCTGGACGAAGCCGCCGGCGACGAGGCCGGCGAAGGCGAGGCTCCACAGGTCGCCGCGGCCGCCGGTGAGCCGCATGACCGTCGCCTCGGCGCGGTCGAGCCCCGCCAGCGTCTCCGCAATCGGATCGAGCGGCGCGGCCGGGCCCGGCTCCGACAGGAGCAGCAGGTCCCGGTCCGCCAGCGCGCGGACGATCGCCTCGAAGCAGCCGCCGTGGCGGATGAGGAGGCTGCAGGTCGACGGCCGGATCTCGACCGCCTCGACCGTCTCGATGCCGGAAACCGCGTCGGCGAAGCGCGCGAGCGCCGCCTCGCCCTGCAGCGGCGGCTCGATGGCGATGCGGATCCGGCCCGGGATGCGGTGGCGGATGCGGCCGCGCAACGGCTCGGGCGCCCCGTCAGTCACCGTCGGCCCCTTCCGCCGAGGCTTCGGTGCCGGCCGACGCTCCGGCCGCGGCCCCGGTCGCGGCGCCGGCCGACGCGCCCGCCGCGGCCCCGGCGTCTTCTGCGCCGATCTCGTGCATGACCTCGGCGACGAGGTCCTCGACCTCCTCGCCGACGCGGGCGGCCGCCACGCGTGCGGCGGCATAGCCCTCGAGGCCGGCGCGAACGGCGGACTTGGCGTAGGGCCGCGCCGTCCGCCACAGAGCGGGGCCTACGACGGCCGCTCCCGCGCCGACCGCGATCCCGAGGAAGAACCCGCCCCGTACGATTTCCCGCAGCGCCATCCCGCCAAGCCCTCCCGCTCTCGAACACCCTTCTAGATGCGCAAGATTGCGCCCGGAGGACAAGAGCGCCGGTGCCGCGGGCGGGAAGGACCGGGCGGCATTGCGACGGGATTTGCGGCCGCAGCCTTTCCGGCGCAATTCCGTTAGAGTGGCGGTGCGCCGCCTCGTCCAGGGATCCCGACCTCCGACATGTCCTTCCGCTCCATCTACCGGCACGGCTTCGTGCGCGTCGCCGCCTGCACGATCGCCGCGCGTCTCGCCGATCCGGCCGCGAATGCCTCCTCGATCCTCGCCGCCGCGCGCGCGAGCCACGAACGCTCCGCCGCGCTCGTCGTGCTGCCCGAGCTGTCGCTCTCGGCCTATTCGATCGACGACCTGCTGCTCCAGGACACGCTTCTCGACGCCGCGGAAGCGGGGATCGCCGCGATCCGCGACGGCTCCCGCGACCTGCTTCCCGTGATCCTCTTCGGCGCGCCGCTCCGCCATCGCGGCCGCGTCTACAATTGCGCGCTCGCCGTCCATCGGGGCCGGCTGCTCGGCGTCGTGCCCAAGGTCCATTTGCCGAACTACCGCGAGTTCTACGAGCGCCGCCATTTCGGCTCGGGCGATGACACCGACGGCGGCACAATCGTCGTGGCCGGCGAGGAGGCGCCGTTCGGCCCCGACATCCTGTTCGAGGCCGAGGACGTGCCGGGCTTCGTCCTCCACGCCGAGATCTGCGAGGATTTCTGGGTGCCCGTGCCGCCGTCGGCGGAGGCCGCGCTCGCCGGCGCGACCGTGCTCGCCAACCTTTCCGCCTCCAACATCACGATCGGCAAGGCCGAGACGCGCCGGCTGCTCTGCCGCTCGGCCTCGGCGCGCTGCCTCGCGGCCTACGTCTACTCGGCGGCGGGGGCTGGCGAATCGACCACCGACCTCGCCTGGGACGGCCAGGCCGACATCTACGAGAACGGGGAATTGCTCGCCTGCACCGAACGCTTTCCCTCGAGCGACGAGATCGCCATCGCCGACGTCGACCTCGACCTCCTCCGCCAGGAGCGGGCGCGGATGGGCACCTTCGACGACAACCGGCGCCGCATGCTCGGCGGCGCCGATCCGTTCCGCCGCGTCCTCTTCCGCCTCGACCCTCCGGACGGCGATTTCGGGCTCGCGCGCACGGTTGAGCGCCACCCCTTCGTGCCGGCCGACCCCGAGCGGCTCGCGCTCGATTGCTACGAGGCCTACAACATCCAGGTCGCCGGCCTCGTGCAGCGCCTGGAGGCGGCGCACATCAGGCGGATCGTGATCGGCGTCTCGGGCGGGCTCGATTCGACGCAGGCGCTGATCGTCGCGGCCAAGGCCTTCGACCGGCTCGGCCGCGACCGCAAGGACATCCTCGCCTTCACCATGCCGGGCTTCGCCACCAGCGACCGCACCAAGGGGAACGCGCACCGGCTGATGGCGGCGCTCGGCGCCTCCGCGCACGAGCTCGACATCCGCCCGGCGGCGCGGCAGATGCTCGCCGATCTCGACCATCCCTTCGCCCGCGGCGAGCCGGTCCACGACTTGACGTTCGAGAACGTGCAGGCCGGGCTCCGGACCGACTATCTGTTCCGCCTCGCCAACCAGCGCGAGGGGATCGTGCTCGGCACCGGCGACCTCTCCGAACTCGCGCTCGGCTGGAGCACCTACGGGGTCGGGGACCACATGTCCCATTACAACGTCAATGCCGGCGTCCCGAAGACCCTCATCCAGCACCTCATCCGATGGGTGATCGCCTCCGGCCAGTTCGACGAGGACGTCGGGCAAACGCTCGAATCCATCCTCGGCACCGAGATCTCGCCCGAGCTCGTGCCGGTCGCGGAGGGGGAGACGCCGCAGAGCACGGAGGCCAAGATCGGCCCCTACGACCTCCAGGACTTCAACCTCTTCTACACGCTCCGCTACGGCTTCCGGCCCTCGAAGATCGCGTTCCTGGCGCTCCATGCCTGGGGCGACGCGGCGGCGGGCGCCTGGCCGCCGGGCTATCCGGAGGAGCGGCGCAGGGGCTACGACCTACCCGCCATCAAGCATTGGCTGCGCGTCTTCCTGCAGCGCTTCTTCGGCTTCAGCCAGTTCAAGCGTTCGGCCATGCCGAACGGCCCGAAGGTCGCGGCCGGCGGCTCGCTGTCGCCGCGCGGCGACTGGCGGGCGCCCTCCGACGGCAATGCGCGGATCTGGATTGAGGAGCTGGAGCGGAACGTGCCCGAGGCGTGAGGCAGTGAAGGATCAGAGCAGGGAATCGACCATGAGCTTGGTCCCGACCACCGCCAGCAGGGCCAGGATGAAGCGGTCGAAGAAGGTTCGCGAGAAGCGGCGTGCCAGCCAGGCGCCGACGGGCATGAAGCCGAGGAGCGGGACGATGGCGGCCGCACTGGCGAGGAAGCGGTCCTGCGTCATGATACCGAGATAGCCGAGCGTCGGCAGCTGGACGACCGTGACGACGAAGAAGTAGCTGGAGATGGTCGCGATGAAGACCGGGCGCTCGAGCCGCATCGCGTTCAGGAAGGTCACGGCGGTCGGCGCGGACATGCCGGCGGCGCCCTGGAGCATTCCGGACGCCATGCCGAGCGGCAGCGACAGCCGCAGGCCCGCCGCGTAGCTGACGATCCAGTCCGGCTTGAGCAGACGGAAGCCGATATAGGCGAACACCGCCAAGGCCATGATGAGGGACAGCAGGTCCTGGTCGAGGCTCGCGAGCGCATAGGATCCGAACAGCATGCCGAGGGAGCCCGCCACCGTGAACGTGGCGAAGAACGCCCAGGGCAGGCGATGCGCGCGGTAGACCCAGGCCTGCCCGAGATTGGTGAGGATGCCGGGCACGACCATCACCGCAACGGCGAAGGGCACGTCGACGAGCATCGCCAGCGCGGGCACCGCGACCAGCGGGGCGCCAGCCCCGGTCGCCCCCTTCAGGAGACCGCCGAGCGCCAAACAGATGAAAGCAAAAAGCACCCGCCATTCCCCCGGTCGTTCTTCTTCCAGCGGCAGCGTTCTAGCCGCAGTCCCGGGTCCGAGGAAGGGCGTCCTTGCCGGCTGGCGCGGCCTCGCCGCCCTTTCTGTCGTCGCCGGACGCGATCCGGCGATCCAGGGGGATGGGGGCAGCTGCACCGGATGCCGGGGCCGGGCCCGGGCGCGACGAAAGCGAGCCCGGCTCGCGCCGGGCTCGCGGTCTTCGTTCGGAGTCGCTAGCGGACCGGGTTCGCCGGCTCGGCCGCGTCCGACGGGTTGGTGGCGTCCTTCACCACCGGATCCGGCTGCGGCGTCTCGCTCGTGCTGACCGGCAGGATCGGCAGCGTCACCTCGGGCTGCTCGCCGGTGAGCGTGTGGAGGAAGGCGGTGATCGCCTTGACCTGCTCGCCGTCGAGCTCGGCGCCAAGCTGGCTCGTCGCCATGATCGCGACCGCCTGCTCCAGATCCCACACCTTGCCGCTATGGAAATAGGGCGCCGTCAGCGCGACGTTGCGCAGCGGAACGGCGCGGAAGACGTACTCGTCGGACGCGGTCTGGGTGACGGCGAATCGGCCCTTGTCGTTGCGCGGCAGAATGTCGGCGCCGGGACGCTCCACGACGCCGAACGGGTAATATTCCTGGCCGCCCACGTTGATGCCGTTGTGGCAGCCGGCGCAGCCGGTGTCCATGAAGAGGCGGAGCCCCTCCTTCTCCTGGTCGGTGAGCACGACCTGGTTGCCTTCCAGGAACTGGTCGAAGCGGGATCCCGGGGTGATGAGCGTCGCCTCGTAGGCCTCGATCGCCTTCGCCAGATTGTCGAAGGTGACCGAGTCGGTCTCGCCGGGGAAGGCGGCGGTGAAGCGGTCGACGTATTCGGGGATGCTCTTCAGGGTGGCGATCACGACCTCCGGCTCGGCCGCCATCTCGACGCCCGCCTGAATCGGCCCGACCGCCTGGCTGCGGAGATCCTCGGCGCGCCCGTCCCAGAACTGCGCGACGTTGAAGATGGCGTTCAGCACGGTGGGCGAGTTGCGCGGTCCCTTCTGCCAGCCGTGGCCGATCGAGGTCTCGAGGTTGTCGTCGCCGCCCATCGCCAGATTGTGGCAGGAATTGCAGCTGAGGATCCCGCTCGCCGAAAGGCGGGGATCGAAGAACAGCATCCGCCCGAGCGTCACCTTCTCGCGCGTGACCGGATTGCCCTTCACCTCGGGAACCATGGACGGAATCGGCTGGAACAGCGCCGTTGCCGCTTCGTGAAGGTCATCATCGGGTTGCTGAGCGAAAGCGCTGCTGCCGAAGACGATCATCGACAGTGCAGCGCCACAGAGAAGAAGGCGTTTCATTGACGGGCTCCTCACGTGGTCGGCTTCAGCAATCCGAAGCCGAGTATCAAACATTCTCGTCCGGCCGGAACGAACAGACAGGAGGTCTGTTCTTTCCGGCGGGGGCTCCCCGACCTTCTTATTGTTCAATCGGTCGAAATGGAGTGCGCGATTTCGGCAAAGCACCTCCCTGTTTCAACGATGCAAGTCTAGCCCGGCGCAACCTTTGATGTCACGCATCCGGCCAACGAAAACCGGCCGAAATTCGTCATCTTGCCAATGCGCCGCACCTAAACTTTCGGTGGTGCTCCCCTGGTCGAAGTCCCGGTGCCGGCCGGCACGCGCGCCGGGTTGCGCTTGTGATGTTATATGATTACAAGATGGACCCAGGAGGACCGGCGATGAAGGAAAGCGCGCTCAGCGCAAACGACGAGCGGATCCTCGGTGCGCTCGGCGCGGCCGAGCGACCGCTCTCGGCATACGACATCCTCGACCGCGCGCGGTCGGGGACGCTGAAGGCGCCGGTCCAGGTCTACCGCTCGCTCGCCAAGCTGCAGCGCGAGGGCCTGGTCCACCGCATCGAGGCCCTCAACGCCTTTGTCCGCTGCTGCCGGTCCCACCACGGCGGGCGGCCGGGCTTCGTCGTCTGCCGCGACTGCAAGTCCGTTCGCGAGTTCGAGGACGAGCGGCTCGCCGCAATCGCCGAATCGGCTGCGGGGGAGGGTTTCGCGATCGAGGCGGTTTCGGTCGAGGTGTTCGGCCGCTGCGCGGCCTGCCGGCACGCGGGGCTGGCCTCGTGAGCCGGGCAGCGGAGCTCGCCGATGCCGAGCCGGCCAGCGTGGCGGTTGCGGAGCACGATCTCGTCCATCGGCACGAGGCGGTCGCGCTCGGCCATGCGCGTGGCGCCTCCGCCCGCGTCGCGCTCGGGCTCCTCGGCCTGGGGCTGCGCGAGCGGCTCGCGCTCGCCGGCGCACTTGCCGCGCTCGTCTGGCTCGCCGTCGGCCTGGTTGCATTCTGATCCGGCCATGGCTCCCATCCTTCGCTTCCGGAACCTGACGCTCGGCTACGACCGGCACGCGGCCGTCCATCATCTCGACGGTGCGGTGGAGGCCGGCTCGCTGACCGCGATCATCGGCCCGAACGGGTCGGGAAAGTCGACGCTGATGAAGGGGATCGCCGGCCTGCTCGCGCCACTTGGCGGCGAGATCCTGCGCGCCGGCGCCGATCCCGCCGACGTCGCCTACCTGCCGCAACAGACCGAGATCGACCGCTCGTTCCCAGCGACCGTGGCGGAACTGGTGTCGCTCGGCCTCTGGCACCGGCGCGGCCTCTTCGGCCGCGTCGACGCGGCCGGCCGGCACCGCATCGATCACGCCATCGCCGCGGTCGGGCTCTCCGGCCTGGAGCGCCGCGGCGTCGACACGCTTTCAGGCGGCCAGATGCAGCGGACGCTCTTCGCGCGGGTCCTGCTGCAGGAGGCCCGGCTCATCCTGCTCGACGAGCCGTTCAATGCGATCGACACGCGCACCGTCGCCGACCTCGTCGGGATCGTCCGCCGCTGGCACGGCGAAGGCCGCACCGTGATCGCCGTCCTCCACGACCTCGACCTCGTGCGCGAGGCGTTCCCGCAGGCGCTGCTGCTCGCCCGCGAGAAGATCGCCTGGGGCCCGGCGGCAGAGGTGCTGCGGCCCGAGAACCTCCTGAAGGCGCGGCGTCTGACGGAGCGCTGGGACGACCACGCACCCTGGTGCGAAGCCGAGACCCGGGCCGCCTGATGCTCCACGACCTGCTGATCGGCCCGTTCGCCGAGTTCGAGTTCATGCGCCGCGCGCTGGTCGGCACGCTCGTGCTCAGCCTCTCGGCATGCCCCGTCGGCGTGTTCCTCATGCTCCGCCGGATGAGCCTCTCCGGCGACGCCATCGCGCATTCGATCCTGCCGGGCGCGGCGGTCGGCTTCCTCGTCTCGGGGCTGGAGCTGCTGCCGATGACCTTCGGCGGGCTCGTTGCGGGGCTCGCCGTGGCGCTCCTTTCGGGCGCCGTGTCGCGTTCCACCATCCAGAAGGAGGATGCGAGCCTCGCCGCCTTCTACCTGATCTCGCTCGCGCTGGGCGTCCTCCTCGTGTCGCTCAAGGGCTCGAGCGTCGATCTCCTCCACGTCCTCTTCGGCAGCGTGCTCGCGCTCGACGACCAGGCGCTCATCCTGATCGGGAGCATCGCGACGGCGACCGTCCTCGCGCTCGCGGTCGCCTGGCGCGGGCTCGTCGCGGAATGCCTGGACCCGATCTTCCTGCGCAGCGTCAGCGGCGTCGGGCCCTGGATCCACGTCCTCTTCCTGGTCCTCGTCGTCCTCAATCTCGTCGGCGGCTTCGAGGCGCTCGGCACGCTGCTCTCGGTCGGGCTGATGATGCTGCCGGCGGCCGCTGCGCGGTTCTGGACGCGGCGGCTGGAGACGATGTGCGCGCTCGCGGTCGGCTTCGGGGCGCTCGCGAGCGTCACCGGCCTGCTCGTCTCCTATCATGCGAGCGTCGCCTCCGGCCCGGCCATCGTGCTGACGGCGGGGATCCTCTACGTGCTTTCGCTCGCCTTCGGCCGCCGCGGGCTGATCGCCGGGCGCCTCTCCACACGACATCGGACAGCCTGAGGAGAATAGAGATGAGACGTGCACTCTCGATGACGCTCGCACTCGGCACCGCGCTCCTGCTGGCCAGCGCCGCGGCGGTTCCGGCGGCCGAGCCTGTGAAGGTGGTCGCGAGCTTCTCGATCCTCGCGGATTTCGTCGCGAAGGTCGGCGGCGACCGGGTCGAGGTCGCGGCCCTCGTCGGCCCGGACAGCGATGCCCATGTCTACGAGCCGAGCCCGGCCGATGCGCGCCGGGTGGCTGCGGCCGACCTGGTCGTGGTGAACGGGCTCGGCTTCGAAGGCTGGCTCGAGCGGCTCGTCAAGGCGAGCGGTTACAAGGGCGAGGTGGCGGTCGCCTCGTCCGGCGTGGCGACCATCCCTGCCGATGGCGGCGACGATCATGGCGATGACAACCATGCGCATGCGCACGGCGAGGACGATCACGGCCATGCAGAAGGGCACGGGCACGCAGAAGCGCACGGCCACCATCACGGCCCGAGCGACCCGCATGCCTGGCAGTCGGCCGCGAACGCCGTCACCTATGCCGGCAACATCGCCGAGGCGCTCTGCCGGGCCGACCAGGGCTCGTGCGAGCTCTTCCGCGCCAACGCGGCCGCCTACCAGGACGAGCTGCGCGCGCTGCATGCCTCGATCGCGGCGGAGTTCGGGGCGCTGCCGCCGGAGCGCCGCAAGGTCATCACCACTCACGACGCCTTCCGCTATTTCGGGCGCGCCTACGGCATCGAATTCATCGCGCCGCAGGGGGTCAGCACCGAGTCGGAGGCGTCGGCGGCCGACGTCGCGAGGCTCATCCAGCAGGTCCGCGCGGAGGGCGTGACGGCGCTCTTCGTGGAGAACGTCTCCGACCCGCGCCTGCTCGAGCAGATCGCGCGCGAGACCGGCACGCGGCCGGGCGGCGCGCTCTATTCCGACGCGCTCTCCGGGCCGGACGGGCCCGCGCCGACCTATGTCGACATGATGCGCCACAATGCGCGCTCGCTGGCGAGCGCGATGCAGGGCAGCTGAGCAGGTCTCAGCGCACCCCGGCGTGGAGCGCGGCGGGGGCGGCGCGCTCGCCGTGGCCGTAATAGAGCGCCACGACGTGCTCGGCTTCGGCGAAGAACAGCCAGCGCTCGGCAAGGATGCCAGCGAGGTGGACCAGCGCCGCGGCCGCGAACCACGGCCAGCCGCCCGCCGCCAGGCCGAGCGCGACGAGCAGGGCCGGGGCCAGCCCGCCGAGCACGACGGCGATCGCCCGGAGCTTCGCGGCGTGTTTCCGCCCGACCCGGAACACCATCTCGCGCGTGAGGTAATTGCCCGTGCTGTGCGGCGGCTCCAGCAGCCGGACGCGGCCGAACCGGCCGAGCCGGGTGGCGGTCTCCGGCGTCGAGCCGGCCGCCCCGAGTGGGCGCCGGTCGGAGCGGCGCCACCACAGCGCCTTGGCCGCCCAGGCGAGCACGAGGAGCGCGAGCGCGGCCCAGCCGAGCCCGCCGGCATTTCCCTCCGCGAAGGCGCGGAAGGAGGCCGCCAGCAGCGCGCCGCCGGCGGCCGAGAACAACAGGTAGCAGGCGGGCGTGAGCCCGGTGTGCCAGCGCGGCACGGCGCGCAGCGACGCGTAGATCATCGCGGTCGCGTAGACGGTCACGGCGGAAAGCGCCGCCACGACGAGGCCGAGGAGCGGCAGCGGCCGGTCGAGCAGCACGGCCGTAGCCATCTGCACCGCGAAGAGGCCGAGCGTGGCGATCGAGAGCACGCCCTCGCGCGAGAGCCAGGACGTTCGCCATTGCGTCAGCGCCCGCCAGGCGCGCTCGGGGCGGCCGAGGTGGAAGGTCGAGGACACAAGGCCGGCCGCGGCGAGGCCGAGCGCGGTGAGCGCGGCTGCGCCGAGCACGGCAGGAGACCCGGACACGGCGCCGAGCGCCAGGAACGCGGCGAGGCCGAAGCCCGCGCCGGAGAGCGTCGTGAAGACGATGATGGAGGCAGCCGGATGCATCGGATCACCCGAGCCTGTCGAGCGCGCGGTCGAGCCAGCCGACGAAGCCGGTCGCCTTCGGCGGGGGAGGGGCGGTCCCGGCCGCGCTCTCGCCGCCGTTCGCCGCGCCGCGGTGCCGACGCGGCGGCAGGTACTTGTTGACCGGCGCGGTGCCCTGCTCGGGCATGAGGTCGACGCCGCCGCGCTCCGCCACCATGCGCGACACTGCCGAGGCCGGGTCGGCGAGGTCGCCGAAATGGCGGGCATTGGTCGGGCAGGTGCGCACGCAGGCGGGGACCCGGTCCACCTCCTCGAGGTTCTCGTTGTAGATGCGGTCGACGCAGAGCGTGCACTTCTTCATGACGCCTTCGGCGAGGTCGAGCTCGCGCGCGCCGTAGGGGCAGGCCCAGGCGCACAGCCCGCAGCCGATGCACCAGTCCTCGTTCACGAGCACGATGCCGTCCTCGGCGCGCTTGTAGGAGGCGCCGGTCGGGCAGACGGTGACGCAGGGCGCGTCCGCGCAGTGCAGGCAGGATTTCGGGAAGTGCACCACCATCGGGCTCGCGCCCGGGGCCCCGTGTGCGCCCCCGCCGCAGCCGTTCGGCTCCGGCACCACCTCGAAGGTGTGGATGCGGTTCAGGAACGTCCCGGATGGCTCGGCGCCGTAGGGGTCCTGGTCGGACAGCGCGGCGCCGTAGCCGCCGGTGTTCCACTCCTTGCAGTTCACCACGCAGGCATGGCAGCCGACGCAGACGTCGAGGTCGATGACGAGGCCGAGCTTTCTCGGCGTGTCGTTCGGAAGCGCCGTCATCTCACCATTCCTGTCCGTAGCGGAGTTGCGCGGGCGAGGCGGGCTGGCCGGCCACGCGCCGCTGCACGGCGAAGCGCGGCTCGGTCGCGGCCGGCTCCGCCTCGGCCGTCTCGATGTTCACGCGGAGGTCGAACCACGCCGCCTGGCCGGTGATCGGGTCGGCGTTCGCCCAGCGCAGGCCGTCGCCCTGCTCCGGCAGGAGCTCGCGGATCAGATGGTTCACGAGAAACCCCTTCTCCGCCTCCGGCGCGTCCGGCGAAAGGCCCCAGGCGCCGGAGCGCTTGCCGATCGCGTTCCAGGTCCAGACCGTCTTGCCGTTGGTCGCGTCCATGCGCGCGATCTGCACCTTGATGCGGGCGTGATGGGAGGAGAGCCAGACCCAATCGCCGGTGGCGAGGCCGAGCTCGTCGCACAGCGCGCCCGGCACGTAGAGGGCGTTGCGGGCGTGGATCTGCCGGAGCCAGGCGTTCTGGGAGCCCCAGGAATGGTACATGGCCATCGGGCGCTGCGTGATGGCGTGGAACGGGAACCCGGTTTCGCCGCGCTGGTCGAGCCGGTCGCCCTCGAATGGCGGGTACCAGGTCGGCAGCGGGTCGAAACAGCGCTCGATCACGGGCCGGATGTGGTCCGGCGGCTGCGGCGAGCTCTTGCCGCGGGCGGCGAGCCGGAACTTGGCGAGCGGCTCCAGATAGAGCTGGAAGACGACCGGCTGCGGGCTGTCATAGAGCCCCATGCCGACCGCCCAGTCCTGGTAGGCGGCGTTGGCGTGCTTGAAGTAGAGCGCCTCGTCCGGGATGTGCGCCGTCCAGAAGCCGCCGTTCTCGACGTAGCGGTCGAGCTGCGACGGGTTGGGGCTGCCCCGCCCGGCGTCCGAACCGTTGCCGCGGAACCCGGCGAGCGGACCGATGCCGGGCTTCCGCTCGTGGTTGACGATGTAGTCGGCGTAGTCGCGGTATTTCGCCTTGCCGTCGGCGTCGACGAAGCCCGGCAGCCCGAGCCGCGCGCCGAGATCGATCAGCACCGACTGGAAGCCGCGCACGTCGCGGTCGGGCTGAAGCACCGGCCAGCGGATCGCGTCGGCGGCGACGTCGGCATCGCTGATCGGCCGGTCGAGCAGCGAAATGCAGTCGTGCCGCTCGAGATAGGTCGTGTCCGGCAGGATGAGGTCGGCATAGGCGACCATCTCCGAGGCATAGGCGTCGGAATAGATGATCTTCGGGATGACGTATTCGCCGTCCGGCCGCTTGGCGGTGAGCATCGCCATCGTGCCGGCGGTGTTCATCGACGAGTTCCAGGCCATGTTGGCCATGTAGAGGAAGAGCACGTCAATCTCGTACGGATCGCCCGCCGCGGCGTTGGCGATCACCATCTGCATCAGGCCGTGGGCGGAGAGCGGCGCCTCCCAGGAATAGGCCTTATCGATCCGCTGGGGCGTGACGCCGTCGGCCTCCAAGAGCAGGTGCTCGGGGCCGAGCGGGTAGCCGAGCGGGCTGCCGGCGAGCGGCGTGTTCGGCTTCGCATTGCCGGCCGGCCGCGGATGCGCCTCCGCCGGCTTCGGGTAGGGCGGCTGGAAGCGGAAGCCGCCCGGGCAGTCGATCGAGCCGAGCAGGATCTGCAGGAGGTGCAGCGAACGGCAGGTCTGGAAGCCGTTCGAATGGGCCGAGATGCCGCGCATGGCATGGAATGCCACGGGGCGTCCGATCATCGTCTCGTGGCGCTCGCCCTTCCAGTCGGTCCAGGGCCGGGCGAGCACGATCTCCTCCTCGAAGGCGGTGCGGGCGAGCTCCTCGGCGATGCGGCGGATCGTTGCGGCCGGCACGCCGGTCGGCTCCGCCGCGCGCTCCGGCGCGTAATCGGGCGCCGCGTACTTGGCGGAAAGGAGCGCGAAGACCGGCACTGCGCGCCGTCCGTCCGGCAGCGCGACCTCGCCCTCGAGCCGCACCTTCGCGCCCGCCGACTTGTGCGGCGCGAGGCCGCCGGCCGCCTCGTCGAAGACGAGCGGAACGCCTTCGGCGTCGCGGGCGAACAGGCCGTCCTCAGTGCCGTCCGGATCCTGGATCACGAGCCAGGCGGCGTTCGTGTAGCGGGCGAGATAGTCGCGGTCGATCCGGCCGGTGCGCAGGAGCTCGTGCACGATGGCGAGCACGAACAGGCCGTCGGTGCCCGGCGTGATGCCGATCCACTCGTCGGCGATCGCGTTGTAGCCGGTGCGGACCGGGTTCACGCCGACGATCTTCGCGCCGTGCGCGCGCAGCTTCGACAGGCCGATCTTGATCGGGTTGGAATCGTGGTCCTCGGCGACGCCGAAGATCATCAGGTATCTTGCGCGCTCCCAGTCCGGCTCGCCGAATTCCCAGAACGAGCCGCCGAAGGTGTAGATGCCCGCGGTCGCCATGTTGACGGAGCAGAAGCCGCCATGGGCGGCGAAGTTCGGCGTGCCGAACTGCTGCGCCCACCAGCCGGTCAGCGCCTGGCTCTGGTCCCGGCCGGTGAAGAAGGCGAGCTTCTTCGGGTCGCGCTCGCGGATCGGGCGAAGCCAGTCGGTGGCGAGCGCCAACGCCTCGTCCCATTCGATCTCGCGGAACTCGCCCGCGCCGCGCTCGCCGACCCGCATGAGCGGCTTGCTCAGGCGGGCGGGGGAGTAGTGCTGCATGATGCCGGCCGAGCCCTTGGCGCACAGCACGCCTCGGTTCACCGGATGGTCCCGGTTGCCCTCGATGTAGCGGATCCTGCCGTCGCGCAGATGCACGTTGATCCCGCACCGGCAGGCGCACATGTAGCAGGTGGTCTGGCGGACCTCGTCGGAAACCTTAGGCGAGAGATCGATCTGCGGCTGACCCAAGGTCCGTGCTCCCTTACGCTTTCGCTCGGCTGCGGCCGGGCGCGGCCGCGATCGCGGACAGCGCCGGGCCTCCGCGGACGTCTTTTGTATCTTATAGAAGTCATACAAAGGCAGGGCCGGAGCGGCAAGCGCGCTGGCCGCAGGAAGCGACGCGAGTGGCTATTTCAGGTCGACGCCGTAGTGGAAGGCGTCGGTCAGACAGCGGGAGACGCGCCATTCGATCGGCGCCTCGTCGAGCCCGTAGGCAATGCGGTCGATAAGGAGGAGCGGCGTGCCGGCCGGGCAGCCGAGCTGCTCGGCGTCGGCCGCGGTCGCAGCCACCGCCTTCAGCCGCTCCACCGCATGCGCGACGGTCAACCCGAACCGCGCCGAATAGAGCGCGTAGACGTTGTTCGGCACCGTCTCGACGCGGTCGAGCGCGGGGAAGCGGCCGGCGGGGAGGACGATCTCCTCGGCGATCACCGGCTGCCCGTCGAGGAAGCGGGTGCGGCGCAGGTCCCAGACCAGGCCGCGCGGCGGCAGGCCGAGCTTCGCGCGGGCGGCAGCGCTCGCCTTGGTCTTCACCAGCGCGGTGACGGTGCTGTCGGGCAGCCGGCGCCGGCCGTCATCGGCGGTCAGCTTGAAGAACTTGAACAGGAGGCGCCCTTCCTCGGGCTCGGCCACGAAGGTGCCGCGGCCCTGCCGGCGCATGACGAGGTTGTCTGCGGCGAGCGAATCGAGCGCCTTGCGTACGGTGCCCTGGCTCACCCCCATCTCGACCGCGAGCTGCTGTTCGCTCGGCAGCATCTGGCCGGGCTGCCAGCGCCCGTCGATCAGCCGCGACACCATGGCCTCGCGCACCTGGCGGTAGAGCGGGCGGAGTTCGAATGCCGTTTCGGAAATTTCCGCCTCCATGGGCCGACGCGCATCATCAACTTAGCACGCCCCCGGTTGACATCGGAAGCGGTCCGTATCTTATGTCTTATATAAGATACACCCCACCACCGCGAGAGGGAGCACCGAATGAGCATTCCGCAATTGCTCGTACACGAGCATGACGACAATGTCGGCGTCGTCGTCGTCGAGGGCCTGAAGGCCGGAACCGACATGCTGTGCGTCGTCACCGCCGACAATTCCTCGTTCAACCTGACGGCCAAGTCCGACGTGCCGATCGGCCACAAGATCGCGCTGAAGGACCTGAAGTCCGGCGACACCGCGATCAAGTACGGCGAGGACATCGGCCGCTTCGTCGCCGATGTGGAGAAGGGCGCCCACGTCCACGTCCACAACCTCAAGACCAAGCGCTGGTAAGCGCAGCCGGTCGGCGAAGCCCCCACACCCGCAATTTCGCCCGCGCGGCTCGGTAACAGAGCGCCGGGACCAGACACGGAGGCCAGCATGGCTCTCAACGGCAATCAGAAGATCATGGCCTACCGGCGCGAGAACGGCCGCGTCGGCGTCCGCAACCACGTCGTCATCCTGCCCGTCGACGACATCTCGAACGCCGCCTGCGAAAGCGTCGCGAACAACATCAAGGGCACGATGGCGCTGCCGCATGCCTATGGCCGGCTGCAGTTCGGCGAGGATCTCGACCTGCATTTCCGGACGATGATCGGCACCGGCTCGAACCCGAACGTCGCCGCCTGCATCGTGATCGGCATCGAGCCCGGCTGGACCAACCGCATCGTCGAGGGCATCGCCAAGACCGGCAAGCCGGTGGCGGGCTTCTGGATCGAGCAGAACGGCGACCTGAAGACGATCATGGACGCCTCGCGCAAGGCGAAGGAGTTCGTCCACTGGGCGACCGAGCAGCAGCGCGAGGAGTGCGACGTCTCCGAGCTCTGGGTCTCCACCAAGTGCGGCGAGAGCGACACCACGACCGGCCTCGGCTCGTGCCCGACGGTCGGCAACATGTACGACAAGCTGATCCCGGCCGGCATCTACGGCTGCTTCGGCGAGACGTCGGAGATCACTGGCGCCGAGCACATCTGCAAGGAGCGCGCGGCGACGCCGGAGGTCGGCGAGCGCTGGTACAAGATGTGGAAGGCCTACCAGGACGAGGTCATCGAGGCGAACAAGGTGGACGACCTCTCCGAGAGCCAGCCGACCAAGGGCAACATCGAGGGCGGCCTGTCCACCATCGAGGAGAAGGCCCTCGGCAATCTGGAGAAGATCGGCCGCGAGTGCCGCTACATCGACATCCTGGAGCCGGCCGAGGCGCCGAAGGCCGGGCCGGGCCTCTACTTCATGGACAGCTCGTCGGCGGCGGCCGAATGCGTGACGCTGATGGCGGCCGGCGGCTACGTCATCCACACCTTCCCGACCGGGCAGGGCAACGTCATCGGCAACCCGATCGTGCCGGTGATCAAGATCACCGCCA
Organism: Faunimonas sp. B44; assembly: GCF_052655945.1. NCBI lineage: Bacteria > Pseudomonadati > Pseudomonadota > Alphaproteobacteria > Hyphomicrobiales > Afifellaceae > Faunimonas > Faunimonas sp. B44. The sequence continues at coordinate 260,520 of NZ_JBQYEX010000003.1, read as the reverse complement.
ATCCGCGCACGGTGCGGACCATGTCGGAGCACGTCGACGTCGACGTCTCGGGCATCCTACGCCGCGAGATGACCATCGACCAGGCCGGCGACGCGCTGATCGACATGGTCGTGCGCACGGCCAACGGCCGCAACACGGCGGCGGAGGCCCTCGGCCACCGCGAGTTCGTCATGACGAAGCTCTACCGCAGCGCCTGACCGGCCCTGCGCAGTCACGGGCCGGCGCCTCGTCGCGCCGGCCCCTCCGGTTTCTGCGCCGGGTCTCGCGGCGAACGCCCGCCCGGCGAGGACATCTGCCATGACCTTGTCTCCGCCGGCCGGCTGGCCGGACCGCCTTCGCGACGAGCTCGGCCGCATCGGTCCGGGCTTCGCGGTGGCGCTGACGGTCGCGGCCGCCGCCTCCTTCGTGTCGGAGACCTATGGCGGCCCGGTCATGCTGCTGGCGCTGCTCCTCGGCATGGCCCTCAACTTCCTGTCGGAGGCGGGCCGCTGCCCAGCCGGCATCCAGTTCACGTCGAAGCGGGTGCTGCGCATCGGCATCGCGCTGCTCGGGCTGAGGATCGCGGCGAGCGACGTCGTCGCGCTCGGGCTGCAGACGGTCGAGCTCGTCGTCGCGGGCGTGGTGCTGACGATCCTGTCCGGGGTGGCCCTGGCGCGATTCGTCGGCCGCGGCGCGCGCTTCGGGACGCTGATCGGCGGCGCCACCGCGATCTGCGGCGCCTCGGCCGCCCTCGCCATCGCCTCCGTGCTGCCGCGCCGCCCGGAATCCGACCGCGAGACGATCTTCGTCGTGGTCGCGGTGACGACGCTCTCCACCATCGCGATGGTCATCTACCCGGCGCTCTTCCACGCCCTCGGCTTCGACCGCTACCAGATCGGCATCCTCGTCGGCGCGACCATCCACGACGTCGCGCAGGTGGTCGGCGCGGGCTACGCCGTGTCCGATCTCACCGGCGACACCGGGACGGTGGTGAAGCTCTTCCGGGTCGCGCTGCTGCTGCCGGTGGTCTTCATCGTCTCGATGCTGTTCGCCCGGTCCCGCACCGGCGGCGAGACCCGGCAGCTGCCGATCCCGGTCTTCGCGATCGTCTTCGCCGCGCTCGTCGTCGTGAACTCGTTCGGCATCGTGCCGGAGGCGATCCGCGAGCCGCTCGTCGGGCTCTCGCGCTGGTGCCTCATCGCCGCGGTCGCCGCGATCGGCCTCTCCACGTCGCTGAAGGAGATCGCGAAGGTGGGATTTCCGCCCGTCTTCGTTGCCGTCGGCACCACGATCGTGCTTCTTGTCTTCACGCTGGCCGCGGTCGTGATGATCGCGCACTGACCGGCCCCTGCTTCATGCAGGCAACCCAGGGACATCCGTCCAGGACCGACAAGGGAGAGAAACGGGATGCGATTTTTCGGAAGCACCAGGACGATCGTCGCGGCGGCTGCCGTGGCTTTGGCGAGCGTCGGCACCGCCGCGGCCTTCCCGGACAAGCCGGTCGACTACATCATACCGTTCGGCCCGGGCGGCGAGTCGGACATCGCCGCGCGCCTGCAGCAGCCCTTCTTCAAGCAGAAGTTCGGCCAGGACCTCGTCGTCTCCTACAAGGAAGGCGGCGGCGGCGCGGTCGGCTGGGCGCAGCTCAACAGCCTGAACAGCGACGGCCACACCATCATGGGCATCAACCTGCCGCATGTGGTGATCCAGCCGGCCGAGAAGGACGTCGGCTACAAGATGGAGGACCTCGTCCCCGTCTACTGGTTCCAGTACACCCCGGACGCGATCGTGGTGACGGCCGGCAGTCAGTTCAAGACGCTCGAGGACATGATCGCCTACGCCAAGGAGAACCCGGGCCGCGTGACGTTCTCCGGCTCCGGCAAGGGCACCGCGAACCACCTCGCGCAGGTGCGCTTCGACGAGCTCGCCGGCATCAAGACCACCTACGTGCCGTTCGGCGGCACGGGGCCGGCCACCACCGCCATGCTCGGCGAGCAGGTCGTCGCCTCCTGGGGCTACACCACCGTCGGCGCGGCCCAGGGCGAGCAGGTCCGCATGCTCGCCGTCGCGATGGAGGAGCGTCACCCGCTGTTCCCGGACGTGCCGACCTTCAAGGAGCTCGGCTTCGACATGGTCGGCGGCGCGCTCCGCGGCATCGCGGTGCCGAGCGGCGTCTCGGAGGAGCACCGCAAGGCGTGGTCGGACATGATCGGCGAGGTCAACAAGGACGAGGCCTTCCGCAAGCAGATGCTCGACGGCGGCTTCGCGCTCATCGACATCCCCTACGAGGAGATGGACGCCTACATGAACGAGCAGAAGGAGGCCTATCTGGCCGCCGCCCGTGAAGCGGGCATCCTGAAGTAGACGAGACGGGTCGCGAACCATGAGGGGGCGGTCGTGACCGGTCTCGAACATCTGATCGCCGCGCTGACGCCGCTGAACCTGCTCTTCGCATTGTTCGGCGTCGTCGCCGGCACCGTCATCGGCTCGATCCCGGGGCTGACCGCCACGATGGCGGTCGCCGTCCTGGTGCCGCTGACCTTCACGATGGAGCCGGCCTCCGCCCTCATCCTGATGGGGGCGATCTATACCGGCGCCATCTACGGCGGGGCCTATTCGGCCATCCTCCTCAACACGCCGGGCACGCCCTCGGCGATCGCCACCACCTTCGACGGCTACCCGATGGCGCAACGCGGCGACGGCGATCTCGCGATCACCGTCGCCTGCCTGGCGAGTGTGGTCGGCGGCCTGGTCGGGGCGCTCTTCCTGCTCACGCTCGCGCCGCCGCTCTCGCGCGTGGCGCTCGCCTTCGGGCCGGTGGAGTATTTCTGGCTGGCGATCTTCGGCCTCTCGCTCATCGCCGCGCTTTCGGAGGGCAGCGTCTGGAAGGGGATCGCGGGCGGTGCGCTCGGGCTGCTCCTGTCCTGCGTCGGCGTTGCGGCGGTCTCCTCCGACGTCCGCCTGACCTTCGGCAGCCAGACGCTCGTCGGCGGCATCCAGATCGTCGCCGCGCTGATCGGCCTCTACTGCATTCCTGTCCTCATCGACCTCGCCGCCACGCCCGACCGGCACCTGAAGCTCGACGAGAACCAGGCGCCGCGAGGATTCCGCCTGCGCGAGGCCATCGCCATCACGATGCGGCAGAAGTTCAACGTGCTGCGCTCCTCCGTGATCGGCACTGTGGTCGGGATCCTGCCCGGCGCGGGCGGCTCCATCGCGTCGCTCGTCGCCTATTCGGAAGCGCGGCGCACGGCGCGGCGCGACCAGCATTACGGCCGCGGCGAGCCGGGCGGCATCATCGCCTCGGAATCCTCCAACAACGCCACCGTCGGCGGCGGCTTCATCCCGACGCTGGTCCTCGGCATTCCCGGCACGCCGCCGGACGCGGTGATCCTGGGCGCGCTGCTCGTGCAGGGCATCCGCACCGGGCCTAAGCTCTTCGAGGCGCAGGGCGCGATCGCCTACACCTTCATCTGGGGCCTGGTGCTCGCCACCATCCTGATGCTGCCGACGGGCCTGCTGCTGGGCCGCTACGCCTACCGCACCATCATCACCATCCCGAAGGCGGTGCTCGTCCCGACCGTCGCCTTCATGACCATCATTGGCACCTACGCGATCCGCAACAGCGGCTCGGACGTCATCATCATGGTGCTGCTCGGCATTGCCGGCTGGATCGTCTCGCGCTTCGGCTTCGCGGTCTCCCCGATCGTGCTCGGCCTCATCCTCGGCCCGATCGCCGAGCAGGGCTTCGTCCAGGCCTGGACGATCGGCACGGCGATCGGCGACCTGCCGGGCATGTTCTTCGGCCGGCCGATCAGCCTCGCCATCATCGCCTTCACGCTGCTGACGCTGTTCTACCCCGCCGCCAAGGCGTGGTGGGAGGCGCGGCGGAGCGGCGCGCCGGCGGTGGCGGTGCTGAAGCCCGCGCGCGGGCCCGCGAACTGGTCGACTGCGGCCGCGGCGCTGTTCCTCGCCGGGGTCGGCGTCGCCGCGCTCCTCGATTCTCGGGGCTACGGCGACCCGGATTCCGCAGCCTTCCCGGTGACCGTCGCGATCGTGCTCATCGGCGCCAGCCTCGTCGTGGCGGTGCGGGCGGCGCTCGGCATCGGCTCGGCGCCGGAAGCGCTCACCGGATCCATGCCGCGGCGGATCGCGCTGCCCATCATCATGATCGGCGCGGCGCTCCTCATGATGGCGTTCGGCTTCGTCCCCGCGATGCTCGTCATGTTCATGGCGCTCCTCGTCGTCGCCATGCATGATCCGTGGACGCCGAAGCGGGTCGTGCTTTTCGCCGGATCCGGCCTCCTCATCGTCATCGGCTTCTACGCCCTCTTCCGACACCTTCTGATGGTGCCGCTGCCGGCCACCAAGCTTTTCTGACCCCTGGAGAAATCATTGCCCGATATCGTCGTCTCCGAATTCATGGAGGAGGGCGCCGTCGCCGACCTCGCGGCGCGCTTCGACACACTCTACGACCCGGCGCTCGTCGATGACCCGGCGGCGCTCGCGGAGGCCGTGCGGCAGGCCCGCGCCCTCGTCGTGCGCAACCGGACGCAGGTGCGGGGCGCGGTGCTCGAGGCGGGCGCGCGGCTCGAATGCGTCGGCCGGCTCGGCGTCGGGCTCGACAACATCGACATGGCGGCGTGCGAGGCGCGCGGCATCGCCGTCTACCCGGCGTCCGGCGCGAACGACCTCTCCGTCGCCGAATACGTGGTCACCGCGGCGCTCGTGCTCCTGCGCGGCGCCTGGTTCGCGACGCCCGACATGATCGCCGGCGGCTGGCCGCGCGCGCGGCTGATCGACGGCCGCGAGACGAGCGGCAAGGTGCTCGGGCTCGTCGGCTACGGCTCGATCGCGCGCGAGACGGCGAGCCGCGCGGCCGCGCTCGGCATGAGCGTGATCGCCTACGACCCGCTCCTCCCCGAGGCCGATCCGGCGTGGCGGAACGCCGGCCGGCGCGACCTCGACGCCCTCCTTCGGGAGGCGGACGTGGTCAGCCTCCACGTGCCCCTGACGGAGGGTACACGGCGGATGATCGACGGCGCCGCGCTCGCCCGGATGAAGCCCGATGCGATTCTGATCAATGCGGCCCGCGGCGGGGTCGTCGACGAGGCCGCCATCGCCTCGGCGCTGAAGGCGGGCAGGCTCGGCGGCGCCGCGCTCGACGTCTTCGAGGGCGAGCCGCTCAAGGCCGACGCCGCCGCCCGCTTCGCGGACGTCCCGAACCTCATCCTCACGCCGCACATCGCCGGGCTGACGGCCGAGTCGAACGTCCGCGTGTCGAGTCTCACCGCCGCCAACGTGCTGCGCCATCTGGAACGCCGCTCATGACCGGCACGACCATCTCGCTCGACGACGCGCGCGCGCTCGTCGCCGACGCCCTGCAGCGTTCTCGGACGGCGCCCGGCAATGCGATGGCCGTCGCGAAGGCCCTCGTCCGGGCCGAGGCGAGCGGCCAGTCCGGCCACGGTCTCCGCCGTGTCGCAAGCTATGCCGCGCAGTCGAAGTCCGGCAAGGTGGACGGCTTCGCCGAGCCGCGCGCCGCGCGCACCGCGCCGGGCGTGCTCATGATCGACGCCGCGAACGGCTTCGCCTATCCGGCGCTCGACCGGGCGGTCGCCGAGCTCCCGGCGATCGCGCGCGAGCAGGGCATCGCGCTCGCCGGCATCCACCGCTCGCACCATTCGGGCGTGATGGGGCTCGTCGCGGAGGACTTCGCCGAGGCGGGGCTCGTCGCCCTCGTCTTCGCCAACACGCCCTCGGCCATGGCGCCCTTCGGCGGCAGGACCGCGCTCTTCGGCACCAACCCGATCGCCTTCGCCGCGCCCTGCGCAGGGCGGCCGCCGGTCGTCATCGACCTGTCGCTCTCCAAGGTGGCGCGCGGCAAGGTGATGGCCGCGAAGCAGAAGGGCGAGCCGATCCCGGAGGGCTGGTGCCTCGACAGCGAGGGCCGCCCGACGACCGATCCCGCCGCCGGACTCGCCGGCACGATGGTCCCGCTCGGCGACGCCAAGGGCACCGCGCTCGCGCTGATGATCGAGATGCTCGCCGCCGGCCTCGTCGGCGCCAACTATGCCTACGAGGCGACCTCCTTCTTCGACGCCGAGGGCGCGCCGCCGGGCGTCGGCCAGACGATCATCGCGATCGATCCGGCGCGTGTCGGGGGCGAGACGGCCGCCGCCCGTTTCGGCGAGATCGCCGCCCGCATCGAGGCCGACGGCGCCCGCGTGCCCGGGGCGAGGGGGCGGCGTCTGCGCGAGCACGCCGGAGCCGCGGGCCTGCGCATCGACGACTCGGTGCTGCAGGAGATCCGCTCGATCGGCTGACGGAGCGGCTGCCGGCCGATGCCGGCAACGGTCCTGCCGGCCGAAAGAATTCTTTCGCCTCGATTTTGATCTTGCCCGCATCGCCCTGTCGGAATAAAACTGTGCAATCGTTCGCATAGATGCTGGCCGCAAGAGCCGCACGCGAACGCGACGGAGAAGGGAGGGCGCGCGCATGACCCGAACGGGGTCCGAGGACATTGCTGCGATCGAGGCCGAGAACGCCAGCAAGCTCTTCCTGGACGGCGCGGTCGTCGCCTTCAGGCGGCTCAACATCGGCGTTAAGGCGCAGGAGATCCTGTGCGTCGTGGGCCCGAGCGGCTGCGGCAAGACAACCTTTCTGCGCTGCATCGCCGGCCTGACCGACGTCTCGGAAGGCAAGCTGCTCGTCCACGGCAAACCGGTCGCAGGCCCGCCGGACGGCGTCGCCATGGTGTTCCAGCATTTCGGGCTGCTGCCCTGGAAGACCGTCTACCACAATGCCGCCTTCGGGCTCGAAATGGCGGGCGTGGCGCAGTCCACCGTCCGCGAGCGCGTGCGGCACTATCTGCACCTCGCCGGCCTGCACGGCTTCGAGGACCATTATCCCTACCAGCTCTCCGGCGGCATGCAGCAGCGCGTCGGCCTCGTCCGCGCACTCGCCATGAACCCGTCCGTGCTCCTGATGGACGAGCCCTTCGCCGCGCTCGACGCGCAGACGCGCGAGGTCCTGCAGGAGGAGCTCCTCAGCCTCATGCAGCGGCCGGAGGAGCGCAAGACCATGGTCTTCATCACCCACTCGATCGACGAGGCGATCCTCCTCGGCGACCGCATCGCGGTGATGTCGGCCCGGCCCGGGCGCATCAAGGAGATCATCGACGTCCCGTTCCCGACGCCGCGCGACGTCAACGCCATCCGCGCCGATCCCCGCTTCGCCGAGATCCGTGCGCACATCTGGAACGAGCTGCGCCCGCAGCGCAGCACTCGCAGCGATATGGAGGCGGCCGCCTGATGTCCACGATCCCGACAGCCGCCGTCGCCCCGCCGGACGTCGCCGATTACGGCGACGACCAGATCCGGGCCCGCAAGGCGGCCGCCGACCGCCGCCGCCGCGACGGCATCCGGGCGCTGGTGATCCGGCTCACCTCGCTCGCCGTCTTCCTGAGCCTTTGGCAGATCGCCGGCTCGCAGATCGATCCGATCCTCTTCACCACCCCGGTGAAGGTCTTCCATGCGGCCGTCCGCATGATCGGCAGCGGCGAGCTCTGGCACTATCTCTGGCCGAGCCTGGTCGTCCTGTTCTACGGGCTGGCGAGCGCCTGCATCGCCGGCATCGGCATCGGGCTGCTCCTCGCCCGGTACCGGACGGCGGACCTCGCCTTCGACATGTACATCACCTTCCTCTATTCGACGCCGATGGTGGCGCTCGTGCCGCTGATCGTGCTGTGGGCCGGCTACGACACCACGGCGAAGACGGTGATCCTGTTCCTGTTCGCGTTCTTCCCGATGGTGATCAACACCTATCAGGGCGTGAAAAACGTCGATCCGAAGCTGCTCGAGGTGGGCAAGGCGTTCCGCTGCTCGGAAGGGCAGATGTGGCGCCACATCATCATCCCGGCCTCGCTGCCCTTCATCGTCACGGGGCTGCGGCTCGCCGTGGGCCGCGGCCTGATCGGCATGGTGATCGCCGATCTCTACACCGCGATCTCCGGCATCGGCTACCTCATCCAGCGCGCGGCGACGACCTACAAGGTCGACACGATGTTCGTGCCGATCGTCGCGCTGGGCATCCTCGGGGTGACGCTCACCGCGCTCCTGCGGGTGCTGGAGAAGCGGGTCGCCCCCTGGACCGCCGCCCGCGAACGGGACTGAGCTTTTCGACAGCCCGGCTGAAGCCGGGCGTCATGGGAGGGAAGGGAAATGTCGATCTCTAGGTATGGACTGAAGGTTCTGCTGGCTTCCGGCATCGCCTTGGGCGCCGCCGCGGGCGCGGCTGAGGCTCAGCAGAAGCAGTGCAGCGAGATGCGGCCGCTGAAGATCGGCGTGGCCGTCGTGCCGCCGAACGTCGTCCACACGACGCCTTACGTGGCGCGCGACCTCGGCCTCTTCGAGAAGCACTGTATTGCCCCTGAGATCATCGCCTTCGAGGGCGGTGCCTCGGCCGCGCTCTCCGCCGCGCTCCAGCAGGGCCAGATCATCGCCAACGTCACCGACATCATGGTCGGCAACGGCATGAAGGCGCATCAGCTCTGGGGCTTCGCGCCGCGCCTGCCGCAGTCCTATACGGTGAGTGCGGACGTGCAGACTCCGGCCGACCTGAAGGGCAGGCGGCTTTCGGCGGCCGGAGGCGGGGTCGGCGGCTTCAACTGGCGGATGGGCCGCACCATGCTCGCCGATGCCGGCCTGACCGTCGACGACGCTGTCTGGGTGTCGCAGGGCCTCGCCGGCCGGCTGCCGGGCCTTCTCACCGGGCAGCTCGACGGCGTCTCGCTCCATCCGGAGGACGTCTACATCGCCCAGAAGGAGAAGCCGGACGTTCGCGTCCTCGCCGTGCTGGCGGAAAAGATGCCGAACTACGTCTTCAACATGTACGGTGCGGCCGACAGCTTCGTCGCGCGCGACCGCGAGCTCCTGATCGACGCGATGGCCGCCATGATCGAGGCCAACCGCGCGATGTACCAGGAGCGCGAGAAGGTCGTGCCGATCATCGCCAAGGAAACCGAGAAGCCCGAGGATGCGGTCAACTACGCGCTCGACGTGCTGACCCAGAACTGCGTCTGGGCGGTGAACACCGGGTTCGACCGCGCGCGCACGGAATGGTCTGCGAATTTCGGCGTCGAGATCGGCGACATCCCGGCCGAGTCCAAGCCGAGCTACGAGCAGATCGTCGACGAATCGGTCGCCAAGGAAGCGGTCGAGCGCGCCGGCGGCGAGACCGAAATCAACGGCTGCAAGCTCTGATCCGATGAACGTCGCACCCCCTCGCGCGGGCTCCTCCCTTTCCTGGGAGGAGCTTCGCACCCGCCTGGACCACGGTCCGTCCTTCAACGGCATGCGCGGCACGCCCTATTACCGGGAAGCCGTCTACGAGCACTTCTCCAGGGAGGAATACCAGCGCCGCCACAATGCGCTCCGCGCCAAGATGCAGGAGCTGAACCTCGACGTGGCGATCTGCCCTGGCGGCCCGAGCCACTGGAGCTTCGGCGGCGGCATGATCTGGCTGTCCGGCCATTGGGAATGGCACGCGCTCGCCAATTACGTCGTGTTCCCGCGCGAGGGCGAGCCGACGCTCGTCTATTCGATGGGCGGCACGCATTGCGAGGCGGTGCGGCGCGAGACGGCCGGCGCCCTCAGCGACGTGCGGCCGAGCCGCAACGGCCAGTTCGGCGTGGTGATGGCCGAGCGCATCCGCGAGCTCGGCTACGAGAAGGGCCGGATCGGGCTCCTCGAGATCGACCCGCGCCACGGTGACTACCTGCCCGTCAACCAGTACGAGGCGCTGAGGAAGGCGCTGCCGGAGGCGGAGCTCGTCTTCACCAAGGGCATCATGCACGAGCTGCTCTCGGTGCACAGCGCCGAGGAACTCGACTGCGTCCGCCATGCCGGCCGGCTCTGCACCAACGCCATGCAGGCCATCGTCGACCGCCTCAAGCCGGGCGTGACCGAGTACCAGCTCCGGGCCGCCGCCGGCGCGGCGATCCTGGAAGGCAACGGCGACATCGACTTCCTGATCATCGGCTCGACGCCGATGTCGGACCCGGCCCAGGTGTTCGGCAATCCGCGGCCCTCGTCGCGGGTGCTCCAGGAGGGCGACATGGTCCTCATGGAGCTCGCCGCCGGCTATCGCGGCTACAGCGCCCAGATCGGGCAGCCGATCTGCCTCGGCGAGCCCCCGGCCCGCCTGCGGCAGTTCTGGGACGAGATCGCGAAGCCCGGCTACGAGCGGATGATCGCGGCGATCGACCCGGGCAAGCCGGTCGACGAGCTCAGGATCGCCGGCCAGTTCTTCCGCGAGAAGGGCGTCCAGTCGCGGCCGATCCACGTCCACGGCATCGATTTCGTGTCCGACGGGCCGCACGTCTTTCAGGACCATATCGACGTCGAGCCGTTCGAGGAGGTGATGAAGCCGGGAATGGTGCTCATGCCCGAGCCGAACCCGATCAGCGCAGACGGCATGTTCGGCATGTTCGTGGGCCACACCTTCATCGTCACCGAGACGGGCAAGGAGTGCGTCGACGACTGGCCGCTGGAGCTGACGGTCGTCAAGCCCTGAGCTGACGGCGGCCGCAGCCGCCGTTCGAGCCCGCGGAGCGTGGCGGCGCTGGTCCGGAAGGACCCGCGCGGCGCGCTCAGGCGCAGGCGGAGCAATCCGGGCGGCGCGAGCGCCGCTCCCGCCGACCCGAAATCGTCACCAGAGATGACAGACCCCACCATGACCGACCCCCTCGCCAACCTCCGACCCGGCCCGCTCGACATCCACACGCACATCACCCCGGCAAGCTTCCTGTCCCGGCTCGCCTCGAGCCCGCGTGCGGGCTTCGGGCTGGAGGAGCGCGACGGCAAGAGGTTCCTCGTCTTCGGCGGGAAGACGATGCGCGCGCCGGTGCTGCCCGGCATGGATTCCATGGAGATCCGGTTCCGGACCATGGAGGAGCAGGGCGTCGCGGCCCAGCTCGTGGCGCCCTGGGTGGCGCTCTCCGCTTATCACCTGCCGGAAGCCGACGGCATCTGGTTCGCCGAGGAGCTCAACCGCGCCATCGCGGATTCCGTCCGCGAGCATTCCGACCGCCTGGTCGGCATCGGCACCGTCCCGCTGCAGTCGCCGGAGAAGGCGGCCGAGATGCTGCGCTGGGTGGTGCGCGACCTCGGCCTACTCGGCGTGCAGATCAAGCCGTCGGTGAGCGACAGCGTGTTCCTCGACGATCCTTCGCTCGAGCCGTTCTGGGCGGAAGCCGAAGCGCTCGGCGCCTTCGTCTCGATCCATCCCTCGCTGGGCGGGTCGGGCGGCGAGTTCGAGCGCTACTACCTCAACAACCTGATCCACAATCCGCTCGAGACGACGGTCGGCGCGGCGCACCTGATCTTCGGCGGCGTGATGGAGCGCCATCCGAACCTCAAGATCCTGCTCGTCCATGGTGGCGGCTTCCTGCAGTACGACATCGGGCGGCTTCGTCGCGGCCGGCTGGTGCGGCCGGAGACGCAGGTCGCGATGAAGGGCAGCGTGGAGGAGTCCGCCGCCCGCTTCTTCTACGACACGGTCACCCATTCCGCCTCGCTGCTGCGCTACCTGGTCGGCGAGGCGGGGGCGCGGCGCGTCATGCTCGGCAGCGACTTCCCGTTCGACATGGCGGACCCGATGCCGGTCGACACCGTGAAGGAGGCGCAGCTTTCGCCCGATGACGAGGCGATGGTGCTGCGGCAATCGGCGCACCGGCTGTTCATGGATGCGGTTGTATCCAGGTCGGCGACGACGTACTGACCAGCTAAGCTGGGCCAGCGGACTCGACAATCGCGGGCTGCCCCTGCCAAAGGTACCGCAGACGCCTACGGCACGGCAGGTCCGGAACGCTGGATCCTCAACAGTGCCAGATCACAGGGAGACGACCGCACCATGACAGGGACGGACGCAAATCCGACCACCAACAAGAAACTCCTTGCATGGGTTCAGGAGGTCGCCGCCAGGTGCAAGCCGGACCGCATCCATTGGTGCGACGGCTCGCGGGAAGAGTACGACCGCCTCTGCGACGAGATGGTCGCCGCCGGCACCTTCATCCGCCTCGATCCCGAGAAGCGCCCGAATTCCTTCCTGTGCCGGTCCGATCCCGACGACGTCGCGCGCGTCGAGGACCGCACCTTCATCTGTTCCGAGAATCGGGACGATGCCGGTCCGACCAACAATTGGGTCCATCCGGCGGAAATGCGCGCCAAGCTCGATGCGCTCTTCGAGGGCTGCATGCGCGGGCGCACGCTCTACGTCGTCCCCTTCAGCATGGGCCCGCTCGGGTCCCCGATCTCGCATATCGGCGTGCAGCTCAGCGACTCGCCCTATGTCGTCGTCAGCATGCGCATCATGACGCGGATGGGCAGCGCCGTGCTCGAGCAGCTCGGCGACGGCGATTTCGTGCCGTGCCTGCATTCCGTCGGCGCGCCGCTCGAGCCCGGCCAGGAGGACGTCGTCTGGCCGTGCAACGACGAGCACAAGTACATCGTCCATTACCAGGACGACCAGTCGATCGCCTCGTTCGGCTCCGGCTATGGCGGCAATGCGCTGCTCGGCAAGAAGTGCTTCTCGCTGCGCATCGCCTCGATGCTCGGCCGCGCGGAGGGCTGGCTCGCCGAGCACATGCTGATCGTCGGCGTCGAGAGCCCGGAGGGCGAGAAGACCTACGTCGCGGCGGCGTTCCCCTCGGCCTGCGGGAAGACCAACTTCTCCATGCTCATCCCGCCGCCGGGCTTCGAGGGCTGGAAGGTGCGCACGGTCGGCGACGACATCGCCTGGATCAAGCCGCAGCCGGACGGCACGCTGCGGGCGATCAACCCGGAGAGCGGCTTCTTCGGCGTGGCGCCCGGCACCAACGTCAGGTCGAACCCGAACGCGATGGAGATGCTCACTCACGACGTCATCTTCACCAATGTCGCGCTCACCGAAGACGGCGACGTCTGGTGGGAAGGGATGACGGAGGAGAAGCCGGCCCATCTGATCGACTGGCGCGGCGAGGACTGGACGCCGGAATCCGGCCGCCCGGCCGCCCATCCGAACTCCCGCTTCACGGCCGCAGCCGCACAGTGCCCGACCATCGACCCGGACTGGGACAGCCCGGAGGGGGTGCCGATCTCGGCCTTCATCTTCGGCGGCCGCCTGTCGCACAGCTTCCCGCTCGTCTACCAGGCGTTCGACTGGAAAAACGGCGTCTATGCGGCGGCCACCATGGGCTCGGAGGCCACCGCCGCCGCCGTCGGCCAGGCCGCGATCCGGCGCGACCCGTTCGCGATGCTGCCCTTCTGCGGCTACAACATGGCCGACTATTGGAGCTACTGGCTCTCGCTGGAGGAGAAGCTCCCGAAGACGGTGCCGATCTTCCGCGTCAACTGGTTCCGCCGGGACGAGAACGGCAGCTTCATCTGGCCGGGTTTCGGCGAGAACATGCGCGTCCTGAAGTGGATCGTGGACCGCGTGCGCGGCCGCGCGACGAACCCGGTCGTCACGCCGATCGGCTACGTGCCGCGCTACGAGGACTTCGACTGGAAGGGCCTGGACTTCCCGAAGGAGGATTTCCTGCGGCTCACTTTCGTCGACCGCGAGGCGTTCCAGGAGGAGGCGCGCGACCAGGCGGAGTTCTTCCAGATCTTCGGCGATCGCCTGCCGAACGAGATGGAGCGCCAGCGCCTGGCGCTGCTGGAACGGCTGGAGCCCGCCCCGCAGACCACCGCCCGCGTCGGCTGAAGGCGGAGCGCCGCCGCCCGTTTCCGGGAGGTTCCGATCGGGCGCCGCGCCCGGGCCTCGGCGCTTGCTCCTTCCACTGTCGTCCTGCCCGGGCTCGAGCGCTTGCCCCTTCCACTGTCGTCCTGCCCGGGCTCGGCGCTTGCGTCGTCCACTGTCGTCCTGCCCGGGCTTGACCCGGGCATCCAGCGGGCACCGGCCGCGACGGCGGCGCTGTTGCTGGATCGCCGGATCAAGTCCAGCGATGACGACAGAGAATGGAGCGGGGGCGGCGATCCGCATGCATTCCCGGGCTCGGGCACTTGTGCCTTCCACTGTCGTCCTGCCCGGGCTTGACCCGGGCATCCAGGAGGCACTGGCCGCGACGGCGGCGCTGCCTTGGATCGCCGGATCAAGTCCGGCGATGACGACAGAGGAGGGAGCGGGGGCGGCGATCCGCATGCCTGCCGGGGCTCTGCGCTTGCGCCTTCCATTGTCGTCCTGCCCGGGCTTGACCCGGGCATCCAGCACAGCCCCCGCCCCACGGTACGCGCCCCATGGATCGCCGGATCAAGTCCGGCGATGACGACAGAGAATGGAGCGGGGGCGGCGATCCGCATGCATGCCCGGCATCCCCATGCATGCCGCCATCCGCGTGCATGTCCCGCGATGACGGCGGGGGTGGAGCACGGCCGCGGCCCTCGGCCGGCGGGACGACAGGGAAGGGGGCGAAGCCTCTGCGGAAGCGTTGCGAGGCGCTAGTCCGCCCCGGGCTCGTCGGTGAGCGCGGCGATGCAGTCCTCGCTGTCGTTGGCGGGGCTGTTGACGGTCCGGCCGACGGGGTAGGCTTCGAGCAGGTCCGCAGGCGCCGGGCGGAGCAGCGCCTTGAGGGCCGCGGGGTCGGAGGCGGGGTCGAGCCAGCGGTCGTAGTCCTCCGGCATCAGGATTACGGGCATGCGGTCGTGCAGCGGGCCGACCGTCTCGTTGGCGGGGCCGACGATGATCGCGGCCGAGACGATCTCCCGGCCGTCGAGCCGCGCGAACTCCCACAGCCCGGCGAAGGCGAAGGGCTCCAGGTCGCGGCGCGTGATGCGGTAGGGCTGCTTGCCGGAGGCGCGCTGCTGCCATTCGAAGAAGCCCGTCGCCGGCACGAGGCAGCGCCGCCGGGCGAAGGCCTCGCGGAACATCGGCATCTTCTCCACCGTTTCGGCGCGCGCGTTGATGAAGGGCTTCTTCGGCCATTCCTTCATCCAGAACGGGATCAGTCCCCAGCGCGCCATCACCACCTCGCGCACGCCGTCGCGCCCGAGTCGCACGATCGGGACGTCTTGCGTCGGCGCCACGTTGTATTGCGGCGGGAAGTTCGACTCCGGCAGCCGCTCGGCGTGGAACAGGTCCTGCATCGCATGCCGGGCGATCAGGTTGTCGTAGCGGCCGCACATGTTCCGGCACCTCCATTCACTGCGGCGCCCTTATAGCGCAGGCGCGCCCCGATCGGTGTTTGACCGGCGGCGGCGCTCTTTCTATGACAGCGCGACACGTCCAACCGCCCCGGCAATGTCCCACAACACCTTCGGCCACCTGTTCCGCGTCACCACCTGGGGCGAAAGCCACGGGCCGGCAATCGGCTGCGTCATCGACGGCTGCCCGCCGATGATCCCGATCTCGGCGGCGGAGATCCAGGCCGAGCTCGACCGCCGCCGGCCGGGCCAGTCGCGCTTCACCACGCAGCGCCGCGAGCCGGACGAGGTGCGCATCCTCTCCGGCGTGTTCGAAGACGATCAGACCGGCGGGCTCGTGACGACCGGCACGCCGATCGCGCTCCAGATCGAGAATGTCGACCAGCGCTCCAAGGACTATTCCGGGATCCGCGACCGCTATCGCCCGGGCCATGCCGACTACACCTACGACGCCAAGTACGGCGTGCGCGACTATCGCGGCGGCGGGCGCTCCTCGGCGCGCGAGACGGCGATGCGGGTCGCCGCCGGCGCCGTCGCCCGCAAGCTCCTCCCCGGCGTCACGATCCGCGGGGCGCTCGTCTCGATCGGCGAGGTCGACATCGACCGCGCCGCCTGGGACTGGGACGCCGTCCGCCGGAACCCGTTCTTCTGCCCCGACCCGCAGACCGCGGAGCGCTGGGCGACCTATCTCGACGACATTCGCAAGGCCGGCTCGTCCGTCGGTGCGCTGGTCGAGGTGGTGGCCGAGGGCGTGCCGGCCGGGCTCGGCGCGCCGGTCTACGGCAAGCTCGACCAGGACATCGCCGCGGCCATGATGTCCATCAACGCCGTGAAGGGCGTGGAGATCGGCGCAGGCTTCGAGGCCGCGCGCCTGCGCGGGGAGGAGAACGCCGACCCGATGCGCGCCGGAGCCGACGGCCTGCCGAAATTCCTCTCCAACAAGGCGGGCGGC
The DNA here is from genome assembly GCF_052655945.1 of Faunimonas sp. B44. Lineage (NCBI taxonomy): Bacteria > Pseudomonadati > Pseudomonadota > Alphaproteobacteria > Hyphomicrobiales > Afifellaceae > Faunimonas > Faunimonas sp. B44. The sequence continues at coordinate 244,407 of NZ_JBQYEX010000003.1, read as the reverse complement.
ATTCTCGGCGGCATCTCCAGCGGACAGGACATCGTCGTCCGCTTCGCCGTGAAGCCGACCTCCTCCCTGCTCGTGCCCGTGCAGGGCGTGACGCGGCAGGGCGAGAACGTCGACGTCGTCACCAAGGGCCGGCACGACCCCTGCGTCGGCATTCGCGCCGTACCCGTCGGCGAGGCCATGCTCGCCATCGTGCTCGCCGACCATTACCTGCGCCACCGCGCGCAGATCGGATCCGAAAGCAGAATTTCAACATGACCGATGCCATCGACCGGGTCGCCGCCGCGATCGAAGCCTTCAAGCGCGGGGAGATCGTCGTCGTGACCGACGACGACGACCGCGAGAACGAGGGCGACCTCTTCGTCGCCGCGCAGCACTGCACGGCGGAGAAGATGGCCTTCATCGTCCGCCACACGAGCGGCATCGTCTGCGCGCCGCTCACCCGCGATGTCGCGCGCCGCTTCCGCCTCGACCCGATGGTCGCGTCGAACGACGCGCCGCTCGGCACCGCCTTCACCGTCTCCGTCGACTACCGGCACGGCCTGACCACCGGCATTTCGGCGGACGAGCGGACGGCGACGGTGCGCGGCCTCGCCAACGACAATAGCGGCCCGGGCGATTTCGTCCGGCCCGGGCACGTCTTCCCGCTGATCGCGCGCGACGGCGGCGTGCTCATGCGCTCCGGCCACACCGAGGCCTGCGTCGACCTCTGCCGCCTCTCCGGGCTGACGCCGGTCGGCGTGCTGGCCGAGCTGGTCAACGACGACGGCACGGTGATGCGCGGCGCGCAGGTCGCGCGCTTCGCCGAGGAGCACAGGCTCAGCTCGGTGTCGGTCGCCGACCTCATCACCTACCGCCAACGCTCCGAGCGCCTGATCGAGCGGCTCGACAGCTTCGTCATGGAGACGCGGCACGGGCCGGCGACGATCGTGACCTTCCGCACGCCGTTCGACCCGATGCACCATCTCGCGGTCGTCTTCGGCGAGATCGGCGACGGCCGCGGCGTGCCCGTCCGGCTGCAGCTCGAGGACGTGGCGGAGCACGTTTTCGGCGCCGGCCACCGGCTCGACCGGATCGTGGAGCGGCTCGCCGACGAGGGCCGGGGCGTCATCGTGTACCTGCGCGAGGGAGCCGTCGGCGTCGCCCGCTCCGGCGTCAGGGCGCGCGATGCCCTGCAGGAGGATGAGGGCCACGGCTCGGCGCAGGCGCGCCAGCTCGAATGGCGCGAGATCGGCCTCGGCGCTCAGATCCTGAAGGATCTCGGCGTGCGCTCGATCCGCCTCATCGCCTCGCGCGAGCGCCGCTATGTCGGCGTCAGCGGCTTCGGCATCGAGATCGAGGAGACGGAGATCCTGGAGATCTGACCCGCTTCGGAGACGCGCAGCGCGATCCGGCGGGGACGGTTCAGAGCCGCCCGGCTACGCCGAGGGTCCGCTTGGGCAGGCGGCCGGGCCGCGTGCGCCGCAGGGCCTTGCGGAAGCGCTCGCCGCCCCGGGCCTCCAGGAAGCCGACGCAGCGGTCGACGAAGGGCACGCCCTTCCGGCTCGCCAGCATGAAGCGGGCGGCGTTCCGGCTCGTGGCGACCAGCATGATGAGCGCGATCCCGATCAGCGGCGCGCCGAGCGGAATCGGCGTCACGCTGAAGGCGAGCCCCACGACGATGAGCGCGGCGGCTGCCAGGTAGATCAGGAGACGGCGCATCATTCGGTTCGTCTCCTGAGCTGGACGATCTTCGAGAGGAACGCGTTCCCCGTGCCCTCCACGTCGAACCCTGCGTCGGCGAAGACCGCTTCGAGGCGGTCGCCGAGATAACCGGCGAAATAGGGCTCGTGGAACAGGCGGGGGAACAGTTCGAGAAGCCCGTCATAGCGCGGCTCGTCGCCGGTCTGCAACGAGTCGACGACGACGAGCAGGCCGCCCGGCTTCATGACCCTTGCCATCTCGCCGGCGACCGCGCGTCGGATCTTCGGCGGCAGCTCGTGGAAGAGGTAGATCGAGGTGGCCAGGTCGAGCGCGCCGTCGGCGAGCGGCAGCGCCTCCGCCTTGGCGACGACGGGATAGGCCTGCGGCGTGCGCCCGAGGCGCCGGCGCGCCTCCGCGAGATAGGGCTCCGAGAGGTCGATCGCGAGCGCCGGCAGGCGCGGGAAGGTGCGCCTCAGCTGCGTGAGGAAGGTGCCCGGACCGCAGGCGATGTCGGCAAAGGCGACCCGGCGCTGGTCGCGGCCGGCGAGCTCCGCCGCGATCGGCACGAGCGCCTGCCGGCGCATGGCGTTGGCCGCGCCGGAGAACAGCACCTCGACCTGCATGTCGTAGAGCCGGGCCGATTCCTCGGTCATCCAGCCGCCGGTCTGGAAGTGGAAGTTCTGCATGTAGTAGCGCGGGCGGCGCGATGCGGCTGCGCCGACCTCGTCCAGCACCTCCTGGTGCCGGTCGGCGTTGCGGCGGCGCGCCACCTCCGGCACGTCCCTGAAGAAGGCACGGCTGCGCTCCAGCAGCGCCGGGAGATCGCCGTCGCCGTCCTCCGGCGGCGGATAACGGCCGGCCTCGACATTGGCGAGATCGCGCGCGAGGAGGGCTGCGACGTCGCCAAGCAGCGTGCCCATGCCGGGGACCGGGCGCGAGGGCGGCGCGATCGGCCGGCGGGGAGCCGCCCCTTCCGCCTCAACCCGACGCACCAGCCGGCGCATCGCCGCGCCGTGGCCCGCATACCAGGCGACGCGTGCGCTCTGGCGCGCGGCGAAGGCGATGCGGTTTGCCCAGAGCTCGAAAGCGGTCGCGGCCATCATTGTCTCTCATCGGGAAGATGGGGCGCCCCGGCGGCGCGCCAAGAGGATCAGGGGATCGCGGCGGCGCTATGGCCGCGAAAAGAGGCCGACCACCTCGACCTCGGCCGAGTAGACGAACTGGTCGACGGGCACGACCTGATCGAGGGCGAAGCCGCCGCCGATCAGGATGCGCGCATCGCGCGCGAAGCTTGCCGGGTTGCAGGAGACGGCTGCGATGCGGCCGAGCCTTGCCTTGGCGAGCCTCGCGGCCTGGTCCTTCGCGCCGGCGCGGGGCGGATCGAAGACCGCGGCGTCGAAGCGGGAGAGCTCGCCTTCCGAATAGGGAAAGGCGAAGAGGTCGCGACGTTCGGTCTTGACCGGGCGGAGCCCGGCCGCCTGCCGCGTCGCCGCCGCGAGCGCTTCGAGCGCGGGCCCGAACGAATCGACCGCCGTGACTTGGGCGAAGGACGCGAGCGCCAGGCTGAACGTGCCGAAGCCGGCGAAGAGGTCGATTACCGCCTTCGCACCCGCGAGGTGGCCGACGACCAGATCGCTCATCGCCCGCTCGGCCTCCGTCGAGGCCTGGACGAAGGCACCGGGCGGCGGCGTGACGGCGACGCCCGCGACCCGCAGAACCGGCTCGACGATCGTGACCACCGGCTCGCCGGCGATGGCGAACCGCGCTACTCCGGCCTCCTGCGCGGTCGCGATCATCTCCGCGAGCCGCCTTGGACCGGGCCGGCTGCCCTGATCGAGCGCGAGATCGAGCCCGCTTTCGGTTGCGAGCATCGTGAGCCGGGCGGGCTTCTTCGGGGTCAGGCACGGAGCGACGAGGCGCCGGACCGCCGGCATCCGCGAAACCATGCCAGGTGCGAGCACCGGGCAGGCGGCGAGATCGACCAGCCGGTTCGACTGACGCTCGTTGAACCCGAGCAGCACGCGGTCCGCGAGCTTCATGGCCGTCAGAACCGCCCGACGCCGGCTCGCCACCGTGAAGCCGACCGTCTCCGCAACGTCCGCGTCCACGCTCTCCCGCGCCAGCGCGTCGAGAACGAAGCGGCGCTTCAGCGCGCGCGTCGCGGCGAGCGTCATCGTCTGGAGCTGGCAGCCGCCGCAAATGCCGAAATGCGGGCAGGGCGGCGCGGCGCGCTCGGGGCTCGGCGCCAGCACCTCCAGGAGCCGGCCGCGTTCGCCCGTGCGCTCGATCAGCACGCGCTCCCCCGGCAGCGCGAACGGCACGTAGACCGGGCCGCCCGTGGTCCTTGCGATGCCGTCGCCGCGGTGGCCGAGCGATTCGATGACCACCGCCTCAGCCATTGCGGGCGCCGAGCAGGAACTCGCAATTGCCGTCGCCGCCGGCGACCGGGGAGGGGACGAGGCCGTCGATCCTCCAGCCCGGCTGCGCCGCGACCCAGGCGGCGGCGCGCTGCACCGCCTCTTCGGCGAGCGCGGGATCGCGCACGATACCGCCCTTGCCGATCCCCTCGCGCCCGACCTCGAACTGAGGCTTCACGAGCAGCACGGCGAAGGCGCCGGGGGCGGCGAGCGAAAGCGCCGGCCCGATCGCGGCGGCGAGCGAGATGAAGCTCAGATCCGCTACGAGCGCTCCGATCGTGTCGCCGCCGAGGTCCTGCGCCGTCAGGTCGCGTATGTTGAGCCCCTCGCGGCTCGCCACGCGCGGATCGCCGGCGAGCGCCGGGTCGAGCTGACCGTGGCCGACATCGACGGCATGGACCTTCGCGGCGCCGCGCTCCAGCAGCACCTGGGTGAAGCCGCCGGTCGAGGCTCCGGCATCGAGACAGATCCGCCCGCTTGGGTCGTATCCGAAGGCGTCCAGACCCGCCGACAGCTTCAAAGCGGCTCGGGAGACGTAGCGCGCGGCGGGATCGGCCACGCCGATCGCGGCTTCCTTCCGCACCTTCTGCGCCGGCTTGTCGCCGGGCTGCCCGTCGACCGTGACCGTCCCGCGCAGCACCATGTCGCGCGCGCGCGACCGGCTCGGCGCGAGCCCGGCGGCGACGAGGGCTTCGTCGAGGCGCATCCTGTCGGTCATGAAGGGCCTAGATGGGCAGCGCAAGCGGGCGGCGCAACGCCGCTCAGCACTCAGAAGCAGCCCGCGATCTGCGCCATGAGCATGGACAGGAACAGGTCGTCGCCGTAGGCGGCCCAGCCGGCACCGGCCAGCAGGAAGACGAGGCTCGCCGCCGCGACGACGAGGGCCGTTCCGTGCGTTTCCGAAATCATGGCCTCAGCTTGCCACGAGCCGCTGCAGCTTGGCCAGCCCCGCCTCGTGCGGCTCGCTCGGGCTGATCGTGCCGGCCAGCCCGCCCTTCTCGTTCAGGAGGAAGATCGAGGCGGAATGGTCCATGCTGTAGTCGCCGCCCTCCAGCGGCACCTTCTTGTAATAGACGTGGTGGTCGCGGAGCATGGCGTCGACCGCCTCGGGCTCGCCGGTCAGACCGACCAGCCGTTCGGAGAAGGCGCCGAGATAGTCCTTCAGGGCCTCCGGCGTGTCCCGCTCGGGATCGACGGTCACGAAGACGAAGCGCATGCGGTCGGCGTTCGCGCCGAGCGATTCGATCCAGACCGCCATCTCGGAAAGCGCCGTCGGGCAGATGTCGGGGCAATGCGTGAAGCCGAAGAAGACCGCGCTCGGCTTGTCGCGAAAGATCGCCTCGGTCACCGGCTCGCCGTTCTGGTCGACCAGCCGGAACGGCCCGCCGAGCGGCGCGTCGGCGGCGATGCCGGCCTGCTGCGGTGCCGGGCGCTGGCTCGCATAATAATAGTAGGCGCCGGCCGCGAAGGCGGCGATCGGCACGAGCGCCCAGAGGAGGAGCCTGATGGTGCGCAAGCCGCCGCTCCCGCTCAGTGACCGGGCATCGGCTGGCCGTGGGCGGGCATGTGCCCGCTAGCGCCGGCCATGTGCCCGTCGGGCCCGGAGGCCCCGATCGGCCCGATGCTCGCCGTCAGATCGACGCGGCCCGCGCGCTCGAAGACGAGCGTCAGCGGGACGCTCTCGCCTTGCTTGAGCGGCGCGTTGAGCGACATCAGCATGATGTGGTCGCCGCGCGGCTTCATCGTCAGCGATCCGCCCGGCTCGACGGGGAAGCCGTGCTCGGCGTGGCGCATCTTGGCGATCTCGCCCTCCATCTCCGTCCGGTGCAGCATGACGTCGCTCGATGCCGGCGTTTCGGCCGAGACGAGCCGGTCGGCCTCCGTTCCGTCGTTCTTCACGGTGACGTAGATCGCGCCGGTCTTGCCGCCGGGCGGCGTCGCACGGCCCCATGCGGCCTCGACGGCGAGGTCGCCCGCCTTCACGGGCAGCGGGACGTCCTGCGCACCCGCGAGCGAGACGGCCGCCATGACCGTCAGCGCGACGGCAACGGCGATCGGGAGCCAGAGTCTGAACAGCATTCGTTCCATGGCGCCGACTATGCCGGTGCGCCCGGCATGGCGCGACGGCGCCTTTGGCCGCGCCCTATGCGCCCATTCGTCACGGATCGGCGCCCCGCCGGCGGTCATGCTCCCGGACATCTTCCCGTTCCCCTCACGCCTTTGCCGACCCCTGCCGCGGCATCGCCCTGCCGAGCGCCTCGAAGACCCTGGCGACGATCGCGGCGGCATCGAGGCCCGCCTCGGCATACATCGCCTCGGGCTTGTTCTGTTCGATGAAGCGGTCGGGCAGCACCAGCGTGCGGATCGCGAGCCCTTCGTCGAGCCGGCCCGCCGCGGCGAGCGCATGCAGCACGTAGCTGCCGAAACCGCCGATCGAGCCTTCCTCGACCGTGACGAGCGCCTCGTGCCCGGCCGCGAGCCGGAGCACGAGATCGGTGTCGAGCGGCTTGGCGAAGCGTGCGTCGGCGACCGTCGTCGACAGGCCGTGCGTCTCCAGGATCTCGGCCGCCTTCAGCGCCTCCTGCAGCCGGCCGCCGAGCGTGAGCAGCGCGATCGTCGTGCCCTCGCGCACGATCCGGCCGCGCCCGATCTCCAGCACCTCGCCGCGCTCCGGCATGTCGACGCCGACGCCCTCGCCGCGCGGGTAGCGGAAGGCGATCGGCCCGTCGTCGTAGGCCGCTGCGGTGCGGACCATGTGGCGGAGCTCCGCCTCGTCGGCCGCCGCCATCACAACCATGTTGGGGACGCAGCCGAGATAGGCGATGTCGAAGCTGCCGGCATGGGTTGCGCCGTCGGCGCCGACCAGCCCGGCGCGGTCGATCGCGAAGCGGACCGGCAGGTTCTGGATCGCCACGTCGTGGACGACCTGGTCGTAGCCCCTCTGCAGGAAGGTCGAATAGATCGCGCAGAACGGCTTCAGCCCTTCCGTGGCGAGCCCCGCCGAGAAGGTCACCGCGTGCTGCTCGGCGATGCCGACGTCGAAGAGGCGCCTCGGAAAGGCTTCGCCGAAGAGGTCGAGCCCGGTCCCGTTCGGCATCGCGGCCGTGACCGCCACGATCTTCTCGTCGCGGCCGGCCTCCTGGACGAGGCTCGTCGCGAAGACGTTCGTGTAGGAGGGCGCGTTCGCCTTGGCCTTGGCCTGTTCGCCGGTCACGACGTTGAACTTCGAGACGCCGTGATACTTGTCGTCGGAGGCTTCGGCCGGGGCGTAGCCCTTGCCCTTCTGGGTCACGACATGGACGAGGATCGGCCCCTCGTCGGCGTCGCGCACGTTGCGCAGGACCGGCAGCAGGTGGTCGAGGTTGTGGCCGTCGATCGGGCCGACGTAGTAGAAGCCGAGCTCCTCGAAAAGCGTGCCGCCGGTCCAGAACCCGCGCGCATATTCCTCCGTCTGGCGCGCCTTCTCGCGGATGAAGCGCGGCAGCCGGCTCGTGACCTGCTTCGCCGCCTCGCGGAACGAGAGATAGGTCCGGCCCGAGACGAGCCGCGCAAGATGGGCACGCATCGCCCCGGTCGGCGGCGCGATCGACATGTCGTTGTCGTTGAGGACGACGATCAGGCGGGATTTCAGCGCGCCGGCATTGTTCATCGCCTCGTAGGCCATGCCGGCCGACATCGCCCCGTCGCCGATCACGGCCACGACCTTGCTGGAGCGGCCGGCGAGGTCGCGCGCCACCGCCATGCCGAGCCCGGCCGAGATCGAGGTCGAGGAATGGGCGGCGCCGAACGGGTCGTATTCACTCTCCGCGCGGCGCGTGAATCCGGACAACCCACCCGGCTGCCTGAGGGTCCTGATCCGGTCGCGCCGGCCGGTCAGGATCTTGTGCGGATAGGCCTGGTGGCCGACGTCCCAGATCAGCCGGTCCTGCGGGGTGTCGAAGACGTAGTGCAGCGCGACGGTAAGCTCGACCACGCCGAGCCCGGCGCCGAGATGGCCGCCGGTCACGGATACGGCGTCGATCATCTCCGTCCGGAGTTCGGCGGCGAGCTGCGGGAGCTCGGACTCTGAGAGCATCCTCAGCTCGGCCGGCGTGCGGACGCGGTCGAGCAGAGGCGTACTGGACTTGGACACTGGCGCTCCGTCGGTCGTTCGGGCGGGAGTACACCAGCTAGATAGTGCATTCAAACGGCGCCTGGGAGGGACCGGCCTGCTCCGTGCCGGCTGCGATCCGCTCTCCGTGACCAGCGCCGCGCGCATCAGAACCCCAGATAATCCTGCACGCCCTCAAGGAAGCCGCGGTCGTCGCGGACCAGGCGCATGCCGAGATTGGCGGGCGGGATTCCGACGGAACAGGCGCCGGCCTTCGGGTCGCGGAAGAAGGTGATCATGTAGGCCCGGTGCCGCCCTTCGGCGATGCGGACGCCGCAATTCTCGTGCTTCGTCTCCCGTCCAGCCGCCGGGTCGGACTGGTGGCGGACGAAGCACGTGCTGGTCCATTCCCAGACGTTGCCGGAGAGGTCGAGGAGGCCGTTCTCGTTCGCGCCGAAGGTCCCGACCGGCTGCGGCTCCGGGTCGATCGCCTCCTGCGCACCGGATTCCGCCTCGTAGACCGCGATCCAGCGCCGCGACGGGTTGGCCGGGTCGCTCACCTCCGTATAGGCGTCGTCCTTGTAACGGGATCCGGCGGCGAGCGCCCATTCGCGGTCGGTCGGCAGGCGGTAGCGGTACCCGGTCTGCCCGGAGAGCCAGCCGGCATAGGCGGTCGCGTCGACATAGCTGACGCCCACCACGGGCAGGTCCGGCTTCCCAGGGCGGTCGAGCGGCTTGCAGGCGCGCGCGGCGACGCAGGAATCGTACTCGCCGCGGGTGACCTGCCGCTTCATGATCCTGAACGGCCGCTCGGCCGCGATCTCGGCAAGCGGGCCGTTCTGCGGCGCGCCGCCGAGCAGGAACTCGCCCGGCTCGCGATAGGTGACGGCGGCCTTGCCGATCGTGACCAGGTCCTTGTCGCCGGGCGGGGGCGCGAAGCCCTGGATCATGGTGAGCAGCCCGGCGGAGACCAGTGCTGCGGGCAGGAAGCGGGTGAGGATGCGCATGATCTCGGCTCCCGGAGGCTCGCGGCCCGCACGAGGCGGGCCGCGAGTTCAGATCGTCACTGCACGACGATGGGGGAGGGCGGGCTGATCTGGGCCATCAGGTCGTCGTCCCACTCGCCCTCGACCTTCACGTGGGCGGTCGCGCCGAGTTCCGCAGCCTCGATCAGGTTGTGGTTGACGTAGGCATAGATGCCGGGCTGCAGGAAGGTGTAGAGCGCGGCTCCGGCGCTGCCGCCCCGCACGAACCAGGTCTCCAGGTCCTTCTGCGGCGGGTTGGCGAACTTGCCGGCCTCCCACACCCAGTCGCCGTGGCCGCCGATGAGGTGCGGGCGGGTGTCGCGGTTGGCCTGGCTGTGGATGAAGAGCACCGTCTCGCCGACCTTGGCGGTCATGGCGTTATCGCCGGTGAGCGCGCCCTTGCTGCCGTTGAACACGACGTGGGTCGGCGTCAGCGTGCGCATGACCTCCAGCGTATCGGCGTAGGAATCGCCGAGGTCGGCATAGCTCTTGTAGTTCCCGTTCTCGTCCCTCGGGATGTAGAGGTCGAACTCGCCGATCGTATAGGCCCGGTCGTACTTCAGCAGGTTGCCGTCCGGATCCTTCAGGCCGTCGCGCGGCAGGATCATGATCGTCCCGCTCATGCCGCTCACGACGTGCCAGGGCACCATGCCCGGAGGCGCGCAATGGTAGACGAACACGCCGGGGCGGGTGGCCTTGAAGCGGAGCGTCGCCTGCTCGCCGGGATTGACGAAGGTGAGCTGCGCCCCGCCGAGCGCGCCGGTCGCCGCATGGAAGTCGATGTTGTGCGGCATCAGGTTGGTTTCGGGATTGATCAGCGTGAGCTGCACGTAATCGTCCTGATGCACGACCATGGTCGGGCCCGGCATCGAGCCGTCGAAGGTCATCGCCTGGAAGGTGGTGCCCTCGTCGTCGACGACGATCTCCTTCTCCTCGATCGTCATGCGGAACTCGACGACCTTGGGCGCGCCGGTCGCGACCAGTTCGTGCGCCATCACGGCGGGCGGGGCGACGAGCGTGGCCTGGACATGCTCCAGACCCGTCGCCGAGACCTTTCCGCTCGACGGCAGCACCAGAGCTTCCTCGGCGAGGGCGGGCGCAGCCGCCGCGATCGCGGTCAAGCCGGCGCCGATCAAAGCAGTGCGGCGGGTGATCATTGTCCTGGTCCTTCTCTCTCTCGTCGTTTCACTTCGACGGGAGAAGAAAAGACCCGATCCAGCTCTCGTTCTTTGCGTTAGGACAACTATTGTCCCGCGGCGACCACTTTGTCGCAGGGGCGAAGGGCAGGAGCTTCTTCTGCAGCTCTGCCGTTCCGCCGCCGGCGGCCGCCTCAGGCCTCGTCGAAGGGCTCCACGCCGGCGGCGGCGCCGTCCGGGCCGGTGCGGATCTTCTCCACGCGCTCCTCGGCCTGGCGGAGGAGCGCGTCGCAGCGGGCCCTCAACGCCTCGCCGCGTTCGTAGATCGCGATCGATTCCTCGAGCGCCACGTCGCCGCGCTCCAGGCGGCCCACGATCTTCTCGAGCTCGGCGAGCGCCTGCTCGAAGGACAGGCTCGCGACATCGGGTTCGTTCGCTTCGGCCAATGCGCTGCTCCTCACGCCTGCATCAGCTGGCGCACGTGCGCCGCGACGGAGCCGGCGAGGCCGCGCAGGTCGTAGCCGCCTTCCAGGACCGAGACGATCCGGCCGCCGCAGGCGCGGTCGGCCTCGTCCATCAGCATCCTGGTGCCCCAGGCGAAATCGTCCTCGGTCAGCCGGAGCGATGCGAGGGGATCGCGATGATGGGCGTCGAAGCCGGCGGAGACGAGGATGAGGTCTGGCTTGAACTCCCGGAGGGCAGGCAGGATGCGGCTCTGGAACGCCTCCCTGAACTCCTCGCCGCCGTCGCCGGGCGAGAGCGGCGCGTTGAAGATGTTGCCGCTGCCGGTCTCCGACACGGCGCCGGTGCCGGGATAGAGCGGCATCTGGTGCGTCGACGCGTAGAGCACGCTCGGGTCGGACCAGAAGATGTCCTGCGTGCCGTTGCCGTGATGGACGTCCCAATCGACGATCGCGACGCGCTCCAGCCCGTGCTTGCGCTGCGCGTGGCGCGCCGCGATGGCGATGATGTTGAAGAGGCAGAAGCCCATCGCGCGGTGCCGTTCGGCGTGGTGGCCGGGCGGGCGGACGGCGGCGAAGGCGTTCTGCGCCTCGCCCGCCATCACCGCATCGACGCCGCGCATGGCGGCGCCGATGGCGTGCATCTCCGCCTCCCACGACCGCGGCGAGGCGACGGTGTCGGCATCGATGCGGGTCAGCCCCTCCTCGGGAATCGCGGTGCGGATGTGCTCGACGAAGCTCTCCGGATGCGCGAGCGTGACCACCTCCGGGTCGGCCGCGGCCGCCTCCTCCCGCACGAGCACGTTGAAGGCCTCGTGCTCGAGCGCCGCGGCGACCGCGCGCAGCCGGTCCGGGCGTTCGGGATGGCCGACCGGCGTGAGGTGCTCCAGGAAGATCGGATGGTGCAGGAGAAGGGTCGTCACGTGCTCGTCTGCTCTGGCTGGTGAGGGGCCATGTGACCGGCCGCCGCCGTCCCCGTCAATCCCGGGCTCGTTCCGGCGAGGGCGGCCGGGGTGCGGCGGCGCGGGCCAGCCGGTCGTTGATCGCCTCGCCGAGGCCGTGCCGCGGGATCGGCATCACGGCGATCACCGCCGCGCCGCTGCGGTCGAGCTCGGCGAGCAGGGTGAAGAGGTTGGCCGCGGCCTCCGCAAGGTCGCCGGCCTGGCTCAGATTGCGCACGGCCACCGCGCCAGCGGCGCCCGCGGGGAGCGCCGGGCCGAAGGCGAGCAGGGCTTCGCCGGGCGTCACGCTGCGCGCTTCGAGCCGCACCTGCGCGTCCGGCGCGTAATGGCTCTTCAGCATGCCGGGTGCGGCGATGGCCGCATTCGCCTCGGCGCGTTCGAGCCGCTCGCCGAGCGCCGCCTCGATCTCGTCGGCCGGCAGGCCGCCCGGCCGCAGGAGCCGCGGCCGTGCCCCGTCGAGCGCGACGACGGTCGATTCGAGCCCGATCCGGCACGGGCCGCCGTTGATGACGATCGCCACCGCCTCGCCGAGCTGCTCCACGACGTGCGCAGCGCTCGTCGCCGTGATCCGCCCGGAACGGTTGGCGCTCGGCGCCGCGAGGGGGCGACCGAAGGCGGCGATGACCTCCCGCGCCGGGCCGAGCGGTGCCCGCAGCGCGATCGTTCCGAGCCCGGCCGTGGCGAGCGGATGGACGTTGGAGCCGGCACGCTTCGGCACGACCAGCGTCAGCGGCCCGGGCCAGAAGCGTTCCGCAAGGAGCTGCGCGCGGCTACCGAACGCACCGTGCCGGGCGGCCATGCCGAGGCCGTCGACGTGGCAGATGAGCGGGTTGAAGCGCGGGCGGCCCTTCGCGGCGAAGATCGCAGCCACCGCCAGGCCGTTGGTGGCGTCGGCGGCCAGCCCGTAGACCGTCTCCGTCGGGAGCGCGACGAGGGCGCCGCGCGCGAGCGCCGCCACCACTTCGTCCATGCGTCCGGCGAGCCCACCCGCCTCGATGATCTCCATGGCGCAGCAACTGCACCGGCTGCTGCGCTTTGCCAACCGCAAAGACGGGGGCGGGCGACCATCGGCGATCTGGACAGCCCGACGCGCCCGCTGGATGCTGGGCGGGAAGAGGAGACACGCATGTACAGGGCGCCCGTCGCGGAGATGGCCTTCACGCTGAATAAGGTCGCGGGCCTGTCGGAGGGCCTGCGGGACGGACTCTTCGGCGACACGGACGCCGAAACGGTCGAGGCCGTGCTGGAGGAGGCGGGGCGGTTCGCCGAGGCGGTGCTGGCGCCGGTCGACGTCGCGGGCGATCGTGCCGGCGCCGCTTGGCGGGACGGTGCCGTCACGATGCCGCCCGGCTGGCGGGACGCCTACCGGCGCTGGTGCGAGGGCGGCTGGAGCAGCGTCACCGCCAGCCCGGAACATGGCGGGCAGGGGCTGCCGACCTTCGTCTCCGTCGCGACGCAGGAGATGTGGAATGCGGCGTCCATCGCATACGGCGTCGGCGTGACGCTGACGCTCGGCGCGATCGAGGCGATCGAGGCGCACGCCTCGGACACGCTGAAGGCGCTCTACCTGCCGAAGCTCGCCTCCGGCGAATGGACCGGGACCATGAACCTCACCGAGCCGCAGGCGGGCTCCGATCTCGGTGCGCTGCGATCGAGGGCCGAGCGCGCCGGCGACGGAACGTACCGAATCTTCGGCCAGAAGATCTTCATCACCTACGGCGAGCACGACCTGACCGACAACATCGTGCACCTCGTGCTCGCGCGCCTGCCCGACGCGCCGCCGGGCACGCGCGGGATTTCGCTGTTCCTTGTCCCGAAGTTCATCCCCCTGGCCGACGGGACGCCCGGTGCCCGCAACGACGTCCATTGCGCCGGCATCGAGGAGAAGATGGGGCTGCATGCGTCGCCGACCTGCACGATGATCTATGGCGGCGGCCATGCGGAGGGCGAGCCCGGCGCGGTCGGCTGGCTCGTCGGCGAGGAGAATCGCGGCCTCGCCTGCATGTTCACCATGATGAACAACGCCCGGCTGATGGTCGGGATCGAGGGCGTCGGCGTCGCCGAGCGCGCGCTCCAGAAGGCGACCGCCTATGCGATGGAGCGGCGGCAGGGGCGCGCGCCGGGCGCGTCGGGCGGCGAGATGAGCCCGATCATCGCGCATCCGGACGTCCGCCGCATGCTCCTCTCCATGCGCGGGATGACGGGGGCGAGCCGCGCCATCTGCTATGCCTGCGCGATAGCCATCGACCGGGCGCGCACGGAGGCCGACGCGGAGCGCCGCGCGTTCTGGCAGGAGCGTGCGAACCTCCTCACGCCGGTCGCCAAGGCCTTCTCCACGGATGCGGGCGTCGATGTCGCCTCGCTCGGGCTGCAGGTCCACGGCGGCATGGGCTACATCGAGGAGACCGGCGCGGCGCAGCTCTACCGCGACGCCCGCATCGCGCCGATCTACGAGGGCACGAACGGCATACAGGCGATCGACCTCGTCACCCGGAAGATCCCCCAGGGCGGCGGCGAGGCGGTGCGCGGCTACATCCGCGAGCTGCGGGACGTCGCCGAGGAAGCCCGCGCCTCCAACCGCGCCGAGCTCGGGCGGACGGCTGAGCGGCTCGGCGCCGCGCTCGACGATCTGGAGGCGGCGACCGATCACCTCCTCCAGCTCCAGGCGGACGGGCGGACGGCCGAGGCGCTCGCCGGCGCGACGCCCTATCTCCGCCTGTTCGGGCTCGCCGCCGGTACGGCCTACCTCGCGCGCGGCGCGCTGGCTTCCCTTTCGGGCGAGGGCCGTGCGGAGCGGCTGCGGGTGGCGGTGGCGCGCGCATTCGCGGAGCGGCACGCGCCGGAGACGGCGGCGCTGAGGGCGGCTGTGGTCGACGGCGCCGACGCGCTCCTCGCCGCCACGCCCGATCTCCTCGTCGGCTGAGGCGGAGCGCCGCTCAGAGCGCCCGCGCGTTGCTGAACAGGAAGGGCGACACGCCCCTGGTCGATTCGTCGAGGACGAAGGTGCGCGTGACCGGCGGCTCGGCACGCTGGCTGCAGTTCTCGCGCTCGCAGAGCCGGCAGTTCACGCCGATCGGCGTCGCCTCCGCCGAGAGGTTCAGCCCGGCCGAATAGACGAGCCGCGGGGCGTGCTTGATCTCGCAGCCGAGCCCGATCGCGTAGCGCGGCTGCGGCAGCGGGTAGGGCGTGGCCGGCCGGTTGACGGTGCGCGCCACGCTGAAGTAGCGGCCGCAGTCCGGCAGCTCGATCACCTGGGTGACGATCGTCCCGGGCGTGTCGAAGGTGGCGTGCACGTTCCAGAGCGGGCAGGTGCCGCCGAACTTCGAGAAGGGGAAGGTGCCCGAGGAGAACCGCTTCGACACGTTGCCGGCATGGTCGATGCGCAGCATGAAGAAGGGTATGCCGCGCGCGGTCGGGCGCTGCAGCGTGGTGAGCCGGTGGCAGACCTGCTCGAAGCTCGCCCCGAAGCGCTGGCCGAGCACCCTGATGTCATAGCCGAGGCTCTCCGCGGCGGCGTGGAAGCGGCCGTAGGGCATCATCAGCGCGGCCGCGAAATAGTTGGCGAGGCTGATGCGGCAGAGCCGGCGGGCGGTGTCGTCGAGGTCCGGATGGCGGCCGGCGATCTCCTCGATCGGCGCGTCCACCTCCATGATCGCGAGCTGGAAGGCAACCTGGAACGCCCGGCCGGACGGCTCGAGCAGCTCGGAGAGCATCAGCTGCCGGCGGTGCCGGTCGAAGCGGCGCAGCAGGTCGCGCATCACCTCGATCGGGAGGATGCGGACGATGATGCCGTGCCGCTCGCGAAGCCGGTCGGAGAGCGCGCGGAAGAGGTCCGGCTCGCCCGCGGCGACCTCGTCGCGCATCCGTTCGGCCGCCTCCTCCAGCTCCGGAAAGTAGTTGCGGTTGCTCTCGATGAACTCGCGGACGCGCTCGACCGGGTTCACCGCGACCGGCGCGGGCTCGTCGCGCACGCCGAGCCGCGCGGCGACCGTCGCTTCGCTCCGCCGCGCCTCGACATAGGCGGCGTAGAGCCGCTGCAGCGCGTGCGTCACGCTCGGGCAGAGCTCCGCGAGATCGCGCAACTCGTGCTTCGGCACGTCGAGGGGGCGGAAGAGCGGATCCGTGAAGACCTCGTTCAGCTCGGCGAAGAAGCGGTCCTCGTCCGCCGCCGCCAGGTCGCGGAGGTCGATGTCGTAGGTTTCGGCGAGCCGCAGCAGGATCTGGGCGGTGACGGGCCGCTGGTTGCGCTCGATGAGGTTGATGTAGCTCGGCGACAGGCCGAGCTCGGCCGCCATCTGCGTCTGCGAGATGCCGAGCTGCCGCCGGATGCGGCGCACCTTGGGGCCGACGAAGAGCTTGCGCCCCGGATCGTCCCTGCCGGCCCGCCCATCGACCTTCAACTGTGACTCTTGTGACAAACTGACAGGCTCCTTCTGTAAAGAGCTTACAAGCTGTCTTTGTTAGATTTCCCGTACTCGACCCTGCCGAAGTACAAGAACGTTATCGCATAGGACGCCTATTGTCACGAATGTCGCAGGAGATCGAGATGCAGAACCAGTTCAGGGACCTGGTCCCCGATGCGCCCGCGGGGCGCTTCGACGGAATCGAGCGGCCGTACGGCGCCGAAGAGGTGCTCCGCCTGCGCGGATCGGTCCCGATCGCCCACACGCTCGCCACCCGCGCCGCCAACCGGCTCTGGGATTTCCTGCAGACGCGGGACTACCTGCCCTCGCTCGGCGCGATGACCGGCAACCAGGCCATGCAGATGGTCCGCGCCGGGCTCGAGGCGATCTATCTGTCGGGCTGGCAGGTCGCGGCCGACAGCAACACGGCCGGAGCGATGTATCCGGACCAGAGCCTCTATCCGTGCGATTCCGGCCCGGAGCTCTGCCGCCGCATCAACCGGACGCTGATGCGCGCCGACCAGATCGAGCATTCCGAGGGCGGGGCGCAGCGCGACTGGTTCGTGCCGATCGTGGCGGATGCGGAAGCCGGCTTCGGCGGGCCGCTGAACGCTTTCGAGATCATGCGGGCCTTCATCGAGGCCGGCGCCGCGGCGGTCCATTTCGAGGACCAGCTCGCCTCGGAGAAGAAGTGCGGCCATCTCGGCGGCAAGGTGCTGATTCCGACGGCCGCGCACGAGCGCAACCTGATCGCGGCGCGGCTCGCGGCCGACGTCTGCGGCGTGCCCGCGCTCGTCATGGCGCGCACCGACGCGGAGAGCGCCCGCCTCATCACCTCCGACGTCGACGAGCGCGACCGCGAGTTCATCACCGGCGAGCGCACGGCCGAGGGCTTCTACCGCCTGAAGCCGGGCACCGGCCTCGCCCATTGCATCAAGCGCGGCCTCGCCTTCGCGCGCTACGCCGACATCCTGTGGTGGGAGACCTCGACCCCGAACCTCCAGGAGGCGCGCGAATTCGCCGAGGCGGTCCACGCGAAGTTCCCCGGCAAGATCCTCGCCTACAATTGCTCGCCTTCCTTCAACTGGCGCGGCAATCTCGATGCCGGCACCATCGAGCGCTTCCAGCGCGAGCTTGGCGCGATGGGCTACAAGTTCCAGTTCGTCACGCTCGCCGGCTTCCACAACCTCAATTACGGCATGTTCGAGCTGGCGCGCGGCTACCGGGCGCGCGGCATGAGTGCCTATTCGGAGCTGCAGGACGCCGAGTTCGCGGCGGAGGCGAACGGCTATACCGCGACGCGCCACCAGCGCGAGGTCGGCACCGGCTATTTCGACCTCGTGAACCTCACCATTTCGAACGGCGCGGCCTCGACCACGGCCATGTCGGAATCGACCGAGCATGCCCAGTTCGTGCGGACCCACGCCGAAGCGGCCGAATGACGGAGGATGACATGAACAAGGAACGGTTCTGGGTTATCGGCGGCGAGTTCCAGTCGCTGCAGTTCGACCGGCTCGTCGACGGGACGGAGCGCATCATGGGCCCGTTCGCCGAACGCGGGGACGCCGAGCAGGCCTGGCGTCAGGTGTCCGAGCAGTTCAGGCACCAGGCCGCCGTGCGCTTCACGATCGCGCAGGAGCCGCGCTTCGCCTGAGCGCGTCGCCGGAGGTTCGGAGCGGTGCGGCCTTCGCGGCCGCGCCGTCTTCCGTTCGGGCGGGTGCGAAGGTCCTACTGGCCCTTCCAGGCGGGCTTCCGCTTGTTGAGGAAGGCGTCCATGCCTTCGCGGAAGTCCTCGCTCATGTAGCACATCAGGATCAGGTCCTGGCCTTCGCCGTGCGCGAGCCGCGGGCGCAGCCGGCGCAGCGCCTCCTTGGTCGCCTGCAGCGTGAGCGGCGCGTGGCGGGCGACGAGCTCGGCGAGCTCCTGCGCCCGCGCCATCAGCGCGGCGTGATCGTCGAGCACCTCCGAGAGGAGGCCGATCTGGCGGGCCTCCTCCGCGCCGACGAGGCGCGCGGTGAAGATGATTTCCTTGGTCCGCGCCGGCCCGATCAGGGAGGCGATGCGGCTGAAGTTCTCCATCGACAGGCAGTTGCCGAGCGTGCGCGCGATCGGGAAGCCGAAGCGCGCGTTCCCGTTCGCGATCCGCAGGTCGCAGGAGGCCGCGATGCCGGCGCCGCCGCCGGTGCAGGCGCCGGAGATCGCGGCGATCGTCGGCACCCGGCAGCCCTCCAGCTCGCCGAGCACGCCGTTGATGCGCGCCTCGTAGTCGAGCGCGTCCTGCGACGTCTTGAAGGCCCGGAACTGCGAGATGTCGGTGCCGGCGGCGAACGCGTCCTCGCCCGCGCCGGTGATGATGATCGCCTTGATCGAGCGATCCTCGTTGGCGTTGGCGCAGATCTCCTTGAGCCGCGCATACATAGCGAAGGTCATGGCGTTGCGCGCTTGCGGCCGGTTGAACGTCACCTTCGCGATGCCGTCCCTGACCTCGTAGAGAAGGTCCTCGCCGGCGGCTGCGGCGGTCGCGCCCTGGCTGGTGTCGGTGCTCGTCATTGCTGCGTCTCCCATTCGGCTTGGAGCCGGATCGCGGCGCGATGCCGGCCGGACGGTGTCCGGATCCGCCCGTTCAGGCATTCACTAGAGGGCAAGGCCGCGGCCGCATAGACAGCCGGCCCGCACGTCAGACCACGCCGCCCTCGTGGAGCGCGCGGATTTCGTCCGCGCCGAAGCCGAACTCGGAGAGAATCTCGTCCGAGTGCTGGCCGATCTCCGGCGGCGGCACGGCGAGGCGGCTGCCGGTGCGGCTCAGCGTGATCGGCTGCGCGACGAGCGTGATCTCCCGGTCCATCGACGGCTGCTCGATCGACTGCGCGATGCCGAGATGCTGCACCTGCGGGTCCGCGAAGACCTGGTCGACGGAGTAGATCGGGCCGCACGGGACGCCGGCCTCCGTGAAGAGCGTGATCCAGTCCGCGCTGGTGCGCCCGGCGAGCCGGCGCTCGATCTCGGCGTTCAGCGCGTCGCGGTTCTTCGAGCGCTTGTCGTTGGTCTCGAAGAGCGGATCCGTGAGCAGTTCCTCGGCGCCGAGCGACTTGCAGAACCGCACCCACATCGTGTGGCCCGTCACGGCCAGGTTGATGTGGCCGTCCGAGGTCTTGAAGACGCCCGTCGGGATGGAGGTCGGATGGTTGTTGCCGGCCTGTTTCGGGACGTCCCCGTTCATCAGCCAGCGCGTCGCCTGGAAGTCCAGCATCGCGATC
Organism: Faunimonas sp. B44; assembly: GCF_052655945.1. Classification (NCBI taxonomy): domain Bacteria; kingdom Pseudomonadati; phylum Pseudomonadota; class Alphaproteobacteria; order Hyphomicrobiales; family Afifellaceae; genus Faunimonas; species Faunimonas sp. B44. The sequence continues at coordinate 224,976 of NZ_JBQYEX010000003.1, read as the reverse complement.
TGCGCCTGCAGCAGCGAGCACTGCACCCATTGCCCCTTGCCGGATTGCTCGCGCTCCAGGAGCGCGACCAGGATGCCGAAGGCGGTGTAGAGGCCGGAGGTGAGGTCGGCGATCGGGATGCCGACCCGCATGGGGCCCTCGCCGGGCTTCCCGGTGATCGACATCAGACCGCCCATGCCCTGCGCGATCTGGTCGAAGCCCGGCCTTGTCGCATAGGGGCCGTCCTGGCCGAAGCCGGAGATGCTGGCATAGACGAGGCGCGGATTGCGAGCCGAGAGTGCCGCGTAGTCGATCCCGAGGCGGGTCTTCACGTCGGGGCGGAAATTCTCGACAACCACGTCCGCCTGGTCGGCGAGACGCAGGAGCACGTCCCGGCCGGCGGGCGCCTTGAGGTCGAGGGTCAGGCTCCGCTTGTTGCGGTGAAGGTTCTGGAAGTCTGGCCCGTGGCGCGCGCCGCCCATCGTGTCGCCGCCCTGCATCGCCTCCGGCATCTCCACCTTGACGACGTTGGCGCCCCAGTCGGCGAGCTGGCGCACGCAGGTCGGGCCGGACCGGACCCGCGTCAGGTCGAGGACCGTGAACCGGGACAGGGCGTCGGAGGCGGGCTGGAACGGCATGGACGTCTCCTCGGGTCTTTGCGCCGGACCTTGGGCGAGGGGAGTGTTTGCTGTCAACAGTAGACGGTCTGTTGACACCGGCAGGCGTTCCCGAAACTATCGGCACCCATGAACACCTCGTCCTCGGCAGCCGATGCGATCCTGAGCCGGCGCTCGCAGTCGCTCTCCGGCATCGTGCAGCGCGAGCTCGAGCGGCTGATCCTTTCGGGCGAGATCGCGGCCGGCGAGCGCCTCAACGAGCAGCGGCTCGCCGCGAAACTCGGGGTGAGCCGCGGCCCGATCCGCGAGGCCACGCGGGCGCTCGAGAGCGCCGGCCTCGTGACGGTCGTGGCGAACCAGGGCGTGTTCGTCCGCCAGCTCGACCGCGACGAGGCGGCCGAACTCTACGACATGCGCGCTGTCGTCTTCGGCTTTGCCTGCGCCCGGCTTGCGGAGAAGGCGGCGCCCGATCAGGTCGCTGTGCTGAAGGGGCTCATCGCCGAGATGGACGCCGCGATCGGGGTGCCGGACCCGTCGCGCTACTACCGGCTGAACCTGCAGTTCCACGACACGATCCTCGCTTTCGCGGGGCACAAGCGTGCCGTCCAGATCTACGATTCGCTCGTGAAGGAGGCGCATCTCTGCCGCCAGCGCTCGCTGCAGCCCATCGCTTCGATGCAGGAATCGAACGAGGAGCACCGGCGGATGGTGGCCGCGATCGCAGCGGGCAATGCGGTCGAGGCCCGCCGTACTGCCGAGGCGCATCATTTCGGCGGCAAGCGCCGCTGGCAGGCGACGCTGGACAAGGAGGCGACCCGCACGGCCGACGCCGCCGTCGCCTGACAAGAATCCGGGTGCGGCCAGGCCGGGCCCGGGGAACGGGAAACAGGGAGGAAGCAATGAGAAGACTGCTGAAGGAATGGACGGGACTGCTCGGAGCCGGCGCGCTCGGGCTGATGATGGCGGCCCAGCCGCTCACCGCCGGCGACGCGGCCGCGCAGGACTATCCGAACAAGCGGCTCGAATGGACGATCGCGTTCGGCCCGGGCGGCGGCAACGACATCATGTCCCGCACGCTCATCGACATCCTGGAGAAGCACAAGCTCTACCCGGGCAACATCGTTGCAGAGAACCGGGCCGGCGGCAGCGGCGCGGTCGGCTGGGGCTACCTGTTCAACCAGAAGGGCAACCCCTACCAGATCTCCTCCACGAGCGGCAGCTTCATCACCACGCCGCTGCAGGCCGACACGCCCTGGAAGCCGACTGACTTCACGCCGATCGCGCTCCTCGCGAGCGACGACCTGGTGCTCCTGGTGCGCGGCGATTCGCAGATCGAGACGCTCGACCAGTTCATCGAATCCGCCAAGCAGAACCCGCCGACGATCGGCGGCATCGGCGCGGTGAACGTCGATTTCATCATCCCGAAGATCCTGTCCAAGCAGGCCGGCTTCGAGTTCGACTACGTCTCGTTCAATGCCGCGGGCGAGCTCAACACCGCGCTCCTGTCGAACGCGCTCGACGCCATCATGGCGAATCCGGGCGAGGTGCTCGGCCTGATCGAATCGAAAGACATGCGCCCGCTCGCCTATAGCGGCGAGGAGACCCCCGACGCGCTCGGCGACGTGCCCACCATGAAGGAGGCGGGCTACGAAATCGGCGTCTCCCTGCCGCGCGGCCTGATCCTGCCGCCCGACGCGCCCAAGGAGGCGCAGGACTGGTGGATCGAGACGATCAAGAAGGTCGTCGAGACGCCGGAGTGGCAGGACTATCTCGACAAGCAGATCCTGACCGAGAACATCCGCTACGGCGACGACTTCAAGGCCTTCCTGCAGGAGACGCAGGACCGGTTCGCCGAGATCCTGCGCGAACAAGGCGCCATCAAGTAGCCGGCGGCGGCACCCGAACGCGGCCCTGCGGCGCATCGCCCGCAGGGCCGTCCCTCGTCAGGGGATATCCATGAAGCGGGCTTTCATCCTCGCGATCCTGGCGATCGCGCTGGGCTACACGTATCTGGCCTTCCAGCTGAGCTTCCTGTCGTCGACCGGCCGGCTCGGGCCGGGCTTCTTTCCGCGGGTGGTCGGCATCGGCCTGGTCGTCTCCTGCCTCTATGCGCTCGTCGCCGAATGGCGCTCGGATGCGCTGCGCGAGGAGCAGAAGGGGCTCTGGGGCGTCACGGTCGCGATGGTGCTGCTCTCCGGCGCGTTCGTGGCGGTGCTGGACGTGCTCGGCGGCCTCCTTTCCATGATCCTCTTCATGTTCGCCGCGCTCTTCATCCTGAATCGGGGCCGCCTCGTGCAGAACGCCGCGCTGTCGCTCATCCTGCCGGGCGTCATCTACGTGCTCTTCGAACACTGGCTCAATGCGGGCATGCCGGAAGGCATGCTGCGGCTGCCCGTCTGAGGCGCCATGGATCTCTTCGACAATCTCTGGATGGGGCTGTCCATCGCGGCAACGCCGATGAACATGCTCTATCTGCTCGCCGGCGCGATGGTCGGCATGGTGGTGGGCATCATCCCGGGCTTCGGTCCGGCGGCCGGTCTCGCGATCCTCTTGCCGATCACCTTCGGCATGGACCCGATCGGCGCCGTCGTCATGCTCGCGGCGATCTACTACGCCTCCATGTATGGCGGGACGATCACCTCGATCCTCCTCAACACGCCGGGCGAATCCGCGACGGTGGCCAGCACCTTCGACGGCTATCCGCTCGCCCGCCAGGGCCGCGCCGGGCCGGCGCTCGTCATGCAGGCCGTGGCCTCCTTCGTCGGCGGCACCGTCGGAGTCATCCTGATCACGCTGCTCGCACCCATGTTCGCGCTGCTGGCGCGGAATTTCGGGCCGCCGGAGTATTTCCTGCTCGCCATGATGGGCATGCTGCTCCTCATCGTGATGGTCGGCGGCAACTGGCGGCTCGGCGTCATCTCCGCGCTGATCGGCTTCGCGCTCGGCACGGTCGGCGTGGATCTCGAGACCGGCCAGCAGCGCTTCACCTTCGGCTCGGCCGAGCTCATCGGCGGCATCGACTTCATCCCGATCGCGATCGGGCTGTTCGGCCTCGGCGAGCTCTATTACTCGCTCTACAACGGCCTCCACCTCTCGCGCTCCGGCTCGATCGTCGACTACCACAAGGAGGCGCGCTTCTGGCCCGAGGCGCGCGATTTCATCGAGACGCGCTTCACGCTGATCCGCGGCTCGCTGCTCGGCTTCGTCGTCGGCGTGATCCCCGGCGCCGGCGCGACGATCGCCTCGCTGATGTCCTATTCGATCGAGAAGTCGCTCTCGCGCACGCCGGAGAAGTTCGGCAAAGGCGCGATGGCGGGCCTGGTCGGGCCGGAATCCGCCAACAACGCCGCCTCCGCCGGCGCCATGGTGCCGCTCCTCACCCTCGGCATCCCGGGCTCGGCCTCGACCGCGGTGCTGCTCGCCGCCTTCCTGCTCTGGGGCCTGCGCCCCGGGCCGCTGCTGATGTCGCAGAACCCGGAATTCGCCTGGGGCCTGATCGCCAGCATGTATCTCGGCAACGTGGCGCTGCTCGCCATCAACATCTTCGCCATCCCGCTCTTCGTGTGGATGGTGAAGACGCCCTACCGGCTGCTCGCGCCCGCCGTCATCGTGGTGTGCACGGTCGGCACCTACAGCGTCCACAGCTCGATCGTGGAGACCTGGCTGATGTTCTTCGCCGGCATCGTCGGCTTCTTCATGAAGAAGTTCGGCTTCTCGCCGGCCGCGCTCGTGCTCGCGCTGGTCCTCGGCAAGCTCGCCGAGGAGGCGCTCCGGCAGACGCTCACCATTTCGCGCGGCTCGTTCTGGATCTTCCTGGAGCGGCCGACCTCGCTCTGGATCATCGGCATCACGGTCGCCGTGCTCATGATCGCGCCGCTCCTCCGGCGCGCGCAGCCGAGGGGCTGAACCGTCGCCCGACGATCCCAATACGACGAGGAGACCGGATGAACGAGGAAGCGGCCCGCGCGGCCTTCGAGACGGCGCTGTCCACCTACGAGCAGAAGTTCGAGACCTTCTTCCTCGCCCGCCTGTTCGGGCTGGAGATCGCCTATACGGACGAGACCTGCGTGGTGGAGATCCCCGTAGCCGACTTCATGTCCAATCCGCAGGGCAGCCTCCACGGCGGCGTCATCGCTTTCGCGCTCGACGTCTCCATGGGCCATCTCATCAAGCACAGGACCGGCAAGGCGGGCATCACGCTGGAGATGAAGGTCCAGTACATGCGGCCCGCAATGCCCGGCCGGGTCCGCTGCGAGGGCCGGTTCCTCCGCATCGGCCGCACCGTCAGCCAGATGGAATCGCGCATGACCGACGCCGGCGGCAAGCTCCTCGCCATGGCGACGGCCACCTGGCAGATGCCGCAGGGCTGAGGAGCGCCGCTTTCGTCGAACAGGGCCCGGCAGGCCGCGCCCCGGCCAACGCTCACGCGGCCGTCGCGTCCTCGTGCTCCGGGTGGAGCGGGGCGGCGACGGGGGTGGTCTGGGGCAGCGGCCGGAAGGCGGCCTGCGCCTCGGCCGGCAGCGGCGGGCGGGCGAAGGTGCGCGCGATGCCGAAGCCGGTCGCGGCGAGGGCCATCACCGCCGAGAACACGAAGAGGCCGGGAGGGCCGATCAGCGACATCGCGACGGAGCCGGCGAGCGGGCCGAGAATGGCGCCGACGGAATTGAGCAGGATCAGCCCGCCGCTCGCCGCGACGAGGTCGGACTTCGCCACGTAATCGTTGGTGTGCGCGAGCGACAGCGGATAGAGGCTGAACGACAGCCCGCCGAAGAAGAGCGCGAAGCCCAGGAACCGCCACTGCTCGGCCGCCGGCGTGGCCCAGAGGCCGAGGCTCGTGGCGCCGAGCACGGCGGCCACCGCGATGATGACCGTGCGGCGGTCGAGGATATCGGAGAGCCGCCCGAGCGGCCATTGGAGCAGGACGCCGCCGAGGATCAGCACGGTCATGAAGGCCGCCGTTCCCGATACGCCGAAGCCGGAGGTCGCGCCGAACACCGGCCCGAGGCTGTAGAGCGCGCCCGTCATCGTCCCGCTGATGAAGACGCCGGCGAGGCCGAGCGGCGAAGCCTGGTAGAGCTTGCGCAGGCTGAAGGAGGTCACGTCCGGGAGCATGGGCGGCGCCGTGCGGGTGAGCGAGACCGGCACGAGCGAGATCGACACGAGGATCGAGATCACCATGAAGAGCAGGGCGCCGGGATCGGCTTCCAGGTTGAGGAGCTGCTGGCCGGCCCCGAGCGCCGCGTAGAGCGTGACCATGTAGACCGAGAGGATCCGGCCGCGCGTCTCGTTGCTGGCCTGGTCGTTCAGCCAGCTCTCCACGCACATGTAGATGCCGGCGAGGCAGAGGCCCTCGATGAACCGCAGCGCCGTCCAGAGCCAGACGTCCGCAACGATCGCGTGGCCGAGCGAAGCCGCCGAGAAGACGGAGGCGAAGGCGGCGAACGCCCGGATGTGCCCGACCCGGCTGATCAGCCGGAAGCACTGCATGGATCCGACCGTGAGGCCCGCGAAATAGGCGGCGCCCACAATGCCGACGGCGACCGGCCCCGCGCCCGCGAGCGAGAGCCGGATGCCGATCAGCGTGCCGAGCGCGCCGTTGCCGAGCATCAGGAAGGCGACGCTCACCAGGATGGGAAGGATGGACGGGAGGGCTGAGATCACGCTGTCGGGCTCTCTTCCTGCCGGGCGGGCGGCTCGGCCGCGCGGGATCCGCTCCGGCTTCGGCGGGCTACCCGAACGGGCCGGGGCTGCGCAACCGCCTGCCTAGACGTCGCGGAGCCGGCCCGCGACCTCCTCAGCGACCGCGAGCGACGCAGTGAGCCCCGGGCTCTCCATGCCGAAGAGGTTGACGAGGCCAGCGACGCCGTGCGCCTCCGGGCCGTCTATGCGGAAGTCGGCGGCCGCCTCGTTGGCCCGGACCAGCTTCGGCCGTATGCCGGCATAACCGGGGGCGAGGACGTCGTCGGGCAGCGCCGGCCAGTAGCGCCGGATGGCGGCGTAGAAGAGGTCGCCTCGCCGCGGGTCGACGTCGTAGTCGATCGCCTCGATCCATTCGGCGTCCGGGCCGAAGCGGGCATTGCCGGCGAGGTCGAGGGTGAGGTGCACGCCGAGGCTCGCGCTGTTCGGCATCGGATAGATGAGGTGGCTGAAGGGCGAGCGCATGCAGAGCGTGAAGTAGTTGCCCTTGGCGTAGCGGGTCTCGGGGATGTGCGCCGGGTCGAGGCCCGCGATCGCGGCGGCGACCTGCGAGGCGTGGAGGCCGGCGGCATTGACGAGCGCGCGCGCCGTGATGCGGCTCTCCTCCTCGCCGCCGACGCGGATCGTGAAGGTGCCGTCGGCCTCATGGTCCGCACCGAGGAAGGGCGCCCGGAAGATCACGGTGGCGCCGGCATTCTCGGCGTCGCCGAGCAAAGCGAGCATGTAGGAATGGCTGTCGAGAATGCCGGTGGAAGGCGAAAGCGCGCCTCCGACCGACTTCAGCGCCGGCTCGAGGACGTGCGCCTCCTCCGCGCCGATCATGCGCAGGTCGCCGACGCCGTTCGCCCGGCCGCGTGCCAGCAGTGATTCAACGACCGGCAGCTCGTCCGGCTCGACGGCGACGAGGATCTTGCCGCAGCGCAGGTGAGGAATCTCACGCTCGGCGAGGTACTGGTAGAGACGGTGGCGCCCCTCGACGCAGAGCCGCGCCTTCAGGCTGCCCGGCGGGTAGTAGATGCCGGCGTGGATGACCTCGCTGTTGCGGGACGAGGTCTCCATGCCGAAGGACTCGGCCTTCTCGACGACCAGGACGGAGCGGCCGGAGAGGGCGAGCGCCCGCGTGACCGCAAGCCCCACGACGCCTGCGCCGACGACGACCGCATCGAAATCCGCCATACCGCTCCTCCGCGTCTGCCGGCCCGGCTGTAAGCCGAACCGGCGGCGAAGAAAACCGGCGACGGACGCCATCCGGACGTTGGGCCGAGTGGGCGGCCCGAATGCCGCCACTCCCACTGTCGTCCTGCCCGGGCTCGACCCGCATCCAGCGGCGGCGGAGGGGCTGCGGTGGATCGCCGGATCAAGTCCGGCGATGACGACAGAGAGTGAGGCACTTCGGTGCAGGTTCGGCGATGACGACAGCGCCTGGGGTGCGGGCGGTGCTCCGTAGGTCGGCGGCGATGGCGAGGGAGTCGGCGACCGAATGCTGGCACTCCCACTGTTGTCATGCCCGGGCTCGACCCGGGCATCCCGCGGCGGCGGAGGGGTTTCGGTGGATCGCCGGATCAAGTCCGGCGATGACGACAGAGGGTGGGCCACCCCGGAGCAGGTCCGGCGATGACGACAGCGGCTGGGGTGCGGGCGGTGCTCGGCAGATTGCCGCGATGGCGGCGGCAGGCCGCCGCGAAGAGCGTCAGGAGCGGGGCGCGTGGCGCGGCAGCTCGGCGCTGATGCCGAGCGTGTCGAGGTCGGCCTTCTCCGGCCGGTAGCCGTTCTCGACCGCATTCGCGACGCGGATCGAAGCGCCAATCAGGCCGACGAACTCCGAAACGCGGCCGAAGCCGGTCGACAGGGCGGCGAGGGGGGTGGCGGCCGGTCGGGCCGGGGCGACGGTGGTGTAGGCCATGGTGTTCAGCTCCTCGAAGAAAAATTGATGGTGGAGGCGGGATGCGTTCAGCCCCTGCCGTACCGCGCGCCGATCTCGGCGCCGCAGAGCCGGCGCTCGACCTCGTCGGTCAGGCGTGCGCCGCTCCGGCCGAGCACGGCCTCGACCTCGCGGTCGGCCTGGCGCTGGCGGGCGGCCATGAAGGCGCTGGCGAAGCGTGTGAAGAGGCCCGGACGCGCCGTGGCGGCGGATCGGGCTCTGTCGATGCCGCCGGCGATGGGCGGCAGGCTTGTCACCGTGGTCATGTCTCTCTCCAGATGCGAGTGACGGGGACCCCGGACGCTTCCTCGCTCTTGACTGACCCCAAGATAGGTCATCGGGAGCGCGGCGGAATATGGTGCAGCGCAACTCAGCTATGCGCGAAGCGCTGCGCTGGAGCCGCCGCGAATCAGGAGAAATTCAGAAGATCCGCAGCAGCTATGCCGGGGATGCATGCCTGCACTGCAGCATTTTTCCGTTGTGCAATGCAGCGGAGCGTGCCATCTTACGCGTGCCCTCATTGGGCGTTTCCTCCCTAGACTTGGGCCGCCGGGCAACCGTGCGGCCCTTTTTTCTGGACCTGTTCGGCCCAGGGGGAGGGCAGGCTGCGCTACGCGCGCACGGGCTGTTCGGCCGGCTCCGCCCGCCGGACCGCTGGGCCGGCGCGGATACTGCTCTCGGGCGCGATCTCCAGATCCTGGGCCTGCAGCATCCGGCGGTAGGCGCTGTCGCGGGCGATGAGCTCCCTATGCGTGCCCTCTTCCGCGATGCCGCCTCTGTCGACGACGAATATGCGGTCGGCGTTGCGGATCGTGGCGAGCCGGTGGGCGATGACGAGCGTGGTGCGGCCTTCCGCGAGTTCGGCGAGCGACTTCTGGATCTCGCGCTCGGTCTCCGAATCGAGCGCCGAGGTCGCCTCGTCGAGGATCAGGATCGGCGGGTTCTTCAGGAAGATGCGGGCGATGGCGAGGCGCTGCTTCTGGCCGCCGGAGAGCTTCACGCCGCGCTCGCCGACGATCGTGTCGAGCCCCGCCGGGAGCTCGTCGAGGACCTTCTCGAGGTGGGCGCGGCGCGCGGCGTCGAGGATGTCCGCCTCGCTCGCGCCGAGCCGGCCATAGGCGATGTTCTCCCGGATCGTGCCGCCGAAGACGAAGACGTCCTGCTGCACGATGCCGATCTGGCTCCGTAGCGAGGCGAGCGTCATGTCGCGGATGTCGATGCCGTCTATCGTGATCGACCCGGCCTCGATCTCGTAGAAGCGCGGCAGCAGCGAGCAGATCGTGGTCTTGCCGGCGCCGGACGGGCCGACGAAGGCGACGGTCTGGCCGGGAGACACCGCGAGGTCGACGGACTCCAGGATCCGCCGGCCGCGGCCGTAGCCGAAGCTCACGCCGGAATAGCGGATCTCGCCCTTGAGCGGTGGGACCGGCCGGGCGCCCGGCCGGTCCGCGACGTCCGGCTCGGTCTCCAGCAGTTCGAGATAGCGGCGGAAGCCGGCGATCCCCTTCGGATAGGTCTCGATCACCGAGTTGATCTTCTCGATCGGCCGGAAGAACACGCCGACGAGGAGCAGGAAGCCGACGAAGCCGCCATAGGTCAGGCTGCCCTGCAGCACGAGCCAGCTTCCGGCGAGCATCACGACGAGCTGGACGAGCCGCATGCTCATGTAGCTGAGCGAGGAGGTGGCGGCCATGAGCTTGTAGGCTTCGAGTTTGGTGCTGCGGTACTTGGCGTTGTCGCGCGCGAACAGCGAGCGCTCGTGCTCCTCGTTGGCGAAGGCCTGGACGACCCGCATGCCGCCGACATTCTCCTCGATGCGGACGTTGAAATCGCCGACCCTCTCGAAGAGCCCCCGGAAGTTCTGCGTCATGCGCCCGCCATAGGAGGTCGTGACCCAGGCGACCGCCGGAACGATCAGCGCGGTGAGGAGCGCGAGCTCGACGTTCACCGTCAGCATCAGCACGAACGCGCCGATGAAGGTCATCACGGCGATGAAGAGATCTTCCGGGCCGTGATGGGCGACCTCGCCGATCTCCTCGAGATCCTTGGTGACGCGGCCGACGAGGTGCCCGGTCTTGTTCTCGTCGTAGAAGCTGAAGGAGAGCTTCTGCAGATGGTCGAACGCCTTGCGGCGCATGTCGGTCTCGATGTTGATGCCGAGCATGTGGCCCCAATAGGTCACGATCGCCATCAGCCCGGTGTTCGCGACGTAGAGGACGAGCAGGCCGAGTGCGGCCAGCACGATGAGCGACCAGCTCTGGGTGGGGAGCAGCTCGTCGACGAAGAGCTTGACCGCCATGGGGAAGGCGAGCTCCAGCAGTCCGGCGATCACCGCGCAGCCGAAATCGAGCAGGAAGAGGCCCCTGTAGGGGGCGTAATAGGCGAAGAAGCGGGCGATCATCGAGAACCGGCGACGAGCTTGCGACGGAGGGTTATGGCGCCTCGTGCCGCGGAAGGCCAGCCGGTGTGCGGCTCCTGGCAGGGCCGCTTGCGTTCGCGCTTGTCCTTTGAGCAGACACGGCCGAAAGAGGGCCGTTCCGGCGCGAGCGCGCCGTCCCGGATGAGAGGTATCCGATGCAGCTCGACGACTACGCGATCGACGTCCTCGTCCAGGGCTTTCCCGGCAAGTCTGTGTGCCACGGCACGCTCGGCTGGAGCACGATCGCGCTCCTGAGGGGGCACGGCCGCAACGCGCTGGTGGACGTCGGCGCCTTCGGGATGCGCAAGACGCTGCTCGCGCGGCTTGCCGAGCGCGGGCTCGGTCCCGGCGACATCACCGACGTCGTGCTGACGCACTGCCATTACGACCACGCGGTGAACTGGGTGACGTTCCCGAACGCGCGGGTCTTCATCGGCGGTTCCGAGCTCGACTGGGCGGTCACCGTGCCGTTCGGCCAGACCATCGTGCCGGAGCTCTACGTTCGCGAGCTGGTCGCGAGCGAGCGGCTGGTCCGGGTGGCGCCCGGCGAGGAGGTGCTGCCGAGGCTCGCCGCGCATGCGACGCCGGGCCATACGCCCGGGCACCTCGTCTACGTGCTCGAAGGGGCCGGGCACGACGTCATCTTCACCGGCGACGCCGCGAAAAACCGCGCGGAGCTGATCGAATGCCGGGCCGACGCCACGATGGATGCGGGCGCCTCGGCCGCCTCGATCGCCGCCATCATGGAGCTCTGGCGCAGGCGGCCGGGATCGGTGCTGATCCCGGGCCACGACGTCCCGATGGTGCTCCGCGACGGCCGGCCGGCCTATGTCGACGAGCGGCGGGCGGCGATCGTCGCCTGGTACGACGAGAGCCTCGACGAGACGCGGGTTTTCGAGCTCGCCTGAGCCGGCCGCCTCACCAGCCGATCGCGTTCGGGAGCCACGTCGCGAGGCCGGGAAAGAGGAAGAGCATGACGAGCGCCACGATCTGCAGCAGGATGAAGGGCACCGCGCCGCGGTAGATGTCGCCGGTCGTCACACCGGCGGGCGCCACGCCCTTCAGGAAGAACAGCGACCAGCCAAACGGCGGCGTCAGGAACGAGGTCTGCAGGTTCAGGCAGACCAGCATGCCGAGCCAGACCATGTCGACGCCGCTCTGGATGAAGAAGGGCAGGAAGAGCGGCAGCGCGATGTAGCCGATCTCGATCCATTCCAGGAAGAAGCCCAGCACGAAGATCAGCACCATCAGGAAGATCAGGCTGCCGGTCACGCCCCCCGGCACCAGCGCGAAGGCGTCCGCCACCAGGCGCTCGCCGCCGAGGCCCCGGAAGGCGAGGCCGAACACCTGGGCGCAGATCAGGATGAAGAAGACCATCGCCGAGATGAGGAGCGTCGAGCGCGCGATCTCGTCGAGGAGGCGGAAGGAGAACTTGCCGCTGAGGATGACGAGGAGCAGCGCGCCGATCGCGCCCATCGACGCGGCCTCGGTGGGCGCGGCGACGCCGCCCACGATCGAGCCGAGCACGGCGACCACGAGCCCGAGCGGCGGGACGACCACCTTGACGGTCTTCAGCGCGAGCGTGCCCCGGGACAGGCCGGCCCGCTCTTCGGCCGGGATCGGCGGTGCGAGGTCGGGCCGGTAGGCGGCGAGCGCGATCAGCGCCAGGATGTAGACGCCGGAGAGCAGCAGCCCCGGCACGACCGCGGCGGCGAAGAGCGTGCCGACGGACTCGCCGAGGATGTCGGAGAGCAGGATCAGGATCAGGCTCGGCGGGATGATCTGGCCGAGCGTTCCGGAGGCGCAGATCGTGCCGCAGGCGAGCGGCTTGGAATAGCCGCGGCGCAGCAGCGTCGGCAGCGTGAGGAGCCCGAGCGTCACGATGGTCGCGCCGACCACGCCGGTCGCGGCGCCGAGCAGCATGCCGACCAGGATGATGGCGATGCCCATGCCGCCCGCGAGCCGGCCGGCGAGGTGGCCGATGACGTCGAGGAGCTCCTCGGCGAGCCGCGACTTCTCCAGCGTCACGCCCATGAAGACGAAGAGCGGGATGGCGAGCAGCGTGTAGTTGGTCGCCACGCCGTAGATGCGCGCCGGCAGCAGGTTGAAGAGGCCCGGCCCGAACCCGGCATAGCCGAAGACGAGCCCGCAGACGGCGATCGCGATCCCGACGGGAATGCCGATGACGAGGAGCGCGAAGAAGGACGCGACCATGCCGATCGCGAGGAGTTCGCCGGGCGACACCTAGCGGGCCCCGCGGAAGGTCAGGGCATGGCGGAGCGCATGGGCCGCGCCCTGCAGGCCGAGCAGCGCGAAGCCGAGCGGGATGAACGCCTTGAGCAGCCAGCGGTAGCCGAGCCCCCCGGGATTGGGCGAGCCCTCGCCGATCCGGTACGCCTGCATCACGAAGGGCAGGGACAGCTTCACCGCGATCACTGCGAAGATCACCAGGAGCAACCCCGTGAGCACCTCGATCGCGTTGCGGAGCCCGGCCGGCATGCGGTCGAACAGGAAGTCGACGCGCACCTGCTCGCCGCCGAGCAGCGCGTAGCTCATGCCGAGCAGCGCGATCGGCGAGATCAGGTGCCATTCGAGCTCCTGCAGCCAGATCGTGCCGGTGCGGAAGAAATAGCGGGCGAGCACGTTGCCGGCGACGACGAGCACGAGCGCGACGCAGGTCCAGGCGGCGAGCCGCCCGGCCACGTTCACGGCCATCTCGATCGCCAGCGCAGCCCGGCGGGCGGCGGCGATCATGTCCGGGTCACACCTTCAGGATGCTGCCGAACCACGGCTTCTGGCTGACGGCGGCCCAGCGGTCGTGCTTCGCCTTGAAAGCCATGTAGGAATCATGGACCTTCTGCACGAGCGGATCGGCCGCCGCGTGCGTGGCGAGCGTGTCGGCAGTCGCCTCGCGCAGCCGGTCGACGACTTCGGCCGGCAGCTCGGCGGCCTTCACGCCGTGGTTCTCGACGAGATCGACGAGCGCCTCGCCGTTCACGGCCTCCGACCAGGCCACGCTTTCCAGCACGGCGGCCATCGCGGCGGAACGGACGATCGCCTTGAGATCGTCCGGGAGCGCGTCCCAGGCGGGCTTGGAGATGACCAGCTCGCCGGTCGTCGCCGGCTCGTGCCAGCCGGTCGTGTAATAGTTCTTCGCCGCCGTCTGCAGCCCGAGCCGCCGGTCCTGGTAGGGGCCGACGAACTCGGCCGCGTCGATCACACCGCGCTCCAGCGCCGGGAAGATCTCGCCGCCGGGCAGGAGCCGGACGTCCACGCCGAGCGTCTGGTAGACCTGACCCGCCAGGCCGGGGATGCGCATGCGCAGGCCGTTGAAGTCCGCGACGCCCTCGACCGGCTCGCGGAACCAGCCGGTCATCTGGATGCCGGTGTTGTTGATCGGGAAGGCGACGACGCCGAACGGCTCGTAGACCTCCTGCCAGAGGTCGAGCCCGCCGCCGTGATAGAGCCAGGCCATGTGGCCGAGGAAGCTCATGCCGAACGGCACGGTCGTGAAATACTGCGCGGCGAAGCTCTTGCCCGACCAGAAATAGGAATTGGCGGCGTTCGTCTCGACCGTGCCGGCCGCGACGGCGTCGAAGCCCTCGAGCGCCGGGATGAGCTCGCCGGCCGCGAAATGCTGGATCTTCAGCCGGCCGCCCGACATCGCCTCGACCTTCTCGATGAAGTCGGTCGGGCTGCCCGGCCCGACGACGTAGAAGGGGGCGTTCGGGCCGTAGGCGTTGGTCATGCGCCAGGTGAAGCTCTCCTGGGCGCGGGCGACCGCCGGGGCGGCGAGCGTCGCGCCCGAGGCGGCGGCGGCCGTCATTCCGGTCCGCAGGAACGTACGTCTGTCCATGAAATCCCTCTCGAGCGTATGCGTGGCCTCGGCGGCCGTCGGGAGAGGGGTTTCAAGAAGCGTGCCAGCTTTGGCCGCGGGCGCGCGGGGGAGCCGGCGCGCGCCCGATCGGGCAGTGCCCGCGCGGCGAAGGCGGTGTGCGGCACGCAAGCTGCCCAAATCCTGGGCAGAGCGTGCCCGAGGCCCCGCTACTTCCGCTCGGGCATCGGCTCGACCGGGCCGCCGGCCTGGCGCCAGGCGGAGAGGCCGCCGCCGACATGCGCCACGTTCGGCAGGCCCATCTCCTGCGCCGTCTTGGCGGCGAGCGCCGAGCGCCAGCCGCTGGCGCAGTAGAACAGGAACCGCTTCGGCTCGGAGAAGACCGGCTTGTGGTAGGGGCTTTCCGGATCGATCCAGAACTCGAGCATGCCGCGCGGGCAGTGGAAGGCGCCCGGAATGCGCCCGTCGCGCTCGAGCTCGCGCGGGTCGCGCAGATCGACGAACAGGATCTGCTCTGCCTCCGCCGCGTGCATGGGGACGGCCATCACCGCCGGGATCGTCTCGATCGCGGCGTTCGCCTCCTCCAGCAGCTGCTTGTAGCCCTTCCTCATCGCTCGCATGCCTCTCTGTGCAACGTTTCCTCGGCCTCGACCGTAGCAGCGGGCCGGGTGGCGGGAAATGCGGTTCTCTCCCATTGACGCCATGCGCCGCCCTCCCATATCCATCCCTGCGGATGGTGAGAAATGGATCGACTTCGGCAACTCAGGGCGAGAGCAGGCGACACCGAGAAGATCACGATCAATCTCGGCTATGTCGATCTGGGCCATATCGACCTGATGGTGCAGGAGGGGTTCTACTCCAACCGGACGGATTTCATCCGCACCGCGATCCGCAACCAGCTCGCGGCCCATGCCGAGGCGATCAGCACCTCGGCCATCCGCAAGACGCTCGACCTCGGCCTCCGGCATTTCGGCCGGAGCGACCTGGAGGCGGCCAAGAAGAAGGGCGAGAGGCTGAGGATCCAGGTCCTCGGGCTCGCCGTGATCGGCGACGATGTCACGCCGGCGCTCGCGGAGGAGACGATCGAATCGATCACCGTCTTCGGGGCGCTGCACGCGAGCCGCGAAGTCAGGGCGGCATTGGCCGGCCGAATCCATTGACGCCGTGCTGAAGGAATTTTTCATGTCGGAACGTTTCGGGGCCGCGATGCGCAAGGCGGCGCGCCTGACCGGCGCGCGCAAGCTCCTGGAAGCGACGGAGGTCATCCAGCAGGCGCTCGGCGGGCGCGGCGAGCCGCGGACGGGCACGCCGCAGCCCGGTGCGCCAGCCGGCGGTCCCGCAGCCAACGGCGACGGCGGCACCGCGCTTGACCTCACGGCCGAGATTGTGCGCGTCCGGCGGGCGCCGGCGGAGACGGAGCCCGCCACGAAGGGGCAGCGGACGAAGACCGCGCCGTCCGGCCGGCCAGTGCGCCCGCTCGGCGAGGTCGTGGAGGGATTGCGCCACGGCCGCTTCGCCCGGAGCCCAGGCGCGCCCGCCACGCCGGAAGGCGCCGTCTTCCTGGAGGGCAGGCACTCGGCCGCCGGCGGCTCGCGCACCTACAAGCTCTACCGTCCGGCGACGGCCGCGGACGAAGGCGACAGGCCGCTCATCGTGATGCTGCACGGCTGCACGCAGAACCCGGACGATTTCGCGGCAGGCACAGGCATGAACCGGCTCGCCGAGGAGCACGGCTTCCTGGTGCTCTATCCGGCGCAGTCGCGGCAGGCGAACCAGTCCGGCTGCTGGAACTGGTTCGACGGCGGTCACCAGCGCCGGGGGCGGGGCGAGCCCGCCCTCATCGCGGCGATGACGCGCGCAGCGATCGCGGAGCATGGCGCCGATCCGGGCCGCGTCTTCGTGGCCGGCCTGTCCGCGGGCGGTGCGATGGCCGCCGTGATGGGCGCGACCTATCCCGACCTCTACCACGCCGTCGGCATCCATTCGGGCCTCGCCTATGGAGCGGCGAGCGACGTGGCCTCGGCATTCCGCGCCATGCGGGGGGAGCACGGCGAATTCCTCGTCCCCGGGCTGCGGCCTGCGCCGAAGCCGCGCCCGGGCGGGCTCGTCCGCACCATCGTCATCCACGGCGACGCCGACGCCACCGTGCATCACTCGAACGGGGAACGGATCGCCTCGATCGTCGGGACCCGCCTCTCCGAGGCAGAGGCAGAGGCCGAGGCGGTGCGCGAAAGCGGGGAGGCGAACGGGCGCAGCTACGAGCGGGTAGTCATCCGCGACGGTGCGGGGATCCCGGTGCTGGAGCACTGGATCATCCACGGCGCCGGCCACGCCTGGTTCGGCGGCGATCCGGCCGGCTCCTATGCCGACCCGGCCGGGCCGGACGCTTCGCGCGAGATGGTGCGCTTCTTCCTGGAGGGCGCTCGGCCTTAGCGCCGGACGCTCATCTCTGGCGGGCCTTGCGAGCCGCGTAGCGGGCGTCCCGCGCGGCCTTCTGGGCGGCCTTCAGGGATTCTTCGCGCTCCTCCTCGGCCTTGAGCTCGGCCTCGCGCGCCTCCTTTTCGGCGGCCTCGCGCGTCGCGCGTTCCACCTTCGCCGCCGCTTCCTCGGCCTCCCTGGCCGCCTTGCGCTCGGCCGCGCGGGCCTCGCGCGCGGCCTTGGCGGCAGCCCGCTCGGCCTGGCGCTGCGCGACGGCCGGGTCGTCGGCCTTCGGCCGCGACTGGAACTTCTCGAGCAGCTTCTTCTTGGCTTCGGAAGCCGCGCTGATCCGGTCGCCGAATTCCGGATTCTTGAAACCAGCCATCTCTGTTCGCCTGTTCGCCTGGGTGAGGACCGCGTCGACGGCATTCGTCTGTTGGCAGCATCGCCTGCGACGGCGCTGCAAATGCATGACGCCGGCGCAGGCGGCTTTGCCTTGCCGGTAGATCGACTGCGATCGTGCTTTGCGCCTCGACTAGCACGGGCGGCCCGTGCTTCTCAAGGCCGGCGCGGCATCGGCGCGGATCGGTCGCGCCATCACCGTTCGCAGATGCGGCGCGACCCCCGGTATGGCTGGTAGGTGCAGTCCGAGGCGCGGAACGAGCGGTAGAAGCGGGAGCAGGCCCGGTAATTGCACTGCATGGCGGCCGGCTGGTCGGTCTGGCCGGTCGGAACGGCACCGGCCACCGGCACGGAGCCCGTCGCCATCGCCTCGAGCCGCTGTTGGTCGGTCGGATCGGGCGCCGGCTCGGCCGGGGCGGTCGCCCGCCTCGCGGCGGACAGAACGGTGCTCTCGGGCGATCCGGCCGGATCCGCGGCGGGCTCCGCGGCCGGTACGGGGACCTCCTGCGGCGCTTCGTCCGCTGCCGGGGGCGGGGGCTCGGCGGCGGCGACGGGGATGTCCGGGTCGGCGGCCTCGGGCTCGGCCGGGGGCGCCTCCGCCACCGGGGCGTCCTGCTCTTGTGCGGACGGGATCTCCTGTGCCGGCGCCGGGGGAGCCGCGCGGGCGAGCGCCATCGCGCGCGTGACGAAGGTCTTCCAGATCTGCGCCGGCAGCGTGCCACCGGTCACGTCGTCCATCGGACTGCCGTCGTCGTTGCCGACCCAGACGCCGACCACGATGTGCTCGTTGAAGCCGACGAACCAGGCGTCGCGATGGTTCTGGCTCGTTCCGGTCTTGCCTGCCGCGAAGCCGTCGAGCGCGGCCTCGCGTCCGGTGCCGCTCTCCACGACCAGGCGAAGCAGGCCGACGAGCGGCTCGTGCACGTCGGCGAGCGACTGCCGCGCCGTGACGGGGGGCCCCGACGTCATCAGCTGGCCCTGCTCCTCCGGCCCGAAGGCGGCGATGCCCCAGGGTTCGATCGGGGCGACGCCGGCGCGCACGGAGGCATAGGCGCCGGTAAGGTCGAGGAGCGTGACCTCCGATGTGCCGAGCGCCAGGCTAGGCGTCTCGCCGAGCGGTGCGTCGATGCCGAGATCGCGCGCGGCACGGGCGACCTCCAAAATGCCCACGCCGTCGGCGAGGCGGACCGTGGCCGTGTTGAGCGACCGCGCGAAGGCTTGCGCGAGCGTGACGCGGCCGTGGTAGCGGCCGCCGAAGTTCTCGGGTTTCCAGCCGTCGATCTCGAGCGGCGCATCCTCGACGATGTCGTCCGGCCGCAATCCGCTGCGGAGCGCGGCAAGATAGACGAAGAGCTTGAACGTGGATCCGGGCTGCCGCTTTGCCTGGGTGGCGCGGTTGAAGACGCTCTCGCCGTAGTCGCGGCCGCCGACCATCGCCATGACCGCCCCGTCGGGCTTCAGCGCGACGAGCGCCGCCTGCGACGGGCCGCCCGCCCCGCCGGCGAGCGCCTCGCCCACCACCTCCTCGGCGAGATCCTGCAGGGCCGGGATGAGGGTCGTGCGGATGCGCATGCCGCCGCGGAAGGAGCCGGCAAGGTCGCTCGCCTCTTCGAAGATCCAGTCGGTGAACCAGCTGCCGCCCTGGAGCGCCTTGGGCTGGTGGAGGACCGCCGGGTTGGCCTTGGCCTCCTCGGCGGCGGCCGCATCGAGCCTGCCGTCGGCCACCATGCTGTCGAGGACGACGGCCGCCCGTCGTCGCGCGGCGTCGAAGTTGCGCAGCGGATTGAGCTGCGAGGGCGCCTTGATGAGCCCGGCGAGGAGCGCAGATTCGGCGAGCGTCAGCTCGCTCACCTCCTTGTCGAAATAGATCCGTGCCGCGGTCGGCATGCCGGTCGCGCCGGCGCCGAGATAGATGCCGTTCAGGTAGCGGGCGAGGATCTCGTCCTTCTCGAGCTTGCGGTCGAGCCACACCGAGAGCGCGACCTCCCGCAGCTTCCGGCCGTAGGTCCTCTCGCGGTCGAGATACTCGATCTTCACGAGCTGCTGGGTGATCGTGCTGCCGCCCTCCACGATCCCGCCTGCGGAATAGTTGCGGATCGCGGCGCGCAGGATGCCGCGGAAATCGATCCCGGAATGGTCGTAGAAGCGCCGGTCCTCGATGCTGAGAACGGCATCGACGAGGTGCTTCGGGAAGGCGTCGATCGGCGCGTCCGGCGCCTGGATCGGGCCGCGGCGCGTCAGGGGCTCGCCGTCGGCCGCCTCGATCAGGATGGAGGGCTCCGTCTCCGCCTCCGCGACCGAGGCGAGGGGGACGTCCCGCAGGGCCCAGAGCGCGGTGCCCGCGGCGACGATCGTGCCGAGGAGGAAGATTGCAAAGACCGCCGCGAGGGCCGCAACCATCGGGCGGCGCAGCCCGCGTCGGCGCCGCCCGGCTTGCGCCTCTGACGCGACCACTGGAGCCGAATGGGCTGCGCTGCCCTTGAGAAGCCGCGACCGGCGGGACGCCGCGGGACGCCGGGCGTCGTCGAGCCCCGTTGCCGCTGCGCCGCGGATGCGATGCGCCAGGCCCGCCGCGGCGATGTTCCGCCTTGCGCCGTCGAGGCCCGCCGCGCCCGCGATGCGGATGCGCTGCGCCAGACGCGCCGCCGCCGCACGCAGCCCGACGGCGAGAATCGCGAGGTCTTCGGCAAGCGCGGCGAGGAAGGCGCGCCCCGCCTCGCCGGTCCGGCTGTGCGACCGCCGACGGCCGACCTCCCCGTCCCGCCGCGGTCGCGGTGATCCCGCTCCCCTCGGCCCGGCGTCGCGCTCCCCGAGATCCATCCGCCTGCGCTCGATCCTGTCGTGACCTGCTCGTGACAGGTAACTTGAGCCGGCGACGGTACGTTCCAGACGATTGCATCGGAGTTGGGCCGCCCAGCGCGCTCCGAATGCAATCGCTGGCGCGGGCGGTGCCCGCCGCAACGCAGGGTATCCGCTTGCTAGGGCAGGAGATGTTCGGGCAAGATCGTCATCGGAGAATTGCAGAGCCGGCCGCGAGCCGTCCTCAGGGAGGACCGAAGACCATGAAGGCTGTCCTGTTATCCGGAATCGTCGCGCTTCTGTCGTCGACCGCTCTTGCGCAGACGCCGCCCGCGCAGGACCCCGGCAGCCAGGCGCCCGCCGCCGCGCAGGCACCGGCCGCACCTGCGCCCGCCGCCGAGGCGCCTTCAGGAGCCGCCCCGAACGCGCAAGTGCCCGCGGCGGATGCGCCTGCCGGCGAGGCGCCGGCTGCCGGCGCCGCTCAGGCGCCCGCCGCCACGGCGCAGGCCCAGGGCGGCCCCGCCAATCTCTGCCAGGAGCTCTTGGCCTACATGCAGGCGCCGCCGCCCGCGCCACCGGCGCCTGCCGGGGCTGCCCCGGCCGCGCCCGCCGCTGCCGCCGCTCCCGCCGGACAGGCGCAACAGCCTGCGGGTCAGCAGGCTGGAGCTCAGCCCGCGGGTCAGGCGCAGCCGCCTGCGGGCGAACAGGCCGCAGCACCGCCCGCAAGCCAGGCCGGCGGCGGGCAGCAGGCTGGGGCTCAGCCCGCGGGACAGCCGGCGGCCGGCCAGCCCGGCGCGGCTCAGACCGCTGCGCAGCCGGGCGCTCCCGAGCAGGCAGGATCGCCGTCCGGCCAGGCCGTCCCGCCGCAACCGGCGTCGGAGGGAGGATCGGCGCAGCAGATCGCCGGCCAGAGCGGCCCGGCGGTCGAGGCCCCGAAGCCGACCTCGGCGCAGCCGGCGCAAGGCACCGGACAGAACGCGCCGCAGACCTCCGGTATCAGCGCGCCCGTCCCGGCCGCGCCGACGAGCCCGCCGAAGGACTCGGTGATGTCCGTCGAGGAGGCCCAGGCGCTCGCCGACGCCAACGACATCATGGGCTGCCGCGCCGCGGCGAGGAAGATGCGCGTGGCCGGCGTCGCCATGCCCGCGCCGCTGCTGGCGCTCGCCGCCCTCGACCCGAAATTCTTCGGCCAGCAGCCGAACCAGTGATTGCGAGGGCGTTGGTCGCAAACAAGGAGATCAGAAAATGGGGGTAATCGTGACCGGCATTCTGGCGGCGGTCGTCATCGCGATCGGTGCCGGCTTCTTCCTGCAGGGGCAGGAATGGAAGCCCGCCTGGGAGGTCTACAGCAGCACCGAGAGCACGCGCGTCGGCAATCCCGGCTACAATCTCGTCGGCAGGAACTGGCGCGGCGAGCCGACAGGCCTGGAGGCCGATGCCGGCACGACCGGAAGCAACGGCTGACGCGCACGGCGGGTCGGGCGTAAGGTCCGGCCGTCCCCCGCGATTGCGCCCGGTCTAGCATCGGCGCCAGACGGCGTCCCGTCTGCCGGGCCATCTGCCGAGGCAGCAAGCTTCTCAGGAATGGTGTCGCCCCGTCCCGCCCCAGTGGGGCGGGACGGGGTCTTCTTGCTGCCCGCAAATCGCCGTCGCGCAGCGTCCTGCCCGTCTCCTGGAAGATGCGCTTGCGTCCCGGGGCATTGCAGGGCGCCGCGGGTCCGCCGGGCGTGGGCGGTTTGCGGTCGAGCCGGCCGTTCGAAAAAGAAGAACCGCCGGAACGGGCGTTCCGGCGGCTCCGTCGATCCGTGTCGGACGGAGCCTTGCGGCTCCGGGCCGTGCTATTCCGCCGGCGCCATCGTGGTGGCGGGGCGGCCGGTCACACGCGCCTCCTGCGCCTCGACCCAGGCGCTGTGATGGGCGCGCGCCCAGTTCAGGTCGACCTCGCCGCTGCCCATCGCGTCGTAGGCGCCCTCCATGCCGAGCGAGCCGATATAGATGTGGGCGAGGATCACCGCGATCATGACCATGCCGACCACGGCGTGAACGTACTGCGCCAACTGCATGCCGTTGATGTCGGTGAAGGAGAACGGGAACAGCATGATCACGCCGGTCACCGACAGCGCGATGCCGCCGATGATGACCGACCAGAAGATCAGTTTCTGGCCGGCGTTGAAGCGGCCCGCCGGCGGATGGGTGTTGCGCAGGAACCCGCCGGCTTCCCGGATCCAGCGCCAGTCGTAGCGGTCCGGCAGATTGTCCTTGATCCAGATGACGAGCATGAAGAACACGCCGACCATGAACGCCCAGGAGACGAAATTGTGGGCGTACTTCGCCCAATAGCTCCAGGTGGCGAAGGCGTCGGGGCTCATCAGCGGCATGAGCAGGCGCTTGCCGAACACGTAGTTGAGGCCGGTGATGGCGAGGACGATGAAGGCCGTCGCCGTCATCCAGTGATTGAACCGCTCGAACCAGTTGAAGCGGAGGATCTTCACGCCGGAATAGCCCTCCGTCATCCGCATCCGGCCCTTGGTGAAATAGAAGACCGCCAGGGCGAGCAGCATGCCGAGAATGGCGATCGCGCCGATCCAGACCAGCCAGCCCTCGCGGAAATCGCGATAGTCGCGCCCTTGCGGCTGCTCGAGCAGCCCGGCGGCCGTGTTCGGGATGCTGACCCGGCCCTGGATCTTGTTGAGCTCCTGCAGGAGCTGCTGCTCATGGACGGATTGCGCGGTCGGGTTGCTCCCGGTCCCGCTCTGTCCCATCCCCGACTGGTTCTGCGCGGAAACGGGCGCCGCATAGAGCCCGATGGCCAGAACCAACGCGACGATCATCGGCCCGATCGGGCCGGAAAGCTTCGACAAAGGCATCCCTCACTCCTTGTCTCGGCGCTCCTTTCCGGAGCGTCTTTCCCGATCCGTCGTCTAGACCGTGATCCCTTCGCGATAGGCCGTCTGCCAGCCCCAGGCGCCGGAGCCGTAGCCGCGCTGCGTCACCCGCTCCTTGTAGATCGAGGCGATGATCTCGCCGTCGCCGGCGAGCAGCGACTTGGTCGAGCACATCTCGGCGCAGAGCGGGAGCTTGCCCTCGGCCAGGCGGTTCGACCCGTATTTGGCGTATTCCGCCGCCGTGTTGTCGGGCTCCGGGCCGGCGGCGCAGAAGGTGCACTTGTCCATCTTGCCGCGCGAGCCGAAATTGCCGACCCGCGGATATTGCGGGGCGCCGAACGGGCAGGCGTAGAAGCAATAGCCGCAGCCGATGCAGAGGTCCTTCGAATGCAGCACCACGGCGTCCGCCGTGGTGTAGAAACAGTCGACCGGGCACACCGCCGCGCAGGGCGCGTCGGTGCAGTGCATGCAGGCCATGGAGACCGAGCGCTCGCCGGGCTTGCCGTCATTGATGGTGACGACGCGCCGGCGGTTGATGCCCCAGGGGACGTCATGCTCGTTCTTGCAGGCGGTGACGCAGGCGTTGCACTCGATGCAGCGGTCCGCGTCGCAGAGGAATTTCATCCGAGCCATTTCGTCGTCCCCCTTACGCAGCCTGGATCTGGCACAGAGTGGCCTTCGGCTCCTGCATGCCCGTGACCGGGTCGAAGCCGTAGGTCGTGATCGTGTTCACGCTTTCGCCGAGCACGACGGGATCCGTCCCTTCCGGGTAGCGGTGTCGCATGTCCTCGCCCTGGTACCAGCCGGAGAAGTGGAACGGCATCCAGGCGACGCCTCTGCCGACCCGCTCCGTCACCAGCGCCTTGACGCGGGTCCGGGCGCCGTTCTCGGCGCCGAGCACCCACACAAACTGGCCGTCCTTGATGCCGCGATCGCCGGCGTCGCCCGGGTTGATCTCGACGAACATGTCCTGCTGCAGCTCGGCGAGCCAGCGGTTCGACCGGGTCTCCTCGCCGCCGCCTTCGTACTCGACCAGCCGGCCGGAGGAGAGGATGATCGGGAACTGCCGGGCAATGTCCTTGTCGACCGCGCTCTGCTGGACCGTGAAGCCGGCGTTGAGCAACCGGAACTGCCGCTCGTCGGGCCGCGTCGGATACTGCGCGACGAGGTCGCTGCGCGGCGTGTAGATCGGCTCGCGGTGGACAGGCACGGGATCGGGCAGGTTCCACGCCACGGCGCGCGCCTTGCCGTTGCCGTAGTGCATGACCCCATGCGCCATGCAGACGCGCTGGATGCCGCCGGAGAGGTCGATCGACCAGCTCACGGTGTCGATCTTGTCGCCGCCGATTCGCTCGATGACCGCGAGCTCGTCCGCCGTGAGGTCCCTGTCCCAGCCGAGCTTCTTCAGCATCGCCATGGTGAACTCGGGATAGCCGTCGGTGAGCTCGGAGCCCTGCGAGAAGGAATCCTCGGCGAGCAGCGTCTGCCCGTTCCGCTCGATGCCGAAGCGGGCGCGGAACGTGCCGCCCCCCTCCATCACGTGGAGGTTGGTGTTGTAGAGGATCGGCGTCCCGGGGTGCCGGAGCTCCGGCTTGCCCCAGCACGGCCAGGGCAGGCCGTAATAGTCGCCGCCGACCTCCGGCACGTCCTTCGGCGCCCGGAGCGTGACGAGGTCGAACTTGTCCTGGTTGCGCATGTGCGCCTTGAGGCGCTCCGGCGACTGCCCGCAATAGCCGGTCGACCAGCCGCCGCGGTTGATCTCGCGGAGGATGTCCTCGGGGTCGGGCTTGTTGTCCGTGACCCTGATGTTCTTGAACATGCTCTCCGCCAGGCCGAGCTTCCTGGCGAGCAGGTACATCGTCTCGTAGTCGTCCTTCGATTCGAAGGCCGGCTCCACGATCTTCTCGCCCCACTGGATGGAGCGGTTGGAGGCCGTGCGCGACCCTTCCGTCTCCAGCGATGTGGCGATCGGCAGGAGATACGTGCCTTCCTGGCGGTTGCCGATCGCGGCGAAGGTGGTCGGGTGCGGGTCGGCGACGACGAGCAGGTCGAGCTTGTCCATCCCCTTGATCATCTCGGGGATGCGCGTGACCGTGTTGCCGCCGTGGCCCATGACGATCATGCCGCGGACGTTGGAGCGCTGGTCGACCTCCTCCTCGGGGGTCGTCACCGCGTCGAACCACCTTGTCGAGGTGATCCCCGGCGTCTCCATGTTCTCCTTGCGGGTGCGCGCCTTGCGGCCGCCCTTCTCGGGCACTTCGTCGAACTGGCCCTGCAGCCAGTCGTACTCGACTTCCCAGACACGGGCCCAGTGCTTCCACGCCGCTTCCGTGAGGCCGTAATAGAGGGGCAGGGTGCTGATATCGAGGCCGAGATCGGTCGCGCCCTGCACGTTGGTGTGGCCGCGGAAGATGTTCGCGCCGGTGCCGGGCGAGCCGATGTTGCCGGTGGCCAGGCACGCGATGCAGAAGGCGCGGACATTGGCCGTGCCGATCGTGTGCTGGGTCGCGCCCATGCACCAGATGATGGTCGCGGGCTTCTGCGTCGCGAACATCTCGGCGACGCGCCGGAGCTGGTCGCCCGGCACGCCGGTCACGCGCTGGACCTCCTCGGGGTTCCACTTCGCGACTTCCTTGCGCACCTCGTCCATGCCGTAGACGCGCTTGGCGATGAAGTCCTTGTCTTCCCAGCCGTTCTCGAAGACGTGCCAGAGCAGGCCCCAGACGAGCGGGATGTCGGTGCCGGACCGGAACCGCACGTATTCCGTCGCGTGCGCGGCGGTGCGCGTGAAGCGCGGATCCATCACGACGACGTTGGCGCGGTTGAGCTCCTTGCCCGACAGGATGTGCTGCATCGCGATCGGATGGGCTTCGGCGGCGTTGGAGCCGATGAAGATCATCGTCTTCGTGTTGCGGATGTCGTTGTAGGAGTTCGTCTGCGCGCCGTAGCCCCACGTGTTCGCCACGCCGGCGACCGTCGTGGAGTGGCAGATGCGGGCCTGGTGGTCGATCGAGTTCGTGCCCCAGAAGGCGCCGAACTTGCGCATCAGGTAAGCGCCCTCGTTCGTGAACTTGGCGGAGCCCAGCCAGTAGACCGCGTCGGCGCCGGACTGCTCGCGGATCTCGAGCATCTTGTCGCCGATCTCGTCGATCGCCTGGTCCCAGGAAATGCGCTGCCATTTCCCGCCGGTGAGCTTCAGCGGGTATTTCAGCCGGCGCTCGCCATGCACGATTTCGCGGATCGCCGCGCCCTTCGCGCAGTGCGAGCCGCGGTTGATCGGGCTCTGCCAGGCGGGCTCCTGGCCGGTCCAGACGCCGTTCTGCACTTCGGCGAGGACGGTGCAGCCGACCGAGCAATGCGTGCAGATGTTCTTCTTGATGGTGACTTCGACGCCCGGCTGCGGGGCGGCGACCGCCTCGGCCTTGCGGATCGTGCCGAGCTGGAAGCTGCCGGCCGCGGCGAGGCCGCCGACGGTGAGCCCCGACCGGCGCAGGAAGGTGCGGCGGTCGATCGCCTGCGAGGCGGCGGCCGCGATCGCCTGGAGATTTCTGCGGGCGGCCTGGCCGCTCTTGCGCTTGGTCAGCATGGCGCCCTCACTTCTTCAGCGTTTCGTAGCCGTTGACGCGGTAGAAGGCCTTGACGTGGTCGGTTTCCTGGTACCGCGCCCGCGTCTCCTCCCCGCCCGGATTGTAGGCCTGCGCATCGTCAGGCAGTGCGACCGCGACGGCGGCCACGGCGGCCGTGGAGGCGCCGCCGACGGCCCGCAGGAAGTCGCGGCGACCGATCCCCTTCTGCTGCTTGTCCTGCATCGTCCGTCCTCCTTTTTCGCCGCCGGTCCATCCACCGGCACGGGCGGCTCGCCGCCCCCCTAGTGCATGGCGATCACGCATCGAGCGCGAAGGCCTCCGATTCGATGTCCATGAACAGGCCGCCGATGCGGCCGACCGGCGCGTAGAGCTTCGCCCGTTTCGCCATCTCGAGGTCCGCGAAGAAGCGCGGCGCCCACGGCGCGATGTGATCCAGGAAGAACCGCCGCTCGTCGTCCGGGCTCGCCTCGAACGCGCCGCAGGCGAAGCCGCTCATGATCTCGCAGAGCGTGCCGAGATGGTCCTCCGGCTCGCGATGGCCCTCGGCGCGCTCGAGCCCCAGCCGCCGGAGGTCGCCGCGCAGGCGTGCGAGCGGGCGCTCGTTCAGGAAGCCGGTCAGGTAATACGAGGCGTAGGGCAGCAGCTCGCCGCGGCCGACGCCGATGAAGAGGTCGAAATATTCCTGCTGGGCGTCCGCCACCGAGGTCGAGGCCGCCGCCTCGGCGAGCGCGATCTGGGCAAGGCCGATCGGGGTCGCCGTGCCCTGCACGGCGGAAAGCTGCGCCAGCATGGCGGCGTCGGGCGCGCGCAGGAGAAGGCCGGCGAGCAGAGCGTAGAGGTGGGAGCGCGCGAGGTCGGTCTCGTCGACCTCGGGGCGGGACTGGAACGCTGTCATGCGATCACCCACAGGCGCGACTGCGTCCGGCCGTCTCGTCCGGCCCGAATCAACTCTTTCCGCATCCCCGAAAGCGCGCTCGGCCACGCCGTTGACCATTCCGACCGTTTCCTCCCCGCCCTTCTTGGTCTGCACGTCGGTGCGGGCGTTTGTCATAGTACGCTGCGGTTGCGCGACTGCAATAGATTTATGTGAATCACCCGGGCGTTGTGGGCGCCGTTCAGGCCGGCAGCGCGCCGCCGTGGCGCCCGCTCCGCCCGCGCTCCGGGCCGCGGCCCGGAGCCCCTTCCGCCTCGTCCTCCGGGGACATCGCCGAACCGGCATCGAGCGTTTCCGGCGGCGCCGTTTCCCCACCGGGTTGCGCGGCGGGTGCCGCCGCGCTCGCCGCGTCCTCCGCGATCGCGTCGTTCTCCGTGGCCTGCGCCGCCTCATCCGGCGCGTCGGACGGAGCCGGTGTTCTCGGCTCGGGCGCCTTCGCTGCTTCGGGGTGCTCGCCGGGTTGCCCCTCCTCCCTCAACGAGAACCGGACCGGATTCGGACCGGCCCCGCCGGCGGCGGGCCCGAAGCCCGGAATCGATGCGGGATCGTTGAAATCCCACGCATTCTCCGCCGGCCCGACATAGCTGCGGATCGTGGGATCGAGCGCCCACGCCTTGCGGAGCGCCGCCGCCCGCAGGGCCTGCGGCACGCCCTTGCGCAGGAAGGCGGAAAGGTCGCTCTCGGCCGTCACCTCCTCGATGCGCGGCAGGTCCGCCTCGGGGATGGGCTCCTCCGCCGGGGCCGCTTCCTGCGCGGCCTCGGCCCCGACGGCCTCCTCGGGCGCCGCCGGCGCGATCTCCGCCTCGGCAGGATCCGTTCCGGCCTCGAGCTTCCGGCGCGACCAGCGGGCGAGGAAGCTCTGTTCGCGTTCGCTCATGGCTCGTCCTCATGCGGCAGCTTCTCCGGCTTCGGCCGCAGCGCGAGCGCTTCCGGATTGGCGCGGTCGCGCTTGCGCTTCACGAACGGCCGCTCGACGTGGTGCGCGGCGACGAAGGCGGCGACCCGTTCGCGCACTGCGGGCGGCATCGGCACCGCTTCCACGATCGCCGCGCCCGTCTCCGTCAGGCCCTCGCCCTCGGCCGGGTCGGGCGTCACGATGGCGAGCGCCACGCCCGGCTCGTGCTCGGACTCGCGCAGCGACACCCAGAGCGTCGGCGCGCCGGTGGCGAGGTTGTCGCGGTAATTGCCCGTCTCGGTCCGGTGCAGCGCCACCTCGGCCGCCCCCGCGTAGAAGGTCGTGCGGTCCGGGTCCTCGGCGAGCACGCTCCACGGCGCGGCCGCCGCCGGCGCGGGCAAGGCGGCGACGGGCACCCAGGCGAACTCGGCCCAGGGGCTCTTCAGCCGCCGCCGCTCCACCACGATCCCGACTTCGAATGCCTCGCCCGCCATCCGTCAGCTCGCCATCTCTGACGTCCGAAGCGGCAGGCCCGCGACGAGGTTCTGCGGCTTCATGCGGACGATGCGGTCGGGGGTCATGGCGAGGATCAGCCAGACCGGCCGGCTTCCGACCTCGTCGCGCGCCTCGCGCGGATCGGCGAAGGTCAGGCGGAACAGCGCGAGCACGCGCGAAAGCGTCTCCGCGTCGATCTCGCCGCCGCGCCAGAGCAGGTTGCCGATCCGCGTCGCCTCGGCGTCGAGCCCGACGAACCAGGTGAAGTCAGGGTCCTCCAGTCGCGCGACTGGCTCGACCTCGACCTCGGCTCCGAGGAGATGCCGGACCCAGGTCGCGATCGCGGTCGCGAGCCCCTCCCGCACCCGGCCCTCGCCGAGGTTCAGCACGAACTCGAAGGCGTCGCTGCGCTCGAAGTAGCGGTCGGCGTCCGCCTCCGTGAGCACCGCGAGCTCGGCCACGGCCGGCCCGCCCAGCATGGCGAGGAGCGGCGAGGCATGCCGGTCCTTCTCGTGGCTCTCGATCGTCTCCGCATCGGCGAGCAGCACCGAGCCCTCGTTGAAGGTGACGCGCTGCGCCCGGTAGAGGAGCTCGGCCGCGCGCAGCACGAACGGGTCGCCGATCCCGTCGAGCGCGTTGCGGAGCACCACCTGCGCGAGCTGGTTCAGGAAGATCGGCGGGGTCCGGCCCATGTCGCCGCGGGCGAGCGCGACGTAGGCCGCCTCGAGCGACGGCGCCGCGATGAGCCGGTCGCGGAAGGCGATCATCAGCTCCCAGTTCTCGCGCGCGTCGGCGTCGCGGATCGCGGCGATCTCGGCCGGGGCGACGGGGCGGCGCGGGTGATGGAAGAGCAGCTCGTGGTGGAGCCGCCGCTCCGCCTCGCAGGAATCGTCCGGGGGGACCAGCTCGGGACGGGCGAGATAGGCCTTGATGAAGGCGTCGGTCGCGACGAGCCGGCCGGCCTCGTCGCGGTCGAGCAGGTGGTGGCCCGCGGCGATCCAGAAGTCGCTCATCGGCGGCCGCCCTTCAGCATGGCGAGCAGGTCGACCGCTTCCTCCGGCGCCTCCTCGTCGTCCTCGACGATGCGGAACACGCCGCGCGGCTGCAGCTGGTCCTCCCTTCGGCGGAGCGTGCGGAACGACTCCCGCACCTCGTCGCCGGAAACCGTCCGGTGCAGGGCGACGAGCGTGCCGACGGGGTGGTCGCAGAGCGATGCGGCGAAGGCGATCTCCTCGGCCGCCGCGCCGCGCGCGACCGCGTGGGACGGCGCGCCGCAATGGGCGACCAGTTGCCCGGCGAGGCGCTCGACCGCGGCGTCACGCTCCGCCTCGTTCGCCTCGCTCACCACCACGAGGGTCGACCAGCCGAAGCTCTCGATCCCGGTGAAGCCGCCGCGGAAGGCCTGCAGCGCCTTGCCGGCGAGCGTGCCGGCATCCACCCCGAAGAAGCGGAACGTCCCGGTCACCGCCCATTCGCCGGGCTCGGCGGCACGCGCATAGACGAAGGTGTCGGAGGCGTCGAGGCGGATCGTTCGCGGCAGCTTCAGAGCCATGGCAGCCCCGTCTCCGGATCGCGCCAGGACGGCGTGCCGAGCTCCGCCCGCAGGCTGCGGCGCTCGCCCGCCTGCGGGCCGATGCCGCGCGGAACGAAGAGGTCGCCGTTCTCCTCGATCGTGGCGAGGGCGCCGGCCCCGGCGGGCAGCCGCTGCAGCCAGCGGCGCGCCACCGCGTCGAACCCGCTCTCGTTCCAGAGGTCGAACTGCAGCATCATGTGGCGCGCGAAGCTGCCGAGCAGCGCCGCGCCGTCGATACCCTCGAAGCCGAGCTCGTCGAGCGCGCCGAGGAGCGGCCGGAGGCCCGGCTCGCCGGCGCGCATCACCGCCGTGCGCAGCATGCCGGCGAACACCAGCCAGTCCGGCACCGAATCCTCCGGCGTCCCGTCCGGCCAGGCGAGGCGGACGCCGCCGACGAGCACGCCGTCCACCCGGATGGCGTCGGGCCATTCGAACTGGATCGGCCGCTCCGGCGGGGATTGGGCCGCGAGCGCGTCGGCAAGCGCATTCATGCCGGCATAGAGCGCCCGCCGCGCCGTCGCCAGCGGCTCCTCCGGCTCGAGCACGAGGGCGAACTCGACGATGTCGAACCGGCCGACCCAGACGAGGGTCGCCGCGCCCGCCTCGGCCGCGATCGACCGGGCATGGGCGAGCGCGTCCCCCGACTCGCGCAGCGTCACGAGCCGGTAGAGCGGTGGAAGATCGATCGTCCGGCCTTTGGACGAGACGGCTATGGCCATGATTTCCCGTGCGCTGGTGCCGCGGTGCCATCTCGTTATAATCCTTCTAAAGTGGCCGACGCCACAGTCGCGTGGGCAAGGCCTTGGAGGGGCGATGAAATCGCAGGAGCGCCGCACGATCCTGGTCTGCTCGTGCGAGAAGACCATGCCGGATTTCGGCGCGGACGCGGAACGCGGCTGCCCGGGCGCCGGCGTGGAGCGTGCCGAGCAGCTGTGCGGCCGCGAGCTCGACCGGGCACGGAGCGTCCTTGGCGGAAGCGGAACCGTGACGATCGCGTGCACCCAGCAGGCGCCGCTCTTCGGCGACCTCGCCGAGGAGGCGGGGTTCTCGGGCCGGGTCGATTTCGTCAACATCCGGGAGACCGCCGGCTGGTCGGCGGAGGCGGCGGCAGCCGGCCCGAAGGTCGCGGCGCTCCTCGCCATGGCCGCCGAGCCCGCCGGCGACACGCCGATCGTGAGCGTTGCGAGCGAAGGCGTGATTCTCGTCTACGGGCGCGACGAGGTCGCGATCGAGGCGGGACGCGCGCTCTCCGAGCGGCTGAACGTAACGATCCTGCTCACGCGGCCGCAGGACGTCGCCCCGCCGCGGGTCTGGGACTTCCCGATCATGCGGGGCACGGTCACCGGTGCAACCGGCCGGGTCGGGGACTTCGCGCTCACCGTCGACGATCTCGCCGCGCCCCTGCCGTCGTCCCGCGACCGGCTCGTGTTCGGCCCGGCGCGCGACGGCGCAACCTCGCATTGCGAACTGGTGCTGGACCTGAGCGGCGGTACGCCGCTCTTCGCCGCCGACGATCTGCTCGACGGCTATTTCCGTGCCGATCCCCGCGACCGGGCGGGCGTCGCCGAGGCGATCGCGCGGGCCGGCGAGATGGTCGGCGAGTTCGACAAGCCGCGCTACGTCGATTTCCATGCCGACCTCTGTGCGCATTCCCGTTCCCGGATCGTCGGCTGCTCGCGCTGCCTGGAGCTCTGCCCGACCGGTGCGATCACGCCGGCCGGCGATCACGTCGCCATCGATCCGCTGATCTGCGCCGGGTGCGGAAGCTGCGCGGCGGCGTGCCCGACGGGTGCGGCGTCCTACACGCTGCCTGCCGTCGACGGGCTGCTCCGCCGCGTCCGGGTCGGACTGCAGGCCTACCAGCGTGCGGGCGGGCGCGACGCGGTCCTGCTCTTCCACGACGGCGAGCACGGCGGCCCGCTTGTCGACGCGCTCGCGCGGTTCGGGGCGGGCCTGCCGGCGAACGTCATCCCGGTCGAGGTGAATGCCGTGACCCAGATCGGGCTCGAGGCCTTCGCGGCGCCGCTCGCCTGGGGCGCGGTCGCGGTGCGGGCGCTGTCCCGGGCGAAGCCGCGGCACGACGTCGGCGGCCTGCTGCGCACCATCGCAATGGCCGACCATCTCGCCGCGGCGCTCGGCTACGGGTTCGGCTCGGCCGGCCTCGTCGAGACGGACGATCCCGACCGGCTCGCCGAGGCGCTGGCCGGACTGCCTCGCCGGGCCGTGGAGCGCGAGATCGCCACCTTCATGCCGGCCGGCGGCAAGCGCACGGTTCTCGCCACCACGTTTCGCGAGTTGCACCGCGTGGCGCCTGCGCCAGTCGATGTCGTCGCTCTCCCGGCGAGCGCGCCCTTCGGCGGGCTGGCGATCAATGCGGAGGGATGCACCCTCTGTCATTCCTGCGTGGCGGCGTGCCCGACCGGGGCGCTCTCCGACGATCCCGATCGGCCGGCCCTCTACTTCAACGAGAGCGCCTGCGTTCAATGCGGCCTTTGCGCCGCCACCTGCCCCGAACATGTGATTGCGCTCGAGCCGCGGCTCGACTTCGCCGCCTGGAACGCGCCGAAACGGCTCGTCAAGGAGGAGGAGCCGTTCTGCTGTATCGCCTGTGGGGCGGCGTTCGGCACCAGGAGCACGATCGAGCGCATCGTGGCGAAGCTCCAGGACAGCCACTGGATGTATGCGGGAGTGAATGCGCGACGGCTCGACGTGATCCGCATGTGCGACACGTGCCGCGTCCAGGCGATGACCGAGGAGAGCTTCGACCCCTATGCCTCGCCGCGCGCGCCGCGCACGACGGAGGATTATCTCCGCGCGGGTACGCCGACCGACGGCTCGGCCTGACCCTCCTCCGGGCCGGCCCTCTTCGCCCCGGGAGCCGTTGGCCCGGTCGCCCGCGCCAGGAACGACACGAGCGCGGCACGATCCTCCGGGTCGCGGATCACCTGCTCGGGCATCTTCGTGCCGGGGGTATAGGCCATCGGTCCGACCTCGAAGAGCCTGGCGACGGTTTCGGGCGTCCAGACGATGTCCATCTGCTTCAGTGCTTCGGAATAGTGGTAGTCCGGCAGCGTCG
Source organism: Faunimonas sp. B44 (assembly GCF_052655945.1). Classification (NCBI taxonomy): domain Bacteria; kingdom Pseudomonadati; phylum Pseudomonadota; class Alphaproteobacteria; order Hyphomicrobiales; family Afifellaceae; genus Faunimonas; species Faunimonas sp. B44. The sequence goes on along the minus strand of NZ_JBQYEX010000003.1, from coordinate 191,444 downwards.
CGATCCTGCGGCCGAACACGCCGTGGAGCGTCGGCCCTGCGCGGGCACCCTCGGAAGGATCGAGCGTGTGGCAGGCGACGCAGGCGCGGAACACCTGCGCACCGCGGTCTCCCTCGAAGGCGGCGAGCGGATCCGGCGGGCCGCCGCCCACCAGCCCGCCGAGATGCGCTCCCGTCTCGACGTTCCATTGCCGGACCACGCGATCCGAGCCGCCGGTGAAGAGCGTCTTCCCGTCGGGCGCGAACGCCGCCGACCAGACCGGCAGGCCCGGCCCGACGAGGTCCCGCTCCCGTTCCAGCCGGTCGGAATCCAGCACCGCGATCGCGCCGCGCAGCCCGCCTGCCGCGAGCCTTTTCGCGTCGGGCGATGCGGCGAGCGCGATCACCGGCGTGGCCGAGATCTCCGCCTCCGCCAGTATCACACCGGTGCGGTCGAGCAGGCGGACGCGGCCGTCGGCCGAACCCGCTGCGAGGCGGTCGGGCCCGACCGCGACGAGCGTGTTGACCGGGCTCGGCAAAGTCGCGACGGAGGATGACCAGTCGTCGGGCCGCCAGAACCGGACGGTCAGGTCGTAGCCGCCGCTGACGAGCGTGCCGTCGGCCAGGAAGGCGACGGCGTTCACGTTCCCCGAATGGCCCTCCAGGATGCGCGGCTCGCCGCCCCGGAGCGGCCAGACCCGGACCGTGCCGTCCCAGGCCGCCGATGCTAGGCTTTTCCCGTCGGGAGAGACGGCGAGGCCCGCGATCGGCGCCGTGTGGCCCTCGAGGACGCGCTCGGGCGTGGTGGCGCCGGGCTGCCAGAGCGCGATGCGGCCCTCTTCCCCCGCGCTCGCGACGCCGCCGCCGGGCAGCACGGCGAGCGCGTTCACCTGCCCGTCGTGGAAGCGGAGCACCCGCTCGGCCGCCCCGACGGTGGCCGACCAGACGATGATCGCCGTGTCGAAGCTCCCGCTGATGACCCGGCCGCCTTCGGAATCGACCGCGAGGCTGCGCACCGGGCCGCCGTGGCCGCGGAGTTCCGCCCCGTGGCCGGGCGCGACGCCCTGCAGGAGGAGCGCGGCGGCACAGGCGGAACCTGCGACCGCCCCGCGACAGCGGCGATGCAACCGGGTCCCGCCCGCCATCAGGCGCTTCCGGCAGCGGCCGGCGCGTTCACGGGGATGCCCAGCGCCGCGAGCGCGTCGGCGAGTTCGGCCGCGGAATAGGGCTTCCGCAGGAAGGCGATGCCGCGCCAGTTCATCTCGATCGAGTTCATGCCGAGGAATCCGGAAGTGAAGAGCACCGGAAGGTCGGGGATCCGGCTCCGGAGCCATTCGGCGAGGCGCGGGCCGTCGAGCGCGCCCGGCATCATGCAATCCGTGAAGAGCGCGGAGATGCCGGCGTCCTGCTCGAAGAGGCGCGCCGCCTCGTCGCCGTTCGCCGCGCTGACGACGTCGACGCCGAGCTCCTCGAGCATCGAGGCCGCGAGCGCGCGCACCTTCTCCTCGTCCTCCACCAGGAGGATGCGGGCGGGTTCGCCGCCCGTCTTGCGCTGCTGCGGCAGCTTGCGCCGCCGGCGCGATCGACTCCCCCGCTCGTCGAGGGCACGTGGCAGGAAGAGCCGGACGGTGGTCCCCACACCGAGTTCGCTGTCGATTGTCACCGTGCCGCCGGACTGGCGCATGAAGCCGTAGATCGAACTCAGGCCGAGGCCCGTGCCCCGGCCGGCTTCCTTGGTGGTGAAGAACGGCTCGAAGGCGTGTGCCTTCACCTCCTCCGACATGCCCGATCCGCTGTCGGCGACGGCGAGCTCGACATACTCCCCTTGCGGCAGGTCGAGGCCCGCGAGCACGGCATCGTCGGCGGGACGGTTCAGGGCCGTGATCCTGATCGCTCCGCCCTCGGCCATGGCGTCCCGGGCGTTGATGACGAGGTTGACGATCGCGGCCTCGAGTTGCGAGGCGTCGAGATAGACCGGCCAGACGTCATCCTTGCAGGTCATCTCGACCGGGATGCGATCCTCGAGAAGGCGCGCCAGGATCTTCTCGAGCCGGATCAGCTCGTCGCAGAGCCTGATGCTCTTCGGCTCGAGCGCCTGGCGCCGGGCGAAGCTCAGGAGCCGCTTGGTCAGGTCCGCGCAGCTGACCGCCGCCTGCATGGCGAGGTTCAGTCGCGAGGAGAGCCTCTCGTCCTCGATGGGCATGGCGAGCGCGCGGTCGAGGCTGCCGATGATGACGCTCAGCATGTTGTTGAAGTCATGGGCGATGCCGCCGGTCATCTGCCCGATCGCCTCGATCTTCTGGGCGTGGACGAGCTGTTCCTCGAGCCGCCGCCGCTCGGTGATGTCGAGCAGGATGCCGAACTGCTCGCGCCGGTCGGACTTGCTGAAGGTGGCGCGGTCGGAGAACCAGCGGTAGGAGCCGTCGCGGCATTTCAGGCGGTACTCCGCCGAGAACACCTTCGTCTCAGTCGCCTCCTCGAAGGCGGAGAGGATGCGCGGGCGGTCGTCGGGATGGACCCAGTCGAACCAGTTCCGGATCTCGCCGTCGACGTCGCCGCCATGGCCGACGAGCCCCTCGAGCCGCCCGCCGACCAGCTTGCGGGACCGGAACTCGTCGACCGAGCGCGCCGTGTAGAGGGCGAGCGGAAGGGCCTCGATGACCGCCGATTGCTGGGCGAGGCTCCGCTCCAGCGCCGCCTCCGTCCGCATCTGCTCGGTCCTGACGAGGAGGTTGTCGGCAAGCAGCCGCTTCTCGTGCTCGGCCTGGCGGCGGATCTCCTGGGCGCGCTTGTGCAGCTCGATGAAGACGGCGACCTTCGAGCGCAGCATGAGCGGGTCGACGGGCTTGAACACGAAGTCGACCGCGCCCGCCGCGTAGCCGCGCGCGAGATGGCCCGATTCCTTGTTCACGGCCGAGAGGAAGATGATCGGGACGTGCCTGGTGCGCTCGCGGGCGCGGATGATCGCGGCCGTCTCGTAGCCGTCCAGCCCCGGCATCAGCACGTCGAGGAGGATGACGGCGAACTCCTCCTTGAGGAGGCGGCGCAGCGCCTCCTCCCCGGAGCGCACGCACACGATGGGCTGCTCGAGCTCGCCGAGGATCGCCTGGATTGCGATCAGGTTGGCCGGGTCGTCGTCGACCGCCAGGATGCGGGCGAACTCGCCCGCCTCGCCGGGCCGGGCCTCCGGGATCTCGTTGCCCTCGTCTTGCTGCCGCGCCAACGCCATCCGTCAACCCGTGTTCCGCTGGAGCCAGGTGCGCAGGACCGACAGCATCTCATCGAGGTCGACCGGCTTGGAGAGGTAGTCGGACGCGCCGGCCTCGAAGCAGCGGTCCCGATCCTCCTTCATGGCCTTGGCCGTCACGGCAATCAGCGGAATGTCCTTCACCTCGTCGATGGCGCGAAGCGTGCGCATGACCTCGTAGCCGTCCATCTCCGGCATCATGATGTCGACGAGAACGGCATCGAGGTCCGGGTTGGCCATGACCAGTTCGATGCCCTGGCGGCCGTCCTCCGCATGGATCACGTCCACGAAGTGCTGTTCCAGAATGGCGGTCAGCGAGAATATGTTCCGGATGTCGTCGTCGATGATGGCGATCTTCCGGCCCTTGAGCCGCGGATCGTGGCGCCTGAGCTCCTCGATCTGCAACTGCACCGCCTCCGGCAGCGTGGCCAGCGGCAGATGTAGCGCGCGCGTCAGCTCGTCAAGCGTCAGGCCGGCCGTGTTGCGGCCGGAAATGACGACCGGGCCGCGGCTGCGAAGCGCGCTCTCCAGCTCGGGGTCGAGCGCCTCCAGCACCCGGACGACGACCGGCACCTTGCGGTTGGTCCGGTCCTTCACGAGCTGGTCGACGAAGGAGACGAGGCTCGGCGAGCCCTTCCCCGCGGTGACCATGATGCAGTCGAACGTCTCGTCGCGGATGAGGCGGGCCGCCTTGCGCGCGTTCGCCTCCACGATCGTCAGCCCGTTCACGGCGTCGAGCATGTCCAGCTCTCCGGCTTCGGCGGGCGAGGCCCGCACGACGAGGAGCCGCCGCTCCGTCCGGGCGATCAGCGTCCGCAGGTCGCCGAAGACGTCGAGGAGCTCGTCGCGGCTGACGGGCTTGCCGCTGTAGTGAACCGCGCCGAGATGCGAGCGCAGCCGCGCCTCGTCCTCGACCACCGAGATGATGTGGACGGGGATGTGCCGGGTCGCCGGATGGTGCTTCAGGAGGTCGAGCAGCGCCCAGCCGTCGATGTCCGGAAGCTGGATGTCGAGGCTGATCGCGTCGGGGCGGTGGCGCGCCACCGCGGTCAGCACGGCGCGGCCCTCGGAGATCGACATGCCGTCGAAGCCCTTCTCCCGCGCGATTTCCAGCAGGATGCCGGCGAAGATCGGATCGTCCTCGATGACGAGGACGAACGGCTTCGCCCGTCCCGGCGCGATCGGGACCTGCGCGCTTTCGATCGGCTCCGCCGCGCGGGCGGGGGCGGGCGCCGGGCGCGATGCAGCGGGGCGCGTCACGGGCGCGACCGGCTCCGGCGGCAGGCGGCGCATCGGTTCGGCCGCCCGCGCCGAGGCGTCCCGGTCGATCGGGAGATAGAGCGTGAAGGTGCTGCCCTCGCCGGGCTGGCTCTCGAGCCGGATCTCGCCGCCGAGCAGCGCGGCCAGCTCGCGGCTGATCGACAGGCCGAGCCCGGTTCCGCCGTAGCGCCGGCTGGTCGTGCCGTCGGCCTGCTGGAAGGCCTCGAAGACCACCTGCTGGTGCTCGGGCGAGATGCCGATCCCGGTGTCCCGGATCGCGAACGCCACCACCTGGGGCGCCGCCGCCAGCGATGGGACCGCGCTGCTCCAGCCCTTCTGGGCCAGGTGGATGCCGAGCGTCACGCTGCCGGCTTCCGTGAACTTGAAGGCGTTCGAGAGCAGGTTGTTGATGACCTGCTGGAGCCGCATCGGATCCGTGTGGATCGTGTCGGGCAGTTCCGGGCCGAGCTCGATCCGGAACTCCACGCCCTTCTCGGCCGCCGTTTCCCGGAAGGTGCGCTCGGTCTGGTCGCAGAGGCTCTTGAAGGGCAGCTCGCTCACGTCGAGGACCACGGTCCCGGACTCGATCTTGGAGAGGTCGAGGATGTCGTTGATCAGGCGGAGCAGGTCGGTGCCGGCGTCGTGGATGGTGCGGGCATGCTCGATCTGCTTCTGGCTGAGATTGCCCGGGGCGTTGTCCGAGAGCAGCTTGGACAGGATCAGGAGGCTGTTCAGCGGCGTCCGGAGCTCGTGCGACATGTTGGCGAGGAACTCGGACTTGTAGCGCGAGGTGAGGGCGAGCTGCTCGGCCTTCTCCTCGAGCGCGACCCGCGCCGTCTCGACCTCGCGGTTGACGGCCTCGACCTGCCGCTTCTCGTTCTCGAGCTGCGCCGCCTTCTCCTGCAGCTCCTCGTTCTTCCCGCGCAGCTCGTCCTGCTGTGCCTTCAGCAGCTCCTCGGATTCGCGCAGATCGGCCGCCTGCTGCTGCAGCCGGTCGTTCGTCGTCTTCAGTTCCGCCTGCTGCGACTGCAGTTCGCTCGTCAGGATCTGCGACTGCTTGAGGAGCCCTTCCGTGCGCATGCCCGCCCGGATCGTGTTGAGCACGATGCCGATCGATTCCACCAGTTGGTCGAGGAAGGAGATGTGGCTCGCGCTGAACCGGCTGAACGAGGCGAGCTCGATGACGGCGCGCACGCTGCCCTCGAAGAGGACCGGCAGCACCACGATGTTGAGCGGCTCCGCGCTGCCCGTCCCGGACGTGATCCGGACGTAGTCGGGCGGCACGTTGGTGAGCAGGATGCGCTTCTTCTCGAAGGCGCACTGGCCGACCAGCCCCTCGCGCAGATGCACCGTGCTCATCAGGTGCTTGCGCTCGCTCATCGCGTAGCTCGCGGTGAGCTCCAGCTCGAGATCCTCGCCGACCTCGTCGCGGGCGACGTAGAGCACCCCGTGCTGGGCGTCCACCAGCGGCGCCACCTCGGAGAGGACGAGGTTGCAGACGGTCACCATGTCGCGCTCGCCCTGCATCATGCGGGTGAAGCGCGCGAGGTTCGTCTTCAGCCAGTCCTGCTCCATGTTGTACTGCGTCGTCTCGCGCAGGTTGGCGATCATCCGGTTGATGTTGTCCTTGAGCTCGGCCACCTCGCCGAGCGCCTCCACCGAGATGGTCCGGGTCAGGTCGCCCTTCGCCACTGCGGTGGCGACCTCCGCGATCGCGCGCACTTGGGTCGTGAGGTTGGCGGCGAGCTGGTTGACGTTGTCCGTGAGGTCGCGCCACAGGCCCGCGGCGCCGGGCACGCGCGCCTGGCCGCCGAGCTTTCCTTCCGCGCCCACCTCGCGCGCGACGTCCGTCACCTGGTCGGCGAAGATGGCGAGCGTCTCGATCATGCCGTTGATCGTCTCGGCGAGCTCGGCGATCTCGCCCTTGGCGTCGACGGTGAGCTTGCGCTTCAGGTTGCCGTTGGCGACGGCGGTTACGACCTCGGCGATGCCGCGCACCTGGTTGGTCAGGTTGGTCGCCATCATGTTCACGTTGTCGGTCAGGTCCTTCCAGGTGCCGCCGACGCCGCCGACCTGCGCCTGGCCGCCGAGCTTGCCCTCCGTGCCCACCTCGCGCGCGACGCGCGTCACTTCCGAGGCGAAGGAGTTGAGCTGGTCCACCATCGTGTTGATGGTGTTCTTCAGCTCGAGGATCTCGCCCTTCACGTCGACGGTGATCTTCTTGGAGAGGTCGCCGCGCGCGACCGCGGTCGTGACCTCGGCGATGTTGCGGACCTGGCCCGTGAGGTTGGTCGCCATCGCGTTCACGTTGTCGGTCAGGTCCTTCCAGGTGCCGGCCACGCCGCGCACCTGGGCCTCGCCGCCGAGCTTGCCTTCGGTGCCCACCTCGCGCGCGACGCGCGTCACCTCCGAGGCGAAGGAGTTGAGCTGGTCCACCATCGTGTTGATGGTGTTCTTGAGCTCCAGGATCTCGCCCTTCACGTCGACCGTGATCTTGCGCGAAAGGTCGCCGCGGGCGACCGCGGTCGTGACGTCGGCGATGTTGCGGACCTGGCCGGTGAGGTTGGTCGCCATCGCGTTCACGTTCTCGGTAAGGTCCTTCCAGGTCCCGGCGACGCCTTCCACCTGCGCCTGCCCGCCGAGCTTGCCCTCCGTGCCGACCTCGCGCGCAACGCGCGTCACTTCTGAGGCGAAGGAGTTGAGCTGGTCCACCATCGTGTTGATGGTGTTCTTCAGCTCCAGGATCTCGCCCTTCACGTCGACGGTGATCTTGCGCGAGAGGTCGCCGCGGGCGACCGCGGTCGTGACGTCGGCGATGTTGCGGACCTGGCCGGTGAGGTTGGTCGCCATCGCGTTCACGTTGTCGGTCAGGTCCTTCCACGTCCCGGCGACGCCCTCCACCCGGGCCTGGCCGCCGAGCTTGCCCTCCGTGCCGACCTCGCGCGCGACGCGCGTCACCTCCGAGGCGAAGGAGGACAGCTGGTCGACCATCGTGTTTATGGTGTTCTTCAGCTCCAGGATCTCGCCCTGGACGTCGACGGTGATCTTGCGCGAGAGGTCGCCGCGGGCGACCGCGGTCGTCACGTCGGCGATGTTACGGACCTGTCCAGTGAGGTTCGTCGCCATCGCGTTCACGTTGTCGGTGAGGTCCTTCCAGGTGCCGGCGACGCCCTCGACTTTGGCCTGCCCGCCGAGCTTGCCTTCGGTCCCCACCTCGCGCGCCACGCGCGTCACTTCCGAGGCGAAGGAGGACAGCTGGTCGACCATCGTGTTGATGGTGTTCTTCAGCTCCAGGATCTCGCCCTTCACGTCGACGGTGATCTTGCGCGAGAGGTCGCCGCGGGCAACGGCCGTGGTGACGTCGGCGATGTTGCGGACCTGGCTCGTCAGGTTCGACGCCATCGCGTTCACGTTGTCGGTCAGGTCCTTCCAGGTGCCGGCGACGCCCTCGACCTTGGCCTCGCCGCCGAGCTTGCCCTCCGTGCCGACCTCGCGAGCGACGCGCGTCACTTCCGAGGCGAAGGAGGAGAGCTGGTCGACCATCGTGTTGATGGTGTTCTTCAGCTCGAGGATCTCGCCCTTCACGTCGACGGTGATCTTGCGCGAGAGGTCGCCGCGGGCAACGGCCGTGGTGACGTCGGCGATGTTGCGGACCTGGCTCGTCAGGTTCGACGCCATCATGTTCACGTTGTCGGTGAGGTCCTTCCACGTCCCGGCGACGCCCTCGACCTTGGCCTGTCCGCCGAGCTTGCCTTCCGTGCCGACCTCGCCGGCGACGCGGGTGACTTCCGAGGCGAAGGAATTGAGCTGGTCCACCATCGTGTTGATGGTGTCCTTGAGCTCCTGGATCTCGCCCTTCACGTCGACGGTGATCTTCTTGGAGAGGTCGCCGCGGGCGACCGCGGTCGTCACGTCGGCAATGTTGCGCACCTGGTTGGTGAGGTTCGTCGCCATCGCGTTGACGTTGTCGGTCAGGTCCTTCCAGGTGCCGGCGACGCCGCGCACCTTGGCCTGTCCGCCGAGCTTGCCTTCGGTGCCGACCTCGCGCGCCACGCGGGTCACTTCGGATGAGACCAGGCCAAGCCGGTCCACCATGGTGTTGATGGTCTTGGCGATGTGCAGGAACTCGCCCTTCAGCGGCCGGCCCTCAACGTCGAGCGCCATCGTCTGGGACAGGTCGCCCTTGGCGACGGCGCCGACGACGCGCGAGATCTGCGCCGTCTGCTGCACCGTGTCGGTGATCAGCGCGTTCACGCATTCCATGCTCTCGCGCCAGCCGCCCTGGGCATTGTCCAGCCGCCCGCGCTCGCTGATCCGGCCGTCGCGACCGACCGCGCGCCGCAGCCGGGAAAGCTCGCCCGCCATGGCGCGGTTGAGGCCAACCACTTCGTTGAAGAGCTCCGCGATCTCGCCGTCCGTCCCGGTCAGGTCCTTCGGCAGCTCCACCGAGAAATCGCCGCGCCGCAATGTCCGCAATGCGGCCAGTATGGCCTTGTTGTTGAGCTCCGGCTCCCTGGATTCGACCTGAACGTTCATGCTTCCTCCAAGCGCGGGCGTCGTGCTGCGGCCCCGTCTGCCCCGGTGACCTGCCGGGAGCCGCACGCCTGCATCCATACCAACCGTGGCCGCCGGACGGTACTGCCTTGTTGCAACTCGCTTTCGCAGGGCCGGAGGCCGGCCTTCGGGTCCATGCCGCGTGCCGCGCCGCCCGGACGAGCGCGCACCGTCCTCAGGAACGGGTGCACCCGCACTCCGTTGATCCGCCTGCGACACCGGCAGGGACCCGAAAGGTGAACCGATGAACAATTCGTGCGGAATATTCGCTGCCTCGATCCTTGCGCTCGGCCTCGCGGCCGCGCCCGCTCTTGCGCAGGAGAAGAGCCCGGCGAGCGACGAGTACGAAGCCGCGATGAAGGACATGCAGTCCAGGATGATGGAGGCGAGCGACGATCAGGCCGATGTCGAGTTCGCGAAGAAGATGATCGAGCACCACCAGGGCGGCGTCGCGATGGTCGACATCGTGCTGAAGTACACGGAAGACGAGAAGCTGCGCGAGATGGCGCAGAAGACGAAGGCGATGCAGGAGAAGGAGACGAAGGAACTTCAGGCCTGGATCGAAGAGAACGACAAGTAGGTCGCGGGCCTGCTCATCCGATCGCGAGCGCGAGGGCGGCGTAGCGCGCCGTCTTCGCCGCGCCGACCAGTGCGACGAAGACGGCGAGCGGCGTTCGCAGCGCGCCCGCGACGACCGTGATGGGATCGCCGATGAGCGGCACCCAGCTGAGAAGCAGCGACCACAGGCCCCAGCGGCGATAGAAGCGCTCGGCTCGGGCGAGGGCCGGTTCGCGCACCGGGAACCAGCGCCTGCCCCTGAACGAGGCGAGAAATCGGCCGAGCACCCAGTTCACCACCGAGCCGAGCACGTTGCCGACGCTGGCGACCGCCACCAGCACGACCGGGTCGGCGGCACCGGCGAGAAGCAGCGCCGCGAGCACCGCCTCCGACTGGGCCGGCACGATCGTCGCCGCCAGGAAAGCCGAGCCGAACAGGCCCGCCAGGGCTGCAGCCTCGCTCAAGAACGGCGTTCCGGGACGAGGCCGGCGCTTCCCGAGGCCGGAACGGCAGGCGTCGCGGCGGTGCGCGTCACACCCGCTCGAACGCCATCGCGACGCCCTGGCCGACGCCAACGCACATCGTCGCCAGCCCATAGCGCGCGCCGCGCCGATGCACCTCGCGCACCACGTCCGACGCGATGCGCGCACCCGACATGCCGAGCGGATGCCCGAGCGCGATCGCCCCGCCATTGGGGTTCACGTGCTCGGCGTCGTCGGGGAGCCCGAGCTGGCGGAGGCAGGCGAGCGCCTGCGAGGCGAAGGCCTCGTTGAACTCGATCACGTCGAAATCCGAAACCTGCATGCCGAGCCGCTCCGTGAGCTTGCGCACGGCCGGCACCGGCCCGATGCCCATGATCCGCGGCGGCACGCCGGCCGACGCCATGCCGAGGACGCGGGCGAGGGGAGAGAGGCCGTAGCGCTCCACCGCGTCGCCGGAGGCGACGATCATCGCCGCTGCGCCGTCGTTCACGCCCGAAGCGTTGCCGGCGGTCACGGTGCCGTCCGGGCGGACGATCGGCCGGAGCTTCGCCAACGTCTCGAGGGTCGTGTCGGGGCGCGGATGCTCGTCGCGCTCGACCCTGACCGGCCCCGCCTTGCCGCCGGGCACCTCGATCGGGATGACATGCGCGTCGATCCGGCCCTCGGCCCGGGCCCGGCCGGCGCGCTGCTGCGAACGCAGCGCGAAGGCGTCCTGGTCGGCCCGGCTCACCTGGAACTCCTGCGCGACGTTCTCGCCGGTCTCCGGCATGGAATCGACGCCGTATTGCTGCTTCATGAGCGGATTCACGAAACGCCAGCCGATCGTCGTGTCATGGATGTCGGCGCTGCGCTGGAAGGCCTGCTCGGCCTTGCCCATGACGAACGGCGCGCGCGACATGGATTCCACGCCGCCGGCGATCGCCAGCGCGATGTCGCCCGCCTTGATCGCGCGGCTGGCCGCCCCGACCGCGTCGAGGCCGGACGCGCAGAGCCGGTTGATGGTGCTGCCGGGGATCGTCTCCGGCAGGCCGGCGAGAAGCGCCGCCATGCGCGCGACGTTGCGGTTGTCCTCGCCGGCCTGGTTGGCGCAGCCGAGGAACACCTCGTCGATCGCTTCGCGGATGGCGGGGTGCCGCTCCGCGAGCGTCCGGATCGGGATGGCGGCGAGATCGTCCGCGCGCACCTTCGCGAGCGACCCGCCGTAGCGCCCGATCGGGGTGCGCACGGGGTCGCAGATGAAGACGTCGCGGGTCGCTGCCATCGGGGAATGCTCCAGCCGGCCGCGAACCTCCGGTGGCGTGCGGCCGCATCCGCCGGCCGCCGCCGGAAGCCGTGAGGTGCGGCTCATCTCGTTCCGCGTCCAGATAGGCGCTGGACGCCTGGAGGTCCATGCGGATCAGGTGCCGGCCGGAGCCTCGTCCGCGCTCGTCCTCTCGCCGCGCAGGACGACGTAGATCGCCGGGATGACGATGACGGTGAGGAGCGTCGAGGAGGCGAGCCCGAACAGGAGCGAGATCGCCAGGCCCTGGAAGATCGGGTCGAACAGGATCACCGCGGCGCCGATCATGGCGGCGATGGCGGTGAGCAGAATCGGCTTGAACCGGATCGCGCCGGCCTCCAGCAGCACGTCGACGAGGCGGCGGTTCTCCCGCGGCGCGTGCCGGATGAAATCGACGAGCAGGATCGAGTTGCGCACGATGATGCCGGCGAGCGCGATGAAGCCGATCATCGACGTGGCGGTGAACGGCGCGGCGAAGAGCCAGTGCCCGAGCATGATGCCGATGAAGGTGAGCGGGATCGGCGTCAGGATGACGAGCGGCAGCTTGAACGAGCCGAACTGCGCGACGACGAGGATGTAGATGCCGAGCATGGCCACGGCGAAGGCCGCGCCCATGTCGCGGAACGTGACCCAGGTCACCTCCCATTCCCCGTCCCACAGCAGCGTCGGCCGCGATTCGTCGTCGGGCTGGCCGTTGAGGCGGATCTCCGGCTTCGGCACGTCGCCCCATTCGATGCGCTCGAGCGCCGCGGCGACCTCCATCATGCCGTAGAGCGGCGCCTCGAAATCGCCGGCGAGTTCGCCGGTGATCATCTCGGCCGCCCGGCCGTCGCGCCGGTAGACCGGGAAGGAGGCACGCTCGCGGACGGGGCGGACGACGTCGCCGAGTTCGACCACGCTGCGGTCGCCCGGCAGGATGTTGGCCGGCACCGGCGTCGCCAGCGCGCGCTCGTCGAGCACCTTCTCCGCCTTGCCGCGGGCGAGCCGGATCGGGATCGGGTTCCGCCCGCCGCCGCGGTGCGAATAGCCGACGGTGGCGCCGCCATACAGCGTCCGGATCGTGTCGTAGACGTCGCGATGGTCGACGCGGTGGAATTCGAGATCGTCCTCGGCGATCCTGAGGCGGATGCGCTCGCTCGGCGTGCCGAAGGAATCATCGACGTCGACGACGAACGGCACCATGGCGAACGCCTCGCGCACCTTTCCCGCCACGGCGCGGCGGGTCTCGGCGTCGGGCCCGTAGATCTCGGCGAGCAACGTGGCGAGGACCGGCGGGCCGGGCGGCGGCTCGACGACCCGGATCGCGGTGCCCTCCGGCACCTCCAGGGCGCCGAGGCGCTCGCGGATCTCCAGCGCCAGATCGTGGCTGGCGCGGTCGCGCTCCGCCTTCGGGCTGAGGTTGAGCTGGATGTCGCCCTGCTCCGGCTTGCCGCGGAGATAGTAATGGCGGACGAGGCCGTTGAAGTTGAACGGCGCAGCCGTGCCGGCATGGGTCTGGAACGACAGGATGTCCGGCATGTCGGCGAGCCGGGCGGCCGCCGCCTGCAGCACGCGGTCGGTGCCCTCGACGGAGGCGCCCTCCGGCAGGTCGATGACGACGGCGAGCTCCGACTTGTTGTCGAACGGCAGGAGCTTCACGGTCACCGCCTTCGTGTAGAACAGCGTGAGCGCCGCCAGCGTGGCGATGCCGACCAGGATCAGGAAGAGCCACGCGCGCCAGCGGCTCGCCAGCACCGGCGCGGCGGCTGCCCGGTAGGCGCGGCCGAGCACGCCGCCTTCGCTCGCCGCATGTCCGTCTCCGTGTCCGCCACCGTGGCCGGCGGCCGCGCCGCCGAGGCGCAGCATCAGCCACGGCGTCACCGTGACCGCCACGAAGAAGGAGAAGATCATCGCGGCCGAGGCGTTGGCCGGGATCGGGCTCATGTAGGGGCCCATCAGGCCGGACACGAAGAGCATCGGCAGGAGGGCCGCGACCACCGTCAGAGTCGCGACGATGGTCGGGTTGCCGACTTCCGCGACCGCCTCGATCGCGGCCGTGATCCGGCTGCGGCCGTCGCGCATCGCCCAGTGCCGCGCGATGTTCTCGATGACGACGATGGCGTCGTCGACCAGGATGCCGATCGAGAAGATGAGGGCGAACAGGCTGACGCGGTTGAGCGTGTAGCCCATCAGCCGCGCCGCGAAGAGCGTGAGCAGGATCGTGACGGGGATCACGACCGCCACGACGATCGCCTCACGCCAGCCGATCGCGAGCCAGACGAGGAGGACGATCGAGACGGTGGCGAGCCCGAGATGGAAGAGCAGCTCGTTCGCCTTCTCGTTCGCCGTCTCGCCATAGTCGCGGGTGACGTGGACGACCACGTCCTCGGGGACGATGCTGCCGCGCACCGTCTCGACCTGGGCGAGCACGTGCTCGGCGATCGCGACCGCGTTGGCGCCTGCGCGCTTGGCGACCGCGACGGAGACGGCCGGGACGCGGACGAGCGCGCCGTCGGCCCCGCGCTCCAGATGCGAGACGCGCGCCTCCGCCGGCTCGGCGACGAGTTCCAGGTCGGCCAGGTCGCGGACGTAGACCGGGCGCTCGTCGCGGCTCGTGACGAGCAGGTTGCCGATCTCCTGCATGCCCTGCAGCGTCTGGCCGGCGACGAGCCCGATCTGCCCGCCGCCGTCGCGGACGCGCCCGGCCTGGAAGGTGCGGTTGGCGCCTTCGATCTTGGCGGCGAGCTGCTGCAGCGTGACGCCGTAGAGCGCGAGCTTCTCCGGATCCGGGTCGATCCGGATCTCCTCGGCCTGCTCGCCGACCAGATAGGTCAGCCCGACGTCCTCGAGCTTGGCGATCTCGACCCTGAGCTCGCGGGCGAGCCGCGTGAGGGCGTTCGCGGTCCAGCGATCGGCGACCTCCGGCTTCGGCGCCAGCGTGAGCACGACGATCGCCACGTCGTCGATGCCGCGGCCAACGATCAGCGGCTCCGGGATGCCGACGGGGATGCGGTCCATGTTGGCGCGCACCTTGTCGTGCACGCGCAGCACCGCCGCGTCGGCGCTGGTGCCGACCTCGAAGCGCGCGGTGACGAGCGCGCCGTCGTCCTCGGTCTGGGAATAGACGTGCTCGACGCCGACGATGCCCTTCACGATCGTTTCGAGCGGCTCCGTCACGAGCTTCACCGCGTCCTCCGCCTTCAGCCCCTCGGCGCGGACGTGGATGTCGATCATGGGCACCGAGATCTGCGGCTCCTCCTCGCGCGGCAGCGTGGCGAGCGCGACCAGGCCGAAGGCGAGGGAAGCCAGCAGGAAGAGCGGCGTCAGCGGCGAGGCGATGAAGGTGCGGGTGAGGCCGCCGGCGATCCCGAGCTTCATGGCGTGACGACCCGGTCGCCGTCGCGGATCCCGGAAAGGATCTCCAGCCGCGGCCCGTCGGGCGTCTCGATGCGCTCGCCGACGAGGACGGCTACCTCCGTCTCGCCGCCGTCGCGGCGGAGCCGGACGAAATCGATGCCGGATCGCGTCGCCACGGCCTCAACGGGCACCGCCACGACCTCGCGCATGCCGACCGGCACCCGGACGAGCGCGCGCTCGCCGACGAAATAGTCGCCGAGCGCCGCGACCTCGACGTCCGCGATCACGCGGCCGTTCTCGAGCTCCGGGTAGATCTTCGCCAGCCGGCCCTTGCCGGCCGCGGCGCCGGCATCGGAGCCCCCGCGCGCGCCGACCTCGACCTCGGAGCCTTCCTTGAGAAGCGCCGCGTGGCGCTCGGGGAGGGCGAGGCGGAGGAAATAGCCGCCGCCCGCGATCCTGGCGACGGTCTCGCCGGGGAGGATGACGGAGCCGCGCGTGAGCGGCACGGTCAGGGCGCGGCCCGAAACGGGGGCGACCACGTCGCCCTCGCTGCTCTGCTGGGCGATGACGGCGCGGTCAGCCTCGCCGCCGGCGATCTGGTTGACGAGCACGTTCAGCTGCGTCTGCAGCTGGTCGACGCGCTGCTGCGGGACCGTGCCGCGGGCGAGGAGCTGCTGCGCCCGCTCGAGGTCGGTCTGGACGTTGTCGCGCTCCGCCTGGAGCGCGCGCAGGCGTGCCTCCGTCGCCTCCATCTGCAGCGCGAGCTTTTCGTCGACGACGCGCGCGAGCACGGCGCCGGCCTCGACCGCGGAGCCTTCCTCGACCTCGACCGACACGAGCGTGCCGCCGATGCGCGCCCTCGCCGGCACCAGGTCGCGCGGCTCGACGCGGCCGTAGACCGCCTTCATGTCGGCGATCTCGTATCGCGTCGCCGCGACGTCCGCCGCACCGGCGGGTCCGCCTCCGAACGCTGCCGCCGCAGCAGACAGTCCGGCGGCAAGGATGGTGGCGCGAATCCGACGTGCGGGGCCGCACGCGGCTGACGGGACGATCGGCAGGACCATGATCCTCTCCTGCAGGAACTTCGGAGAGGCGGTTACATCGTCCCGAGGCCCCGCGCCTTGCGCTCGATCAAGTCGGCCGACCATGTGAATTGACGGGGTGGTCATACGGTATCACAATCAGGTGCTCGCCAGCTGCCGTTGATGACGGGGCGGGCGGAACGACAAACAAATCGAAGGGAGGAGCGCATGCGCTCTCGCATGAAGGTACTGGGTGCCGCCGCGATGGTGACTGCCACGCTGGCGTTTGCGGCGTCGCCGGGTACGGCGCTGGCAGGGCCGGTCTATGACGGGAAGAACGTGGTGCTGGTGGTGCCGAACTCGCCCGCGGGCCTGATGACGCAATATGCGCGCATGATCGCGCCCTTCATCGAGAAGCACTCGGGCGCGAAGATGGTTCGGGTCGAGAACCGCACGGGCGCCGGCGGTCTGAAGGGGACCAACACGGTCTGGAACGAGAAGCCGGACGGCATGACCATTGCGTTCACCAACGTGCCGGCGCTGATCCTCGCCCAGCTCGCCGACAGCCCCGGCGTCCAGTTCGATGCGACGAAGTTCACCTATCTCGGCCGTGCGGCGTCCGAGCCCCGGGTGCTCGTGGTCGGCACCGTGTCCGACATCAAGACCATGGAGGACATCCAGAAGCTCGGGCGCCCCTTCGCCTATGCCTCGCAGGGCACCGACGAGGATTTCTACGCGACGTCGGTCATTGCCGACGTGTTCGGCTTCAAGCTCAAGGCGATCACCGGCTATGAGGGGCAGTCCGACACGGCGCTCGCCGCGATCAAGGGCGACCTCGATGGCTACACCACCGGCTGGGTGGCAGCGAAGCCGGTCGTGGACGCCGGCGAGGTCCGCGTCATCGCCGTTCTCGACGAGAAGCGCTTGACGGACCTTCCGGACGTGCCCTCGGTCGTCGAACTCGCGACCGACGACAGCAAGAAGAGCCTGCTCTCGGCGACCATCACGATCATGAACATGAGCCGCGGCTTCTTCGGCCCGCCGGACATGGATCCTGCCGCGACGGAGGAGATGCGGGCGGCGATCGAGGCCTCGCTGAAGGATCCGGAGCTGCTGGCCGCGGCCGACAAGGCGGGTGTCTCGATCATCTTCGCGCCGGGCGCGGAGCAGCAGGAGAAGGTCGCCGAGATCCTGGCCGCCAGCGAGGACCTCAAGTCGGTCCTGAAGGCGTCGATCGCCGCGCTGCAATAGCGCATCGGCGCCGCCCGACCGCGGCACGGCCCCTTAACCTCCCCCTCGCGGGGAAGTCGAAAGCGGCGGAGCCGCTTTCGGGAGGGGGGCGCTGCGCTTCCGCTTCCTCGGCGTCGGGAGAGCCCTCGGCCGCTGGATGCCCGGGTCAAGCCCGGGCATGACGACAGTGGGCGGGAGGCGCAGAGCAACGGCCCGGCCCCTTGACCTCCCCGCGAGGAGAGGCCGAAAGCGGTGGAGCCGCTTTCGGGACGGGGAGGGGGCGGGCGGCCCCGGGAATGCGGCGCGCCGGCCTCAGCGCTCGATCGGGACGCCGACGAGGTTGCCCCATTCCGTCCAGGAGCCGTCATAGACGCGCACGTTCTCGAAACCGAGAAGCTGCGTCAGCGCGAAGTAGGCGACCGTCGCGCGGTGGCTCATGCGGCAATAGGCGATCACCGGCTCGCCCGGCGAAAGGCCCCTCTCGGCGGCGAGTGCGCGCAGCTCGTCCGCCGGCCGGAAGGCTTTGTTCTCGTCGAGGAAGTCCATGTAGAACATGTGCCTCGCGCCCGGGATGCGCCCCGGCCTGACCGCGCCGCTGTCCGGGCCGCCGGGCCCGCCGACCCGCTCCCCGCGGTATTCCTCGGGCGAGCGCGCATCGACGATCGCCGCCGTCTCCTCCTCGAGCGCCTTCAGGACCTCGTCCCGGAAGATGCGCATGCCCGGATCGCGCGCGGTCGGCCGGTATTCGACGGGCGGCGGAGCGGGCGGGAAGGCCTGCTCGAGCGGCCGGCCCTCGGCCTTCCAGCGGTAGCGCGCGCCGTCGAGCACCTTGACGTTGCGATGACCGCAATAGCGGAGCGTCCACCAGGCGTAGATGCCGAACTGCACGTCCTCGCCGTAGACGACGACGGTCGTATCGTTGCCGATGCCGGCGGCACCCATGCGGCGCGCGAACTCCTCGGGGGAGGGGAAGTCGCGCATGTGGCTGTCCCACAGCATCTCCTTCCAGCGCCAGCACACGGCGCCCGGCACGTGCCCGGCCTTGTAGGCGGGCATGTCGTCCTGCCTGAGGCCGGCGATCTCGACGATGCGGAGGTCGGGATCGTTGCGATGCGCCTCGAGCCATTCGGGGCTGACAAGCGGCGAATCGCCTGCGGTGCTGGTGCTGGCCATGTGGTCCTCTCTTCTCTCGATCAGGGTGCTGGCGCGGGCCGGAACCGGACGCGGAGTTCGGAGCCGAGCGCGATGCGGCTCACCACGCCGCCGGAGCGGGCGGCATCCTCCAGGCCGGCGCGGTCTGCGATCGCGTCCAGGCCGGGCAGGGCAACGTCGATCGCGACCGCGTCCCGGTCCCCGGCGGCGGAAGGCTCGAACGCCACCTCGACGGCGATGCCCTCCGACGGATGACCGGCATGGGCCAGGAAGGTGCGCAGCGACCCGGCCGCGCAGGATCCGATGGCGAGGAGGAGCAGCTCGCCCGAGGTCGGGCCGGCGTCGGTGCCGCCGTCCTCCCGCTTGCGGTCGGTCGTGACCTGGTGCGCCCCGGCGGTGCAGAGGAGCTTGCGCCCCTCCAGGCGGCGGACGACGATCCTGTTCATGGCGGCCTCGCGGCGGCTGCTTCAGCCGGCATTCAGAGTTGCCGAAAGTATGACCATATGCCCATAGTACGATCCTTGGGCCTGCATCAAGGCGCGGGATCGGCGGTCCGGCCGCCGCACCGCCAGCCAGAGGCCAGGGGAGGAAACGACATGAAGAGCATTCGTGCGAACGGCATCAGCCAGACGGAATGGGTTGCGCGGCGAGACGTGCTGAAGGCGGGCGGGTTCGGCGCGCTCGGGCTCCTGCTCGCCGTGGCGACGACGCGCGGGAGCTTCGCCCAGGATGCGACGCCGAGCATGGCGAACGTGAAGGCGAACCTCAGCTCGCTGAAATACGGCGAGTTCAACCCGAACTACGTCTCCGCCTGGGCCCTCACGATTGCCCGCGCGCAAGGCTATTTCGAAGAGGTCGGCCTCTCCGACGTCGAGATGATCCTCTCGGAGGCCTACATTCCCGGCCTGATCGGCGGCAGCCTGCACCTCGCCCACGGCGACACCAGCAGCTTCCTCAGCGCCGCCGAGAAGAGCGGCACGCCGATCAAGATCATCAGCATCCTGCGCCACAAGGAATGGTGGATCATGGGCGTGCGCAAGGGCATCGAGAAGCCCGAGGACCTGAAGGGCGGCAAGATCACCGGCGGGTCGCTGGACGGCCGCAACACCTGGATCCAGAAGGAGCTGGTGCGGAAGATGGGGCTCGACCCGGAGAAGGACGTCGAGTTCGTGCCGAGCTCCGGCGGCTCCGACAACCGCATGGCCGCCCTCGTCAACGGCATCGTCGACGGCGCCAGCGTGTTCCCGCGCCACAAGGCCGGCATCGAGGCCTCCGGCGGCCGCTTCCTGCACGAGGAGCTGGTCTCCGCCCCGCAGGAAGGCATCGGCGCGATGGGCGACTTCCTCGAGAAGAACGAGGACACCGCCTATGCCTGGGCGCTCGCCGAGATCCGCGCCCGGCAATGGCTGTTCGAGCCCGCCAACAAGGCCGAGGCCTACGACATCATCCGCAAATACGGCTTCGAGGTCCCGCCGGAATTCGAGGCGCAGTACCAGGTCGAGCTCGACCAGCTCAGCCCCGACGGCGGTTTCGACAGCGCCGAGGCGATGGACACGTTCCTCGCCCAGCTCGCCGAGACCGGCGAGGTCGAGGCGGGCGTCGACTGGCGCAAGCACATCGAGATGAAATACGTCTGGGCCGCCCAGGAGGCGCTCGGCCTGCCGAAGCGGCCGACCTCGATCTGAGCCCGCGGGCGCCGGAGAGGAGCCCCAGCGCTCCCTTCGGCGCCTCCGAGGTTGCCCGGCGGGACCGCCCCCGCTAGAACGCCGCCGGCTTCATGAAGGAATGGCCGCCGGTGGCGGGCGAGTGAGCGGGAAGGACCCAGAGACATGCGCGTTTATTACGACCGCGACGCGGACGTGAACCTCATCAAGGATCGCAAGGTCGCGATCATCGGCTATGGCAGCCAGGGCCATGCCCATGCGCTGAACCTCCGCGATTCCGGCGTGAAGGAGGTCGTGATCGCGCTGCGTCCGGGGTCCGCCTCCGCGCAGAAGGCGGAGAGCGCGGGCCTGCGCGTGATGTCGGTCGCGGACGCCGCCGGCTGGGCCGACCTGATGATGATGGCGACCCCGGACGAGCTGCAGGCCGACATCTGGCGCGAGCACATCGCGCCGAACATCCGCGACGGCGCGGCCATCGCGTTCGCCCACGGCCTCAACGTCCATTTCGCGCTGATCGAGCCGAAGTCCACGATCGACGTCGTCATGATCGCGCCGAAGGGGCCGGGCCACACGGTGCGCAGCGAGTACCAGCGCGGCGGCGGCGTGCCCTGCCTCATCGCGGTCGCGCAGGACGCCTCCGGCAACGCCCACGACCTCGCGCTGTCCTATGCCTCGGCGATCGGCGGCGGGCGCTCCGGCATCATCGAGACGACCTTCAAGGAGGAATGCGAGACCGACCTCTTCGGCGAGCAGGCGGTGCTCTGCGGCGGTCTGGTCGAGCTCATCCGCGCCGGCTTCGAGACGCTGGTGGAGGCCGGCTACGCGCCCGAGATGGCCTATTTCGAGTGCCTGCACGAGGTGAAGCTGATCGTCGACCTCATCTATGAGGGCGGCATCGCCAACATGAACTACTCGATCTCCAACACCGCCGAATGGGGCGAGTACGTCACCGGCCCGCGCATCATCACCGACGAGACCAAGGCGGAGATGCGGAAGGTCCTGAAGGACATCCAGAGCGGGCGGTTCACCTCGGAATGGATGCAGGAATACCGGGCCGGCGCCGCCAAGTTCAAGGCGACGCGCCGCCTGAACGACGCCCACCCGATCGAGGAGGTGGGCGAGCGCCTGCGCGGCATGATGCCGTGGATCACCGCCAACAAGCTGGTCGACAAGGCGAAGAACTGACGGCCGGCCGAGCCCGCCGACGGACCCGGACCCCGCGCTTTGGCGCGGGGTTCTTCGTTCTTCGGGGCGCCGTCGGCGTCGGCGCGCAAAGCGCCGCGGGGGCATGCTCTTCCTTTACCGGGAATCGCTTGCCGCGACCCCGTTCCGCCGGCCCCTATTGCGTCGCCTCCCTCTCTATTGTCTTTCAGGGGCTGACGATCCCGATCCCGCTCCGCCGGATCGGATGGGTGAGAGGACAGGATGGCGCGGCGCTACCAGATCTACGACGTCTTCACGGACCGGCCGCTCGCGGGCAACCCGCTCGCGGTCGTGCTCGACGCCGAAGGGCTGGACAACGGCGCCATGCAGGCGATCGCGCGCGAGTTCAACCTGTCGGAGACCGTCTTCGTGCTGGAGGCGGACAATCCCGGCCACACCGCGCGCGTGCGGATCTTCACTCCCTTCGCCGAGCTGCCCTTCGCCGGGCATCCGACCATCGGCACCGCCGTGGCGCTCTCGGCGCAGCGCTTCCAGGGCGCCTCCGGCGAGCAGGACGCGGTCGTCGTGCTCGAGGAGAACATCGGGCCGGTGCGCTGCGGCGTGAAGGTGACCGGGCCCGACGGCTTCGCCGAGTTCGACTGCCCCCGGCTGCCGCGTGCGCTCGGGCCGGCGCCGGCGCACGACGCCATTGCCGGTGCGCTCGGGCTGTCGGTCGGCGAGCTCGGCTTCGAGAACCATGCGCCGTCGGTCTGGTCGGCCGGCGTCCCGTTCCATTTCGTGCCGGTGCGCGACCGTTCGGTGCTGGCCGAGGCGATGGTCGTGCACGCGAACTGGTCGGACGCGTTCGGCGAGGACGGCGCCTATCTCTACACGCGCGAGACCGAGGGCCACGACCACGCCTTCCGGGCCCGCATGTTCGCGCCCATGCACGGCATCGACGAGGATCCCGCCACCGGGTCCGCAGCGGCCGCCTTCGCCGGGCCGATCCATCATTTCGACGACCTTCCGGAAGGCGGGCACACCTGCATCGTCGAGCAGGGCTACGAGATGGGCCGCCCCTCTCTCATCCGCGTCGAGATGAGCGTGTCCGGCGGCAAGCTCGCGACGGTGCGGATCGGGGGCAGGGCCGTTCGCGTCGCCGAAGGCGTGCTGGCGGTCTGAATGCCGATTGATCTGCCGCAAGGCGCCCGGATCGAACTCCGGCTAAACGATGTGCGAGTCACCGTCCGGACGGCCTTCTGATGTACGAAATCCTGCTGATCGCCCATCTCATGATCATCGCCATGGTGACGGGGATGGCCTTCTCGCACCTCCTGATGCTGCGGGTGAGCGCCGGGCAGTCCGGCGACAGCAGCCTGGCGCTGGCGCTCGCCCGGCGGACGCTCGCGGACTTCACGACCATGGCGGTGGTCTTCGTATGGATCACCGGCTTGATGCTGTTGTGGAGCCAGTACGGCCAGACCGGCCGCGAGGTGAGCGCGTGGTTCTACGCCAAGGTCGGCTTCGTGGGCGTGCTCACCGTCTCCCACCTCATGCAGCGCATGCAGGCGGCGCGCATGCACGGTCTCGTCGGCGAAAAGGAGCGCGCGAGGCTCGAGCTCTGGGTGGCGGTCGTATGGCTCGCGGCCCTGATCGCCATCTGCCTTGCGGTGGTCTCGTTCGCGCCCGATCCGCGCTAGCTGTCCCGGCGGAAGCGGGTTCGGCTCACGCCAGGAGATCGAGGGCCGTCGCCATCGCCTTCGCGGCGCCGTCCTCGTCGCCGGCGAGCTGCAGCCGCCGGGCTTCTGCGATCAGCGAGCGCACGCGTGCCACGGCATCGCCGTTCATGGCGTTCTCTTCCATCGCGAGTTCCAGTTCCCCCGCCGCTTCGTACCGGCGCTCCCCGGCCATGCTCGGGCCCGTCACCCCGGAACCGATGACGGCGAGGACGACTGCGATCGTCAGATCCTGCTTGATGCGCCTCATCTTTCCCTCCGACTGCCCCCTCGCCGGCGAGTGAAGCTGCTCTCGGTGTCCGAATGAAGGCGCAATGTGGGCTCCGGCCGGGCCGTTCCGAAGCGAAGGTGAGCCGCGCCACATTCCCGCGGTATCGTGGCGGATCGGCAACGCCGCCGCGCGCCGATATTGCGGAAACGGGCGGAAATCGGTAGAAGGCGGGGAGGTGAGGTTCCGGCGAATGTTCGAGCGATCCGCGATCGCAGCATTGCTGTCGACTGGCCCGCGTTCCGCGCGGAGCCTTCCGCTCGCCCTCGGTCTCCTTCTTCTTAGCCGCCCCTGAGCGTCGGCAGCCCGGGTCCGATGGACCGGTCAGGGCGGGCACTCAGGGGAGCGAGCCACCAGAAGAGACAACGCGTGCGCCTTGATGGCGGCACCCCGAGACCGGAACAAGGACTAGACCCATGAGCGAGACCGCTCCCCAGCAGACCGACGCCGACCGCGTCCTGATCTTCGACACCACGCTGCGCGACGGCGAGCAATGCCCCGGCGCGACCATGACCTTCGAGGAGAAGCTCGAGGTCGCCGACCTCCTCGACGGGATGGGCGTCGACATCATCGAGGCGGGGTTCCCGATCGCCTCCGTCGGCGATTTCGAGGCCGTGAGCGAGATCGCGAAGCGGGTGAGGAACGCGACCGTGGCAGGCCTCGCCCGGGCCGGCTTCAAGGACATCGACAGGGCCGGCGAGGCGGTGCGTGCCGCGCGCCGCCCGCGCATCCACACATTCATCTCCACCTCGCCCGTGCACATGAAGCACAAGCTCCAGAAGGAGCCCGACGAGGTGCTGGAGATGGTGGTCGCCTCCGTCGCGCGCGCCCGCAACCTCGTCGACGACGTCGAATGGTCGTGCGAGGACGGCACGAGGACCGAGCACGACTTCCTGTGCCGCTGCGTGGAGGCGGCGATCAAGGCCGGCGCGACCACGATCAACATCCCCGACACGGTCGGCTACACCACGCCGGACGAGTACCGTGCGCTCTTCCGCACGGTGCGCGAGCGCGTGCCGAACGCCGACAAGGCGGTGTTCTCCGTGCATTGCCACGACGATCTGGGGCTGGCGGTAGCGAACTCGCTCGCCGGCATCGAGGGCGGCGCGCGTCAGGTCGAGTGCACGGTCAACGGCATCGGCGAGCGCGCCGGCAATGCCGCGCTGGAGGAGATCGTGATGGCGATCCGCACGCGCGCGGACGCCTATCCCTTCACCACCGGCATCGACGCGACGCAGCTCACCCGGGCCTCGAAGCTCGTCTCGGCGGTGACGTCGTTCCCGGTCCAGTACAACAAGGCGATCGTCGGGCGGAACGCCTTCGCCCACGAGAGCGGCATCCACCAGGACGGCATGCTGAAGAACACCCAGACCTACGAGATCATGACGCCGGAATCCGTCGGTGTCTCGAAGACCTCGCTGGTCATGGGCAAGCATTCGGGGCGGGCCGCCTTCCGCTCCAAGCTGAAGGAGCTCGGCTACCAGCTCGGCGAGAATGCGCTGGAGGACGCCTTCAACCAGTTCAAGGCGCTCGCCGACCGCAAGAAGCACGTCTACGACGAGGACATCGAGGCGCTGATCGACCAGGAGATCGCCTCCGCGCACGAGCACGTCCGCGTGCTCTCGCTCACCGTCATCGCCGGCACGATGGGTCCGCAGAGCGCCACGCTCACGCTCGATTTCGACGGCGAGCACCGGACGGTGCAGGCGACCGGGAACGGGCCGGTCGACGCGATCTTCAACGCGGTCAACGCGCTGGTGCCGAACGAGGCGAACCTCGAACTCTACCAGGTCTCGGCCGTGACCGAGGGCACGGACGCGCAGGCGGAGGTCTCCGTCCGGCTCGAGGAGAACGGCCGGAGCGTGACCGGCCGCGCCGCCGACACCGACACGCTGGTCGCCTCGGCCAGGGCCTACGTCTCGGCCCTCAACAAGCTGCTGGCGCGGCGCTCCAAGGGCGCGCCGGAAGCGCTCAGGGCGGTCTGACCCGCTGCGCGCGGACGCGACCGGGGAGATCCCGTTGAGGATCGACGCGCCGGCGGCTTCGGCCCCGCCGGCGCGCCTGCCGTGGGTGGACGAGGCGCGCGGCATCGCCATCCTGGCGATGGTGGTCTACCATTTTTCCTGGGATCTCAGCTTCTTCCGGCTGATCGAGACCGATGTCGGCGAGGCCTTCGGCTGGCGCCTCTTCGCGCGCATCATCGCCGGTTCCTTCCTCTTCCTGGTCGGCTTCAGTCTGGTGCTTGCGACCCGCGGCGGCATCCGCTGGCGACCCTATTTCCGCCGGCTCGCGCTCGTCGCCGCGGCGGCGGCGGCGATCACCATCGTGACGTGGTTCGTCTTCCCGGAGAGCTTCGTCTTCTTCGGCATCCTGCATCACATCGCGGTGGCGAGCGTGCTGGGGCTCGTCTTCGTGCGCGCGCCGCTCTGGTTGGTCGCGCTCGCCGCGCTCGTCGCGGTCGCCGCACCGGCGATCTTCGCCGCGCCGGTCTTCGACCACCCGGCGCTGCTCTGGCTCGGCCTCTACACCGAGCCGCCGATGTCGAACGATTACGTGCCCGTCTTCCCCTGGTTCTCCTTGGTGCTCTCGGGCATCGTGGCCGCGCGCGTGCTGGCCGGCCGCCTTGCCGCGGCCCGCCCCGGGGCGCCGGGCCGGGCGGGGAGGGGGCTCGTCTGGCTCGGCCGGCACAGCCTCGCCATCTATCTCGTGCACCAGCCGGTCCTCTTCGGCAGCATGCTCGCGCTGCAGGCTTTCGGCGCCTGGACGCCGGCCGTGGAGCGCGAGTTCGTGGCGAACTGCGTCGCCGCCTGCGTGGCGACCGCGCGCGACGAGGCGCTCTGCCGCCGGGCCTGCCCGTGCGTGCTCGAGCAAACCAAGGCGAGCGGCATCTGGGATGCCCTCCAGTCCGGCCTCCTCAGCGACGAGGACCAGCAGATCTACGCGGACGCCGCCCGCCAGTGCTTCGCGGGGGAGGCTCGTTGATCAGGTCGCAGCCTTTGCGCGTCGCCGCCGGCTCCGCGGCTTGTGCGCCGGCTGGTCCGGCGTCGGCTCCGGCCTGAGCCGGACCTGCATCGGCCCGCCGTCGCGCTGCTCGATCTCGAAGGCGCCGGTGCTGCGGACGAGGTCGCTCAGCTTCCGAAAGCCGAACGTGCGGGGGTCGAAGTCGGAGGCGATCGTGGCGAGACGCTGCCCGACCGTGCCGAGGCGCACCCAACCGTCCTCCGTCTCGATCTGCTCGACCGCCCGGGTGAGGATCGGGACGGCGGCGGCCGCCGGCTCGAGCTGATTGGCCGGCGCGCTCTCGTCCCGTGCCGCAGCTTGCGCTTCGGGGAGGAGGTTCTCCGTGTAGATGAACCGCCGGCAGGCCTGGCGGAAGCTTTCCGGCGTCTTCTGCGCGCCGAAGCCGTACACGTCGGCGCCCTGCTCGCGCAGGCGCGAGGCGAGCCGGGTGAAATCGCTGTCCGACGAGACCAGGCAGAAGCCGTCGAACCGTCCGCTGTGCAGGAGGTCCATGGCGTCGATGACGAGCGCGATGTCGGAGGCGTTCTTGCCGGACGTATAGGCGAACTGCTGGTGCGGATCGATCGCATGCTTCTGCAGCACGTCCGCCCACGATTTCAGCCGCGGGCTGGAGAAGTCGCCGTAGATGCGGCGCGCGCTCGCCTCGCCGAACTTGGCGATCTCCTCGAAGAGGCCGGCCGCGATCTTCGGCGACGTGTTGTCGGCGTCGATGAGCACGGCGAACCGGCGGAGCCGGCCTTCATCTGCCATGACGTTCTCCTCCTCCGCGTGCATCCGGGTCGCAGCCGCCGGCGGGCGAGGTCCGGACCGGGGATCACGATCCGGTCGGAGCCGGACCTTGCCCGCCTCGCCCGGCTCCGGCCGCTCGCCGGTGAGCCGCGCCTTCACATAGCCCTGGGCATGGACGGCGGTCGAGGAGGGCGCGTCCCAATATTGCGCGCACTCGCCCTCGACGCGCACGAGCACGAGGTGAAGAACCACAGCTCGCCTTCCGGCTCCGCCGCGATGGAGCCCATCGGCCCGGCGTGTCGTCGGGGGCCAAAGGATCGCGGCGGCGAACGGTTCCGGGCTGCCTCAGGCGACAATCCTCAAATCCGCGACGAGGTCGCGGAAGCCCTTCTCCTTGGCGCTCCGGTCGGGGATGCGGAGGATCATGGAGGGGTGGACGGTGAGGAGCAGCCGGAAGCCGCGCGCGTCCTGCGACGCCCGGCCGCGCTCGGAGAGCACCTTCACGGCGCGGCCGTAGAGCGCCTGGCCCGCGGTCGCGCCGAGCGCCACCACCGTCTCCGGCTTCAGCACCGCGAGCTCGCGCTCGAGCCACCATTTGCAGGCCTCGATCTCCGGCCGGTCGGGCTTCTTGTGGATGCGCCGCTTGCCGCGCGGCTCGAACTTGAAGTGCTTCACCGCATTGGTGACGTAGACCTCGTCGCGGTCGATGCCGGCCGCCTCCAGCGCGCGGTCGAGCATCTGCCCCGCCGGCCCGACGAACGGCCGGCCCGTGAGGTCCTCCTGGTCGCCCGGCTGCTCGCCGACGAGCACGATGCGCGCGTCGGGCGGCCCCTCGCCGAACACCGTCTGCGTGGCGTCCCGGTAGAGCGGGCAGCGGGTGCAGGCGGCCGCCTCCTCCCTCAGCGCAGCGATCGTCGTGTTCGGGCCGATGCCGAAGAGGTCCGGAGAGCTCGTTTCCATGCGATCGCTCCCTGGCGAAGTCTGCCGCTCCGGCCGCGACCGCCGCCCCGGCACCCGGCCGTTCACTGCGGCGGCGCGAGCTCGAGGTCGACGCGGGCGCTGATGCCGGCGCAGAGCAGGAGATGCGCGACGCGCTCTTCCGGCACGCCCGGGCGCTCGGCCGCGATCCGCCGGGCCTCCTTGCCGACACAGAGGATCTCGCCGTCGGCGATCGCCTTGGCCACGGCGGAGCGGACCGCCTCCTCCAGGCTCGGCTTGCGGGCGGTGTCGATGGTGCTGACGGGCGGGAACAGATGGGCGGTCATCTTCTTGTTCTTTCGCGGGCCGCAGCCAGAACGCCGAAGCCACCCGCCGGTTCCGGCGCGGCGCAACGGCGCGGGGCCAGGTTCGCGCTTTGCGCGCTTGCGTACGTCGATGTACACCGGAGAGGGAAAATCAAACGCGGAGGCGAGAGACGGTCATGGCCACACCCGCTCGCCCACGCTAGGATGACGTGAATGGGGGCCTCCATGGATCCTGCTCAGATCGCGTTCGAATTCGTGGAGCGGTGCAGCACCCACCGGTCCGTCGAGACCGTGCTGGCGGACTTCGGGGCCTGCGCCGGACGCTTCGGCTTCGACCATTTCATCCTGACCGGCCTTCCCGTGCCGACCGCGAAGCTCGAGCCGCTCGTCCTTCTCAACGGCTGGCCCCGCGGCTGGTTCGCCCGCTACAACGAACGCGACTATTTCGCCGCCGACGGCGTCAGCCAGTGGGCGCTGCGCACCCATCAGCCGTTCCTCTGGCGCGAGGTGCCGCCCGCCCTGCGCGACACGGCCGGCTCGCGCCTCGTGGCGAACGAGGCGGTCGAGTTCGGCCTGCGCGACGGCTACGTGGTGCCGATGTACTCCGCGCGGCACTGGCAGTCGGCGGTCTCCTTCGCCAGCAGCGAGCCGTGCGACCTCAGCCGCCGGGATCGCGCCGCGCTCCACCTGATGGCGATCTACGCGAACGGCGCGGTGCGGCAGCTGCTGGGGGAGATCCCGTCCGAGCCGCGCCTGTCGGACCGCGAGCGGGAGGTCCTGCGCTGGACCGCCGACGGCAAGACCGCGTGGGAGGTCTCGGTGATCCTCACGATTTCCGAGCGCACCGTGGCCAAGCACCTGGAATCGGTCAGGCGCAAGCTCGACGTCACCACCACCAGCCAGGCCGTCGCGGTAGCCCTCCAGAGCGGAGAAATCGCGCTCTAGTCAATACGTAGATCTGCCACCTGACAGCATCGTCGCAAAGGTTAGCTTCCTGCGATATCGCCCGCAGGAGTCCTTGCCATGATCGAAGTGCATGTCGTCGGGAGCAACAACCGCGATCTCTACGCGGCGGAGCTCGACAGCTACTTCGAGTGGCGGCACCGGGTCTATGTCGGCGAGAAGGGCTGGCATGCTCCGTTCCCGGACGGCCGCGAGCGCGACCAGTTCGACACCATGCGCGCAACCTATCTCCTGGGCTTCGAGAACGGCGAGCTCGTTACCGGCTCGCGGCTCGTTCCCACCGACGCGCCGCACCTCCTTTCCGAGGTGTTCTCGCATCTCGGCGACGTGAAGGGCATTCCGCGCCGGCCGGATGTCGCCGAGTGGACGCGGATGCTGGTCGTGCCGAGCCGGCGCGAGCGCGGCCATTCCGGCGTCGCCGGGCAGATGTGCTGCGCGGTCATGGAATACCTGCTGGAGGAAGGCGCCAGCCAGGTGGGTGGGGTGCAGGAACTCTACTGGCTTCCGCGCTGGCAGGATTACGGCTGGCGCGTCCATCCGCTCGGGCTGCCGGACGAGATCGGCGGCGTCTGGTGCCTGGCGGCCTATTTCGACGTGTCGGAGGAGGCGCTCGCCGGGGTCCGGGCGGCGACCGGGGTGGCACAGCCGCTCGTCGTCCGCAAGGGCGCGCCCGATCCCTTCGTTCCGCGGCCGAAGGTGCCGCCGCCCCGGCCGGGCCTCGCCCTTCAACGCGGCATCAAGCAGATCGGCTGAGTGGACATCATGGCGAACGGAGACGTCAGGACGGCCGAACTGATCCCGCTCCCGGCGCGCCGGGAGCACCCGAAGCAGGCCGGCGATTGCGCGCCGCGCATCGCGCTCGCCTATGCGATCGCGGATCTTCAGCGGCAGGCAGAGGAACTCGGCCTCCCGCTCGTCGCCCATGTGCTCGAACTGGCGCTGTGCGAGGCGGGCCGGCTGATCGACGACCCGTCCAGGATCTAGGCCGGGCCGCGCGGCTCCTCCGCGTCGCGGGCGAGCCAGCGCTCGGCGGCCTCGATCACGACCCGGTCGTCCGGCCTCGCCCCCATTTGCGCCAGCGCGCGGGCGGCGCGCAGCACCGGCACCAGCATCGCGCGGTTGTCCGGAGCCTGTTCGCCGCGCGCCCGACGCAGCGCGAAAGTCAGCGCCTCGGAGAGATTCTCCGCGGCGGCAAGCGCCAGATCCCGATCACTGCCGGCCGTCTCCGCCATCATCTCCCCTTGCGGGAAGAAAAAGGATATCGGCACGTCCAGCGCGCGCGCGATCTGCTGAAGCCGGCTCGCGCCGATGCGGTTCACGCCGCGCTCGTACTTCTGCACCTGCTGGAACGTCACCCCGATCGCGTCGCCGAGCGCTTCCTGGGTGATGCCAAGTTGCTTGCGTCGCAGGCGGACCTGGCTGCCGACATGAACATCGATCGGGGCGGGCGACCGGGTCGCACTGATTTCGGCCTGAGCCATCAAGCCTCCTGAACAGCGGTTGGATGAATGGGAGACGAACGGGCGACATTACGCGCGATGCACCGTGGAGGCGAGCAAATCCGCCCCTCGCGGCCCAGCGCGGCAAAGAAGGTCTTAACCGACACAACCGCACCCGCCCCCGGAGCGGCTGTCGGTCGGACCCGGCGGGCTGGCACATCTCGCTGTCTTTTCTCAGCCGGCACGCTTCTTCGCTCATCCATCGACGAACGCTATAGCGTACCATCAAGTTGCGTGTAAGTATCCAAAATGACTTGTTGAATTCGTTCGTGTACAATTCGTAGGCAGTGACGCGGCGGGCCACGCTCCCCCGGCTCGTGTCGCAGCGCATGCAGGGCGGCCCGTTTCCGGCGCCGCGTCAGACGCCCCACGGGGCAAACCCGTTTGAGACCAAATCAACACGGCGGAGTTGATCAACTCAAGGTAGCGCGGTTTCGGCGTGCGCTCCGGCTTCCAGCGCCAGGATCGCCGTCAGCCCGGCCCGGTAGTCCGGGTGGCGCAGGCGCACGCCGAGCACGTCCTTCATCCGATCGTTCCGGACGCACTTGTTCTCGCCGTAGAACGACCGGGCCATCGCGGTCATCTCGGCCTCCTCGAAGGGCACCTCGGGCGGGGGCGGCAGGCCGAGCAAGGCGGCGGCATAGGCGAGCACGTCCTCGGGCGGGGCCGGCTCGTCGTCGGCCGCGTTGAAGATGCCGCTCGCGGCGCGGGCGAAGGCCGCGTCCACGAGCGCGGCGATATCGTCCACATGGATTCGGTTGAACACCTGGCCCGCCTTGATGATGCGCCGGGCCGTCCCGTTCCTGACCTTCTCGAACGGGCCGCGGCCGGGCCCGTATATGCCGGCGAGGCGTATCAGCGCGACGGGGACGCCCGTCGCCTCGGCGAAACGCTGCCATTCCTGTTCCGCCGCGAGCCGCTGGCGGGAACGCTGCGACGCAGGGTGGCAGGGGCTCGTCTCGTCGACCCAGGCGCCGCCATGGTCGCCGTAGACGCCGATGGTGGACAAATAGACCACGCATCGCGGCCGCGCCCGGACGAGGTCGTCGCGGTAGAACCGCAGGACCGGATCCCCCTCCGCGTCGGGCGCGATGGAGACGAGGACGCAATCGGCTCCCGCGAGGTCCCGCGCCGCGGACTCGCTGCGCGTCCGACCGTCGAAGACGGCCGCGTCGATCCCGGACCCGCGGAGACGGTCAGCCTTGTCGGGGCTGCGGGTGGTGCCGGCAATATGGGTCAGGCGCGGCCGGAGGCGTTCTGCGACGGCCGCCGCCGAATAGCCCATCCCGAAGACGAAGAGACGGCTCATGCCCCGCCGCGGGCCTGGCCCTGTCTGGCGCGAGGCCGCAGCCGCAGCCGCTCGATCTCCAGCGTGCCGATGGAGAGGTGGTCGAACCGGGCGCGCCGGACGGCCATCCCGCCGACCGCCAGCCTGCCGATGGCGAGGCCCCCGAGCGCGAAGGCGCCGATCGCGAGCGCTCCGAGGGCGGCCGCACCGAGCGCACCCGCCGGCCGGCGGTAGGGCCGGATCATCTTCATGCGCGTCGAGCCCTTCATGCCGCCGTCTCCCACTCTGCCCGCACGTCCGGGTCGGCCTCGATCGCGATGCGCGCGCCGGACATCCGCTTCGCCGCCGCGGGTGCGATGCGCTCCAGCGCCCACACGGCCGCTCCCCGCACCAGCGGGCTGGCATCGTCGAGGCGGCGAAGGACGTCCGGGAGGAAGTGCTCGCGTTCGGAATTGCCGATGGCGATCAGCACGTTGCGGATGAAGCGGTCGCGCCCGATGCGCTTCACCGGCGAGCCCGAGAAGAACTGGCGGAAGCCGGCATCGTCGAGCCGCACGAGGTCCGCCAGCCGTGGCGCCTCGAGGTCCACCCTCGCCTTCAGCTTCGCCTCGGACGCGGCGGCGGCGAACTTGTTCCACGGGCAGACCGCCAGGCAGTCGTCGCAGCCGTAGATCCGGTTGCCCATCATCGGCCGGAACGCGCGCGGGATCGGGCCCTTGTGCTCGATCGTCAGGTACGAGATGCAGCGGCGCGCGTCGAGGCGGTAGGGCGCCGGGAAGGCGTTGGTGGGGCAGACGTCCAGGCAGGCGCGGCACGAGCCGCAATGGTCCGCCTCCGGCGCGTCCCGGGCGAGTTCTGCCGTGGTGAAGATCGCGCCGAGGAAGAGCCACGAGCCGTAGGACCGGCTCACCAGGTTCGTGTGCTTGCCCTGCCAGCCGATCCCGGCCGCCGCCGCGAGCGGCTTCTCCATGACGGGCGCGGTGTCGACGAACACCTTGATGCCGGCTCCGGCAGAGGCCGCAAATTTGGTCCCGATCCGCTTCAGAGCGCCCTTGATGAGGTCGTGGTAGTCGCGGTTCCTGGCATAGACCGAGATCGTGGCGGCAGCCGGATCGGCGAGGGAGGCAAGGGGATCGCTCGCGGGACCGTAGTTCATGCCGAACATCGCGATCGACCGCACGTCCGGCCATAGCACGGCAGGCTGCGACCGCCGCCCGGCCGTTTCCGCCAGCCAGGTCATGGTCGCGCCGTGGCCGTCGGCAAGCGCCCGCGCCAGGCGTGTCCCGGCATCGGGAATGGCATCCGGTCCCGTCACGCCGAGCACCGCGAAACCCTCGGCCGATGCGAGATCGTCGAGCAGGCCGCGCAGGCGCTCCGGCGCTAGAAGTCGAGCGCGGGGTAGTGCTCCGGCGGCTTCTGGCCCCGAACGACGTCGGCCAGAAGCGGGCGGAACCCGGGCCTTGACTTCAGCCGCATGTACCAGTTCTTCGCCTCCTCGGCGTCCGTCCATGGCACCTCGCCCAGATAGTCCGCGACGGAGAGCGCCGCCGCTGCGGCCAGATCGGCATAGCTCATCCGCTCCCCGGCGAGCCAGTTCCGCTCGCCGATCAGGTGCTCAATATAGGCGAGATGCGTCCGGATGTTGGAGCGTGCGGCACGGAGCGCAGAGGAATCGGGCGATCCGTTGCCGCCCTTGCGGGCGCGCTCCCGCTTGATCACCTTCTCCTCCACGAAATAGCCCGTCACCTCCTCGTCGAAACGCAGCGCGAACCATTCCGTGAGCCTGCGCACCTCCGCGCGCTGTGCGGCGCTCGAGGGCAGCAGGCGCCGGTCTCCGAGCGCGAAGCCGCGCGTCTCGTCAAGATATTCCGACACCGCCCAGACGCCGCAGACCGGCGGGCTGTCGTCCTCGAAGAGCACGGGGAGGGTCCCGGCCGGGTTGGCCAGCAGGAAGTCGGGCCGACGCTCCCAGTACGCCTCCTCCTGGAGGACCGGACTGATCTCGCTTTCCGCCAGCGCGAGCCGGATGAAGCGGGACGTCACGGAGAGCGGGTAGTGGATGAGTGTGATCATGCGCCGGTTTCGTCCGAGCGGTAGGTGTTGCGGAAGCCGTTAGCAATTCCGGCGCGCGAAGGCGATAAGAGCGCCTTTCTGAAAACCCGAATCGGGCAAGGCGACGGCGATATGGACCTGCAGCGGATTTTGGAAGCCATTTTCCTCGGTTTTCTCGAGGGCCTGACCGAGTTCATCCCGGTTTCCTCGACCGGCCACCTGCTGCTGGCAACGCATTTCATGGGCTTCGAGACGGCCGGCCGGTCGTTCGAAGTGCTGATCCAGCTCGGCGCGATCCTGGCGATCCTGTCGGTCTATTTCGGCAAGCTCTGGCACGTCGCCACCGCCCTGCCGCACGATCCCGCGGCGCGGCGCTTCGTGCTCTCGATCCTCCTCGCCTTCCTGCCGGCGGTCGTCATCGGCGTGCTGGCCCACGGCTTCATCAAGAACGTGCTGTTCGAGACTCCGCTCCTGATCTGCATCACCCTGATCGTCGGCGGCGTGATCCTCGCCCTCGTCGACCGCCTCGACCTGAAGCCGGTCCATCACGACGCGATGCGCTATCCGCCGGGACTGGCCTTCAGGATCGGGCTGTTCCAGACGCTTGCGATGGTGCCCGGCGTCTCGCGCTCCGGCGCCACCATCGTCGGCGCCCTCCTGATGGGCTGCGACAAACGGTCCGCCGCGGAATTCTCCTTCTTTCTCGCCATGCCGACCATGGCCGGCGCGTTCGCCTACGACCTCTACAAGAACCGCGACGTGATTTCGATCGACGATGCCGGCGTGATCGCCGTCGGCTTCGTCGCCGCCTTCGTCGCGGCCGTCGTCGTCGTGCGCAGCCTGCTCGACTTCGTGTCCCACCGCGGCTTCACGCCGTTCGCGATCTGGCGCATCGTGGTCGGCACGGCCGGGCTGATCGCTCTCTGGGCCTTCGGCTGAGCGGGTCAGGACGCGCCGATCCGCGCGAACTGGCCGCGTTCCCGGTAGCTCACGAGGTAGGTCGGCAGGATCACGTCGACGGCGGTCGGCTCGATGCCGAGCCCTTCCAGCGTGCGCCCCTCGGCCTGCGCCTCCGCCGAGACGACGTTGTCGTGCTCCAGCTGCCGGACCTGGTCGTAGGTGATCGGGGCCATCGGGAAGGCGCCGAGGACGCGCCCGAGCATCTTCGAGACGCCGAACGAAAGCGGCACCAGCATGCGCCGCCGGCCCGTCTGCGCGAGCACGCGCTCGTAGACTTCGCGCAGCGTCATCACCTCCGGCCCGCCGAGTTCGTAGACCGTGCCGCGGCGCGATGCGCCGTCGACGGCGCGTGCGACGGCCTCTCCGACGTCACCGCCGAAAACCGGCTGGAACCGCGTCCCGCCACCCCCGATCAGCGGCAATCCCGGCGAAATCCGCGCCATCCCGGCGAATCTGCGGAAGAAATGGTCACCCGGCCCGAAGATGATCGAGGGCCGCATCACGACCGCCTCAGGCACGGTTTCCAGCATGCCGCGCTCGCCGAGCCCCTTGGAGCGGGCGTAGGGAATGTCGGATTCCGGGTCGGCGCCGATCGCGGAGACGTGTGTCACGTTGGCGATGCCGGCCGAGCGCGCCGCCTCGGCGATGGCGCGGGGGCCGAAGGTCTGGACGGCGTCGAAGCGCTGGCGGCCGGATTCCGCCAGGATGCCGACGAGGTTGACGACGGCGTCGGCGCCCTCCACCGCCCGGTCGACCGACCAGCGATACCGCAGGTTCGCCTGGACTGCCTTGATCTGGCCGACGGTCCCGAGCGGCTGGAGATGGCCGGCGAGATCGGGCCTTCGCACGGCCACAAGCACGCGATAGCCGCGCTGCGCCAGCGCCCGCACCACAAAGCGTCCGAGGAAGCCGGAGCCGCCGAAGACGGTGACGAGCTTCCTGGACGAATCCGGTACGGTCATGGTGCCACTCCTCGTGCGCGCGAGCGCGGTCGGGCGGTCCTTATCGTGCAGGCGATGGAGTGTATAGCCCCGGCCGGATCAGGTTGGAGGCGCCATCCTTCGGCGTATCGCATCCCCATCGGCGGCGCCGGCGTGCGAATCAGGAGGAGGCCGCCTCAGCGGGTGGCGGCGGCGGATCGCCGCGGTCGCGGTACGACGGCAGGTCGGGGGCCCCGTCCGGGACCGGGTTCCTTTCCATCTCCACGATGAGCTGCTTCATTTCGCTGATCTCGCGCACCTGGGCCTCGATGATGCGGTCGGCGAGGAGGCGCACGCGCGGGTCCCTGATATGCGCACGCTCGCTGGTCATGATCGCTATCGAATGGTGCGGGATCATCGCCTTCATGTAAGACACGTCGCCCACGGTCTGCTGGCTCCGGACCAGCCAGAGCGCGCCCGCGAAGACGAGAACGCTTGCCGCGATGACAGCAATATTGGCGCGCCGGTTCTCGTACATGGACCACATGAAGGAAAGCATGACGATCGCCATTGCGGCACCCATCACCAGCGCCATCCAGGTCCGCGTCTGGCTGTAGTCGACGTGCTCAAGCGCATAGGTGTTCAGGTACATCAATCCGAACATCACGATGGTGGACGTCGCGATCATCGCGGCGAAACGTGCGTAGCTCATGATCTTCTCCGTGCCGCTCGTTTCCGGTTCATCCCCCGGAGAAAATGATCGGCCGACGGATTCGTTTCACGGCTACCGATGTGCCGGCCGGGCTTGGCTTCCTCTTCGGCGTGGCCGGGCGGACGGCCGGGCCTCCGCTCGCACCTCACAGCACTTCGCGAAGCGCCTCGTAGATCATGAGGCCGGTCGACACCGCCAGGTTCAGCGAATCCGCCTTCCCGCGCATCGGGATCCGCACGAGCGCGGTGCATGCTTCGGCGAGCGCGGGCGACAGGCCCTGCTGCTCGTTCCCCATCACGATCGTCATGGGCTGCCGGTAGTCGGCCAGCCGATAGTCGACGCTCGCCGACAGATGGGTGCCGACGAGGCGCAGGCGGTCGCGGCCGGCCGCGGCGAGGAAGGCGGTCTCCTCGAGGCGCACGACCGGAACGTGGAAGATCGATCCCATCGTGGCGCGAACCGTCTCGAGCGCGAACGGGTCGCAGCACTGGCCGACGAGCGCCACCCCTGCGACGCCGGTCGCGTCCGCGGTCCGCAGGATCGTGCCGAGATTGCCGGGATCCCGGACGCGGTCGAGCGCGACCCACAGGCCGCTCCGGCCGATCGTGGCCGGCGCGGCGAAGCGCTGCCCGACCACCCCGATCACCGTCTGCGGATTGTCGCGTCGGGCGATCTTCTCGAGCACTGCCGCGCTGACCTCCAGCACGGTGCCGCCGGACGCCTTCACCTCGGCGGCCATGCGGCCCACGGTGGGGTCGCTCGTCTGGTCCGGGCCGAGCACGAGCGTCGCGACCGGCCAGCCGCCGTCGAGCGCGTCGCGGACGAGCTTCCGCCCCTCGGCTAGGAAAAGCCCGGTCTCGTC
This sequence comes from Faunimonas sp. B44, assembly GCF_052655945.1. Taxonomy (NCBI): domain Bacteria; kingdom Pseudomonadati; phylum Pseudomonadota; class Alphaproteobacteria; order Hyphomicrobiales; family Afifellaceae; genus Faunimonas; species Faunimonas sp. B44. The sequence continues at coordinate 154,285 of NZ_JBQYEX010000003.1, read as the reverse complement.
GCGGTGCTTCTTCATGTGCAGCGCGCGGATGTCCTTGACGAGCGGGTTGGCGAGGCTCGTCACCTTGCGGTAGGCGCCCGGGGCCGGCACGGCGCTCATCGCGGCGTCCACCGTGCGAAGAGCGAGGTCGAGAGGAGCCGCCCGCCGGCCTCGCGCAGAACCAGTTCGCCCGACTCCACGCGCCCGCCGAACACCTCCCGCACCAGCATGTCGAGCGAGAGGAAGGATGCCCGGATGGCGTAGGCGGTGAGGATCAGGAAGCCGTTGTCCGGGTCGATGATCTCGCGGCAGGCGCGCAGCAGCTGCGGCAGGTCGCGGAAGATGTCCCAGATCTCGCCGTTGGGTCCGCGGCCGTATTTCGGCGGGTCGAGCAGGATGCCGTCATAGCGGTTGCCGCGGCGGGCCTCGCGGGCCGCGAATTTCGGCGCGTCCTCCACGAGCCACCTGATCGGGCGGTCCTCCAGCCCGGAGAGGGCCTGGTTCTCGCGCGCCCAGGCGGTCGCCTTCTTCGACGCATCGACATGGGTGACGCGCGCGCCCGCCTCTGCGGCAACGAGGGAGGCGAGGCCCGTATAGCCGAACAGATTCAGGAGCTTCGGCTCGCGCCGCGCGGCGAGCCGCTCGCGCATGTCGCGCCAGTGCGCCTCCTGCTCGGGGAAGACCCCGACATGGCGGAACGAGGTCAGGCGGCAGCGGAACGCGATGCGGCCGTGGCGGCTGACCCAGCTCTCGGGGCGGCCGGGCTTGCGCCGCCAGCGCCCGGCGCCTTCCTCGTCGGTGTCGCCGGTGAAGACCGCGTCGGCGGCCTCCCAGTCGCGCTCAGGCAAGCGGGGCGTCCAGATCGCCTGCTCCTCCGGCCGCACGAGGACCATGTCGCCGAAGCGCTCGAGCTTGCGGCCGTGACCGGAATCGAGCAGCCGGTATTCTTCATAGCCGTCCGTGGCGAGAAGGAGCGGGCCGGGCAGGCCGTCGCTCATGCCGCCTGGTCGAGATCGAGCCGGTCCAGCAGGCCGGCATCGCCCGTTGCCAGGAAGAACGGGTTCTCGAAATCGCGCATCCCCTCGACCTTCAGCTTGCCGTAGGCGAGCGGCCGACCGTCGAGCGTGACGACCCGACCGCCGGCCGCACGCAGCACCGCGTCGCCCGCCGCCGTGTCCCATTCCATCGTGGGCCCGAAGCGCGGGTAGAAGTCGGCCTCGCTCTCCGCCACCATGCAGAACTTCAGGGACGACCCGATCGAGCGGCGCTCGCCCGCACCGACTTTGTCGAGCATGATCTCGGTCTCGGGCGTGGAGTGCGAGCGACTCGCCACCGCGACCGGGGCGCCGGAAACGCTGCGGGCGCGGAGCGGCGTCGGCGCGTCCATCGCCGTGCAGTCCGGATCGACGCCTGCGGTCCAGGCCTCGCCGCCGGCGCCGGCATAGATGCGGCCGAGCGCCGGGGCGAGCACAACCCCGGCGACGGGACGGCCGTCCTCGATGAGCCCGATGTTCACCGTAAACTCGCCGTTCCGCTTGATGAACTCCTTCGTCCCGTCGAGCGGGTCGACCAGGAAGAAGCGGCTGCCGATCTCCGGCACGCGCCCCTCCGATACGGCCTCCTCGGCGACGACGGGAATGTCCGGGAAGGCTGCTCGCAGCAGCGGTTCGATCACGCTCTCGGCGCGGCGGTCCGCTTCGGAGACGGGCGAGTTGTCGCCTTTCAGTTCGACGTCGAAATCGGTGGCGTAGACGGCGAGAACCTCCCGGCCGCCCGCGAGGGCGGCCTCGACGAGCGTCGGCAGGAGCTTTTCGGGGGCGAGGCTTGCGGCGGAATGATCCATCATGAGGAACCTTTATCCCCTCCCGCCGTCGACGCCAACCGGAGCGGGCGGGCCAGGGCATAAATCGCGGCAGCCCCATTGTCGGCCGGCAACGGGCGGTGCAACATCAAGTCGAGGAGGACCCGCATGGAGCTCAAGGGCGAATATCGGATCGCGGCGCCGCGCGAAGACGTGTGGGTGATGCTCAACGATCCGGACGTGCTGCGCGACTGCATTCCCGGATGCGAGAGCCTGGAAGCCTCGGGCGACGGGTTCGCCGCACGCGTCACGACCAAGATCGGCCCGGTCAAGGCGACTTTCACCGGGACGGTCACGCTCACCAACATGAACCCGCCGGTCGGCTACACGATCGTCGGCGAGGGCAAGGGCGGCGTGGCCGGCTTCGCCAGAGGCAGCGCCGACGTCCATCTCGCCGAGGACGGCATCGTCACGGTGCTCACCTATTCCGCCGACGCCAAGGTGGGCGGCAAGCTCGCCCAGCTCGGCTCACGGCTGATCGATTCGACCGCCAAGAAGCTCGCCGACGAGTTCTTCGCCTGCTTTGCCGCCCGCGCTGTGGGCGAGCCGGCGCGGGCCGAGCCGGTCGACGTGCCCGCACCGGCGGCACCGGCTTCCGAAGCGGGCCTGCCGGCCGCCACGGCGATCGAGCCGAGCGCCGGCGCCCGATCCACGGCGACAGCGCCGGCCGGCGCGCCGCCGCCTGCCGCGCCCGTGACGGCGGTTCCCGCGGGCACGGCCGCGGCCGGGGGATCCGCTACGCCTGCGGCGGCTGCCGCCGCCGCGGTGACATCCGTTCCACCCGCCGTCGCGCTCGCCGGCGAGGAGGCCTCGGCCCATGCGGGCAGGCTCGACCGGGAAGCGAGCGCCGGCGGGCCGGAAACGCCGGCGGCGTTTCCGGGCGAGACGATCCCTCCGGCAGCAACGGGCGTTCCGGAGGTAGGAGTGGCGAGCGAGGCGGCGCCGGCGCCAATCCTGGAGGAGGCCAAGCCGGCAACCGCCGTACCTCATCGCCACGGTGCGGCCGAAGCCGTCGCCCACGCGGCCCACGACGTCGAAGAGGAAATCGAGCTGAAGGCGGCGACCGGGTTCCTTGGCGGACCTGTCGTGTGGGGCCTGCTCGTGCTCGCCGCGCTGATCGTCTTCTATTTCATTTTCCAATGATCGCATCCCGCGCAGGCGGGTCGGGGCAAGGGAGGCTCGGATGTCCAGAGTGGAGTTGACCGTCAACGGGCGGTCGGTCGCGCGGGAGGTCGAAGACCGCACGCTGCTCGTGCATTTCCTGCGCGAGGAGCTGGGCCTGACCGGGACGCATGTCGGCTGCGACACCTCACAATGCGGCGCCTGCGTGGTCCATGTCGACGGGCGGGCCGTGAAGTCCTGCACCATGCTCGCGGTGCAGGCGAGCGGCAGCACGGTCACGACCATCGAGGGCCTGGCGCGCGGCGAGGAGCTCCATCCCGTCCAGGCCGCATTCCGGGAGCATCACGGGCTGCAGTGCGGCTTCTGCACCCCCGGCATGATCATGGCTGCGATCGACATGATCGAACGCCACGACGGCCAGCTCGACGAGAAGACGGTGCGCCACGAGCTGGAGGGCAACATCTGTCGCTGCACGGGCTACCACAACATCGTCAAAGCCATCCTCGCCGCATCCGATACCATGCGCGGAGGGATGCGCGCGGCTGCGGAATAGCGCCGACGGAGCGGGCGTTCGCCGGGCGGCACATCCTGCCGCGGAGCCCGCAGAAGACGATGCCGCAGGCCGCACACGGCCGCGGCGCTTCGGGAGAACCTGGGGAGGAAAGAATGGGCGTTGAGGGAATTGGCGCTCGCGCGCTCCGGAAGGAAGACCGCCGCTTCATCACCGGCAAGGGCAGGTACACCGACGACATGGTCGTGCCGGGCATGGCCCATGCCGCGTTCGTGCGCTCGCCGCATGCCCATGCCCGCATCGCCCGCCTGGACGCGAGCCCGGCCGAGGCCATGCCCGGCGTGATCGCCGTCCTGACGGGGAAGGAGATCGCCGCCGACGGCATCGGCAACCTCATCTGCGGCTGGATGGTCCACTCCAAGGACAAGACGCCCATGAACATGGGCCAGTATCCGGCGATGGCGAAGGACACGGTGCGCTACGTGGGCCAGCCGCTGGCGGTGGTGGTCGCCGAGACGCGGGCGCAGGCGCGCGACGCAGCCGAGGCGGTGGAAATCGACTGGGAGGAGCTGCCCGCGATCATCGACCCGATGGACGCGATCGCCGAGGGCGCGCACCAGCTGCACGAGAACGCGAAGCGGAACCTGGTCTACGACTGGGAGATCGGCGACGCCGCCGCCGTCGATGCGGCCTTCCAGCGTGCGTCCCACGTCACGCGCATCGACCTCGTCAACAACCGGCTCGTGCCGAACGCGATGGAGCCGCGCGCCGCGCTCGGCCATTACGATGCCGGCGACGACCATTACACGGTGTGGACGACGAGCCAGAACCCCCATGTCGCGCGGCTCGTCATGTCGGCCTTCTACAATGTCGCGCCCGAGCACAAGCTGCGGGTGATCGCGCCGGACGTCGGCGGCGGATTCGGCTCCAAGATCTTCATCTATCCCGAGGAGATCGTCTGCCTGTGGGCGTCGAAGCGCACGGGCGTGCCGGTCAAGTGGACGAGCGACCGCAGCGAGGCATTCCAGACCGACGCCCACGGCCGGGACCACATCACCCATGCCGAGCTGGCCTTCGACGACGACAACCGGATGATCGGGCTGAAGGTCGACACGATCGCCAATTTCGGCGCCTACATGTCCCTCTTCTCGTCGTCGGTTCCGACCTACCTCTATGCGACGCTGCTCTCCGGGCAGTACGTGATCCCGGCGATCCACTGCAACGTCCGCGCGGTCTACACCAACACCACGCCGGTCGACGCCTATCGCGGCGCCGGCCGTCCGGAGGCGACCTACGTCCTCGAACGCCTCGTGGAGACGGCTGCGCGCGAGCTCGGGCTTGCGCCGGCGGAGCTGCGGCGGCGGAACTTCGTCAGGGAGTTCCCCTACCAGACGCCAGTCATCATGACCTACGACGCCGGCGACTACGAGGCCTCGCTCGACGCGGCGATGCAGGCCGCCGACTACGCCGGGTTCCCGGCCCGGAAGGCGGAGGCGGCCCGCCGCGGCAAGCTGCGCGGGATCGGCATGTCCTGCTACATCGAGGCCTGCGGCATCGCGCCGAGCGCGGCGGTCGGCTCCCTCGGCGCCGGCGTCGGGCTCTGGGAATCGGCCGAGGTGCGGGTGAACCCCGTCGGCACGATCGAGGTCCTGACCGGCTCGCACAGCCACGGCCAGAGCCACGAGACGACCTTCGCGCAAGTGGTGGCGGAGCGCTTCGGCGTGCCGATCGAGAACGTCGCCATCATCCACGGCGACACCGACAAGGTGCAGTTCGGCATGGGCACCTACGGCTCACGCTCCGGCGCGGTCGGCATGTCGGCAATCGTCAAGGCGCTCGACAAGGTCGAGGCCAAGGCGAAGCGCATCGCCGCGCACCTGCTGGAGGCCGCCGAGGGCGACATCGAGATCCGGAACGGGGAAGTTCTCGTCGCCGGCACGGACAGGAAGCTCGGCTGGCACGAGGTCTGCCTCGCCGCCTATACCGGCCACAATCTGCCGCCCGGCCTGGAGCCGGGCCTGAAGGAGGGGGCGTTCTACGACCCGACCAACTTCACCTTCCCGGCCGGCTGCTACATCTGCGAGGTCGAGATCGACCCGGAGAGCGGCAAGACGGACATCGTGCAGTTCGTGGCCGCCGACGATTTCGGCCGCGTCATCAACCCGATGGTCGTGGAGGGGCAGGTCCATGGCGGGCTCGCCCAGGGCATCGGGCAGGCGCTGCTCGAAGGCTGCGTCTACGACCGCGAGACGGGGCAGCTCATCACCGCGAGCTACAACGACTACGCCATGCCGCGGGCGGGCGACCTGCCGTCCTTCCACGTCTCGACAACGGAGACGATCTGTCCGGGCAATCCGCTCGGCATGAAGGGCTGCGGCGAAGCGGGCGCGATCGGCTCCCCGCCGGCCGTCATCAACGCGATCACGGACGCGATCGGCAACAACGAGATCGACATGCCTGCGACCCCGGAGAAGGTCTGGCGCGCCATCCGCGCCTCGGGAATGCAACAGGCGGCCGAATAGGGGAGGCGAGGATGTACCAGACGCAATACCACAGGCCGACGAGCCTCGAGGAGGCGGCCCGCATCTTCTCCGAAGCAGGCGACGCCGCGTACCTGTCAGGCGGGCACACGCTGCTGCCCGCCATGAAGCTGCGCCTGTCCGCGCCGGGCAATCTGATCGACCTCCGCCATGTCGGCGAGCTCAAGGGCATTTCGGTCGGCGCCGACGAGGTGACGATCGGCGCCGGGATGACGCACGCGGAGGTGGCGGCGTCGGCGGACGTGAAGGGCGCCATCCCGGCGCTCGCCGAACTCGCCGGCTCGATCGGCGACGCCCATGTCCGCCATCTCGGCACGATCGGCGGGTCGGTCGCCAACAACGACCCGGCCGCGGACTATCCGAGCGCGGTACTCGCGCTTGCCGGCACGGTTCACACGAACCGCCGCTCGGTCGCGGCCGACGAGTATTTCACCGGCCTCTACGAGACCGTGCTCCAGGAGGGCGAGATCGTCACGAAGGTGAGCTTCCGGATCCCGGAGACCGCGGCCTATGCCAAGTTCCGCAACCCGGCCTCGCGCTACCCGATGGCGGGCGTGTTCGTCGCACGCCACCGCGACGGCAGCATCCGCGTCGCCGTGACGGGGGCGGGGAATTCGGGCGTGTTCCGAATTCCGGCCATGGAGCAGGCGCTCGCATCGAACTTTTCCGCCGACGCCATCAAGGACATCCGGGTCGACCCGGCCGGCATGATGGGCGACATTCACGGCTCGTCCGAATACCGGGCGCATCTGGTCAACGTGATGGCGCGCCGGGCGGTGGAGAATCCCGGCAAGGCTCTGGCCTTCGTCTGAGCGAGCGGTCGGCCGGAACCCGGGCCGGGAAGGCGGGAGGAAGACGGGCATGAGACGGGCGATCCTGGCCGGACTCATCGGCTTCCTTCTTACGGCGGCGGCCTCCGCGCAGCCCGCCTCCGATCTCGTTGCGCCCGAGCCGGCGACCCGGCCGGCCGCGGAGAATGCCGGCAGGCAGCCCGTCACCGCAGAGAAATGGCTGGTCGCCGCCGCCAACCCGCTCGCGGCCGAGGCCGGGGCGGCGATCTTGCGCAAGGGCGGCAGCGCAGCGGATGCGGCGGTCGCGGTGCAACTCGTGCTCGGTCTCGTCGAGCCGCAATCCTCCGGCCTCGGCGGCGGCGCGTTCGTCCTCCACTGGGATGCGGAGGCAAAGCGGCTCGTCACTCTGGACGGGCGCGAGACGGCGCCGCGCGCCGCCACCCCGATCCTCTTCCAGGACGAGAAGGGCGAGCCGCTGAAGTTCTACGACGCCGTCGTGGGCGGCCGCTCGGTCGGCGTGCCGGGGACGCCGCGGCTCCTCGAGGCGCTTCACGCGCGCTTCGGCACGCTGCCCTGGGCCGACCTCTTCGGCACGGCGATCGAGCTGGCGGAAGAGGGCTTCCAGCTCTCGCCCCGGCTGCTCGCCCTGGTGGCGGAGGACAGCGCGCGGCTCGCCCGCTACCCGGCGACGCGCGACTACTTCCTCTCCGGGTTCATGCGGGCGCTCGCCGAGGGCGGCCGCATCAGGAACCCGGCCTATGCCGAGACGCTGAAGGCACTCCGCGACCGCGGCGCCGACGCCTTCTATTCCGGTGCGATCGCCGCCGATATCGTGGCGGCCGTCCGCGAGGCCGAGGGCAATCCCGGTGCGATGGTCCTCCAGGATCTCGCCGCCTATACGGTGAAGGAGCGCGAGCCGGCCTGCGCGCCCTACCGGCTCTATCTCGTCTGCGGCATGGGTCCGCCGAGTTCGGGCGGGGTGGCCGTCGGCCAGATCCTGGGGCTCCTGGCGGAAACGGAGATCGCGAGCTTCGGGCCGGACGACGTCCGCTCCTGGCAACTCTTCGGCGACGCCACGCGCCTCGCCTTCGCCGACCGCGAGCGCTATCTCGCCGACAGCGACTTCGTGCCGGTCCCGGTCCGCGGGCTGCTCGATCCCGCCTATTTGTCCGCCCGCGCGGCCGCCCTCGAGCCGGGCCGGCGTCTCGAGGAGGCGGAGGCGGGCGAGCCGGCGTGGGATCACGCGCTGAACTGGGCCGAGGAGCCTGCGCTGGAGCTGCCCTCGACCAGCCACTTCGTGATCGTGGACGGGGAGGGCGACGTGCTCTCCATGACGACGACGATCGAGAACCAGTTCGGCTCGCGTCTCATGGTGCGCGGCTTCCTGCTCAACAACGAGCTGACCGACTTCTCCTTCCGTTCGCACAGGGGCGGCGTGCCGGTCGCCAACCGGGTGGAGCCGGGCAAGCGTCCGCGCTCCTCGATGGCGCCGACGATCGTGCTGAAGGACGGAGAGCCGGTGCTCGCGCTCGGCTCTCCCGGCGGCAGCCAGATCATCCCCTATGTCGCGCAGGCGCTCGTGGCGATGCTCGACTGGGGGCTCGACGCACAGGCGGCAATCGACCTGCCGCATCTCACCAACCGCTTCGGCACCTTCGACGTGGAGGCCGGCACTTCGGCCGAACGCTTCGTGCCGATGCTGAAGGCGATGGGGTACGAGGTGAAGACTGGCGAGCTCAATTCGGGGCTGCATGCCGTCGCGATCCGGCCAGGCCGGCTGGAGGGCGGGGCGGATGCGCGCCGCGAAGGGATCGCCATCGGCGAATGAGCCGGCACGTCACGCGCGATTCACCGGAAAGTGCCTTGCCGAGGGCCGGTTCGGGGCTCAGTTGCGGCGGAAGGAGTCCCGCCATGCTGCTGCGCCTGACCGCCTTCTGCCTGTCCGCCCTGATGATGCTCGGAGCCGCGCGCGCCGACCAGCCCGATCCCCGGAACTGGGCGGACGTGATGGCCGCTGCACGCGGCCAGACCGTGTATTTCCACGCCTGGGGCGGCGAGCCGCGCATCAACGACTACATCGCCTGGGCCGGCCGCGAGGTGGAGCGGAGGTTCGACGTGAGGCTCGTCCACGTCAAGGTCGCCGAGACAGGCGCGGTGGTGGCGAAGGTGCTGACGGAGAAGGCGGCGGGCCGCGTCACCGGCGGCTCCGTTGATCTCGTCTGGATCAACGGCGAGAACTTCGCCGCCATGAAGGAGAATGCCCTGCTGCTGTCGCGGCCGTGGTCGGAGGCGCTGCCGAACCACCGCTTCGTCGATGTCGAGGGAAAGCCGACGGTGGCGAGCGACTTCGGCATCCCCGTCGACGGACTGGAGGCCCCCTGGGGCATGGCGAAGCTCGTCTTCTTCCACGACGGGGCGGCGCTTGCCGAGCCGCCGCGCTCCACCCCCGCGCTAGGAGAATGGATCGCGGCCAATCCCGGCCGCTTCACCTATCCGCAGCCGCCCGACTTCATGGGAACCACCTTGCTGAAGCAGATCCTGGTCGATCTCGCGACCGATCCCGCGCAGCTCCAGCGCCCGGTTTCGGCGGCCGACCCGGACGAGGTCACGAAGCCGCTCTGGGCCTTTCTCGATCGCGTCACCCCGCATCTCTGGCGGCAGGGACGGGCCTATCCGAGGGACTATGGCGGCATGCGCCGGCTTTTCGGCGACGGCGAGATCGGCCTGAGCTTTGCCTTCAACCCTGCCGATGCTTCGAACGCTATCGCAAACGGGGAACTGCCGGACACCGTCCGCAGCTTCGTCTTCGAGGGAGGCACGATCGGCAACACGCATTTCCTCGCGATTCCCTTCAACGCCAACGCCAAGGCGGGGGCGATGGTGGTCGCCGACTTCCTGCTCTCGCCGGAGGCCCAGGCGCGCAAGGAGGATGCCGCCGTCTGGGGGGATCCGACGGTGCTTGCCGTGGAGAAGCTGCCGGAGGCGGAGCGGGCGAGCTTTGCCGGCATCGAGCGCGGTCCCGCGACCTTGGCGCCGGAGGAGCTCGGACCGGTCCTGCCCGAGCCGCATCCCTCCTGGGTCGCCTGGATCGAGGCGGAATGGGCGCGCCGCTATGGCGCCGGCCAGTAACGGCCGGCCTTGCTGAGGCTCGTCCCGCCGGCGATCCTGCTGATCCTGATCGGCCCGATTGCGGCGGGGCTTCTCGGGGTCCTCCTGCCGGCCGCGGGCTATCTCCCCGCGCTCGGCGGCGACGCGCTCTCGCCGGACCCGGTTCGGAAGCTGGTCGCGATGCCCGGGCTCGGCACCTCCGTCCTCCTGAGCTTCGGGACCGGGCTGGCCGCAACTGCGATCTCGGTCCTCGCCGTCCTTCTCTTCGTCGGAGGCTGGCTCGGCACACGAACCTTCCGCCTGCTGCAGCGCCTCGTATCGCCTCTCCTCAGCGTGCCGCACGCGGCGGCCGCCTTCGGCCTCGCTTTGCTGATCGCGCCGTCCGGCCTGCCGGCGCGCATTCTGTCGCCCTGGCTCACCGGCTGGACCAGCCCGCCCGATCTGCTGATCGTGAACGATCAGACGGGGATCGCGATGACGGCCGGTCTCGTCATCAAGGAGATTCCGTTCCTGCTCCTCATGACGCTCGCCGCGCTTCCCCAGACGCGGGCTCGCGAGCGGCTCGAGCTGATGACGAGCCTCGGCTACGGCCGGCTCGCCGGCTTCGCGGTCGGCGTCCTGCCAGTACTGTACGGCCAGCTCCGCCTGCCGGTCTTCGCCGTGCTCGCCTATGCCACGTCGACCGTCGACGTCGCGCTCGTGCTCGGGCCGACGACGCCGCCGCCGCTCGCCGTGCGGCTGCTCGACTGGCACGCCGACCCGGACCTCGGGATGCGCTTCGTGCTCGCGGCCGGCGCGATCCTCCAGCTCGCCGTGACGGCCGCCGCGATCGTGGCCTGGGTCGCTCTCGAGCAGGTGTGCCGCGGCCTCCTCGCGGCGATCGCGGCGGCCGGTCGCCGGGGCGCGAGAGGGCGGATTGCGCGAGCGGCGGGGCTCCTCCTCGTTTCCGTGTCGGCCGCTTCGGTCCTTCTCGGCATGGCGGGCCTTGCGCTCTGGTCGGTTGCCGGCCCCTGGCGCTTCCCCGACGCCCTGCCGCAGCACTTCACGCTGGACGTCTGGATGCGCGCGGCGAGCGGGTTCCGAGAGGCCGTCGGCGACGCGCTGCTGATCGGGGGCGCCGCAAGCGCGCTCGCGCTCGCGCTCGTGCTCGCGGCCCTCGAGAACGAGAGCAGGACCGGGGTCCGCCCCGGGTTGAAAGCGCTTGCCGCGCTCTATCTGCCGCTGGTCGTTCCGCAGGCGGCGTTCCTCTTCGGCCTCGACCTGCTGGCGACGGGGACGGGTTCGGACGGCATGCTCGTGGCCGTCGTCATGATCCACACGTTGTTCGTGCTCCCCTACGTCTTCCTTTCGCTCGCCGATGCGTGGCGGAGCTTCGACCCGCGCTATGCGGCGGTTGCGCGCAGCCTCGGCCGCGGGCCCGATTTCGTTTTCTGGCGCGTCCGTCTGCCCGTTCTCCTGCGACCCGTCCTGACGGCACTCGCGGTCGGTTTCGCGGTCTCCGTCGGGCTCTACCTTCCGACACTCATCGTCGGCGCCGGCCGCTGGCCGACGATCACGACCGAGGCCGTGGCGCTCGCCTCCAGCGGCGACCGCCGCGTGATCGGGGCGACGGCGCTCGTCCAGGCGCTGCTCCCGTTTCTCGGCTTCCTGCTCGCCGCGGCACTCCCCGCCTTGCTCTTCCGTGACAGGCGGGCCCTGAGGGTCGGCTCGTGAGCAAGCAAGGTTTCCGGCTGTCGCATGTGCGCATCGGGCTTCGGGGGCGCCTTCTCGTGGCGGTCGACGCGTCCGTTCTGCCCGGTGAAGTCCTGACCGTCATGGGGCCCTCGGGGTCGGGCAAGTCGACGCTCCTCGCCTATGTCGCCGGCTTCCTCGATCCCGCCTTCTCGGCGGAAGGGCAGGTGATCCTCGACGGCCGCGACATCACGCGGGTGCCGCCGGAGCGGCGTGGCGTCGGGCTCCTGTTCCAGGACAGCCTACTCCTCCCGCATCTTTCGGTGGCCGGAAACCTCCTGCTCGGCATCCCCGCCTCGGTCCGCGGCCGGGCTGCGCGCCGCCGGATCGCGGAGGAGGCGCTCGCCGGGATCGGGCTCGACGGCTATTCAGGCGCCGACCCGGCCACGCTCTCCGGCGGCCAGAAGGCGCGCGTCGCACTGTTGCGCACGCTGCTGGCGGAGCCGCGCGCGCTCGCGCTCGACGAGCCTTTCTCGAGCCTCGACGCGGCGCTCCGCGCGCAGATGCGCGATCTCGTCTTCGGCGAGGCGCGGCGGCGCGGCCTGCCCGTGCTCCTCGTCACCCACGACGCGGATGACGCGGCCGCAGCGGGCGGGCCGGTGATCGATCTGGCGGAGCACGGGGGCGCAACCCTATAAGGCGCCATGCTGCCCGTCGAAGACGCCATCCCGGAACTGCTGCAGGCGCTGGAAGAGGGCCGGTCGGCCGTGCTGGTGGCGCCGCCAGGCGCAGGCAAGACGACGCTGGTGCCGCTCCGGTTGCTCGACGCGGCCTGGATCGGCGGCGGCCGCGTCATCGTGGTCGAGCCGCGCCGGCTCGCCGCCCGCGCAGCGGCCCGCCGCATGGCGGAAATGCGCGGCGAGGAGGTCGGCGACACCATCGGCTATCGCGTCCGCAACGAGACCCGCGTCTCCACCGGCACCCGTATCGAGCTCGTCACCGGTGGTGTCTTCGTCCGGATGATCCTTGACGACCCGGGGCTGTCGGGGGTTGCGGCCGTGCTCTTCGACGAGGTGCACGAGCGCTCCCTCGACACCGATCTCGGCCTGGCGCTTGCGCTCGACGCGCAGTCGGCCCTCCGTGACGACCTCCGGCTGCTCGTGATGTCCGCCACGCTGGACGGCGCGCGCTTCGCCGCCCTCCTCGGCGGGGCGCCCGTGGTGGAAAGCGCCGGCCGGGCCTTTCCCGTCGAGACGATCCATCTCGGTGCCGATCCGGCGCTTCGCATCGAAGACCGGGTGGTGCGCGCGATCCGGAAGGGGCTCGCCGAGCGGCCCGGCAGCATCCTCGCCTTTCTGCCCGGGCAGAGCGAGATCGCCCGCGCGGCGGAACGCCTGTCGGACCTGCCCGCCGACGTGATGCTCGCGCCGCTCTACGGCGCCCTCGACCCGCGCGCGCAGGACGCAGCCGTCCGCCCGGCCCCCGCGGGCCGGCGCAAGGTCGTGCTCGCCACGTCCATCGCCGAGACTTCGCTCACCATCGACGGCGTCACGGTCGTCGTCGATTCCGGCTTCGCGCGCCGGCCGCGCTACGATCCGGGTTCCGGGCTGACGCGGCTGGAGACGGTGCGCGTCTCGCGCGCCTCGGCCGACCAGCGGCGCGGGCGCGCCGGGCGCACGGCCCCCGGCACCTGCTACCGCCTGTGGGACGAGCCGCAAACCGCCTCGCTGGCGCCCTTCGACCGGCCGGAGATCCTGGAGACGGACCTCGCAGCGCTTGCGCTCGCGCTTCTGGCCTGGGGCGTCGACGACCCGATGCGCCTCGCCTGGCTCGACCCGCCGCCCGCAGCGGCATTCGCGGAGGCGATGGCGACGCTCGGCCGGCTCGGAGCGCGCGATCCCGCGGGCGGGCTGTCGCGGCACGGGCGGCGGCTCGCGGACCTGCCGCTACCGCCGCGTCTGGCGCACATGGTGCTCGAAGGCGGGCGCCGCGGCGAGGCCGAACTCGCCGCCGACATCGCCGCCATCCTGGCCGAGCCGGGCATTGCCGGCCGCGACACGGATCTCGCGCTGCGGATCGACCGGTTCAGGCGGGCGGGCAGCGGAGCGGCACGTGCTGCGCGCCAGGCGGCACAACGCTGGGCGAAGCTCGCCGGCGGCCGACGTGCCGGTGAGGGACCCGGTGCGGGCGGGCTTCTCGCGCTCGCCTTCCCGGAGCGGATCGCGCAGGCGCGTGGCGCGCGCGGTCGCTACCGGATGGCGGGCGGCGCCGGCGCGAAGCTCGACGAGGCCGATCCGCTCTGCGATGCCCCGTTCCTCGCGGTGGCCGAGGTCCAGGGCGGCGGGCCCGACGCCCGTATCCTTCTCGCAGTCGCGATCGAGCGCGGAACGATCGAGGCGCTCTTTGCCGACCGGATCGTTGATGAGGACCGGGTCGAGTACGACAGATCGGCCGATCTCCTGCGCGCGACCCGCGTGAAGCGCCTCGACGCGCTCGTCCTGTCGGAACGGCCGGCTGAGCCGGCGGGCAACGAGCGGAACGCGCGCATCCTGGCCGAGGCCGCCCTCGATCGCGGGCTGGACGCATTGCCCTGGCCGGCCGAGTTGAACCGGATGCGCGAGCGGCTCGCCTTTCTGCGCGCGAGGCAGGGCGCCGGCTGGCCGGATCTCTCCGATGACGCCTTGCGGGCCAGCGCCGAGGACTGGCTGGTGCCTGCCCTCCGTGGCAAGCGGCGTCTCTCCGAGCTGTCGGGGACCGGTCTGCGGGAGGCGCTCGCCGGGCTTCTTCCGTGGCAGAGGATGGCGGAGCTCGACCGCCTCGCCCCTGCCTCCTTCACGGCACCGTCGGGCAATGCGGCGGCGATCGATTATTCCTCGGGCGAGCCGGTGGCGCGGCTTCCCGTGCAGAACCTGTTCGGGATCGCCGTCCATCCTACGGTGCTCGGCGGCGCCGTCCCCATCGTGTTCGAGCTGCTGTCGCCGGCGCGCCGGCCGATCCAGGTCACGCGTGACCTGCCCGCCTTCTGGCGAGGATCGTGGCGTGACGTGCGCGCCGACATGCGGGGGCGCTATCCGAAGCACGCCTGGCCCGACAATCCCGCCGAGGCTGCGCCCGTCTCGGGCGCGAGGCGCTCGGGGCGACCAGCATGAAGCTGATTCCCTACCGCGCGGCGACCGCCGCCCTCCGCCAGCGCCGACCCGTCAGCGACACGCCGAAGCGATTGGGCGTGCGCGCGAAGGCGGCGAGGCCGAGCAAAGCGGGACTGTCGCGGGTGATCACGGCGGTCGCCATGCCCGCCACGAGCTTCTCGTGCGGCGCTTTCGCTTCGAACGCCTTGCGGAAGCCGCCGCGATTGAGGAAGGGCAGGAGGCGTGGCGCGATTCCGCCACCGAGATAAACGCCGCCGCGCGCCATGAAGATCAGCGCGAGGTCGCCGGCCGTGCGCCCGAGCAGCCGGCAATAGAGCTCCATCGTCCGTTCCGCGCAGGGGTCGGTCCCGGCGAGCGCTGCGTCGGTGATCATTGCCGGGCTGTGCAATTGCGGCATGGACCCCGCCACCGTCGCCACCGCGCGGTAGAGCCGCACGATGCCGCGCCCGGCGAGCAGCGATTCGGCGGAGATGCGTCCGTGCTCGGGCTCGATCACCCGCCAGATCGGGAACTCGTCCGGCTCGATCGGACCGAAGGAGACGTGCCCGCCTTCGCCGGGCACCGGCACCCAGATCCGCGCAGCATGCACCAGCCCGCCGACGCCGAGCCCGGTGCCGGGGCCGACGACCACCTTCGTGCAGAAGCTCTCGACCTCGCCGCGGCCGACATGGGTGACGTCCGCCGGCCTCAGCTCCGGCAGCGCGAGCGCGAGCGCCTCGAAATCGTTGAGGAGAACGACGTCGCCGATGCCGACCTTCTCCATGATGTCGGCCGGCCGGACGATCCAGTCCGCATTGGTGAGGTCGACCGCGTTCCCGCTCACCGGCCCCGCAACGGCGATGACGGCGGATCGCGGCATGATGCTCGTGTGGGCGAGAACCGTCTCCTCGATCGCCGTCTCGATGTCCGGGTAATCGGCGGTGCCGACGGACGGGAAGCTGCGCAGTTCGGCGTTGGCGTCGCTGAGGAGCGCGAACCGGACGTTCGTCCCGCCGATGTCGCCGACGAGCACCGGAAATGCGAGCGGCTCGATCGCGGCTTGCAGCAACGACATTACGGGCTTCCCTTCACGGCACGGGCTATAGCAGATATCGCGTCCGAGCGGGGCGTCAAAGGCCGGCGAACCCGATGAGCCTCGCGCCGCGCGTGCGGAACGCCCGCCGGCCGCACCTCACGGCCGCAGGAGAGGAGCAGCGCATGCGTGTCAACCCGACCAGCGCGGCGGCACCGACTGCCGCATCGGCACCCGGCTCGTGAACCGCTCGCTCCACCGCCGTGCCTGCCTCGCCTTCCTTGCCGGCGGCCTGGCCGGCGGCGTCGCCGGTTGCGCCGGCCCCGCCGCCCTGCTGGAGGCGCGCCAGCTTCCCGCCGACGAAGGAGCGGCCGCCCGGCTCGTCGCGGCGTTCCGGGCGAAAAGCGGCCTCGGGCCGGTGACGTCCGACCCGCTGTTGCGGACAGCCGCGGAACGGCAGGCTCTGGCGATGGCACGCGCGGACACGCTCAGTCACACGGTCGCCGGCCGGCTGCCGGGGCGGGTCGAGGCTGCAGGCTACGACTGGGGCATCCTCGTGGAGAATCTCGGTGCCGGCTATCGCACCATCGAGGAAGCGGTGGCGGGCTGGAAGGCTTCGCCCGAGCACCGGCGGAATCTCCTGCGCGACGGCGTGACCCAGTTCGGCATCGGCCTCGCTCATGCGCCCGCGTCGCAGTACCGCTACTACTGGGCGCTGATCCTTGCCATGCCGCGGCCGCCGCGGGGGCCGGGCGGGCCGTTCGCGACCTGAGCCGGCGCGGCCTTCGCGGGGCCGTGCGGGCGCCAAGCCGCCCGGCCGCGGCCAAGCAGGGTCCTTCGCTCCCAGAACGCGCCTTTCCGTATTGACGGTCGACCGTCTTGCCGGCTTCATCACTCGCCCTGCACCGCCGCCGGCGGGGCGGGGCGTGCCTTGTGTCAAGGAGCATTGATGGGGGCCCCGTCGAGCGACCTCTTCAGAGCCGCCTGCGCAGCCATGGCTCAGGCCCATGCGCCCTATTCCCGTTTTCCGGTCGGGGCGGCGATCCGGACGGCCTCCGGCGCCATCCATTCGGGGTGCAATGTCGAGAACGCGGCCTATCCCGAAGGGTGGTGCGCGGAAACGACCGCGATCGGACACATGATCATGGCGGGCGAAAGGCAGATCGAGGAGGTCGCGGTGGTCGCCGAGAAGATGGATCGGATCACGCCCTGCGGCGGCTGCCGCCAGCGTCTTGCCGAGTTCGGCACGGCGGACACCCGGGTCCATCTCTGCGATCCCGGCGGCGTGGTGGAGACCGTCCGGCTGGGAGACCTCCTGCCGCTCTCCTTTTCGAGCAGCCGCGGATGAGCGCGCTCATCAACGCGGCCTTGGTGGAGGCGCGCTCGCGGCACGTCCCAAGGCTCGCGATCGTTCTCGGCTCCGGCCTCGGCGGCGCCATGGACCTGAATGACCGCGTGGAAATCCCCTATGGCGACCTCGCCGGGTTTCCGGAGCCCGGGGTCTCCGGCCATGCGGGCACGCTCGCGCTCGGCACGGTCGCGGGTGTCCCGGTCGCTCTCCTGTCCGGCCGCTCGCACTATTACGAAACCGGCCGCGCCGACGGCATGCGCGTGGCCCTTGAGACGCTGAAGGCGCTCGGCGCCGAGGCGCTGGTCCTCACCAATGCCGCCGGCAGCGTCCGGGCGGACATGCCGTCCGGTTCGGTCATGCTGATCACCGACCACATCAACCTGACGGCTGCCAACCCGCTGCTGGGGGAGACGGGCGACGACCGCTTCGTCGGGATGACGCGGGCCTACGACGCGGAACTCTGCGGGCGGGCACGCAACGCTGCGGAATCGCTCGACCTCGCGCTCGCCGAAGGCGTCTACATGTGGTTCTCGGGCCCCGCTTTCGAGACGCCGGCCGAGATCCGGGCCGCCCGCGTCCTCGGCGCCGATGCGGTCGGCATGTCGACCGTGCCTGAGGTGATCCTCGCCCGCTTCCTCGGCTTGCGGGTCATCGCCTTTTCGGTGATCACGAATCTCGCCGCCGGCATGACCGGCGCGGAACTCTCCCACGAAGAGACAAGGGATCGGGCGCCCGAAGGGGGAGAAAGGCTCGCCCGCCTCCTGACGCGCCTGCTGGAGGATTGGGGATGAAGACGGCCGAGCGGCAGGCCAATGCAAGACGCGCGCTGGCCTGCCTCGACCTCACCGACCTCTCCGAAGCCTGCACGACGGGCGACGTCGAT
The DNA here is from genome assembly GCF_052655945.1 of Faunimonas sp. B44. Taxonomy (NCBI): domain Bacteria; kingdom Pseudomonadati; phylum Pseudomonadota; class Alphaproteobacteria; order Hyphomicrobiales; family Afifellaceae; genus Faunimonas; species Faunimonas sp. B44. The sequence goes on along the minus strand of NZ_JBQYEX010000003.1, from coordinate 136,307 downwards.
CGCCTGTGCGAGCGTGCCGTGACGCCGCACGGGCCGGTCGCGGCCGTGTGCGTGTGGCCGCGCTTCGTCGCCCGGGCGAAGCAGCGTCTGGACGGCGCACCGGTCTCGGTTTCCGCGGTGGTGAACTTCCCCGAAGGCCGTGACGACGTGGACGCGGCCGTCGGGGAGGCGGCTGCCGTCGTGGAGGCCGGCGCCGACGAGATCGACATGGTGATGGCGTGGCGGCTGGTCGGTTCGGAGCCGCAGAAGGCCGAGGCCCAGATCGTGCGCGTCGGCGAAGCGATCGGGCCCGACGTCATCCTCAAGGTCATCCTGGAGACGGGGGAACTGAAGGAGGAGCGGCTCATCAGGCGCGCCGCCGAGATCGCCGCCCGCGCCGGCGCCGATTTTATCAAGACCTCGACCGGCACGGTGCCGGTGAACGCCACCCCGGAAGCTGCCAGGGTCATGATGGCGGTCATCGCCGAATATGCCGGCGACCTCGGCTTCAAGGCCGCGGGCGGGATGCGGACGGTCGAGGAGGCCGCCGTCTACCTGCAGCTCGCCGACGAGATCCTCGGGCCGGACTGGGCAACTCCGGACCGCTTCCGATTCGGCGCGTCGGCGCTCCTCGACGCGCTCCTGGCGGCGCTCGCCGAGGTCCGGACGGATGCCGCGGACGGATGCTGACTCCGTGAGCTTCCTGCCGCAGGAGGTGATCCGCAGGAAGCGGGACGGCGGCCGGCTCTCCGACGGGGAGATCCGCTCGTTCGTGGCCGGGATCGCCGACGGCTCGATCGGGGAGGGCCAGGTCGCCGCCTTCGCCATGGCCGTCTTCTTCCGCGACCTCGACATGGCCGAGCGCGTCGCGCTCACCGGGGCGATGCGGGATTCCGGCTCGATCCTCGATTGGTCGCATCTCGACCGGCCGATCCTGGACAAGCATTCCACCGGCGGCGTCGGCGACAATGTCTCGCTGATGCTGGCTCCTCTCGTCGCGGCCTGCGGCGGGGCGGTCCCGATGATCGCCGGCCGCGGCCTGGGCCATACCGGCGGGACGCTCGACAAGCTCGATTCCATTCCCGGGTACCGGAGCCAACCCAGCCTGGAGGTGTTTCGCCGGGCGGTCGCCGAGGTCGGCTGCGCGATCGTCGGCCAGACCGCGGATCTCGCGCCGGCGGACGGCCGTCTCTACGGCATCCGCGACGTGACGGCGACGGTGGAGTCGATTGCGCTCATCACCGCCTCGATCCTGTCGAAGAAACTCGCGGCCGGGCTCGACGCGCTCGTGCTCGACGTGAAATCCGGCTCCGGCGCGTTCATGGAGGAGGAGGCAGACGCCCGCAGACTGGCCGAGAGCCTCGTCACGGTGGCAAACGGGGCCGGGCTGCGGACGAGCGCCCTCCTCACCGACATGCACGAGCCGCTCGCATCCGCGGCCGGGAACGCCCTCGAGGTGTTGAATGCCATCCGGTTCCTGACGGGCACGGCGCGGGACCCGCGACTCGAGCAGGTCGTCCTGGCGCTCGCTGCCGAGATGCTGGTGCTCGGCGGCCTGTCCGAAGACCAGGGGCGGGCCGAGCAGGCAGCGAAGGCAGCGCTCGATGACGGCCGCGCAGCCGAGACCTTTGCGCGAATGGCGGCGGCGCTCGGCGGTCCGCGCGACCTCGTGAGCCGCCCGGAGCGTCACCTGGCCGCGGCGCCGGTGCAGCGCGCCGTGCTCCCCGATGCGGCCGGCGAGATCGCGGCGATCGACACCCGTGCGGTGGGGCTCGCGGTCGTGGCGCTCGGCGGCGGACGCCTGCGCGCGGAGGACCGCATCGACCACGCCGTGGGCCTTTCCGGCCTCGCGGGCCTCGGGGATGACGTCGGGCCGGAACGGCCGCTCTGCATCGTGCATTCCCGCGACGAGGCATCCGCGGAGCGGGCGGCGCGGACGCTGCGCGTCGCCTATGCGATCGGCGAGCCAGGGGAGCGCCGGCCCGTCATCCTCGGCCGGCTCGGCGCGGAAGGGAACTGAGGTGGCGCGTGCCTTCCTCCTCGTGATGGATTCCGTCGGAATCGGCGGCGCGCCCGACGCGGCCGAGTTCGGCGACGAGGGCGCGGACACGCTGGGGCACATCGCCGAAGCCTGCGCCGCGGGCGGAGCCGACGTCCCCGGCCTGCGTGCGGGGCCGCTCGCGATCCCGACGATGAACCGGCTGGGCATCGGCCGAGCGGCGGAAGCGTCTACCGGCCGGCATCCCGCGGGTCTCCCGCGCGTGGAGGCGCCGGAGGCGATCTGGGCCCATGCCCGCGAGGTCTCGCGCGGCAAGGACACCCAGTCCGGCCATTGGGAGCTCGCGGGGCTGCCGGTGCCGTTCACATGGGGCTACTTTCCCGACGAAGTGCCCGCCCTGCCGGAGGCCCTGACGCGTGCGCTGATCACGGAAGCCGGCCTGCCCGGCATTCTCGGCGACAAGCACGCTTCCGGGACGGCGATCCTCGATGAACTCGGCGCCGAGCACGTCCGGACCGGAAAGCCGATCTGCTACACCTCGGTGGATTCGGTCCTGCAGATCGCTGCGCACGAGGAGACCTTCGGACTTGAACGGCTCTATGCGGTCTGCCGCATCGCGCGCCGGCTCTGCGATCCGCTGCGGATCGGGCGGGTCATCGCCCGGCCCTTCACCGGCGACGAGGCCTCCGGATTCCGGCGCACGGGCAACCGCCGCGACCTGGCGATCCCGCCGCCTGCGCCGACGCTCCTCGACGAGGCGGTCTCGGCCGGCAGGTCCGTCTTCGCGGTCGGCAAGATCGCCGACATCTTCTGCAACCGGGGTGTCTCCCGCATTCTCAAGGCGACTGACAATGCGGCGCAGTTCGATGCCACGCTCGCCGCCGCCGAGGCGGCGAGGGACGGCGACCTGGTCGTGACCAACTTCATCGACTTCGACCAGCTCTACGGGCACCGGCGCGACGTCGCGGGGTATGCCGCCTGCCTGGAGGACTTCGACCGGCGGCTCCCAGAGCTCATCTGGCGCCTCCGGACGGGCGACCTGATCGTTCTGACGGCCGATCACGGCAATGACCCGACCTTCCGCGGCACCGACCACACACGTGAGAACATCCCCGTGCTCGCGTTCGGCCCCGGCATCGAAGGCAAGGCCGCGGGTGCGCGCAGCACCTATGCGGACGTTGCGGCGACGATCGCCGCCCATCTCGGCCTGCCGCCGATGCGGCGCGGTGCGAGCTTGATGTGACCGGCCGGGCGGGTAATCTCTGCGACGTGCAGACAGTTCAGCGTTTCCGCGCACCCGCGGACGGTCACCTGACGATCGGGATGAACGACGCCTGGGAGCGCGACGGCTTTCTCGTGATCGAGGACTTCGTCCGGCCGGCGGAGCTCGCCGCCGTTCGCGACCGCATTGATCGTCTCGTCGAGAGCTTCGACCCCGCGCGGGTCCGGTCCGCGTTCCCGAGCGGCGGCGGCAGCCTCGCAAGGGACGAGTATTTCCGGGATTCTGGCGACAAGATCCGGTTTTTTCTCGAGCCGGAGGCCTTTGACGAGCGGGGTGGGCTCAAGGTGCCCAAGCGGCGTGCGCTGAACACGATCGGACACGCCTTGCATGATCTCGACCCGACATTCGACCGATTCTTCCGGAATGCGCGGCTGGCTGCCCTGACGGAGGACCTGGGGATCCGCGATCCCGGGCTGGTGCAGTCCATGGTGGTCTTCAAGCAGCCGCACATCGGCGGAGAGGTCGGCCTGCACCAGGACGCGAGCTTCCTTCACACCGAGCCGGAGTCGGTCGTTGGGTTCTGGTTCGCGCTCGACGACGCGGACCGGGAGAACGGGTGCCTATTCGTCCTGCCCGGCGAGCACCGCAACGGCCTCCGCGAGCGGTTCCATTATGATGGCGAGGATCTCGTCATGAGCCGGCTCTTCGATGTCGACTGGGACGAGCGGCAGCCCGTTCCGCTCGAAGTGGGTGCCGGGACGCTGGTGGTGCTGAACGGACTCCTTCCGCATGGATCGGCTCCCAATCGAAGCCGCCGGCCGCGCGAGGCGGTTGTCCTCCACGTCGTGGATCGCGCCGCTCGCTGGCCTGCCGACAACTGGCTGAAGAGAAGCCCGGCCATGCCGCTACGCGGCTTCGCCGACCCCGCGGCCGAGGTCGCGTGAGCGAAGGGGAGCCGCCACTTTCGACCGCGAGCATGGGGGGAGGGCGCCTGAACGTCCTCGTGCTCGGCCTCGCGCGCACCGGCACCACCGTCATCTCGGAGACGATCGCGCGCGCAATCGGGGCGGATCGATATGTGTCGGAACCCCGCACCATCGAGACATTCCAGGACCGCCGGCTGCTGAAGGCGAAGCGGGCGGTGGTCAAGGTCCTCTTCGAGCACTGGAGCGACCGGCCAAATTTGCGGCGCGGCGTGGTCGCCGACGAATGCGCCGTGAAGTTCGACCGCCGCATCTTCGTCGTCCGCGATCCCCGCGACGAACTGATCAGCCGGCTGCACTTCTTCATCCTCAGCCATATCGACAATGCCGGTTACGATCCGGGCGTCTGCGACCGCTGGCTGGACCTCTTGAGGCGAAAGGAAGAGGCGCCCGGGAGCGTGTCCGTTCTCGATCTCGTGCGGGCGCGCGAGGCGATCTTTGGAAAGGGCGCGATCGCCCATGTCGGCAAGAACCGGGCGCTCGGCCGGTTCATTGCCGGCACCGCCCACTCGAATTACGTGCTGCGCTACGAGGATTTCATCGCGGGGGACCGCGCGGAACTCGGCGCCTATCTGGGCTGCGGGCCGATCGAACTCGCCGACGAGACCCGCTTCGCGCATCGCAAGCGCACGGGCGCGGCAGAGAACTGGAAGCGGTACTTCACGGCGGAGGACGTCAAGCATTTCCGGCCGCGCTACGGACCGGTCATGGAGCCGCTCGGCTACCACGACTGGGCGCTGGAGCCTGTGGACCGGCTCGATCCGGCGGTCGGCTCCGGCTATGTCGAAGAACTCGTCACGCTGGCGCGGGCCCGGAAGCGCCGCCGCTGGCCGTTCTCGTGGCGTCCCTTCGGCCGCGGCCGGTACGCGCCGTGAGCGGCGCGGCCGAACCGGGGACAGGTTGCGACGGACGACTGGCGGGGCCGCGGGCATCGGCGCACTAATGCCGGCCTACTCGAGGAGGCGATGATGGTGGAGGGTTTCCCGGGGGTGACGGTCGTCGACCATCCCCTCGTCCAGCACAAGCTGACGATCATGCGCGACGCGGAAACGTCCACGAGGGGTTTCCGCCAGCTCCTGCGCGAGATCGCGGCGCTCATCTGCTACGAGGCGACGCGCGACCTGCCGCTCGAAACCGTGGAGATCCGCACGCCGCTGACGACGATGCAGGCGCCCAAGATCGCCGGCAAGAAGCTCGTCTTCGCGTCGATCCTTCGCGCCGGCAACGGACTTCTTGAAGGCATGCTCGATCTCGTCCCCTCTGCGCGGGTCGCCCATGTCGGCATATACCGCGACCCCGAGACGCTGCAGGCGGTGGAATACTACTTCAAGGCTCCGGACGACCTGTCGGAGCGGACCGTCATCGCCGTCGACCCGATGCTCGCGACGGCCAATTCGGCGGTGGCAGCGGTGGAGCGGCTGAAGAGCAGGGGCGCGCGGGACCTCCGGTTCGTCTGCCTGCTGGCCGCGCCGGAAGGGATCAGGCATTTCCGGTCCGTGCACCCCGATGTGCCGGTCTTCACGGCGGCGATCGATAGCCATCTGAACGATCACGGCTACATCGTGCCCGGCCTCGGCGACGCCGGCGACCGGATGTACGGGACCAAGTAGCCTCCGCTCCGCGATCGCGGTCCGCCGATCCCGGGTGCCGCGATCGCCGCGCAAGCGCATGCGTTCCGGCCCCGTCAATCATTCCTTTCCGTTCGCCCGTCATGATCGGCCGCAAGGCTCCGCAATGCGTCCGCTCGTCATCACATCGATCCTGATCGCGCTCGTCGCCGCCTCGGCCCCGAGCGTCATCGAGCGGTTCCTGCCGGGCCGGACGCTCGACGGTACCGCCCGTCCGACTGCCGTCCCCGGCGGGATCGCTCGGACCGCGCCGGCAGAAGCGGACACGGCACGGCGGGTGACGGTCCGGGCGGAGCCCGACGGCCACTTCTACATCGACGGGCACATCAACTTCCGCCCGGTGCGGCTGATGGTCGACACCGGCGCGAGCGTGATCGCGCTCCGCGAATCGGATGCGGCCGCTGTCGGCCTGCGGATGCGCCGATCGGACTTCCGCCAGCCGGTGCAGACGGCCAACGGCACGACCAATGCGGCCGAGGCGATCCTGAACGAGGTCGCTGTCCGCGACATCGCGATCGGGAACGTCCGTGCCCTCGTGATCCCGGACGACAGGCTGGCCGTCAGCCTTCTCGGCGCGAGCTTCCTGAACCGGCTCCGTCGCTTCGAGGTGGCGAACGGGGTGCTGGTGTTCGAGAACTGATCGGGCTTATCGTCGGCCCTTAGGCCAGCGCCTCGCCGGCATAGCGCGCGCCTTGGGGTCGAGAGGCGTTCCGCCTCGGTACGCCTGCCGGGAAGGGCGCCGGCCACGGCGCAGGACGGAGCATCGGATCGCCGTGCGGACGTGTGTTGGCATCGCCGGACAGGGACTGATCGCGGTCGGGCTCGCGGTCACGCTCGGCCTCGCCATGGACTCGGCCGCAGCCGTCGATCGCCGCTCCGATCCGCTTGCGCAGGCCGACATACCGCGCGACGAGCCGCCGAGCCTTCCGTCGAACGCCGGCGAGCTTCCCCGAACGGCACCACCGGCGATCCAGCGGATCGGCGGGAGAAGCGGAACGGAGCCGGTCCGCGTCGGCATCATCGGTCGGAGCCCGATCGCGCCGTTCCTGGAGCGCCTCGCCCCCTTCAGGGACGGGCTGGCGCGCGCGCTCGGCAGGCCGGTCGAGATTCAGCCCTTCGCGACCTATGCCGCTCTCGTCGATGCGCAGGTCTCGAACCGCGTCCAGCTCGGGCTCCATTCCTCGGCGAGTTTCGCAGTGGCCGAAGCGGCCTGCGCCTGCCTGGAGCCTCTGGTCGCCCCGGCGGCGGAGGACGGCACGCTCGCCTTCCACGGTATTCTGGTGGCGAGGCGGGACGCGGCGAAGGACGGGCTGGATGGCCTGAGGGGCGGCCATCTCGTCGCCGGCGGCCCGGATTCGATCGGGGCGAGCCGGCTTCCCTTGGCGGCGCTCGCGGCGGAGGGGATCGACCCGTCCTTCTTTGGCAGGATCGAGAGCGTGCACTCGCCGGTGGAGGCGATGCGGATGGTCCTGGACGGCCGGGCGGATGCCGCGCTGGGCTGGAGCACCATGACGGGCGACGCGGCGGCGGGCTACTCGCGCGGCAGCCTGGCCCTCCTGGCGCGGCTCCAGGAGGGCGCCGCGGGCGAACTGGCAGTCCTGTGGCGCTCACCGCCCCTGACGCACGGCCCGGTCGCTGCGTCAACTTCGCTTCCGGAGGCCGACAGGCAATCAGCCCGCGGCTATTTCCTCGATCTCGCGGCAGCGGATCCGGAAACCTACGGCCGGATCGAGCCCTTCTACCCGGGCGGGTACCGTGCGGTCGGGCCGGACGACTACCGCAGCGCGGCGCTGCTCGCCGGAGGCGACGGCGGCAAGACCGGCATCCCGGCTCAGTAGCAGATCTTGCTCGCGCTGTTGTTCGTGCAGAGCTGGACCTTCGAGGAGAGGCGCGGGACGAAGAACAGCTTGCTGTCGAGCTGGATCGGTCCGGTGATCACATGGCCGACGGCGGGACGGTAGGGATAGTAGGCTTCGGTCATGATGACCTGGCTGCTCGGCGTGCGCAGCTTCGCGTCGATCGCGGCGGTCATGTTGGCGCCTTGCGAATAGGCTGCACGCTTGCCCTTGGCGCGGCTCCACGCGACGGTGGCGTTGCCCTTGTCGTCGATGTTCACCGCGGTCAGCACCATGTCGGCGCTGCCGGCGGCGTATGGGTAGAGGACGCCTCCTGCGATGTCGAAGATGCTGTCGACATCCGAATAGGTGAGCGACTTCCACCGTGCGACGAGATCGCCGACGGTCGAGGCGAGGTTGTTGACCTTTCGGTCCATGGTGAGCGCCTGCGTGACCTCGACGCCGCCGATCCAGAGCACGATCAGCATCGGGAGAATGAGCGCGAACTCGACCGCCGCCATGCCGTCCTCGCGGCGGCGGAACAGGCGGAGCGGCGCGCGAAGGCGCCGTGCGAGGGAGCGTCGGACGGCTCTCGGTGCGGCGGCGCGGTCCATCTCAGGACACTCCGGCGGTCTTGGCGTAGGGCTCGTTCTTGAACGCCGCCGTCGTTCCGATGAGGCGCTTGCCGCTCGCCATGTTCTTCAGCGACAGCCCGCCGAAGATGGAGGTTGTGGGCATCTGGTAATAGGCGCGGACGACAACGATCTCGTTCGGAGCGCCGAAGCTGTACTGGCCCTCGTCGGCAAACTTGTCGTCCTTGTCGACCGGCTTGTCGAGCTTCATGTCGGAGAAGTTCGTGTAGGAGCGGACGTCGAGGTAGAAGTTCGGACCGTCACAGTCGACGAAGACCGACATGCGCCGGCACACTTCGTCCTTGAAATCTTGCTTGGAAAAGCCGGATGACTGCACCTGGCCTGTGCGGATCAGGCGTGCCGCGTCGGCGACGGCATTGTCCATCACCTGCTCGGCGATGAAGATGAGAGCCGTCTGCGCGATGACGAACATCAGGAACAGGAAGACGGGTGCCAGGATGGCGAACTCGACCGCCGCAGAGCCGCTCTGGCTCTCCCGCGTGCGCCGGGCGATCGTCCGCAGCGCGGATATCCGCCGTGCCCACCGCCGCATCCTCGACACCTTCAGCATTCGTTCCACCGCTCGGGAACGCAATGTAAGCTCGTCCGGGCGCGCCCGGATCGTTAAACTTTGCGTTTGTTTAATAGAAGATGTGCGGACGATCCCCGGTCATCGCGCGCCCGAGAATTCCTGCCTGCTCTGGATCTGCGCACGCGCGTTGTCGAACGCTTCCTTCTCGTCGCCGACCGAGATCACCTGCTCGCATTGCGGGGCGCAGGAGAAGCTGTGCCGCTTGCTGCCGTAGAACACCGTCGTCAGCTGCCGCGTGTCGGACGAGACCCGCACGAGCGCATTGGCCATCTCCTCGCCCTTGGCGTCGAGGATGATGAGATTGGTCGTCCCGGCCGCCTTGCCCGTGAGGACGACGGTCGTGTCGTCGCCAACGGTCGCATCCGCGATCCCGGGATTGCCGATCACGAGCGTCCCGGCCGGCCGGTCGAGCTTCAGGATCTTGGCGAAATCGATCGTGACGTCGATCACGTCCGCGGCGAGCGCGGCCGGACTCGTCAGAATTGCCGCAGCAACGGCCAGGGCGAACTTGCTCCGCCTGGCGACCAAAGTCCGGGTGATTCCCATTGCGAAACTCCTTCTCTTGTCCCGGAATCTGCCAGATGTCGGTGAAGAAAGTGCAAATGCACCCGCCGCCGCGCCAGGACCCCCGACGCACGGGGCCGCGGCCGGGACCGCTTCTCGACACTTGAGTGGCAGCACACACGCAAGCAAGGGCTAAACCCAACCCTAATAGTTAATCGACCGTTAAGACTATCTTGCTGCCGAATACCCTGTTGACTTCTCCGGAGGGATACCTAAGACATTCCAGCAACGGGTTGATATAGATCAAATTGATTTTGTTTTTACCATTCCAAGCCTTTCCGTTCGGACATTGCCCCGCCGCCGTGCGATTAACCTGACTGCAAGCAATGGCTGCTACTAATCAAGTCAAGTTTCGGCGGGGACAAACCCCCGAGGCGGGTCCAAAGCGGCCAGGTGGGTAACAGGAGCAGAGATTATGAAGAAGCTTGTGACGCGTTTCGCGAAGGATGAATCGGGCGCGACCGCCATCGAGTACGGCCTCATCGCGGCGCTCATCTCGGTGGTTCTCATCACCGTCCTGACGGCGCTCGGAACGACGCTGGACGCGAAGTTCGACGAGATCAAGACCGCTCTCGAGTAGGCGGTACCGGCTCATAGCCGACTGCCCGCGTGATCGGGCACGCGAAACGGGGGGCACTGCCCTCCGTTTTTCGTTGGACCCGGATCCAGATCGGCTTCGGCTTTCGGGAGCGTTGGTATGACGGTTTCGGACGCGGCGCTCGTGACGGCGAGCCTGCTCTTTCCCGGCGCGATGATCTACGCGGGGATCATGGACCTCGTGACCATGAAGATCCGCAACGGGCTCGTCCTCTTCGTCGCGGCGGCGTACTTCGTGCTGGCGCCGCTCGCGGGCTTCGGTGCGGCGGAGATCGGGCTGAGCGCGATCCTCGGGCTGGCGGTGTTCGTCGTCACTTTCGTCCTGTTCGCGCTCGGCTGGATCGGAGGCGGCGACGCCAAGCTCGCCGCCGCGACGGCGCTCTGGTTCGGGCCGGAGCATGCGCTGACCTTCTTCACCTACATGGCGCTGCTCGGCGGCCTCCTCACTCTGGCGATCATTCAGCTCAGGGCCTGGCCGCTGCCGTCGCCGCTCAGCCGCATCGGGTGGCTCTCGCACCTTCATGCGCCGAAGACCGGGATTCCCTACGGAGCTGCAATGGCGCCCGCGGCGCTCATCGTATTCCCGAATACGGATTGGATGAACGCCATCCTTTGAGAGTAAGGCGGAAGTCCGCCGATCCGAAGGCTCGGAATCGGCAAGATTCCGGTCCTGTTAACCATCCCTTGATGTTTCAAAGCGAGACTGAATGGGAGCCATAGCCCTGTCGGGCGAACTCCAACCGAGGCCTTCGACATGTTTCGCGTGATCGTTCTTGCCGTCGCGCTGATTGCAGGCGGCATTGCCGCCTACCTGGCCCTCAATCTGGGCTCGGGCGAGCCGGGCCAGACGGTCGTTGAGCTCGCCCCGCAGATCACGACCCAGGAAGTCCTCGTCGCCACCCGGGACATCGGCCAGGGCCAGGCGCTCTCGGAAGAGAACCTCCGGTGGCAGCGCTGGCCGGAGGAGGCGGTGAACGCCGCCTTCATCAGCAGGACGGCACGCCCCGACGCAATCGAGACGGTCAAGGGGTCGGTCGTCCGCAGCCAGTTCGTCGCCGGCGAGCCGATTCGCGAGAGCAAGCTCGCGCGGCCGGAATCCGGCTTCATGTCGGCGATCCTGCCGGAGGGCAAGCGCGCCGTCGCCGTCCGCGTGTCCGCGCAGAACACCGCCGGCGGCTTCATCCTGCCGAACGACAGGGTCGACGTCATCCAGACGGTGACGCAGCCCGGCAGCCAGGACGGCCAGAACGAGACCGTCAGCCGCACCATCCTCACCAACATGCGCGTGCTGGCGATCGATCAGACCGTAGAGGAGAGCGGCGGCGAGCCGGTGGTGGTCGGCAAGACCGCCACGCTCGAGGTCGATCCGGTCCAGGCCGAGATCATCACGGCCGCGGAAGCCTCCGGCACACTCTCGCTCTCGCTGCGAGCGATGGCCGACACCGACGAGGCGTCGGCATCCAACCAGCGGCAGAGCGGGACCGTGAAGATCTACCGGTCCGGCCGCGGCCAGATCGTGAAGACGCAGTGAGTTCTTGCCGGCGCCCCGTCGCTGAGGAGCATTCCATGATCGCGCTTGCCCCCATCCGCACAGCCCTCAGAGCGGCAGCCTTCGTTGCCCTGGGCCTGCTCGCGACCGCACCGGCGGCCGCACAGTCCGGTTCCCAGGATTACCTGCAGCTCACGTCGAACGACGTTGTGCACAGCCGCAGCATCCGGCTCGGGATCAACAAGTCGGCGGTCATCGAGCTGCCGCGGCCGGCCGGCGACGTGCTCGTCTCCAATCCGGCGATTGCCGACGCGGTGCTGCGCACGTCGCGCCGGCTCTACCTGATCGGCGTGAAGCTCGGCCAGGCCAACATCTTCCTCTTCGACAGCGCGGGCGCGCAGATCGCGAGCTTCGACGTCTATGTGGAAGCCGATCTGAGCGGCCTCAACCGGCTGCTCTCGGAGGCGATCACCGACGGCTGGGTCAAGGCGGAGGCGATGAACGGCAACATCGTCCTGCGCGGCGAGGTCGCTTCGGCCGCCTCGTCCGGGCGCGCCCAGGAGATCACCGTCGGCATGCTCCAGGGCCAGTCGCTCGGCACGTCAGAGGAGGGTGGCACGGTCGAGAAGCGGGTCGTGAACCTCCTCACCATCACCGGCGTCGAGCAGGTCAGCCTGAAGGTCACCATCGCGGAAGTGCGGCGCGAGGTCGTCAAGCAACTCGGCATCGACACGCAGGCGTTCCTGCGCCGCGGCAACATCGCCTTCGGACTGCTGAACTCTCAGACCAGCTCATTCGCGACCAACCCGAACGTCGGAGCAGCGGGGCTCAGCTGGACGAACGGGTCGAACTCGATCGACGCAACGCTGCGCGCGCTCGAGGAGACGCAGCTCATCCGGACGCTGGCCGAGCCCACGCTGACCGCGGTTTCGGGCGAGACTGCCGAATTCCTCGCCGGCGGCGAGTTCCCGGTCCGGGTCTGCACGGACAACGACAACAACACGCGGACCTGCTCGATCGAGTACAAGCAGTTCGGGCCGCAGCTGGCGTTCACCCCGGTGGTGCTCTCGGCCGGCCGCATCAGCATCAAGGTGCGAGCCGAAGTCAGCGAGATCACCTCGATCATCGACACGATCCCGGTTCTGAGCGCGCGTCGCGCCGAGACGACCGTGGAGCTTCCCTCGGGCGGGTCCTTCGTGATCGGCGGTTTGATCCAGGAATCGACGCGCCGCACCGTGAGCGGGCTCCCCGTCCTCCAGAAGATCCCGGTGCTGGGCGCGCTGTTCTCGTCGAAGGACTTCCAGAAGGACGAAACCGAGCTCGTGATGATCGTCACGCCTTACCTGGTCAAGCCGACGACGCCCTCCAAGCTCGCCCGGCCGAATGACGGGCTGGTGATGGCGAACGACGCCGAGGCGATCTTCCTCGGCCAGGTCAACAAGATTTACGGCTCGGCCAGGAACCAGCGGCCGGACGCTTATCGTGGCCAAGTCGGCTTCGCCTTCGACTGAAGCGCGGGTCGGGAGACAGATGATGCTGAATGCGATCTCGAGCATGCAACCGCGCCGCAGGCGATCCGCGGCTCCCGGACTGGCGCTCGCCGCGGCCCTCGCGGCCGGCCTGGCCGGCTGCAACACCGCCGCCGACCAGCGGATGGCCTATTTCGACAACGACTACCGGGTCCGCCACCCGATCGTCATCTCCGAGGAGCCCGAGACGCTCGACCTCCCGATCGGCATGCGCGGCGGCGCCCTGTCCGCCGAGCTCGTCCAGGCGATCCACAATTACGCGGCCGAGTACCGCCACACGGGAACGGGCGCCATCACGATCCAGGTGCCGACCGGCTCGGCGAACGAGATCGCGGCATCCCAGGCCGGCAGCGCGGTCCACCATGCGCTGGTGCGGGGCGGGGTCTCGCCGGCCCTGATCCAGGTCGCGCCGTACCGCTTCGGCGACCGCGGGACCATGGCGCCGGTACGCCTTTCCTATCTCAGGGTGATGGCGACGACGCCGCGCTGCGGGGTCTGGCCGCGCGACGTCTCGCCGAGCTTCGCCGATCGCGACCACTACAATTTCGGTTGCGCGGCGCAGCAGAACCTCGCGGCAATGGTCGCCAACCCGGCCGACCTCGTCCGCCCGCGGACCGAGGAGCCGGCGAGCGGCGCCCGCCGCGCCAAGGTTATCACGGACTACCAGCAGGGCCAGGAAACGAGATCGAGCTCGACCCTCCTCGATACCAACCTCGTGAGACAGTAAGCCGATGGCCAGCAATCTCGCTTACGACATCGACCACGACCTCGGCCGCGACGAGGCCCAGCCGCACGGGCTCGACGCCCGGCCGGTGCCCCGCATCACGATCCAGGCGTTCTGCGACACCCCTGAGGTCGCGGGCGCCATCGAGATGGCGTCGAACGACCGCCGCATGGCCCGGGCCCACGTCAAGGTCCATACCGGCGGGATCTCGGCGGCCAACGAGTTCTATCGCACCGCCCCGACGCCGAACCTGGTCGTCGTCGAGAGCCGCTTCCCTGCCGACCGCCTGATCGGCGAGCTCGATTCGCTCGCGGAGGTCTGCGACGCCGGCACGAAGGTAATGGTGATCGGCCATTCCAACGACGTGACGCTCTACCGCGAGCTCCTGAAGCGCGGCGTGAGCGAGTATCTCGTCGCGCCCGTCGACGTGATGACGGTCATCGCCTCCATCTCCGGCATCTACCGCGACACCAGCACGGACAAGCTCGGCCAGTCGTACGCCTTCGTCGGATCCAAGGGGGGCGTCGGCTCCTCCACCATCGCGCACAACGTCGCCTGGACCATGGCGCGGGTGTTCGGCTCCGACGTGATCCTGGCTGACCTCGACCTCGCCTTCGGTACGGCCGGCCTCGACTTCAACCTCGACCCCACCCAGGGCATCGCCGAAGCGGTCTTCGACCGCGACCGGCTCGACGAGGTGCTGCTCGACCGGCTGCTCGCGAAATGCGAGGACCATCTCAGCCTGCTCGCCGCGCCGGCCGCGCTCGACAAGTCGTACGATTTCGACGAGACGGCGTTCGAGCCGATGCTGGAGATCGTGCAGGCGAACGTGCCCTCCGTCGTGCTCGACGTGCCGCATGTCTGGACCGCATGGGCGAAGCGCACGCTGATCTCCGCCGACGAGGTGGTGATCACCGCCGTGCCGGACCTCGCCAACCTGCGCAACACCAAGAGCCTGATCGACCTCCTGCGCCAGGCGAGGCCGAACGACGCGCCGCCCAAGCTCATCCTGAACCAGGTGGGCGTGCCGAAGCGCCCCGAGATCAAGCCGGACGATTTCGCCGCCGCCCTGCAGCTCGAGCCGATCGCCTGCATTCCATTCGATCCGCTCCTGTTCGGCACGGCCGCCAACAACGGCCAGATGATCGCCGAAGCGTCGGCCAAGACGACCATCTCGGACATCTTCTCCGACATCGCCCAGGTCATGACCGGGCGGAAGGACGTCAAGCGCAGCCGCAAGGGGGCGATGAGCCTGGCTCCCCTGCTCGAGAAGCTGCGGTCGAAGAACAAGCAGAAGGCCACGGGGCGTAGGACAGGGTAAGCAGGAAAAGGCGCGACAATGTTCGGAAAGCGCAGTGCACAGGACAACGTGCTGGAGCGGCCGCGTCCGGCCGCCGTGAAGCCGGCGCAGCCGGCCGCCCGGCAGGCTCCTGCGGCTGCCCCGGCAGCTTCACCGTCGCCGGCGCAGGCGCGCTCGTCGCAGGGGCGGCGGAAGACCGAGGAATACTACGACCTCAAGACGCAGATCTTCGGGGCGCTGATCGATACCATCGACCTCTCGCAGCTGTCCAAGATGGAGATGGACCAGGCGCGCGAGGAGATCCGCGACATCGTCAACGACATCATCACCGTTAAGAACGTGGTGATGTCGATCGCGGAGCAGGAGGAGCTTCTCGAGGACATCTGCAACGACGTCCTCGGCTATGGCCCGCTGGAGCCGCTGCTCGCGCGCGACGACATCGCCGACATCATGGTCAATGGCGCTGGCCAGGTCTTCATCGAGGTGAGCGGCAAGGTCCAGGAGACCGACGTCCGCTTCCGCGACAACGCGCAGCTCCTCAACATCTGCCAGCGCATCGTGAGCCAGGTCGGCCGGCGCGTCGACGAGGCGAGCCCGATCTGCGACGCGCGCCTGCCCGACGGCTCGCGCGTCAACGTGATCGCCCCGCCGCTCTCGATCGACGGCCCGTCCCTCACCATCCGGAAGTTCAAGAAGGACAAGCTCACGCTCGACCAGCTGGTCCATTTCGGCTCGATCACGCCTGAAGGCGCGCAGATCCTCCAGATCATCGGGCGCGTCCGCTGCAACGTGCTCGTCTCGGGAGGCACCGGCTCGGGCAAGACGACGCTGCTCAACTGCCTCACGCGCTACATCGACCACGACGAGCGCATCATCACCTGCGAGGACGCCGCAGAGCTTCAGCTCCAGCAGCCGCACGTGGTCCGCCTCGAGACGCGCCCGCCCAACATCGAGGGCGAGGGCGAGATCACCATGCGCGACCTCGTCAAGAACTGCCTGCGCATGCGCCCCGAGCGCATCATCGTGGGCGAGGTGCGCGGGCCGGAGGCGTTCGACCTGCTCCAGGCGATGAACACCGGCCACGACGGATCGATGGGCACGCTCCACGCCAACTCGCCGCGCGAGGCGCTCTCCCGCATCGAGTCGATGATCACGATGGGCGGCTACGCGCTGCCCTCGAAGACGATCCGCGAGATGATGACCTCCTCGATCGACGTGATCGTGCAGGCCGCTCGTCTGCGCGACGGCTCGCGCCGGATCACGCACATCACCGAAGTGCTCGGCATGGAGGGCGACGTGGTGATCACGCAGGACCTCTTCGTCTACGACATGGTCGGCGAGGACGCGAACGGCAAGATCATCGGCCGCCATCGCTCGACCGGCATCGGTCGGCCCGCCTTCTGGGACCGGGCCCGGTACTACGGCGAGGAGCAGCGGCTCGCGGCCGCGCTCGACGCCGCCGAGGGCGAGAACCGGTGAGCGCCATGGCGTTTCCTTTCCGCAGCGGCGGGGTACCGGGCTGATGTCGCCGACCGTCGTCCAGATCGCCGTGGTCCTCCTCGCCGTCTTCAGCGTCGGCGGGCTCGCCGCGGCGGCGCTCTACCCGCGCCTCACCGCGACCAAGTCCTCCAAGCGGATCGAGGTGGTGGCCGGGGCGCGCGCGCCGGTCGACCGCCGCAACGCGCTCACCGACGAGAGCCGGCGGCGCCGGAACGTCGAGGAGACCCTGAAGGAGATCGAGGCCAAGCAGAAGGCCAAGGTCAAGCGGAGCTCCAAGCCGAGCCTCCCGGTCAGGATCCGGCAGGCCGGCCTCGGCTGGTCCATGCAGACCTATTACCTGATCTCCGCCGGGGCGGCTGTCGCGACCTTCCTCCTGGTGCTCGTGGGCACGGGCATCGGTCTCCTCCCGGCGCTGGGCTTCGGCATCGCGGGCGGCCTGCTCCTGCCCTACGTCTATGTGAATTTCGCGCGCAACAAGCGCTTCAAGGCCTTCTCCAACGAGTTCCCGAACGCCGTGGACGTCATCGTGCGCGGCGTGAAGGCGGGTCTGCCGCTCGTGGACTGCCTCAAGATCATCGCCTCCGAAGCCGCTGAGCCGGTGAAGAGCGAGTTCCAGACGATCGTCGAGGACCAGACCCTCGGGCTCCCGATCGACGAGGCGGTCGGCCGGCTGCCCGAGCGCGTGCCGCTCACCGAGTCGAACTTCTTCGCCATCGTGATCGCGATCCAGACCCGCACCGGCGGCAGCCTTTCCGAAGCGCTGGCGAACCTCTCGAAGGTGCTGCGCGAACGGAGAAAGATGAAGGCCAAGATCAAGGCCATGAGCTCGGAGGCGAAGGCTTCGGCCGGCATCATCGGCTCCCTCCCGGTCGTGGTCGCCGTGCTCGTCTACCTCAGCAGCCCGGACTACATCCTGCTGCTCTTCCAGACCACGGTCGGCAACATCGTGCTGGTGATCTGCGCCATGTGGATGCTCATGGGCGTCCTCGTCATGCGCAAGATGATCAACTTCGACTTCTGAGGACCGCAATGGCCGGGCTGACAGACAATCCCGAGATGCTGGTCGCCCTGATGGCGGCGGTGTCCGTCTTTTCGGCGATCCTCGTCGTCTCCTGGCCCTATCTCGTGCGCGACAACCTGGATACGCGCATGCGCCAGGTGGCGAACGAGCGGGAGCGCATCCGCGCACGCGAGCGCGCGCGGATGGACGCGGAGAGGAAGACCTCGCTGCGCAGCGAGCCGAAGAAGGTCTTTCAGGACATCGTCGACCGCTTCAACCTCGCCAAGCAGCTGGAAGACGGCGAGATGGTCCGCATGATGCGGATGGCGGGATATCGCGGCCGCAGCCCGGTCGTGACCTTCCTCGCAATGCGGATCCTGATGCCGGTGCTCATGTTGCTCGTGGCGGCCTTTTACGTCTTCGTGGTCCTCAAGCTCGAGCAGCCGTTCTTCCTGAAGGTGGCGATCGTGCTTGGGGTGGCGTATCTCGGCTACTACGCGCCGCTCATCTACGTGAGGAACCGGATATCGAAGCGGCAGACGGCCGTCCGCCGGGCCTGGCCGGATGCGCTCGACCTGCTTCTCATCTGCGTCGAGTCCGGCATGGGCATCGAGAGCGCGTTCCGGAAGGTGTCCGAAGAGATCGGCGCGCAGTCGATCGAGCTGGCGGAGGAACTGAGCCTCACAACGGCCGAGCTTTCCTACCTTCAGGACCGCCGCAAGGCCTACGAGAATCTCGGAGAGCGGACCGGCTTGGAAGGCGTCAGGTCGGTCGTGACGAGCCTGATCCAGGCGGAGAAGTACGGCACGCCGCTTGGTCAGTCGCTGCGCGTGCTCGCCCAGGAGAACCGCGACATCCGCATGTCGGAAGCGGAGAAGAAGGCGGCGGCGCTCCCGCCCAAGCTGACGGTCCCGATGATCCTGTTCTTCCTGCCCGTGCTCTTCGCCGTCATCATCACGCCGGCGGCCATCCAGGTGGCGAACATCCAGTAGGGCCGCTGGCGGGCGTCACCGCCGGCCCGCCGAGCGCCAGGCCAACCTACGCGGAACGTTCCTTCCAGTGACGAGGCGGCGGAGGCCCGCCCGAATTGCCGCGGGTGCGCGGGCCTCAGCCGCTCTTCTTGATCTCCGCCCAGACGTTCTCCTGGGCAGGAAGGGCGGGCGAGGGCGCCGGCCCGGTCTCGCCGGCCGAGGCGGTCCGGTTGGTCGCCGCTTTCGGCGCGGCACCGCCCTTGCTCTGCAGCGCAAGGACGAGGGCCAGGTTCTGCTGCGTCCTGGCGGTTGCCTTCGGGCTCGCGAGCGCCTGCCGGAGCGTCGCCTCGGCCTCCGAGAGCTGGCTCGTCAGGACGTAGGACATTGCGAGGTTGTTCAGGACCTGCGGCTCGCCCGGCGCCAGCACGAGCGCTTGCCGGTATCGCTCGCGCGCCGACCGGCTGTCGCCGAGCGAATCGAGGATGCCGCCTTCCGCCGCAAGGAGCTGCCAGTCGGGGTTGTCCTGCTGCTGCGCGCGCTGGATCACCGAGAGCGCTTCCTGGAACTGCCCGTCGTCGGCGAGCGCCTTGCCGAACGCTGCGAGCACCGAGCGGTCCTTGGGATGGTAGATCACGGCCTTCCGCATCACCGCGACGGCCTGCTTCTTCTCGCCGGCTGCGCGCAACGCGGCCGCATAGTTCAACGCGGCCTGCTTGTCCTTCTCATTCCGGGCATAGGCCTGGCCCCACGTCCGGACGGCCGAGACCGCAGCCTGCTGGTTCATGTCGGACGAGACGAGCGTGTTGGTCGGCCGCAGCGACCCGGTGGTCGCGGGGCCTTTCGCCCCGATCGCCTGGCAGCCGGCTCCCAGCGCTGCGAACGCGCCGAGCGCCAGGAGGGGTCCGAGACGGCGGGTCTTCTGTTTGCGCTCCGACGGAATCGGCATCTGGACGGCCCCATGAATCTCCATGCCGCAAGCCTTATGGGCCAGTCGCTAACGCTCCGTTAACGATAATCCGGACATTGCCAGCCGCGCGCGCGAGGCCTAATCCGGACGAGTTTCAGGCGGAGCGGCCATGACCAGTTTTCCGATTGTTCCTGCAGGGCACGGTGCGGCCTCGATCCCGGTCGGATTGGTCCAGGCCGAGCGGCTCGACGCCGTCCTGGGTGGCCTCTCGCAACAGGAACGCCGCTATGCGGAGGCCTTGGGATTCAAGGCGCAGGCCGGACGGATCGCGTTCCTCCCCGACGGGGAAGGCGGTATCGGGCGGGTGCTGTTCGGCCTCGGTGCCGGCGACGCGCCGGACCGGACGCCGTTCCTTCCGGGAAAGCTCGCCGGCGAACTCCCGGCCGGGCTCTTTCGCCTGGAAGGCGAGGGTTATGACCCGGAACTGGCGACGCTCGCCTTCGCGCTCGGCGCCTATCGGTTCGACCGCTACCGCAAGCCGAGGAACGGCCAGGCCCGGCTCGTTGCGCCGGACGGCGTCGATCTCCGCCACATCGAGACCCTCGCCGTGTCGGTCTATCTCGCCAGGGACCTGGTGAATACGCCGGCGAACGACCTCGGCCCCGCCGAGCTCGCCGCCGCCGCGAGGGAGCTTGGCGAGCGTTTCGGGGCACGGTTCCGGCTCGTTTCCGGGGCCGCTCTCGCTGAGGGCTTCCCGTTGATTGCTGCCGTCGGCGTGGCAAGCGACCGCGAGCCACTGCTGGCCGACTTCATCTGGGGCGACGAGAGCCATCCGAAGGTCACGCTTGTCGGCAAGGGTGTGGCCTTCGACACCGGCGGCCTCGACATCAAGTCGTCGAGCGGCATGCTCCTCATGAAGAAGGACATGGGCGGGGCCGCGAACGTGCTCGCGCTCGCCCGCATGGTGATGGAGTCCGGCCTCAAGGTGCGCCTCCGGGTGCTCGTGCCCGCGGTCGAGAACGCGATCTCCGGCCGCGCCTTCCGCCCGGGCGACGTGCTGAAGAGCCGGAAAGGGCTGAACGTCGAGATCGGCAACACCGATGCCGAGGGCCGGCTGATCCTCGCCGACGCGCTGGCGCTCGCCGACGAGGAGGCGCCGGATCTCGTCGTCTCGATGGCGACGCTGACGGGGGCGGCGCGCGTGGCGCTCGGCCCGGAGCTGCCACCCTTCTACTGCGACGACGACGACTTCGCCGGCAGCCTTGCAGAAGCTGCCGGCCGCGTCTGCGACCCCGTCTGGCGCATGCCGCTCTGGCGTCCGTACGAGACCTGGCTTTCGTCCAAGGTGGCCGACATCAACAACATCGCCGGCAATTCCCATGCCGGCTCGATCGTCGCCGCGCTCTTCCTCGACCGCTTCGTCCAGAAGGCCGCGACCTACGCCCATTTCGACATCTTCGCCTGGAACCCGAGCGCCCGGGCGCACGCGCCGGAGGGCGGCGAAGCCCAGGCGATCCGCGCCATCTTCCATGTCCTGTCGGAGCGCTACGGCTGAGCCCAATCGCCGGGCGGGAGGGAGCATGACCGGTTTGGACCCGCGGCTGAACGCGTTCAGGCCCGATCTGGCGGATGCGGCGCTCCGCGGCCGGGTGGAGGCGGAGCGGTTCGCCGAGGCGGTGCTCATGCGGGTGACGGCTGCCGCGGCGCCGGTCAGGCGCGAGGCGCGGCCGGACGGCATGCGGCTCACGGAAGCGCTCGCCGGCGAGGCGGTGCGCGTGTTCGAGACGACGGAGGAGGGCTGGGCGTGGGGCCAGCTCGTCGCCGACCGCTATGTCGGCTGGCTCCCGCTCGACAGCCTGTCGGCGACCGCCCCCGTGCCAACGCACAGGGTGGCGGCCCTGCGGACGCCGGTCTTCTCCGGGCCAGACATCAAGAGCGAACCGATGGCCGCCCTCTCCATCGGCGCGCGCGTGAGCGTCACCGGCGAAGCGCAGGACCGCAACGCCCGCTACGCGCTGATCGCGCCCGCCGGCGCGGTGGTGATGCAGCACCTCCGGCCGATCGGCGACGCGGCCGAGGCCGACTTCGTCGCCGTTGCCGAGCGCTTTCTCCACGTCCCCTATCTCTGGGGCGGCAAGACGAGCCTGGGGCTGGACTGCTCGGCGCTCGTCCAGATCGCGCTCGGCGCGGCCGGCGTCGAAGCGCCGCGCGATTCCGACATGCAGCAGCAGGACCTCGGCATGAAGCTGCCGATCGTGACCGCGCTGCCCGAACTGCGGCGCGGCGACCTCGTCTTCTGGCCCGGGCACGTCGGCATCATGCAGGATCCGGAGCGCCTGCTGCACGCCAACGCCCATCACATGGCCGTCGCCAGCGAGCCGCTTGCCGATACGTTGGCCCGTTTCGGCGCGAAGGGGATCACGATGACGGCGGTCCGCCGGCTCGCCTGATCCCTCAATAGCCCCGTTTCGGGTCCACCACGTTCCGCAACGGCTCGCCGCGCTCGAAGGCGCGGATCTGCTCGGCGATGCCGATCGAGAGCGCCGCGGCATCCGAGACGGCCGCGACGTGGGGCGTCAGGACGAGGTTGGGTGCGTTCCAGAGCGGGCTCTCCGGTGCCAGCGGCTCCTGCTCGAAGACGTCGAGGCTCGCGCCCTTCAGCGTCCCGTCCCTGAGGGCGGCGTCGATGTCGGCCTCGACCTGGCTGCCGCCGCGCCCCGCATTGATGAGGACCGGGCCGCCGAGAGGGCCGTCCTTCCTCAGCGCCGCGATGAGCTTGCGGTCGAGGATGCGCTGCGTCTCGGGCGTGAGCGGCAGCAGCGCGACGAGGATTTCGGTCTGGCCGAGGAAGCGCTCGAGCTCCGCCTCGCCCGCGAACGTCTCCACGTCCGGCACCGACTTCGCGCTGCGGCTCCACCCGATGACGCGGAAACCGAGGCGGGCGAGCAGGTCGGCGGCGCTCAGGCCGAGCACGCCGAGGCCCATGATCCCGACCGTGACGTGGCGTGCCGCGGGTTGCCGGAGGTCCCGCCACTGCCGCGCAGCCTGCTGGCGCCGGTACGCGAAGGCCTGACGATGGTGGTGGAGCACCTGCCAGACCACGTACTCCGTCATGCGCGCCGTCAGATCCGGATCGACGATCCGGACCACCGGCACCCCCGGGAGCCGAGGCAGCGCCATCAGATGGTCGACCCCGGCGCCGAGGGAGAACAGCACCTCCAGCCGGGGGAGCCGCTCGAGAAGGTCGATCCTCGGCTTCCATGCGAGCACGTAGCGGACGGTCTCGAGGTCGTCCGGCGCACCCTCGAACTCGCCCCTCCTGGTGGTCGCGATCACGCGGCGGTCCGGCATTGCCGCCCGCATGTGTCGCGTCCAGCCGTCGGGATCGAAGGTCGAGGCGATCAGGATGGTCATCGTCAGTCCGCGAGCCCCGCTGCCGGCGCCGTCTGCATCGCGAATGCGGCCGCCATGAGCGCCTTTGTGTACGCCTCCTTCGGCGCATCGAAGATGGTTTCGGCGGGCCCGGATTCGACCACCTTGCCGTTCCGCATGACGATGACGTCGTTGGCGAGCGCGCGGACGACCTTCAGGTCGTGGCTGATGAAGAGATAGGAGAGGCCGTGCCGGCGTTGCAGGTCGCGCAGGAGATCCACGACCTGCGCCTGCACGCTCATGTCGAGTGCCGAGGTGGGCTCGTCCAGCATGACGAATTTCGGCTCGAGGACCATGGCGCGGGCGATCGCGATGCGCTGGCGCTGCCCGCCGGAGAATTCGTGAGGGTAGCGGAAGCGGCTCTCCGGGTCGATGCCGACCTCGGTGAGCGCATGCACCACCCGCCGGTCGCGCGCCTCCGGCGAGAGCTCTGGCTCATGGATCTGCAGGCCCTCGGCCACGACGTCGCGGATCACCATGCGCGGGCTGAGCGAGCCGAAGGGATCCTGGAACACGATCTGCATGTCGGCGCGTACCGGGCGCATCGCCTTGAACGTCGCGCCCTGGATGTCGCGCCCGAGGAAGACGATCCGGCCTTCCGAGGAGGTGAGCCGCAGGAGCGCGAGCCCGAGCGTTGTCTTGCCCGATCCGGACTCGCCGACGACCCCGAGCGTCTGCCCCTCCCGGACGGCGACGTCGATCCCGTCGACGGCCTTGATGTGGCCGACGGTGCGGCGGAGCACGCCGCGCCTGATCGGGAACCAGACCTTCACGTCCTCGCCTCGGAGCACGATCGGCGCATCGGGATTGCGCACCGGCGGCTCGCCCTTCGGCTCGGCGGCAAGAAGGTGCCTCGTATAGGCGTGCTGCGGGTTCCTGAAGATCGACTCGGTCGGCCCGGTCTCGACGATCCGGCCCTCCGTCATGACGCAGACCCGGTCGGCGATCTTCCGCACGATGCCGAGATCGTGGGTGATGAAGAGCATCGACAGCCCGCGCTGCCGCTTCAGCTCGGCGAGGAGTTCGAGGATCTGCGCCTGCACGGTCACGTCGAGCGCGGTGGTCGGCTCGTCCGCGATCAGGAGCTCCGGCTCGTTGGCGAGCGCCATCGCGATCATGACGCGCTGCCGCTGCCCGCCAGAAAGCTGGTGGGGATAGGCGCCGAGCCGTTCCTCCGGATCGCGGATGCCGACCTGTTGGAGAAGCTCCAGAACGCGCGCGCGCGCCGCCGGCCCGCGCATGCCGCGATGAACGTCGAGCACCTCTCCGACCTGCCGCTCGACCGTGTGAAGCGGATTGAGCGAGCTCATCGGCTCCTGGAACACCATGGAGATTTGGTTACCGCGCACCTCGCGCATCGTGTTCGCGTCGGCATGGACCAGTTCGCGGCCCTTGAAATGGATCGTGCCGGTCGGGTGGTGCGCGGCCGGGTAGGGCAGCAGCTTGAGGACGGAGAGCGCCGTCACCGACTTGCCCGAGCCCGATTCGCCGACGAGCGCCACCGTCTCCCGCTCCCCGACGTCGAAGGAGACGTTCCGCACCGCGTGCGTCACGGTTTCGCCCTGACGGAAGTCGACGGACAGGTCGCGGACGGAAAGGAGGGGGGCGGTCACGGCCATCGATCGAGATCCTTGACTGCATCGACGCTTACCCGAACCATCTCGGACGGCGTGCGGAGCCTCCTGTCCGACGAGACGAGCACATTGCAGGAGCAGTCCATTGCGGTCGCCACATGAATGGCGTCCGGGAGCTTGTTTCCGAGAGCCGCGCGCACCTCTGCGCTCCGCACCAGGATCGTCCGGGATACGGGAACAACCTGGAGCCAGTCGTCCCCGGTCAGGATCTCTCCGAAGAGAGCCGCCCGGCTCCGATCGTGCCGACGGAGCGGATCAACCAGAACCTCGGCGAGGGTGAGTTCGCTCGCATGGAGACTCAGGACGTCGTCTGCGGCTTGCTCCAGCAAGAAGATGAGCGCGTCGTCGGCGCTTTCGACGTGCCGGATGAACAGATTGGAATCGAGATAGACTCGCCAGCGCGGAGACCGGATCATTCACCCCACTCGTCTCGCAAGGCACGAACGCGGGCGACTGCGTCCTCGACCGAGGTATTCATGTCCCGGTGGGCGCCAAAGCTGCGCAGATACGGCTCGGGGATGGTGCGACGGCGGCTTTCGGTGACCTCCACGATCACCCGGGTGCGACGGCCGGGATCGATGTCGCCGCGCAGCTCCTCGGGGAGTTTTTCTGCGGGGTAGTCCTCGATGACACGGCGTTTGCTCTCGTCCATGCCCGCAATCCTACACGAAGGTCTTGCGCGGGTCGAAGGCGTCGCGGACGGCCTCTCCGACGAAGATCAGCAGCGACAGCATGAGCGAGATCACCAGGAAGCCGGTGATCCCGAGCCACGGCGCCTGCAGGTTCGACTTGCCCTGTGCGAGGAGCTCGCCGAGCGAGGGCGAGCCGGGCGGCAGCCCGAAGCCGAGGAAGTCGAGCGAGGTGAGGGTGGTGATCGAGCCGTTCAGGATGAACGGCATGAAGGTGAGCGTCGCGACCATCGCGTTCGGCAGCAGGTGCCGGAACATGATGGTGAGGTTGCCGACGCCGAGTGCGCGCGCCGCCTTCACGTACTCGAAGTTCCGCGCTCTCAGGAACTCGGCGCGCACGACCCCGACCAGCGCGACCCAGGAGAAGAGGAGCAGGATCCCGAGCAGCACCCAGAAGCCCGGCGCCAGCACCGAGGAGATGATCAGCAGCAGGTAGAGCGACGGGATCGCCGTCCAGATCTCGATGAAGCGCTGGAAGAAGAGGTCGACCCGGCCGCCGAAATAGCCCTGCACGGCACCGGCGGCGACCCCGATCACCGAGGAGAGCACCGTCAGCACCAGACCGAAGAGGACGGACAGCCGGAAGCCGTAGACCATCCGCGCGACGACGTCGCGAGCCTGGTCGTCCGTGCCGAGCCAGTTCCAGTTCCAGGCGGTGCAGTTCGGGTCTTCCTGCCCGAGGACGTAGGCGGCGCAGCGCTGCTCCTTGTCGAGCATCCAGGACGGCGGCGCAGGGGCCGGGACGGGGATCTCGTTGTTGACCGTGCGATAGGAATAGCGGATCGGCGGCCATGCGATCCAGCCGTTCGCCTCGATCTCCTCCTGGATGTAGGGATCCCGGTAGTCGGTCCGGGCGAGGAAGCCGCCGAACTTCTCCTCCGGATAGTCGACAAAGACGGGATAGAGCAGTTCGCCCTTGTAGGAGACGAGGATCGGCCGGTCGTTCGCCAGGAACTCGGCGAAGAGCGACAGGATGAAGAGAGTGAGGAAGATCCAGAGCGACCAGTACCCGCGCCGGTTCGCCTTGAAATTGTGCCAGCGCCGCTGGTTGATCGGCGACAGCGCGAAGCGCGTCCGGCGGGCGGGGGCGACCTCCTGGCCCGGCAGCGGGACGATGGTCTCCAGCGCGGTATCGGGGCCCGGTGCCTCCGGCTGCGTCTTCGGCTCCAGGGCCGGATCCCGCTTCGTGCGCTCGATCTCGTCGGCGGTCTTCACGTCCATCGTCGTCAGACCTCCCGGCTCTCGAAATCGATGCGCGGGTCGATCCACGTGTAGGTGAGATCGGAAATCAGCTGAACGAAGAGGCCGAGGAGCGAGAAGATGTAGAGGGTCGCGAACACCACCGGGTAGTCCCGGTTGATCACGCTCTCGAAGCCGAGCAGGCCGAGCCCGTCGAGCGAGAAGATCGTCTCGATGAGGAGCGAGCCAGCGAAGAATGCGGACACGAAGGCGGCCGGAAAGCCCGAGACGATGATCAGCATCGCGTTCCGGAAGACGTGGCCGTAGAGGACCTCGCGCTCCGAAAGCCCCTTGGCGCGCGCCGTCACCACGTACTGCTTCCGAATCTCGTCAAGGAACGAGTTCTTCGTCAGCAGCGTCGTCGTGGCGAAGGCCGAGAGCGCCATCGCGATGAGCGGCAGCGTCAGGTGCCAGAAATAGTCCACGATCCGCTCCGGCCAGGACATGGAGGCCCAGTTCTCGGAAGTCAGGCCCCGCAGCGGAAACCAGTCGAAGAAGGTGCCGCCTGCGAAGAAGACGATCAGGAAGATCGCGAACAGGAAGCCGGGGACGGCATAGGCGACGACGATCACGCCCGAGGTCCACACGTCGAAGCGCGTTCCGTCGCGGACCGCCTTCCTGATCCCGAGCGGGATGGAGATCAGGTAGGACAGGAACGTCATCCAGAGCCCGAGCGAGATCGAGACGGGCAGCTTCTCGATGATGAGATCGATCACCGAGATGTCGCGGAAATAGCTCTCGCCGAAATCGAAGCGCAGGTAGTTCCAGATCATCAGCAGGAACCGTTCGTGCGCCGGCTTGTCGAAGCCGAACTGGCGCTCGAGCTCCAGGATGAACTGGGGATCCAGCCCCTGCGCGCCGCGATATTTCGAGCTGACCGCCGAGGATTCCGAGCCGGATCCGGGCTGGCTCCCCGATCCGCCGAAATCGCCCGTGGTGGAGCCGCCGATGCGGGCCGTCGCCGAGACGTCGGTGCCCTGGAGCTGCGCGATGACCCGCTCGACGGGCCCTCCGGGAGCGAACTGGATGACGAGGAACGAGATCGCCATGATCCCGAGGATGGTCGGGATCATCAGGAGCAGACGCCGGACGATGTAGGCGGCCATGCCGGGTCAGGCCTTTCCGAGCGCGGCGGCCTTGTCGGCCGCCTGCCACCAGGTGTCGAGCACGCCGGGATCATAGCGCGCGGTGTTCGCAGGCCGTTCGTACATGTCCCAGTAGGCGAACCAGTGCACCGGCTTGAACCATTGCGGGACCCAGAAGTGCTCGGCGCGCAGCACCCGATCGAGCGCGCGGGCCGAGGTCACGAAGCTCTCCCAGTCTTCGCTGCCGATCATCGCCTCCACCAAGGCGTCGACCGCTGGGCTCGCAACGCCTGCGAGATTGTACGAGCCTTCCTGCTTCGCCCGCTCGCTCGAAAAGAACTGCCGGATCCCCTCGTCGGGATAGAGGGAGGTTCTGAAGCGCGACACGACCATGTCGAAGTCGAAGCGCTTCAGCCGCTCGTTGTACTGGGCGGG
Source organism: Faunimonas sp. B44 (assembly GCF_052655945.1). Classification (NCBI taxonomy): domain Bacteria; kingdom Pseudomonadati; phylum Pseudomonadota; class Alphaproteobacteria; order Hyphomicrobiales; family Afifellaceae; genus Faunimonas; species Faunimonas sp. B44. Next base: position 108,342 of record NZ_JBQYEX010000003.1, on the reverse strand, counting down.
GTCGACGATGCGGTAGCTGCCGCGGATGCCGAGCAGGCGAAGGCCGTTGATATAGGCGTTGTGATGCGGCTCGAAGGTGCTGTCGTTGCCGAGGAACTCGACCGTGAAGGGTTCGCCCTGCGGCGTCAGCAGCCCGTTCGGCCCCCGCGTGCAGCCGGCCTCCATGAGGAGCTCGTTCGCGCGCTGAAGGTTGCGCCGGTCGCGGCCCGAGCCGTCGGAAACGGGCGGCACGGCGGCTGCGCCGAAGACCTCGTCGGGAACCTTGCCGCGGAACGGCTCCAGCAGCGCCAGCTCCGCCGGGCCGGGCGCGCCCTCCGCCTTCAGCTCGGAGTTCTCGAAGAAGGAATGCGTGCGCTGGTACGATCCGAACATGATGTTCTGGTTCGTCCATTCGAAGTCGAAGGCGTGTGCAAGCGCCAGCCGGACCCGCGGATCAGAAAACTTCGGCCGGCGCATGTTGATGAACCAGCCCTGCGCCCCGGACGGCGAACCGCTCGGCACTTCGTCGCGCACGACTCGGCCGTCGAGTCTCGCCGGGAAGTCGTAGTCGCGCGCCCAGATGCGGGAGGTGAACTCCTCCCGGAAGGTGAGCTGTCCCTTCTTGAACGCCTCGAAGGAGGTCGTCCGATCGCGGTAGTACTCGTAGCGGATCCGGTCGAAATTGTAGCGGCCCCGCATGACCGGGAGGTCGTCGGCCCACCAGGGCCGCACCCGCTCGAACTCGATCGCATTGCCGAGGGCGAAGGCGGCGACGCGGTAGGGGCCGGAGCCGAGCGGCGGCTCGCTGAGGGATGCGCCGAACGTGCGGCCCGCCCACCATGACTGCGAGAAGATCGGCGCCGTGGCGACCATGATCGGCAGGCTGCGCCCGCTCTCCGCGGCGAGCCGGACGGCGATCGTCCGCTCGTCCTCGACCTCGATCGCCGTCAGGCCCTTGAGCTCGAGGGCGATGTTCGGGTGGCCTTCGTCCCGGAGGACCTGCAGCGAGAATGCGACGTCCTCGGCGGTTATCGGACTGCCGTCGTGGAACGCCGCCTCGGGCCTCAGGAAGAACCGCAGGGACTTGCCGTCTTCGGAGCGCTCGACCTCGCGCGCGACGAGGCCATAGACGCTGCCCGGCTCGTCCGCGGAGCCCGCCATGAGGCTCGCGAAGGTCAGCGGCATGCCGGCCGCCCCGTCGCCGCGCAGGACGTAGATGTTGAGCGTGTTGAAGGTGTTCGGGTTCTGGTTGTAGCCCCAGGACGAGAGCTGGGTGACGATGCGTCCGCCGCGCGGCGCGTCCGGGTTCACGTAGTCGAAGTGCCGGAAGTCGGGCCCGTATTTAAGGTCCCCGATGACCGCCATCCCGTGCCGGCGCCCTTCCGGCTCGGCGAAGGCGAAGCCCGGCAGGAGGCTCGCGCCGGCGGCGGCGCCGGCGAGCCTGAGCACGTCGCGGCGGGTGGCGCCGTCGGTCACTGCTGGGGCTCCAGCGTGCGCTCGCGGTCGGTCTCGATCCACCAGGAGAAGGTGTCCACGCCGGCATAGGCGGGCTGCTTCTCGGGAATGCCGAACTTGGTCCAGTACGCGATCCAGACCTCCGGATTGTGCCATTGCGGAACCGCGTAGAAGTTCCACAGCAGCACGCGGTCGAGCGCGCGCGTGGCGGCCACCAGCTCGTCCCGGTCCTTGGCGAAGATCACGCGGTCGATCAGCTTGTCCACCGCCTCGTCCTTGATGCCAGCGGAGTTGCGGCTGCCGGGCTGGTCGGCCGCCTGCGAGCTCCAGAAGTCGCGCTGCTCGTTCCCGGGCGACAGCGACTGCGCGAAGATGTCGGTGATGACGTCGTAGTCGAAATTGTCGGTCATCGCCTGGTACTGCGCGCTGTCGACGATGCGGATGCCGGCGTCGATGCCGAGCCGGCGGAGCGCGTTCACGAAGGGCAGCATCACCCGCTCGCTGGTCGGGTCGTTGCCGAGGAACTGGATCGCCATCGCCTGGCCGGTCTGCTCGTTGACGAGCCGGCCGCCCCGCGGCACCCAGCCCGCCTCCTGCAGGAGCCGCGCCGCCTCGCGCAAATACTTGCGGTCGTCGCCGGGCTTCTCGTAGACGGGAAGCGTGAAAGGCTCGGTGAAGACCTCGGGCGGCACGAGGTCGCGCACGCTCTCGAGGATCTCCAGCTCCCGGCCTTCCGGCAGGCCGGACGAGGCGAGCTCGCTGCCTTCGAAATAGGAGTTCGTTCGCTTGTAGAGGCCGTAGAAGAGCGTGCGGTTCATGCTCTCAAAGTCGAACACGAGACTGAGCGCCCGGCGCACCTTCGGATCCCTGAACTGCTCGCGGCGGGTGTTCATCACGAAGGCCTGCATCGGCTGGACCGATTCCTGCGTGAACGCCTGCTTCTTCACCTGGCCGCGCTGGAACGCCGGAAAGTCGTAGCCCTGCGCCCAGCGCTGCGCCCGGTTCTCGACCCGGAAATCGTAGAGGCCGCCCTTCTTGAACGCCTCCCAGATCGCGTCGGCGCTGCGGAAATAGGTGAACCGGATCCGGTCGTAATTGTAGCGGCCGCGTCGCGTCGGCTGCTCCGCGCCCCAATAGTCCGGAACGCGCTCCCAGACGATCGTGCGGCCGCCCTCGAACGAGGCGATCCGGTAGGGGCCGGAGCCGAGCGGCGGCTCGAGGATCGGCTGCGTGATGTCGCGCTTGCGGCCGTTCGGGCTGGTACCCTCCCACCAGTGCTTCGGCAGCACGGGCATGTCGCCGATGATGTTCGGAAGCTCCCGGTTGCCGGCCTGGTCGAAGGTGAACGTGACCTCGCCGTCTCCGGTCCGTTCCGCCTTCTCGACGTGGTTGTAGTACTGCTTCCAGAACGGGCTCGAGCCCTTCAGGACATCGAAGGTCCACACCACGTCGTCCGGGGTAATCGGCTGCCCGTCGTGCCAGCGCGCCGCGGGATTGAGCCGGATCGTGGCGGAGGAGAAGTCCGCAGGGTGCCGCACCGCCTCGGCGATCAGCCCGTAGCTCGTGCCGGGCTGGTCCGTCGACTGATCCATCAGCGAATCGTAGAGGTAGCCGCCGGTCGGGCCGAGGCCGGCCGCGACTGCGCCGCGCACGATGAACGGATTGAAGCTGTCGAAGGTGCCGACGGCGACCTGGTTCAGCGTGCCGCCCTTCGGCGCGTCCGGATTCACATAATCGTAGTGCCGAAAGCCTTCGGGATACTTCGGTTCGCCGATCAGCGAGGTCGCGCTGTGCCAGCCGTCTTGATCGGCGAGGGCGGCGCCTGCCGGCGCGATGGCGAGGCAGGCGGCGAGGGTCAGGCTGATGCGGCCGCGCATGCTGGTCCGGTACTCCTATCCGTCGACTCTGCCGCCGATATTAGGACGCGGCGTCCGCGGCTTCACCCTTCATCGGCCAATCTGACCAAAATTTAACGCCCGGCGACGAAAAAGGGCCGGCGCTGCGGGCCGGCCCTTCCGTGTGTGATGCGGTCTGCGGCGGCTATTGCGCGCCGGCGAGCGGCTCCGGGTTGGCCGACAGCGAATGCATGTAGGCGATGAGGGCGGCGCGCTCGTCATCGTTCCGGATGCCGGGGAAGGCCATCTTCGTACCAGGGACGGCCGCCTTCGGGTTCAGGAGGAAGGCGTCGAGGTGCTCGATCGTCCAGGTCTCGGCGCCTCCGTTCGAGAACTCCTTCATCGCCGGCGAGTAGTTGTAGCCTTCGTGGACGGCAATCGGCTGGCCGAAGCGGTCCCAGAGGTTCGGGCCGACCTTGTTCGGCCCGCCCTCGTTGAAGGAATGGCACGCGGCGCACTTGCGCGCCGAGCGCTCGCCGACGGCGATGTCGGCGGCGGCCACCATGGCCGCCATCCCGCTCGCCTCGCCGGCGGCGGCCGGCTGTTCGGCGGGAGCGGCAGCCTGCTGCTGCGCGGGGGCGGCCTGCTGTTGGGCCGGTGCTGCCGGCGCAGTGCCCTCCTGCTGCGGTGCGGGTGCCGCGGGCTGTTCCGCCGGCGCCGGCTGCTGCTGAGGCTGCTGGGCCCCTTCGGGTGCGGCGGGTGCCGCCGGCTCGGCGCCGGCCGCGGGGGCGCTCTCCTGCTGGGGCGCGACCGGCATCCCGCCGCCGGTCGTCGTCTGCGTCTGCTGGGCGTCCGGCACCACCACGGCGGGCGGGACCGTCGCCGCGCCGCCCTGCGGCGCCGCATCGGACGCGCCCTGCGCATCCGGAGCGGCCGTCTGACCGGGCTGATCCGGGGCGGTGGTGGACGTCTGCGGGCTCGGCTGCGCCCCGGTCTGGGAGGTCTGGACGCCGGCCTGGCCCGGCTGATCGGGAGCCGTTGCAGCGCCCGGGGCCGGTGCGGCCGGGGCGGCGGCCGGCGCTTCCGCAGCCGTGGCGTCGTCCGCTGCCGGAGCGGTCGCGCCCTCTGCCGGCGCGGCGGCCTGCTCGCCCTCGGCCGGCGCTGCGGCCTTGCCTTCGGCGGGGGCGGCTTCGCCCTCCGGCGCCGCGGCGGCCGTGGCCTCGGGCAGCGGCTGCGGATTGTCGGACAGCGTGCGCAGATAGGCGACCATCGCGGCGCGCTCGTCGTCGCGCTTCAGGCCGGCGAAGCTCATCTTGGTGCCGGGCACCGTGCCGCGCGGGTCGTGCAGGAAGTTGCTCAGGTGATCGTAGTCCCAGACCTGCGCGCCGCCCTCGGAGAAGGAGACCATGCCGGCGGAATAGGAGAAGCCCTCCACGCCCGCGATCGGGCGGCCGACGACGTCCCACAGATGCGGTCCGACCTTGTCGGCGCCGCCCTTCTCGAAGGTGTGGCAGGCCGTGCACTTGTTGGCGTTCCGCTCTCCCACGGCGGGATCGGCGCTCGCCAGCAGCGTCGCGAAGTCGGGGCCCTCCTCGGCCGCTCCAGCGCCGCCGCCCTCGCCAGGCTCGGCGATCGCGATCACGTAGGCCGGCTCTTCCGGCGCATGGCGCTCGAACATGATCTCCGACAGGATGCTGATTCCGAACGCGACGAGGATCGCGAAGAGGACCGCGCCGGCGATCTTGTTCAGCTCGAACGAATCCATGGGACGAGTTGCTCCTGCGCGAGAACAGCCGGAAAAGGCCCGCGACGGACCCCGCGGCGGGTCGGGACGAGGTATCGCTTTTGCATGGGGGCATCAAGACGTATAAGCGCGCCCTTGTGAGACGATTTGACACCCGCTCGGGTGTTTTCCGCCCAAGACCCGTGCCCGGAATGAACCCCATCACCGTTATTCCGAGCAGGCTCGCCGCCACCCGCCTGCCGCGCAAGCCGCTCGCCGACCTTCTCGGCAAACCGATGATCCGTCACGTCGTGGAGCGCGCGCTGGAGGCCGATGTCGGTCCGGTGATCGTCGCGGTCGACGATCGCGAGATCGCGGACGCGCTCGCCGGGAGCGGTGCCGACGTGGTTGTGACCGGGCGCCACCACCCCTCCGGCTCCGACCGGATCCACGAGGCGCTCGCCCTTCGCGATCCCGACGGCCGCTACGACGTGGTGGTGAACCTGCAGGGGGACCTGCCGACGATCGACCCGGCCTCCGTAAGAGCGGCGCTCGGCCCCCTTTCCGATCCCGATGTCGATCTCGCGACGCTCGCGGCGATCATCACGGTCGAGCACGAGCGGACGGACCCCAATGTCGTGAAGGTGGTCGGTACCGCCTTGGCGCCCGGCCGGTTGCGTGCGCTCTACTTCACCCGCGCGACCGCCCCCCACGGCGACGGGCCGCTCCTTCATCATATCGGGCTCTACGCCTGGCGGCGGGAGGCGCTCGGCCGTTTCGTGCGGCTGGCGCCAAGCCCGCTTGAAATGCGGGAGCGGCTGGAGCAGTTGAGGGCGCTCGAAGCGGGGATGCGGATCGACGTCGTGCTCGTCGGCGCCGTGCCGCTCGGTGTCGACACCCCGGCGGATCTCGAGCGGGCGCGGATGCTGCTCGCCCGACCGAGATAGCTGCGGCAGGCCAGGGAGCGTTTGAAGTGTCGGGTCAGAAGGTCGTTTTCCAGGGGGAGCTCGGGGCGAATTCGCACATCGCGTGCCTCGAGGTGTTCCCCGACTGCGTGCCGGTGCCGCTGCCGACCTTCGAGGACTGCTTCCAGGCGGTGTCGTCCGGCGACGCCGATCTCGGCATGATCCCGATCGAGAACTCGGTGGCCGGCCGCGTCGCTGACATCCACCATCTGCTGCCGACCTCCGATCTTTCGATCATCGGCGAGCACTTCCTGCCCGTGCGGCACCAGCTGATGGGCGTGCGCGGCAGCCGGCTGGAGGACCTGAAGGTGGTGCAGAGCCACGTCCAGGCGCTCGGCCAGTGCCGCAAGCTGATCCGGAGGCTGGGCATCACCGCCGAAGTGGCGGCGGACACTGCCGGCTCGGCCCGGCATGTCGCCGAACTGGGCGACCCGAGCCGAGGTGCGATCGCGTCGCGCCTCGCGGCCGAGATCTACGGTCTCGACATCCTCGCCGAGGACGTGGAGGACGAGGCCCACAACACGACGCGCTTCGTGATCCTCTCGCGCGAGCCGCGCCGCTCGGCGGCCGGGAACGGCCCGGTCATCACCTCCTTCGTCTTCCGCGTCCGCAACGTGCCGGCCGCGCTCTACAAGGCGCTCGGCGGCTTCGCGACCAACGGGGTCAACATGACCAAGCTGGAGAGCTATCAGCTCGGCGGGCGCTTCTTCGCGACGATGTTCTATGCCGACGTCGAGGGCCATCCCGACGACCGCAGCGTCGCGCTCGCCCTGGAGGAGCTCGACTTCTTCTCCGCGGAGCTCCGCATCGTCGGGATCTATCCGGCGAGCCCGTTCCGCGCCAACATCGCGGAGCCCGAGGAGAACCGCGAGCTCCGCCCCGTCCGTCACGGGTGAGGGAGAGCGGGGCTACTTGAACATGCCCTCACGCAGGTTGATGCCGTGCTCGAGCCACGCCTTCATGGCGCAAAGCATCTGCATCCAGCCCTGGCAGTTGCCGTAGGAGGCGCGGAGGCCGCCAGGCGTCTCGCGCCAGCCTTCCTCCGAGATCGTCACCAGCGTCCGGCCGTCCTGGAGCGGCTCGAACGTCATCGTGACGGTGGTCCTGTACCCGCCCGCCGGGGTCACGGCCGTGTCGTCGTCCGGCGGCGCGCCTTCGTTCGCCTCCCACTGGAGCACGATGCGCCGCTCGGGCTCCACCTCCGTCACCCAGACCGGGAACGCGCCGGGAAAATCGTGAAAATCCCAGGTCACCGTCGCTCCGGGCTCGATCCGGCCTTTCGCGCCGCCGGTGGTGAAGTAGCGCGACAGCTCGGTCGGGTTGACGACGGCCTCGAACACTTCCGCGACGGGTCGCGCGATGCGGCCGGCCACCCTGAATTTCAGGTCCATGGTTTCCTCCTGTGCTTCGGCGCCATCATGTTATAGAAACATAACATGTCAAGCGGCGAATCGGATGATCGGGTCTTCAAGGCGCTCGCGGCGCCGGTTCGGCGCGCACTGCTCGATGCGCTGAAGGACCGGCCGCAGACGACGGGAGAGCTCTGCGCGCGCTTTCCGGCGCTCGATCGGTGCACGGTGATGCAGCACCTCAAGGTGTTAGAGGGGGCGGACCTAGTGATCGTGCGGCGCGAGGGGCGCGAGCGCTGGAACCACCTCAACCCGCTGCCAATCAAGACCATCCACGACCGCTGGATCGGCCCCTATGCGGCACGCGCGGTCGAGTTGCTCGACCGGCTGAAGTCCGACCTCGAAGGTTGAGCGCGGTGGCGGCTCAGACCTCTTCCGCCGCGAACGACGCGATCAGGCTCCGGGCGATGGCAATCTTCTGCGGGGCGGCGAACCCGTCCGGGTGCGTGCCGGCGATCATCAGCCGGATTTCGTCGCGGCTGAACCAGCGGCAGTCCTCGAGCTCCGTCTCGTCGCGCCGGATGTCGGTGGAGAGCGCCTCGGCGAAGCAGCCGATCATGAGCGAGGAGGGGAACGGCCAGGGCTGGCTGGAATGATAGGCGACGCGACCGACGACCACGCCGGATTCCTCGCGGATCTCCCGGCGGACGGCGCCCTCGATTGTCTCGCCGGGCTCGATGAAGCCGGCGAGCGCGGAATAAACGCCCGGTGCGAAACGGGCCTGTCTTCCGAGCAGGCAGCGGTCGCCGTCGATCGCGAGCATGATCGCCACCGGATCGACGCGTGGGAAATGCTGCGCCCCGCATGCCGCACACTCGCGGCGGACGCCGCCGCCGCGAGGCTCCGTCGCGGCGCCGCAGCGGGCGCAGAACCGGTGGCTGCCGTGCCAGGCGAGAAGCGAGCGCGCGTGTGCGACGGCGCTGGTGTCCTCCTGCCCGAGCAGGCCCTGGAGGGCGAGCGAGCGCAGGTCGACCGCTTTAACGTCCCCGGGCATAGCCCGCTCCGCATCGACCAACCCTGCGAGCCGCGGCCCATCCCGGCCGGTGCCGAGGAGGATCAGCGTGCCGCGGTCGAGGCCGAGCGCATCCGCGGTCGCAACGTCGAACACGCCTCTGGCGCTGCCGCCGTCGAACTGCAGCAAGGCACGATCGCCCGCGAAGAGAAGGACCCGCGCCGCCGGGTCGGCCAGAGCGTCGGCGAGGCTGTTTTCCGAGCGGTGCTCCGAGAGCCGGTCGAGCCGGTTGCCGGAGAAGCCGTTGAGCGCGCTCGTGTCGCCGAAGTACGGGTGCTCGAAGAGAAGGCGCTTTTGGGCCTGGCTGGTCAGGTCGCCGCCCCTATCCTTGTCACCGTCAGGCGCGCGGCGATCCGCGCCGCCAGCGTTTCCGCCTCGCCGGCGCCATAGGACCTGGCCGGCGCGGCGCCCCAGACGGGGCGCGGCCACGCAGGATCGCCGCGGCGGCGGGCGATGACGTGGACGTGGAGCTGCCGGACGGAATTGCCGAGCGCGGCGACATTGAGCTTGTCGAACCCGACCGCTGCCTTCAGCGCCTCGCCGGCGAGCCCGATCTCGTCCATCAGCTGGACGCGATCGTGGCGCGGCAGGTCGAGGATCTCGACCAGGCCGGGCCGCCGCGGCACCAGCAGCAGCCACGTATAGTTCGCATCACCCATCAGCCGGACGGCCGAAAGCGTGAGATCGCTGACGGGTATGCTGTCGCGCTCCAGCTGCGGGTCGAGATGGAACGGCACGTCGGGCATCCCTTGTGGCTCGTGCTCCTGCCAAGCCCGGTTCAGGGTCCGAAGTCAAGCGGGCGCGGCCCCTCGCGCGTTGACAGCGGAAGGGCACGGACTAAGGTCCGCCGCGCTTCAGAACGACCGGACGGACAATGGCGGACCTCGGACAGCTTCAGACGATCATCGACCAGGCCTTCGACGGGCGCGACGGTATCGGGCCCTCGACGGGCGGCGAGATCCGGCGGGCCGTGGACGAGGCGCTCGGGCTGCTCGATGCCGGTACGGTGCGCGTCGCGGAGCGGGGCGCGGGCGGCGACTGGACGGTGAACCAGTGGCTGAAGAAGGCCGTGCTCCTGTCGTTCCGGCTCAACCCGATGGCGGTGATCGACGGCGGGCCGGGCGGCGCCGTCTGGTGGGACAAGGCGCCGTCGAAGTTCGCCGGCTGGACGGCGTCCGAGTTCGAGCGTGCCGGGTTCCGCGCCGTGCCGGGCGCGATCGTCCGCCGTTCGGCATTCATCGCGCCGGGAGCCGTGCTGATGCCGTCCTTCGTCAATCTCGGCGCCCATGTCGGCGAGGGGACGATGATCGACACCTGGGCGACGGTGGGCTCGTGCGCGCAGATCGGCGCCAACTGCCACATCTCCGGCGGGGCGGGGATCGGCGGCGTGCTCGAGCCGCTCCAGGCCGGCCCCGTGATCATCGAGGACAATTGCTTCATCGGCGCCCGGTCGGAAGTGGCCGAGGGCGTCATCGTCCGGGAAGGCTCCGTTCTCTCGATGGGTGTCTATCTCGGCGCCTCCACCCGCATCGTGGACCGCGCGAGCGGCGACGTCCGCTACGGCGAGGTGCCGGCCTATTCCGTCGTCGTTCCCGGTGCGATGCCCGGGGAAAGCGGCGGGCCGGCCCTTTACTGCGCCGTGATCGTGAAGCGCGTCGACGAGCGCACCCGGTCCAAGACCTCGATCAACGAGCTGCTGCGGTCCTGAAGTCGTGGCCACCCCTCCGCAACCGGCCCGCAACGAATCCTGGCGCAGGCTGCTCTGGGCGCTTTTCGGCTTCTCGGGGCGGATCGGGCGGCAGGTCTACTGGCTCGCCCTCTTCGGTCCGCAGGCCGTCATCACGGCGATGTTCCTGCAGCTGATGGGCGGAGAGGAGGCGAGCTACGCCGCTCTCGCTTCGGCGCTTTCGCCGTTCGTGTCGGTGCTCGGCGTCTGGTCGAGCGTGGCGATCGCGGTGAAGCGGCTGCACGACATAGGCATGAACGGGCTATGGGCGGTCGCGATCGCGATCCCGTTCGTGAACCTTGCCTTCACGGTCTGGCTGGGGATCGTCCCGCCGCAGCCAGGCGCGAACCGCTACGGAGCGGCCGCAGACGTGCCGCCGACCTGACGGACGATGCCTTCTTCACCGGCTGGAACCGCTGTTCGCCGCCCGGCCTTGCCTGCGCGCGGCATCGCCGCTACCCGGGAGGGTGTGGCGCGGAGGACCGGCTCATGGACTGGCAATACCTGTTCCTGAACTTCGACGGCAGGATCGGCCGTCGCGACTGGTGGTTCGGTGCAATCGTCCTGCTCATCGCGAGCGTGCTTTCCGGCATCCTGTTCGGCGATGGGCTGATCGGCTGGCTCGTGAGCGTGCTGATGATCATCCCCACCCTCGGAATCCACGTCAAACGGTTCCATGACCGCGGCAAGAGCGGCTGGTGGGTCCTCATCCTGATCGTGCCGGTCGTCGGCCTCATCTGGATGATCGTCGATCTCGGGCTCCTCGAAGGCGATCCGGGCCCGAACCGCTTCGGGCCACCACCAAGGCCGGTCACTTCGTGAGCGACGGGACATCCGCGGCGGCGATCCTGGCGGATCTGATCCGAGCGCCGAGCGTGACGCCCGACGCCGGTCCCGCCCTCGACGTCATCGAACGCCGGCTTCGCCCGGCGGGCTTCGCAGTGGACCGGCCCATCTTCACCGAGCCCGGCACCCCGGAGGTCGAGAATCTCTTCGCTGCATTCGGCGGGGGCGAGCGGCATCTCGTCTTCGTCGGCCATGCCGACGTCGTGCCGCCGGGCGATCCGTTGCGCTGGCGCCATCCGCCCTTCGACGCCGCTGTCGAGGACGGCCTCATGTTCGGCCGGGGAGCGGTCGACATGAAGGGCGGGCTCGCGACCTTCATGGCGGCGGCGATCGGCTTCCTGGAGCGACGCGGGCCGGATTTCGGCGGACGCATCTCGTTCCTCGTCACCGGCGACGAGGAGGGCCCCGCGATCAACGGCACCGCGAAGCTGCTCGCCTGGGCTGCCGAACGGGGCGAGCGGTTTTCGGCTGCACTCGTCGGCGAGCCGACCAGCGCGAGCGTGCTCGGGGACCAGATCAAGATCGGCCGCCGCGGCAGCTTCTCCGCGACGCTGACGGTGGAGGGGAGGCAGGGCCACGCCGCCTACCCCCATCTGGCGGAGAACCCGGTAAGGGGACTGACGGAGCTTCTCTACGCCCTCCAGGCGGAGCCGCTCGACGACGGTACGGAGCATTTCGAGCCGTCGACCTTCGAGGTCGTCTCGGTGGACGTCGGAAACCCGGCCTGGAACGTGATCCCCGCCTCCGCGAGCGCCCGCATGAACAGCCGGTTCAACGATCGCTGGGACCGCGCGAGTCTGCACGGGGAGATCGAGCGGCGGATCCGTGAGGTCGCGGAGAGCCCGCGTCTCGCGACGCCGCCGATCCGCTGGCGGCTCGAGGAGGAGCCCTCGCCCTCGGACGTCTTTCTCACGCGCGACGAGGCCCTGATCGAGCTCGTGTCCGGCGCGGTGGAGGCCACCACGGGCCGGCGCCCCGCGCTTTCGACCGGCGGCGGGACGTCCGACGCGCGCTTCGTGAAGGACTACTGCCCGGTGGTGGAGTTCGGCCCCGTCGGGAGCAGCATGCACCAGGCGGACGAGTGCATACCGCTCGACGAGCTCGCCCGGCTCACCGAGGTTTACGAGCGCATCCTCGACACGTATTTCCCCGCCTGATGCCGATAAGCTGGATTCGCGAGAACCTCGCGGGGGCCTGGGCCGTCATGAACGGCGATTCCGCGGGCCTCACGCGCCTCGACACGTCGATCGAAGGCTTCTGGAAGTCGTTCGGGGCGATCGTCCTGGTGCTGGCCTTCTCGCTGCCGGTCCTTCTGGCGGAGCCCGCGCTTCTGGCGGAGAACGCAACGGGGGAGCCGCCGGCGGCGGGGCCGACGGCGCTCCGCTTCATGGCCGTCGCGGTCGACTGGGTGGCCTTTCCGCTGCTCTTCGCGCTCCTGGCGCGGCCGCTCGGCCTGGCGAGCCAGTTCGTTCCCTACATCGCCTGCCGCAACTGGAGCTCGGTGATCGTCGCCGGCGTCTACGGCGCCGTGCTCCTGCCCTACGTCGCCGGGCTCCTGCCGGCCGCGGTCGTGCCCTACCTGCTCTTCGCCGTGTTCGGCCTCGCGCTGCGCTTCTCCTACATGGTCGCCCGCACGGCCCTCGGCGTGCCGGCCGGCCTCGCCATCCCCATCGTCGTCCTGGAGGTCCTCGTCTCCCTCATCGTGGAGTTCACGATCGGCCGGATGGGCTGAGCCGCTCCGGGTAGTCGACGCGGAGGAGGTAGAGGCCGTCGGGCGGGGCCACCGGGCCGCAGAAACGGCGGTCCCGCGCATCGAGCGCCGCACTCAGCATCGACGCCGACCATTTGCCCTCGCCGACGAGTTCCAGCGAGCCCGCGAAGGACCGGATCTGGTTGTGCAGGAACGAACGCGCCGAAGCCTCGATCACGATCTCCTCGCCGTAGCGGGCGACGTCGAGGCGGTCGAGCGTCTTCAACGGGCTGCGCGCCTGGCAGTCAGTCGAGCGGAACGTGGTGAAGTCGTGCGTGCCGACGAGGCGCTGGGCGGCGGCGTGCATGGCCTCCGCGTCAAGGGGGCGGCCGACGCGCCATGCGCGGCCGGCATCGAGCGCGAGCGGCGCGCGCCGGTTCACGATGCGGTAGCGGTAATGTCGGCGCAGCGCGGAACGACGGGCGTCGAAATCGCCCGCGACCGCCTCCGCCCGAAGGATTGCGATTGGCGCCGGCCGCAGATGGGCGTTCAGCGCATCGGCGAGGCGGTCGCCGGGCCAGTCCCGCGTCAGATCGAGATGCGCCACCTGGCCGAGCGCGTGGACGCCCGCATCCGTGCGACCCGCCCCGCGGATCGTGACCCGCGCGCCGGTCACGCCGAACACCGCTTCCTCGATCGCGCCCTGCACGGAGCGGCCGTTTGCCTGGCGCTGCCAGCCGACGAACGGGCCGCCGTCATATTCGATGGTCAACCGGAAGCGCGGCACGCATGACCTCGATCAAGCGGCGGATCCGCAAGGCGATTAGAGTGGCGCCGATGGAAACGGAATCGACCTAAACCCGGATGGACGCTGCAATCGAGCGCAGAATCCTGGACCTGCTCGACGAGCACAGGATCATGACGGTCGCGACCTTGAGGCCGGACGGCTGGCCGCAGGCGACCACCGTCGGTTACGTGAACGAGGGGCTCGCCATCTACTTCTTCTGCGCGTCCGACAGCCAGAAGGCAGGAAACCTCGCGGCCGATGACCGCATCTCGCTGACGATCGCGCGCGACGTCTCCGACCTCACGGCAATCAGGGGCCTCTCGATGGCCGCGCATGCCGAGCAGATCATCGATCCGAACGCGGTGAGGCGCATCGTGCAACTGCTGCCGATGAAGTTCCCCGAACATGCCGGCATGCCGATCCTGGCGCCGTCGCCGGAGCGCACGCTGCTCTTCCGCGTCCGGCCGACCGTCATCTCCGTCATCAATTACAGACAGGGCTTCGGCCACTCCGATCTCGTCACGGTCTGATCGGCCCGGCGTCACGGCAGCACACGGATGCCGCCGCGCGCGCCGCGCAGGAATTCTTCGGCCTTGGAAGGCTTCCGGCCGGCGCGCTGCAGTTCGAGCAGCTCCACGGCACCGTCGCCACACGGGACGACGAGGCGCTCCTCGGCCGCACCTCCGGTCTCGGACGGCACCGCCCGCAGCACCTTCACCCGCTCCGGCTTGTCTGCGACCATCATCTCGCACCAGGCGCCGGGGAAGGGCGAGAGGCCGTTGATGTGGCGGGCGATCTCGGCCGCGGGCCGGGCCCAGTCGATCCGCGCTTCCGCCTTGTCGATCTTGGCGGCGTAAGTCACCCCCTCCGCCGGCTGGGGCGTGCAGGCGAGCGCATCGCGCTCCAGCGCGGCGAGCGCCCGCACCATCAGGTCGGCGCCGAGGCGCGCCAGGCGCTCCGCGAGTTCGCCGGCCGTCTCGCGGGCGCCGATCCGGACACGCTCGGCCATGCAGACCGGGCCGGTGTCGAGGCCTTCCTCCATCCGCATGACCATCACGCCGGTCTCCGCGTCGCCAGCCATGATGGCGCGCTGGATGGGTGCCGCGCCCCGCCAGCGCGGCAGCAGCGAGCCGTGAAGGTTGAGGCAGCCGTGCCGCGGCGCTGCAAGGATCGCCGGCGGCAGGATCAGCCCGTAGGCGACCACGACCGCCACGTCGGCCTCGAGCGCCCGGAATTCGGCCGCCGCCTCGTCGCGCCGCAGCGAGACCGGCGTGCGGACCGGGATGCCGAACCGTTCGGCCGCCTCGTGGACGGGGGAGGGGCGCTCGGCCATGCCGCGGCCCGAGGGGCGTGGCGGCTGGCTGTAGGCGGCGACCACCTCGTGGCCCTGGCCGACCAGTTCCATCAGCGTCGGCACCGCGAAGACCGGCGTGCCCATGAACACCACGCGAAGGGTCATCGGCCGCTCCTCAGATGCGCTGCTGCCGGTGACGTTCCTTCTCGCGCGCCTGCTTCGTGAACTTCCGGATCACGAGGTCGCGCTTCAGCTTGGAGAGGTAATCGATGAAGAGCACGCCGTTCAGATGGTCGATCTCGTGCTGCAGGCAGACCGCGAGCAAGCCCTCGGCCTCCTGCTCCTGCGGCCTTCCCTCGCGGTCGATGAACTTCACCCGCACCTTCGCCGGTCGCTCGACCTCGGCGTAGTAATCGGGGATGGAGAGGCAGCCCTCCTCGTAGCGGGCGCGCTCGTCGGACGACCAGAGGATCTCCGGGTTGATCAGGAAGAGCGGTTCGCGCGCATCCTCCTCCTTGGAGACGTCTATCGTGACGAGGCGCCGCGGCACCCCGACCTGGACCGCCGCGAGCCCCACCCCCGGAGCCTCGTACATGGTGTGCAGCATCTGGTCGAGGAACCGCCGCGTCTCGTCGTCCACGGTTTCGACCGGGGCGCTCGCCTGGCGGAGGACGGGGTCGGGAAGGGTCAGGATTTCGAGGCTGGTCATGGCGCGGGCGACATAGGCCGTGCTCGCAGCAGCGTCAACGCAGGGCTGCTTCCGGCCGGAGCAAGACGTCCGGCCGGAAGCCGGAGCTCAGGCCTTCTGGAGCTGCTTTGCGCCCTTCCGGCGCTCGCGCACCGCGTCGATGATCATGCTGTCCGCCGCCTTGGCCATGCCGAGATCGACCATCTTCTGGTAGGCGCCGAGCGCGGCGCGCCCCATGACCGGGTCCTCGCCGAGCGCCTCCTCCAGCCCGATGCCGTAGGTGAGGTCCTTGATTCGTCCGGCGGCGGTGAAGCCCGGCGGATCCTCGTGCTCGTTCTCGGCCATGAACGGGCCGTGCTTGCGCACGTGGCCGCTGCCGGTATTGCCGTTGGCGAGCGCCTGCGCGGCGGTGCGCAGGTCTATGCCGGCGGCCTCGGCGGCAGAGAGCGCCTCGGCGAGCCCCACGATCTGCACGACGCCGAGGACGTTGTAGATCAGCTTGAAGGCGGTGCCGGTGCCCGGCGCGCCGAAATGGAAGATCTCCTTGCTGAGCGGCGTGACGAGCGGCCGGATCTTCTCCAGGTCCTCCTTGTCGGCACCGACGAAGACCGCGAGCTGGCCGGCCGCGGCGGCATCGGGCCGGCCGGCGACCGGGCAGTCGACGTAGTGCAGGCCCTTCTCGCGCACGATGCCGCAGAGCTCGAGCACCCAGTCGTGCGACATGGTGGAGTGCTCGACGATGAGAGCGCCCGGCGCGAGATTGGCCGACAGCGCCCCCTCGGGGCCGGTCCAGACCGTGCGCGAGGCGGCATCGTCCGTCACCGAGGCGAACACCATCTCCGCGCCTTCTGCCGCCTCGCGCGGCGTCCGCGCAAGCCTGGCGCCGGCCGCTTCGAGGTTCCTCACCTTGTCGAGCGTGCGGTTGTAGAGCGTCACGTCGTGGCCGGCCGCGAGCAGGCGCTTCACCATCGCCTGGGCCATGTTGCCGCCGCCGAGATATCCGATCTTCGTCATGTCCAATCCTTCAGAGCGTGTGGAGTGCGGCAGGGGGCGATCACTTGACGAGGGCGAGGCCTTCGAGCGCGAGGCCGTAGGGCAGGAGCTCGTTCATCTGCCGGCGCAGGACCTCGGTGATCAGCAGGCGCGTGTAGCGCCGGTTGAGCTCCGGCATCTTCATGATGTTGCGGGCATGCTCCCAGGCCCGCGGCAGCAGCTGGTCGGCCGGGACGATCTCGTTCACGAGCCCGACGTCCTTCGCCTCCTCGGCGCCGATCTTCTGGCCCGTCAGCAGGAAGTAGCGGCCGCGATTGTAGCCCATGAGGAGCGGGAAGACGACGTGCATGCCGTCGCCGGGCACGAGACCTCCGACGAAATGGGCCGAATCCTGGAAGGCCACCGTCTCCGTCGCGAGAACGATGTCGCACATGACCGGCAGTTCGGCATGGCGCAGCGCGGGGCCGTTGATGGCCGCGATCATCGGGGCGTCGATCGCCAGCATGTTGAAGAGGAGGTGCTTCGATTCCCAGCCGAGCTCGCCCCATTCCTCGGTCGACTGGTTGTGGGTCTTGAGATTGTCCTCCACGCTCGGGGCCGGCCCGGAAAATTCGTCCCCGGTCCCGGTCAGGATGATGACGTGGTTCTCCCGGTCGCGTCCGACGTCAAGGAAGGCCTGCTCGAGCTCGCGGTGCGGCTTGCGGCTCCAGCGCAGCGGGCCGCCGTCGGTGTGGAGCGTCATCTCGAGGATGCCGTCCTCGCGCCGCATCCGGATGGTCTCGAACTTCTCTGCGTAGTCTGCGAAGGGCACGTCTGTCACCGTCTGCAAAGGGTCTCAGGGGATGATGGGCGGAGCTCCCGTCAGCGCGAGCGGGTCTCGCGGAAGCCGTCGAGCTTGTCGAAGAAGGTGATCGGCGGATAGGCCTCGGGATCGGTCACAATGTCGAGGACGAAGGTGCCGCCGGCGGCGAGCGCCTCCTTCAGCGCCGGAAGGTAGTCGGCCGCCCGCTCGATCCTGACGCCGCGGCAGCCGCACGCCTCGGCGATGGCTGCGTGGTCCACCGGCTCGAAGTAGCAGGCGCTCGTGTGGCGCCCGAACTTCATGTCCTCGGCGTCCTTCTGGTAGCCGAGCACGCCGTTGTTGAGCACGGTGACGATTACGGAGGTGCCGGTGCGCCGGCAGGTCTCCAGTTCGCTCCAGACATGGGCGAAGCCGCCGTCGCCGACGACGCTGAGGACCGGGCTTTCGGGACGGGCCCGCCTGGCGCCCATGGCGAGCGGCAGGCCCCAGCCCAGCCCGGCGATGCCGCGCGGCGTGATGAAGCGCATGCCGGGCGCGAGGCTCGTCAGGTAGCTCGCCACCCAGATCGTCGAGTAGCTTGCGTCCGCGACCACGATCGTGTCGGGCGTCAGCACCGTCTGCATGTCCCTCATCAGCCGTTCCGGCCGGATCGGGGAGGCCTCGGAGCCCGCCAGTGCGGCGATCTCGGCCTCGTGCCGCTCGTGCCCGGCGCGGACCAGCGCGCGGTCGCTCCCGGCGCTCGCGGCCGGGCCGCGGATCGCCTCGCCGAGCGCGGCAAGCGTCAGCTTGGCGTCGCCGACGAGGCGGAGCG
The DNA here is from genome assembly GCF_052655945.1 of Faunimonas sp. B44. NCBI lineage: Bacteria > Pseudomonadati > Pseudomonadota > Alphaproteobacteria > Hyphomicrobiales > Afifellaceae > Faunimonas > Faunimonas sp. B44. Next base: position 90,327 of record NZ_JBQYEX010000003.1, on the reverse strand, counting down.
CCTCGTAGTTCCGGCCGATCTCCGAGGGGTCCATGTCGATGTGGATGAAGCGCGCATCCGGCGCGAAGGAAGTCCAGGAATCGGTGCCGTTCTGGGCGGTGCGGGTGCCGACGAGGAGCACGACGTCGGCGCTGCGGATGCGCTCCGCGAAATGCCGGCTCGGCGATAGCCGTCCGAGCGCGTTGCCGCCGACGCCGAGCGAAAGCGGGTGCCTCTCGTCGACGGCGCCCTTGCCCATGACCGTGGTGGCGACCGGGATCTGCGCCTTTTCCTGCAGGACTGCGAGTTCCCCGGCTGCTCCGGAAATGTGGACGCCGCCGCCGGCAAAGATCAGCGGGCGCTTCGCCGAGGCGATGAGTGCCGCCGCCTCCTCGATCCGCTCCTTCGGGGGAACGGTCCGGTCGAGGGGGAAGCGGCCCAGGTCGGCCCCTCGCGGTGCGGCGCCGGAGGCGCGCTCGAGGAGCACGTCGGCCGGCAGCAGCAGCACCGCCGGGCCAGGCCGGCCGCCGGTGGCGGCGGCGAAGGCCATGTCGACATAGTCCTCCGTCCGGCTCGGCACGGTGAGCCGGCGGATCCACTTCGCGCAGGAACCGAAGAGGGCGAAGTGGTCCAGATCCTGGAAGGCGTTCCTGTCCATCTGGTCGCGGTTCACGTCCTGCACCAGGGCGACCACGGGAATGGAGGACTTCAGCGCTTCAGCGAGGCCGGGCACGAGCAGCGTGGCGGCGGGCCCGTTCTGGGCCGTCACGACCGCGGCGCGCCCGGAGATGCGGGCAAAGCCGTCGGCCATCGCCGCGCCGGCGTTCTCGGTCCGGTAGACATATTGCTGAAGCCCGAGATCCTCGGCGGCCAGCAGGACGGCGGAAGGCAGGCTCTGGGAGAAGATCACTTCCACGCCGTGCCGCGCCAGCGCGGACGCGATCGCCTGCGCTACGGTCTGTTCGTTCGACATTGCGCTTCCCCGCCTTCAATATGGATGATCCACGGCGCAGTGCGGGCCGGGGACAGGGTGTTTATACACTCGTATGAATGCGATACAAGGGCTTGCCCGGCGATTGTATGACGGGATTCAACCGCGGCATGAGGCACGGCGATTTGAGCGAGCCAGCGACAGGTAGCGGTCAGGCCAGTTCCCGGGAGCGTCTCCTCGACGCGGCCGAAGAGCTCTTTGCGGAGGTCGGATTCAACGGCGCCTCCGTGCGCCAGATCGTGGAGCGGGCGTCGGTCAATCTCGGGGCGATCCCCTACCATTTCGGGACCAAGGAGAACCTCTTCAAGGAGGTGATGCTCCGGCGGGCGCGGCCGCTGCGGGCCGAGCGGCAGCGGATGCTCGAAGCGCTTTTCGCCGCCGATCCCGAGCCGGCCCTGGAGGATCTGCTCTATGCGATGCTCGAGCCCGCGTTCCGGACGAGCCGCGAGAACGAAGCGTTCCGCCGCCTGCTCGGCCGCGCCTCCATGGATCCGACGCCGGAGGTCCGCCGCCTGATGATCGAGATCTACACGCTCGACTTCATGGTCGTCCCGCGGGCGCTCAGGGAGCATTTCGCGGCCATGGACGAGACCGAGTTCCACTGGAAGCTCAACTGCCTCTACGGCGTCATGCTGTTCGTCCAGGCCGACACCGGCAAGATCCAGACGATCGCCGGCGAGGGCTTCGACACCTCGCAGCCGGCGGTCGCGCTGAAATACGTCATCCCGTTCCTGGCGGCAGGGTTTCAGGCGCCCGTGAAGGAGTGACGCGGCTGCGGCGCCGGCGCGCCGCAGCCTCACGGCCTCACGGCCTCAGGCCGGCCGCGTCGTCTGCTGGCTGATCGCCATCTGCCAGCGGCCGTCGCGCTTCACCCAGAACCGGGTGGCCCGGTAGGGCGGGCGGCGATTGCCCGGCATCACGTGATCGGCGCGCATGACGGCAGCATCGCCGAACACCCAGAGCTTCATGGCCTCGACCGCGGCGACGAAGGTTTCCGCGTTCACGGCCTTCTGGTTGCGCAGATGGCCGGCGCGCTCGGCCTTCGTGGTCGGGTGCTGCCTGGTGCGGTAGACGATGAACTCGTCCGCCATGTGCTTCACCCATTCGTCGGCATCGTTCCGCGTGACCGCCTTCTCGAGCGTCTGGAACGACGTGATGATGTCGCGCTCGGCCTGCTCCTTTGCCTCGTAGGGCACGAACGCGCACGGGTTCTCGCAGTCCGGCGGGGGCGCGCCGGCGTCGCGCGCGACCGGCGCGGGGTGGGTCGAAGGGCTCGCGGGGTCGGCGACGACGTTGAGGTGGTGGACGAGCGCGCGCCACGTTCCGCCCCGGTTCACGAACACGTCGAGCGCCACCCGCTCGCCGCCGGGGACGGCCGCCTTGCCGGTGACCATTGCGAGCGTGCCGTAATCCTGCACCGTCCAGCGCGTATCCGCGGCGTCCGGGGCGGTTTCCCGCGCGGCGGCCGCTTCGGTGCGGGAGCGCACCAGGCCGCCTTCGTCGATGGCGGTGAAATCGGGCTCGGTAATTGCCTCGAGAGCCGCAGCGTCGCCCTGCGCAAGGGCTGCGGCAAGCCTGCTGCTCGCTGCGACGAGGGCTTCCTCGTTCCGGGACGCGCCCGGGCGTGTGGTCTGATCGTTCACCTTCGTGGGCCTCTTGCTTGAAGCGGATTCTCGCGAAACGCCGCTCGACGTAGCACGTCATACACTTGTATGATAGAGCGTCTGCTCGCGGATTGTCATACGAGCATATTGCCTTTTGATGCGATCGTTTGCATAGACGTCGCGCCATCCGGTTTCGGCCGGGAAAGAGGCGGTGCGCGCTCCGCGGGAGCGATCCGTACCCAGAAGAGGTGGAGGGAGAGAAATGGACAGGAATTCCCCGGCGAACGGCCGGAAGGGGGCCTCCCTGAAGGCGCTCGCGGTGACCGGGCTGCTGGTGGCCTTCGGGGCCGCCACGGCCGGCGGCGCGGCCGCCCAGGGCAAGGCTCCGACCGGCGAAATCGAGATCACCGTCGGCTCCGGCGCCGGCGCGGGCCCCGATCTGACGCAGCGCCGCGTCGCCAAGATCCTCAACGACGAGAAGATCGTCACGAACCCGATCGTCGTGCAGAACCGGACCGGCGGCAGCTGGACGGTCGCGTCGAACTACGTCATCGGCCAGAAGGGCAACGAGAACCTGCTGTTCGGCATCAGCCCGACGGTGTTCGCCTCGCCGATCGTGCAGGGCCTCGACCCCTGGTACAAGCAGCTGACGCCGCTCGCGACGCTGATCGCGGCCGACCTCCTCTTCACGGTCAGGACCGATTCCCCGATCAACTCGCTGACCGATCTCGTCGAGCAGGCGAAGAAGGAAGAGTTCTCGATCTCCGTCGGCGGCGCGAACATCGGCTCGACCGATCACATCGTCACGACGCTTCTCGAGAAGGCGGCCGACATCAAGATCAACTTCATCCCGTTCGACGGCGGTGGCGGACAGATCACCTCGGCCGTCATTAGCGGCGCGGTCACGATGGGCGTCTATCCTCCCGACGAGGCGCTGCCCCTCATCAAGGGCGGCCAGATGAAGGCGATCGCGATCCTGAGCGAGGACCGTCATCCCTCCGACGAGTTCAAGGACGTCCCGACCGCCAGGGAGCAGGGCTTCGACGTGGTGTGGAGCTCGCCGCAGTCGCTGACCCTGCCGCCCGACGCCGACCCGGAGCTCATCGCCTGGTGGGACGACAAGCTGCAGAAGATGGTGGCAACCGACGCGTGGAAGAACATGCTCGCGGAGAACTACTTCCGCGACATCTACGCGCCGGCTTCCGAGGCGGGCGCCGAGATGGACAAGCTCCACGAGCGCTACCTCAACATCCTGACCGAGCTCGGCCTCGCCAAGCAGAAGTCGTAAGACGAGCGGAGATCCCAGGTGAAAAAGATCGACATCGTTGCGGCCCTCGTCCTCATCGGCCTGTCCGCGCTGGTGGCGTTCCAGACCTGGGATCTCCCCTACTGGAGCACCTTCGCCCCGGGGCCTGCCTTTGCGGCGCTGTGGGTGGCGGCTGCAGGCGCGCTGATCGGCTTCGTGCTGCTGGTGCAGTCGGTCCGTTCCCGCAGCGAGGAAAAGGCCGACTGGCCGGACCGGACCGGGGCGCGGCAGGTCGTCCTCGGGATCGGCGCGCTGTGGGTGCTGTTCGCGATGCTGCCCTATCTCGGGACGGTGATCAGCGGCGTCATATTCATGCTGCTCTTCCTGCTCGGCATCGCGCGCCGGCCGATCCTGCCGTCGCTGTTCGCCACACTGATCACGGTCGGGCTGATCGAATCCGTGTTCGTCTACTGGCTCAACATTCGCTTGCCCACCGGCCCGTTCGGCTTCTGAGCCGCCGACGGACATCGAGGACTCCCCATGGATACTGTCGGCCTCCTGATGAACGGGTTCGCCGTTGCGCTCGAGCCCCACAACCTGCTGGCCGTGCTGATCGGCGTCATCCTCGGCCAGGTCATCGGGGCGCTGCCGGGAATCGGCCCGTCGCTCGGCATGGCGCTCCTGCTGCCGGTCTCGTTCGGGCTGCCGCCGGTGACCGCCATCGTGCTGCTCTCCGGCATCATGTACGGCGCGATGTACGGCGGCACGCTCACCTCCGTCCTCATCAACGTCCCCGGGGAATCGTCCGGCGTCATGACGACGCTCGAAGGACACAAGCTCGCGCGCCAGGGCCGCGCCGGCCCGGCGCTCTGCATGTCGGCCATCGGTTCGTTCATCGCCGGCACCGTGACCATCTTCCTGCTGATGTTCATGGCGGTCGCGATCAGCAATTTCGCGCTGAACTTCGCGCCGCCGGAATACTTCCTGCTCGCCGCCCTCGGCATCACCGCCACCGCCAGCATGGGCGAGGGCTCGGCGCTGAAGGCGCTCTTCATGGCCATCATCGGCCTGATGCTCGCGCTCGTCGGCACCGATCCGATGATGGGGACCGAGCGGCTCACCTTCGGGCAGATGAACCTGCTCGACGGCATCGACTTCCTGCCGATCGCCATCGGCGTGTTCGGCGTCGCGGAGATCCTCGCTTCGCTGGAGCGCATGGTCACGCTCGAACCGATCCGCACGCGCGTCCGGGACATGTGGCCGCGCTGGAAGGACTGGGTCGAATGCCGCATGGCGATCTTGCGCGGAACGGCCATCGGCTTCGTACTGGGCGTGCTGCCGGGCGTCGGGCCGACCGCCTCGACCTTCCTCGCCTATGCCGCGGAGAAGAAGTTCAGCAAGCACCCCGAGAAGTTCGGCAAGGGCGCGCTCGACGCGGTCGCCTCGGTCGAATCGGCGAATAACTCGGCCGTGGTCGGCTCCCTGGTGCCGATGCTCACCCTCGGCATTCCCGGCTCCGGCCTCACCGCCGTGCTGCTGGCCGCCTTCATTCTGCAGGGGATCCGGCCGGGGCCGATGCTGATGACCGACCAGCCGGACCTCGCCTGGGGCCTGATCGCCAGCATGTTCGTCGGCAACCTCATGCTCCTCATCATGAACCTGCCGCTTGCGCCGTTCTTCGCGATGCTGCTGCGCATCCCCTACGTCTATCTCGCGCCGGGCATCATGCTCCTGTCGGTGGTCGGGGCCTACGCGGCGGAACTGCGGCTCTTCACGGTCGGCATGACGCTCTTCTTCGGCGTGATCGGCTACCTGATGATCAAGGCGAAGCTGCCGCGCGCGCCGCTGATCCTCGGCATCGTGCTCGCGCCCATCATGGAGCAGGCGCTCCGCCAGTCGCTGATGATGTCGCGCGGCAGCCTCGGCATCTTCTTCGATCGGCCGATCGCCCTCACGCTCCTCATCTGCGTGGTGCTGTCGCTGGTGCTTCCCTTCATGGGCGGCACGATCCGGAGTGCTTCGCGCATCTTCCGGCGGGGGCCTGCCGCGGACTCTGCGGCACTCTGAGGCGCCGTGGCGGCAAGGCTGCACGGCGGGCCGTCCTGTCCTCGGCCCTGACTGGCCCGCATATTGCATCGCGCGTCCCGAGTTGACGGCTAGGGTTCCGGCCGCCGGCCTGCATGGGCCGCGGCGACTGGACCGAGAGCCGTCGCCCGGCCGATCCGCCGGGTCCACGGAGGGATAAAAGCCCGGGAGGCCTCACCCCGAGGCGGCGGCATGGCGCCGTCCGCCTGAAGCCAGGATGAGGAGTTCGCATGCGATTTCGCCGAACAGCTGCCGCAGCGCTCGCGCTCGCGGCCGCCTTTGCCGTCGCTCCCGCTTCCGCGCAGGAGAAGACCGCCTTCAAGCTCGGCTGGTCCATCTATGTCGGCTGGATGCCGTGGGGCTGGGCGGCCGACAACGGCATCGTGCAGAAATGGGCCGACAAATACGGCATTACCATCGAGGTGACCCAGTTCAACGACTACATCGAATCGATCAACCAGTTCACCGCGGCCGATTACGACGCTGTCACCGTCACGAACATGGATGCCCTGTCGATCCCGGCGGCCGGCGGCGTCGACACCTCGGTGGTGATCGTCGGCGATTATTCGAACGGCAACGACATGGTGATCGCGAAGGGCGCCGGCTCCGTGGCGGACCTGAAGGGCGAGCGCATCAACCTCGTCGAGCTCTCCGTCTCGCACTACCTGCTGGCGCGGGCGCTCGAATCGGCCGGCCTGTCCGAGCGCGACGTGACCGTGGTGAACACGTCGGACGCCGACCTCGTCGCCGCGTTCGCGACGGCAGACGTCACCACGGTGGTCACCTGGAATCCGCTCGCTTCCGAGATCCTTGCGGGCGGCGCGGGCCGGAGCCTGTTCGATTCATCCCAGATCCCGGGCGAGATCATGGATCTCACCGTGGCGAAGACCGAGGTGCTCGCGGCAAACCCCGACTTCGGCAAGGCGCTCGCCGGCATCTGGTACGAAACGATGGCGGTCATGACGGCTGAATCCGCCGAGGGCGAGGCCGCACGCGAGGCGATGGGAGAGGCCTCGGGCACCGACCGCGCCGGTTTCGAGGCGCAGCTCGCCGCAACCAAGCTCTTCGCCACGCCCGAGGCGGGCGTCGCCTTCATCGAGAGCCCCGATCTCTCGACGCAGATGGAGACCGTTCGCACGTTCCTCTTCGACAAGGGCCTGCTCGGCCAGGGGGCGCCCTCGCCGGACGTGATCGGGATCGAACTGGCCGACGGCACCGTCCTCGGCGACGGGGGCAACGTGAAGTTCCGCTTCCCGGCCACCTACATGAAGGCCGCTGCCGACGGCGCGCTCTGACGCGCGGTCCCGGGCGGTGCGCCGCCCGGGACCCCACCGTTCAGGCGGCGGTGGTGCGGGCGCGCATGTCCATGTACGCCCGCCATCCGCCCATCGCCGTGATCTCCTCGGCACCGGCGAGGCCTGCCGGCTCGCACAGGAATCCCGGCACCTCGCTGCCGTCCTCGAGCCTGACCTTGCCGATGCCGAGCGGGGCGGGGATCGCCGCTACGAAGCGTCCGAAGTCTGCCGGGGGTAGGGACCAGATCTCGACCTCCAGCCCCCGGCCGCGATGGCCGGGGTCGCGGACGAGCCCCGGCTTGGGCGGGTCGGTGTCCGGCAGGACGTAGAGCCGGTAGTCCGGCGCCGTGCGGCAGCGCCTCACCAGCGTGCCGCCCGCAGCCAGCAGCTCGCGGTTGAGCGGCATGCCGGACAGATGCGCTCCGACCACCATGATCGGCAGGCCTCCGGTGCGCGGCGCGGGGGCGGGGCCGGGCCGCTTCGCCCGGTCGATGCCGGAGCCGCAATGCGCGGCCGCGTGCATCGCATGGGCGAAGGGCGCGAGCGCCTCGTCGCTGTCGCCCGGGCCGAACAGGGTGACGCCGAAGGGCAACCCCTTTCCCGTGAAGCCGGCCGGCACAGAGATCGCGGCGAGACCCATCAGGTTGGCGAAGTTCGTGTAGAGCCCGAGCCGGGCGTTGAGCGCGACCGGGTCGGCCCGCATCGCATCCACGGTCGGGATATCGGGCGCGGTCGGCAGCATGAGCAGGTCGGCCTTCGTCCATTCCGCTTCGGCCGCGCGGCGGCACGCGAGCAGGCGGTACTGCCCGCGATACGCCTCGACCGCCGTCCGGCTCTGCGCCCCGAGCACGATTGCGCGCACCGTCGGGTCCATGCTGTCCGGCCGCGCCGTCGCGAAGGCCTCGATCGCGGCGAGCCGCTCGGCCACCCACGGCCCGTCGTAAAGCAGCGCGGCGGCCTCTTGAAAGGAGGCGTAGTCGATCGCAACGATCGCCGCGCCGAGCGCCTGCGCCCGTTCGACCGCGGCCGCGTAGAGGTGCTCGTAGCCCATGTTGCCGAAGAAGGCCCGGTCACCCTCCGCGAGCACGCCGACATGCAGACCCTCAGCGGGCAGGGGCACGTGCTCGACTCGGCGGCTGAACGGGTCGGCCGCGTCGAAGCCCTCGGCCACGCGGCGGACCTCGGCCGCGTCGGCGACGCTGCACGCGAAGATCGAGACCACGTCGAGCGATCGGCAGGCCGGCACCACGCCCGTGGTGGGCACGCGGCCGGGCGTCGGCTTGACGCCCACGACGTTGTTGAACGCGGCCGGCACCCGGCCGGAGCCGGCCGTATCGGTGCCGAGGGAGAAGGCGGCAAGCCCGGCTGCGACGGCCACGGCGGAGCCGGAGCTCGATCCGCCCGACACGTAGTCGGGATCGAACACGCAGCGGGGCGCGCCGTAGGGCGAGCGTGTCCCGTTCAGCCCCGTCGCGAACTGGTCGAGATTGGTCTTGCCGAGGAGGAGTGCGCCCGCCGCGACGAGCCGGGCGATGACGGCCGCATCCCGATCGGGGCCATAGGCGAAGTCGGGGCAGCCGGCGGTCGTCGGCAGGCCCGCTACGTCGATGTTGTCCTTCACGACGAAAGGCAGGCCCCAGAGCGGGAGCGCGTTCGGCTCCGGTGCACGCTCCACGAGCGCCTGCGCCGCGGAAAGGAGCGCCTCCTCCGGCACCCGCGTGATGAAGATCGCGGGATCCTTCGCGGAGCGCATGCGCGCGATCACGGCTTCGGCCATAGCGGCCGGCGTGCCGCCGCCCGCATAGAAGGCACGCAGCGATGCGAAATCGAGCAACTCGGGCAGCGTCGTCATGCGTCCTCCAGAATGGCCAGCACGTCACCCGCCCTGACCGTCTGGCCGGGCCGCGTACGCAGTCCGGCGACGCGGCCGCGGCTCGGCGCGGGCACCGTGATCTCCATCTTCATCGACTCCAGGATCAGCATCGGCTCGCCCGCCTCGATCAACGCGCCGTGCTCGACGAGGATCTTCCAGACGCTTCCCGGCACCGGCGAGTAGAGGCCGCTGCAGCCCTCCGGGACGGCCTGTTCGACCGCTGGCGAGCCTGCATCGCAGACGGCCGGCATCTCTGCGCCCATTTCCTTCCAGCGTGCGCGCTCCTGGCCGAAGGCCGCCTCGCGCCGGGCCGTGAAGGCCTCGATCTCCAAGCGGTCGCGCTCCAGGCCGCCCAGGTATCGGGCATAGCCGAACCGGCTCTCCTCGATCCGGATCGGATAGGCGCCATGCGGGAAGGCACGGCGGGCCTCGGCCAGCTCCGCCTCGTCGACTTCGTAGAAGCGGATCTGGTCGAAATAGCGCAGGAGCCACGGGTGCCCCGGCTCGAACTCCCGGGTCGTCCGCCAGGTGTTCCAGACCTGGACCGTGCGCCCGAAGAGCTGGTAGCCGCCCGGGCCTTCCATGCCGTAGATGCAGAGATAGGCGCCGCCGATGCCCACGGCGTTCTCGGGCGTCCAGGTCCGCGCCGGATTGTACTTCGTGGTCACGAGCCGGTGGCGCGGATCGAGCGGCGTGGCGACCGGTGCGCCGAGATAGACGTCGCCGAGCCCGAAGACCAGGTAGCTCGCGTCGAAGACGATGCTCCGCACCGCCTCCTCGTCGGGCAGCCCGTTGATCCGGCGGATGAACTCGATGTTCGACGGGCACCAGGGCGCGTCCGGCCGGACGGTCTCCTGGTATTTCTGCATGGCCAGCCGCACCTGCGGATCGTTCCAGGACAGCGGCAGGTGGACGATGCGGCTCGGCAACTCGACGTCGTCGATCCGCGGCAGGCCGCTCTCGATCTCTTCGAGAAGGCCGAGCAGGCGCGCGCGGGGGAGCCTGTCCGGGTCGTAATGGATCTGGAGCGAGCGGATGCCCGGCGTCAGGTCGACGATGCCGGGGACGCGGGCGGCCGCCAGCGCTTCGGCGAGGACATGCACGCGCAGCCGCAGCCCGACGTCGAGCGTCATGTCGCCATACTCGACGAGGAGGTTGCGGTCGCCCTGACGGCGGTAGACGACGGGCAGCTCGGCCTCCGGCCGGCCGCCGACGATGGCGGAGCCCGCTTGCGGACATGCGAGCGGGACGGGTCCCGCCAGCGGATCGTCCGGGCGCGGCACGGGCGTGAACCGCACCGCGTCGCCTGGCTTCAGCTGTCCGATCTTCCACAGGTCGGACCGGGCGACGACGGCCGGGCAGACGAAGCCGCCGAGGCTCGGGCCGTCCGGGCCGAGGATTATCGGCGTGTCCCCGGTGAAGTCGATCGCGCCGACGGCGTAGGCGTTGTCGTGGAGGTTGGAGGGATGGAGCCCCGCCTCGCCGCCGTCGTGGCGCGACCATTCCGGCTTCGGCCCGACGAGGCGCACGCCTGTCCGGTCGCTGTTGAAATGGACCTCGTAGGTCGCGGAGAACAGCGTCCCGACATCCGCTTCGGTGAGGAAGTCGGGCGCGCCCTGCGGGCCGTACACGACCGCCAGGTCCCATTCCCGCCCGAACCCCGGAAGATCGACGGGGCGGGGCTCGTGCGGCGCCGCCTCCCCGACGCGAAGGAGGTCGCCGGGCTTCAGCGTGCCGGTGGCATGGCCGCCGAAGGCGCCGAGCGTGAACGTTGCGCGCGAGCCGAGGATTTCGGCCGCCTCGAAGCCGCCGCGGACGGCGAGATAGGTCCGCTGCCCGCCGCCCTCGATCGCGCCGAGCTTCAGCACCTGGCCGGCGGATACCCGGATCGGCTCGCCATAAGGCAATCTCTCGCCGTCGAGGGTCGCGGGCATGCGCGCGCCGGCGAGCGCGATCAGGAGGCCCTCTCCGGCGAAGCGGAGCGTCGGGCCGCTCACCGTAATCTCGAGCGCCGGCGCCTCCTCGGCATTGCCGACGGCGGCATTGGCGAGCCGGAAGGAGCGTTCGTCCATCGGCCCGCTCGGGGGCACGCCGACATGCCAGAGGCCGAGCCGGCCCGGCAGTTCCTGGACGTGCGACAGCGCTCCCGGCGCGAGCACCTCGACGGCGCGCGGCGCGAAGGGGAAGGAGGCGAGGGCGGTCGTCGAGACCTCGGCCGCCGCGAAGAGGCCGCTCGCCGCGATCGCGCGCAAATAGTCGAGATTGGTGGCGATGCCGTCGAGCGCGGTCTCGGCGAGGGCGGTCCGGAGCTGCGCGACCGCCTCGGCCCGGTCGGCGCCCGCAACGATGACCTTGGCGAGCATAGGGTCGTAGAAGGTGGTCACCTCCGTCCCGCGCTCGACCCAGGTGTCGACGCGTGCGCCTTCGGGAAGCCGAACATCCGTCAGGATGCCGGCGCTCGGGCGGAAGTCCTGGACCGGGCTCTCGGCGTAGAGGCGCACCTCGATCGCCGCCCCTTGCGGGCGGATCTCGCCGGCCCGATCGAGCGGGTTTTCGCCGCCGGCCTGCCTGACCATCCACTCGACGAGATCGATGCCGGTCACGGCCTCGGTCACAGGGTGCTCGACCTGGAGGCGCGTGTTAACCTCCAGGAAGTAGAACGCATCGCGCACGGGGTCGTAGATGAACTCCACCGTCCCCGCGGATTCGTAGGCGACGCTCTCGCCGAGCCGGATTGCGGCCGCCAGCATCTTCCGGCGGGTGCCCTCGGGCAGGCCGGGCGCGGGCGTCTCCTCCACGACCTTCTGGTGGCGCCGCTGCAGAGAGCAGTCACGCTCGCCGAGCGCCGCCACGCGCCCCTTGCCGTCGCCGAAGATCTGCACCTCGATGTGGCGCGCGTCGGCGACGAAACGCTCCAGGAAGGCGCGGGAATCGCCGAAGCTCGCCGCCGCCGTGCGCCGGACCGCCTCGAACCGCTGCACGAGCTCGGCCGGGTCGCGGCAGAGCTGCATCCCGATGCCGCCCCCGCCGGCGGTGCTCTTCAGCATGACGGGGTAGCCGATCCGCTCCGCCGCGGCGAGGGCGACCTCAACCTCCTCGACGACCCCCGTGCCGGGAAGGAGCGGGACGCCGACACCCTCCGCCAGCGCCCGGGCCGTGTGCTTCAGGCCGAACGCTCTGAGATGCTCCGGCCGGGGTCCGATGAACGCGATCCCCTCCGCCGCCAGCCGCTCCGCGAAGCCCGCGTTCTCGGCCAGGAAGCCGTAGCCCGGATGCACGGCTTCCGCGCCGGTCCGCCGGCAGGCTTCGAGAACGGCATCGACATCGAGGTAGCTCTCGGTCGCAGGCGCGCTGCCGATCACGATCCGCTCGTCGGCATCGAGGACCGGACGCGTGAAGCGGTCGGCCTCGGAGGCGACGGCGACCGACCGGATGCCCATGCGCCGCAGCGTCCGACACACGCGCGCGACGATCTCGCCGCGGTTGGCGATGAGAACCTTGCCGAACATCGCCTCAGTCCGCCGGCGCGTCGAACACGATCACGCGGATCGGCGTCGGGTCGAAGCCGTTGCAGGGATTGTTGATCTGCGGGCAGTTCGAGATCACGCAGAGCACGTCCATTTCGGCGACGAGGTCGACATGCGAGCCCGGCGCCGAGATGCCGTCGTCGATGACGAGGTCGCCGTTCGGCGCGATCGGCACGTTCATGAAGAAGTTGATGTTGGGAACGATGTCCCGCTTGGTCATGCCGTAGCGCGAAACCTCGTAGGCGAAGTTCTCGCGGCAGGCGTGCTGGTACCTCGTGTGGTGGCCGAAGCGCACCGTGTTGGATTCGCAGGAGCAGGCGCCGGCGGAGGTGTCGTGACGGCCGCAGGAATCGGCGACGACCGTCAGCATGACGTTGCCCTCGTTCGACACGATCTGGGTGCCGGTGGTGACGTAGGCCGAACCCTGGACGCGCAGCGTGTCCTGGGCGCTGTAGCGCTCGGCGAAGTCGTCGAGGCGGTAGAACAGCGTGTCGACCGCCTGCTGCCCGCAGGTATCGACGATGCGCAGGCGCTGTCCGCGCCGGACGATGCCCGACCACGGCGCTCGTGCCGGGATTTCGTGGTCGAGGACCACCGGGGCGGCATCGGGGGCGGCATCTGGGGCGGAAGGGGCCGCAGGGGATTCCGGGGTCATCATGCGCCTCCTTCAAAGCAGGAATCGGTGTTCTCGAAAGCGCGCACGGCTTCGGCCGTGGCCGTTCGGCAGAGGTCGTCGGACGGCGCGTGCGGTGCGCGGAAGCGCACGAGCTCGACCGGTCCCGGCGCATAGGGCCGGGCCAGGTCGAGCGGATGGGGGCAGTTGGAGACCGCGACCAGAAGATCCATCTCGGCGCGCAGGTCGACGAAGTCGCCGGCCCGACGGATGCCGTCCTCCCATCGCAGCCCGCCGCCGGGATCGACGGAGACCGGGGCGAAGAAGGTCACGCAGGGCGGGATGTCGCGGCGCGCGAGGCCGAGCTTGGCGGAGGCCAGGATGAAGTTGTCCCGCGTGTTGCGGAGGCCGTCCTTGCCGTAGGCGACCTTCGTGCTCGCCGCCGTCGATCCGCCCGTCAGCGCATCGTGCCTGCCGCTCGTGTCTTCCACGATCGAAAGGAGCACGCGTCCCATGTCGGAGAGGAGGACGCGGCCCTTCCGGAGCGCCGCGGTCCATTGCACCTTGATGGTGTCGGCGTAGTTCAGCCGCTCCGACGGATCGTCCGCGTTCCACGCGACCACCGAGACCGCGGACGTTCCGCCGGAATTCACGATGCGCAGCGCCTCGCCGCGGCGGAGCTTCAGAGGGGCGTACCACCCGCCGGGAACGGTCTCGCGACGGATGACCGTCGAGGGGTCGATCGGTGCGCCGTCCAGCAATGTCGGCGGCGGCAGCGTGCGCGGCGCGCCCGCGATGCCCTCGGCCCTGAGCGCCTCGTAGCGGCGGCGGTTCTCCGCGGCCTCCGCCGCGGCATCGGTGTCGTCAAGCATGGTCCGCTCCACTCCCTTTTCCGGCGCCGGCGATGCGGCGCGGCCAGATCTCGATGTCCCGGGTGACGGTTGCGCCATAGCGCTCGCGCTCCTCCGGCCGGTCGCGCGTGCGCTCGAGCGCGATTACCCGCGTGGCCAGCGAGAAGGCTTCGGAGAGGTCGTGCGTCACCATCACGACCGTCAGCTCCACCTCGTTCCAGAGCCGGCGGACGAGGGCGTGGATGTCCGCGCGCACGCCCCGATCGAGGGCGCCGAAAGGCTCGTCGAGAAGCAGGATCTTCGGCCGGCGGAAGATCGCCTGGGCGAGCGCGAGGCGCTGCTGCATGCCGCCGGAGAGCTCGGACGGGTAGCGTCCGGCCGCTGCGCCGAGGCCGACCTCGTCGAGAAGCGCTGCGGCCTCGGCGCGTGCCGCCCGGCGCCGACGCCCGAAAAGGCGGCCGAGCAGCGGAGCCGCCTCGAACTCCCGGCCGAGGATCACGTTCTCGATCGCGGTCAGGTGCGGGAACACCGAATAGCGCTGGAAGACGACGCCGCGGTCGGCGGTCGCCTCCGGCGCGATCGGAAGGCCATCCACCGTGATCTCGCCGCGGCTCGGGCGCTCCTGCGAAAGGAGCATGCGCAGGAGCGTGGTCTTGCCGCAGCCGGATGGACCGACCAGCGCGACGAAGGCGCGCGGCGCGATCTCGAGCGAGACGCGCTCGAGCACGATCTGGTCGCCGAACTCCTTCCAGACGTCGTCGAGGCGGATGAGGCTCACCGCGCCCGCTCCCCGAACCAGGGGAAGGCGCGCCGCTGAAGGAGGCGGAGGCCCGCGTCCATCAGGAACGCGAGGAGCGTGATCCACGCGACATAGGGCAGGATCACGTCCATCGCGAGATAGCGGCGCATCAGGAAGATGCGGTAGCCGAGGCCCGATTCCGACGCGATCGCCTCGGCCGCGATCAGGAACAGGAATGCCGGACCGATCGAGAAGCGCACCGCATCGATGAGGCGCGGCAGGAGTTGCGGCAGCATCACCCTGACCGCCACCTGCCAGGTCGAGGCGCCGAGCGTCTGGGCCTTGATCAGCTGTTCGGCCGGAATCTCCTCCGCCCGCAGCGCAATGTCGCGGATGATGAAGGGCGTTATCCCGATCGCGATGAGCGCGATCTTCGACGCTTCGCCGAGCCCCATCACGATGAAGAGGATCGGCAGCACGGCGAGCGGCGGGATCATGCAGACGACCGCGACGAGCGGTGCGAGCAGCGCTCGCGCGAAAGGCACGAGGCCGATCAACAGCCCGAAAGCGAGACCGATCGCGGTTGCGATCGCGAGCGCCGCGAGAAGGCGGGAGAGGCTCGCTTGTGTATCGACGAGCATCAGATAGTCGCCGGACCGCGGATCGGGCGTCAACGCGATCCGCGTCACCGCTTCGACGATGGTGTTCGCCGCCGGCAAGAGCTTGTCGTTCGGGTTGGCGGCGAGCCGCATCTCCGAGCCGACTGCATAGGCAATGAGCAGCATTGCGAACGGAATGAGCGCGAGCGCGAGCGCTGCGCCCCGGCTCGGCCGCCGGTTCATCAGGCGCATCGGATGCGGTCCCTGGAGGAGCCCGAGGAGGGGAGGCGGAACGGAAGCGACGAGCGGCTGCGCGACATGAACCCTTGAACCCTAAGATCACCGAGGAGCGGCGGGGCCGCCGCCGTTCCGGAGTTCTCGAGGTCTCCCGGGCTTTTGTCCCGCCGTGCACCCGGAGGTCCGCCCTCCGGGCGGCGGCTCTCGGACCAGCGCTCGCCTAACGAGCCGGAACCCTAGCCGCCATACTCGGCGAAGGACTACGCAAGCGCCGTGCCAATCGCGGCCTCACCGGCGTCACGCCCGGTGCGCTCCGTGTTCCGCCTCAGCTCGCGCAAGAACGTGAGCAGCAGCGGCCGGCGCGCCTCGCTCGTCCGCACCGCCGTGAAATGCTGCGAGGCGAAGCCGTAGATGTCGCGCTTCAGCGCCCGCATCTGGCGCCGGCCGGCCCAGTCCTCGCCGATATGGCACGGCAGGAAGCCGATGTACTGGCCCGACAGGATCATCATCACCTGCGCCTCCATGTGCATCACCGTGCCGGCGGGACGAGGGTGGTTGGCGCGGTAGAGGTCGTCGAAATGGAGATAGCCGCGCACGGAGAAGGCGCACTTCTCGACGTCCTCGCGCGCGATCGCCGCGTCGGGCGTCTCGAACAATGGATGGCCCGCCCCGCAATAGAGCGCGTGCGGCTCGCGGCAGAAGGCGCGGTAGGTGATCTGCGGCGCCTTCTGCGACATCGGCCCGATCACCACGTCGCGCGTGCCTTCGGTGACGGCCCGCTCCAGTTCGCGCGGCGTGCCGAGCGCGAGATCGAGGAAGACGTCCGGCGCGTAGCGGCAGAAACGGCCGAGCGCCGCCTGCAGCCCGAGCTCGGGGCTCGTCACGACGCCGTCCACGATCCCGATCCGCAGCCGGCCCGTGAGCTTGCCGCGGTCGCGACCCAGCCGCGCCTCGAAGCTCTCGATGTCGGTGAAGAGCTGGCGCGCCGCCGCATAGACGCTCTCGCCGAACTCGGTGAGCCGGAAACCGCGCCTGCCTCGCTCGCACAGCGGCGCGCCGATCTTCTTCTCGAGCGCGCTGAGATGGGTCGAGAGCGTCGACTGCGACAGGTTGAGGGCGATCTGCGCATCGGCGAAGCCGCCGGCATCGGCGAGCGTCACGAAGACGCGCAGCAGGCGGAGATCGATATTGTCGAGCCGGCGCATCGGTTCTCACATCAGCTTTTTTCGATGTCTTCTTCTATTAAATCCGATTTCCATAGAAGTTAAACTGGCTGATCATCCGGCTCTCCGGGGAAATGAGGAGTGCGAAGATGTTCCGTTCCGTGTTCGCCGTCGCCCTTATGATCGGGACTGCGGCGCCCGCGCTGGCCGCCGACACGATCCGCGTGCTGTCGCCGACCTGGCCGGGCTTCGCGCCCGTGCTCGTCGCCATCGACAAGGGCTACTTCAAGGATCTCGGGCTCCAGGTCGATCTGAAGTTCGAGGATGATCGCTCGAACGTGATGGCTGCCTACGCCCGCGGCGACATCGAGGCCGACATGCGCACCGTCGGCGAGCACCAGGGCCGCCCGCGCGACGAGAACACGCCCGGCATCATCATCGGCACCATCGACAAATCGGTCGGCGGCGACGGCGTGATCGCCGACGGCTCGATCGAAAGCGCGGCCGACCTGAAGGGGAAGACGGTCGCCGTCGAGCCGAACATCCCGGCCCGCCTCCTGCTCCAGCTCGAGCTGAAGAAGGCGGGCCTGACCCTCAACGACCTCAACGTCAAGGAGATCGCTACCGCGGACACGGTCGCGATCTTCGCCGACAACTCGATCGCCGCCATCGGCACCTACGAGCCGTTCCAGTCGCAGGCTCTCACGGCCATCCCTGCGCGCAACGGCAAGCTTCTCGTCTCGTCCAAGGACAGCGAGATCATCGTCGACGTCATCACCGCCCGCCAGGACGACCTCGCCGCCAACCCGCAGAAGTACGTCAACTTTCTGAAGGGCATCTATCAGGCGATCGACCTCTACAAGAGCGACCCCGAGGAGTTCATCCGGCGCGCCGCCCCGCATTACAATCTGAGCGAGGCGGAGGTGAAGGAGATCCTCGACACGAGCCTCGCCTACACCGACCTGGCGGAATCGAAGGAGCTCATCGGCACCAAGGACCAGCCGGGGACGCTCCATGAGGTCTTCGACACGGTGATGGAGCTGAACCTGGAGAACGGGGCGGCCGACGTGAAGCTCGATGCCGCGAGCCAGATCGACCCCGGCCCGATGTCGGCCCTCTAGGAGCGGGCCATTGGCCGAGATCGCGACAGCGCTGAGGGAGAGCGGGCGGACGGCCGCGGACGAGCGTTCCGCGGCTGCTCCGGCTGCGCGGCGGCGCGGCGCGGGGCTGTGGACGTTCCGCGGCGCGATCCCGCGGCGGACCGAGCTCGCGCTCGCGGTCGGCGGCAGCCTCGGCCTGCTCCTTCTCTGGGAGGCGGCGGGCCGGCTCGGCCTGACCAACCCGATCTTCTTCCCGGCGCCGAGCGCGGTCATCGCGGCGCTGGTCCGGATGGTGCAGGACCAGCACCTCCTCTGGCATGCCGGCGTGTCGACGATGAGGGTCTGGGTCGCGTTCTCCATCGCGGCGCTGATGGCGATCCCGATCGGCATCATGATGAGCAGCTACCGGGTGATCGGCTCGACGCTGGAACCGGTCATCGACTTCATCCGCTATCTGCCGGTGCCGGCGCTGGTGCCGCTCTCCATCATCTGGTTCGGCGTCGGCGAGGCGACGAAAATCTACCTGCTCTGGCTCGGCACCTTCTTCCAGCTCGTGCTCCTGGTGGCCGACGACATGCGCCGCGTGCCGCACGAATATGTCGAGATCGCCGCCACGCTCGGCGCCAAGCCGCGGCAGATCCTCAAGGACGTCGCCTTCCGGGCGATGCTGCCCGGCCTCGTCGACAATCTTCGGATCACGCTCGGCTGGTGCTGGACCTATCTCATCATCGCCGAGATCGTGGCCGCCGATTCCGGCATCGGCTTCGTGATCTGGACGGCGCGCCGCTACATGAAGACGCCCGAGGTCATGGCGGGCGTCGTCGTGATCGGCGTCATCGGCCTCCTAACCGACCAGCTGCTCCGGGCGCTGCACCGGCGCGCCTTCCGATACCTCTGAGCGCGCCGATGCACACGCCCTATCTCGCCTTCAGCCGCGTCACGAAGCGCTTCGACGCGATCGAGGTGGTCGCGCCGACCTTCGACCTGGAGGTCGCCCGCAACGAGTTCGTGGTCTTCCTCGGGCCGTCCGGCTGCGGCAAGACGACCCTCATGCGCATGGTCGGCGGCCTCGACCAGCCGAGCAGCGGCGAGATCCTGCTCGAGGGCGTGCCCGTCGGCCCGCCCGACCGCCGGCGCGGCATGGTCTTCCAGTCCTACTCGTCCTTCCCGTGGCTCACCGTCGCCGAAAACGTCGAGTTCGGCATGAAGTACCGGCGCGACCTCAGCCACGACGAGAAGCTCGCGCGCCGCGACCGCTACCTCGACCTGGTCGGCCTCTACGAGTTCTCCGACGCCTATCCGAACCGCGTCTCGGGCGGCATGCGCCAGCGCGTGGCGATCGCGCGCACCCTCGCCGCCGGCTCCGACGTCCTCCTGATGGACGAGCCGTTCGGGGCGCTCGACGCGCAGCGCCGCGAGCGGCTCCAGGTCGAGCTCCGCAACATCCAGAAGCGCGACGCCAAGACGGTCATCTTCGTCACCCACGATGTCGAGGAGGCCGTGTTCCTCGCCGACCGGGTGATCGTGTTCTCGAAGCGGCCGGCCCGGGTACTGATGGAAATCGACGTGACCGACCGTCTCGGCGCGGACCGCCCGCTGGAACTGCGCGACAGCGTGCCCTTCTTCGAGCTCCGCAACGAGATCCTCCGGCTCCTCCGCCAGACCGGAGCGGACGAGGAATGACGCTTCCCGGGCTCTCCGGTCGCCGCGTCCTCGTCACCGGCGCGAGCCGCGGCATCGGCTTCGGAATCGCCGAGGCGTTCGTGGCGGCCGGTGCCGAGGTCGCGATCGCGGCGGAAGGCGAGGACGTCCTCGCCGCCGGCGAGCGGCTCGGCGTCCGGGCGCACCGGGCGGACATCTCGCGGTTGGCGGAGGTGACGAACCTCGTCTCGACGGTCGGCGCGATCGACGTGCTCGTGAACAATGCCGGGCTGGAGCTGATGACGCCGCTCGACGACGGGAGCGCCGCGAACGAGGAGGCGTTCCGTCGGATCCTCGAAATAAACGTCACGGGCACGTTCCTGATGACGCGCGCGACTCTTCCGGCCATGAGCGGCGGCGGGGCGATCATCAACACGGCGTCCGTCTGGGGGCGTGTCGCGGAGCCGCTCTTCTCTGCCTACGTGGCCTCCAAGCACGCGGTGATCGGCCTCACCAAGACATGGGCGAAGGAGCTCGGGCCGCGCGGCATCCGCGTCAACGCCGTCTGCCCCGGCTGGGTGCGCACCGTCGCCAGCATGCGCTCGCTCGGCCGGATGGCGGAGCGCTCGGGGCGGCCGGAGGCGGAGCTGCTCGACCTGATCGTCGGCGCGCAGGCGCTGCCGGGCCTGATGGAGCCGGCCGACGCCGCCGGCCCGTATTTGTTCCTGGCCTCCGACCTCGCCGCGAACGTCACCGGCCAGACGCTCGGGGTCGACCGCGGGGAGGTGCCCTGGTGACGGATCTTGGCGGCAAGCGCGCGCTCATCACGGGCGCGGCGAGCGGGATCGGGAAGGCGGCGCTGGCGGCCCTTCGAGGAGCCGGCGCGCGTGCCTTCGGGCTCGACCGGATCGCTGCGGAGGGCGATGCGGACTGGGTGATCGCCGACCTCATGCATGAGGCGGAGATCGCGGCCGCCGTCGCCGCAGCGGCGGAAGCCCTCGGCGGCATAGACATCCTGGTCAACTGTGCCGGCATCGAGATCGAGGCGCCGCTCGCGGCGATCGACATCGCCGACATGGACCGGATGTACGCCGTCAACGTGCGAGGCCCGATCCTCGTCGCGCGCGAGGCGCTGAAGGCGATGGGGCCCGGCGGGCGGATCATCAACGTCGCCTCCGAGCTCGCCTATCTCGGGCGGCAGAACGCCTCCGGCTATTGCGCCACCAAGGGCGCCGTGATCGCGCTGACGCGCTCCTGGGCGCGGGAGCTCGCGCCCGGCATCCTCGTCAACGCCGTCGCGCCGGGTCCCATCGACACGCCTCTCCTCGCCTTCGAGCGCATGAGCGACGCGCAGAAGGCGCTGGAGACGAACAATCCGATGGGGCGGATCGGGCGGCCGGAGGAGGTCGCCGCGGCGATCGTCTTCCTGGCATCGCCCGCCGCGACCTTCACAACCGGGCAATGCATCAGCGTCGACGGCGGCGCGGCCATGCACTGAGGCGCATGCACTGAGGGGACAGATGGCAGACAGCGTGTTCATGGCCGAACTCACCTGGCCCGAATTCGAGAGGCTGGCCGGAGAGGGCGTCATCGTCTTCCTGCCGCTCGGGGCGACCGAGCAGCACGGCCCGCACATGGCGCTCAACGTCGACGTCGTGCTGCCGACAGGGGTGTGCGAACGCGTGGCGCGCGAGGTCGGCGGCCTCGTCGCGCCGACGATCCCCTACGGCTACAAGTCGATGCCGCGCTCGGGCGGCGGCGAGGCGTTCCCCGGCACGACCAGCCTCGACGCGAACACCTTCTCGCTGGTTGTGCGCGACGTCATCCGCTCGCTCGGGCAGAACGGCATCCGCCGCATCGTGGTCGTGAACGGGCATTTCGAGAACGGCTGGCCGGCGGTGGAAGGGGTCGATCTCGGCCTTCGCGATCTGCGCCGCGACGGCATCGCCGACATGCGGCTGATGAAGCTCGAATATTGGGACTTCGTCCGGCGGGCGACGCTCGACCGCCTGTTCCCGGAGGGGTTTCCGGGCACCGAGCTGGAGCATGCGAGCCTGCTCGAGACGTCGCTCATGCTGCTCCTCCGCCCCGATCTCGTCGACATGGCGAAGGCGCCGGACGACGGGCCGGCCAGGTTCCCCACCTACGACATCCATCCCGTGCCAGAGGGCTTCGTTCCGCCTTCCGGCGTGCTCGCCCGCGCCGAGAAGGCGACGGCGGAGAAGGGGCAATGGCTGATGGACGACCATGTGGCGCTCATTGCCGAGGCCGTGCGCGCCGAATTCGGGCTTTGACACGATGAGCATCAGCGATTTCCAGCCGCTCGATTCCGGGCTCGTGCCGCGCTTCGCCGGCGTGCCGACCTTCATGCGCCTGCCCGTCGCTCAGCCGGACGCCGTCGAGGTGGCGATCGTCGGCGTGCCCTTCGACGGCGGCACGACGAACCGGCCGGGCGCCCGCCACGGCCCGCGCGAGATCCGCAACCAGTCGAGCATGGTCCGCCGCGTCCACCACGCGACCGGAATCTCTCCCTTCGATCTCGTCCGGACCGGCGATTGCGGCGACGCGCCGGTCAACCCGCTCGACCTCGACGACAGCCTGGAGAAGCTCCGCGCCTTCTATGCGGGCGTCCGCGCGGCGGGCGCGGTGCCGCTGTCGGTCGGCGGCGACCACCTGATCTCGCTGCCGGTCCTCCGCGGGATCGCGGCGGGCGGCCCGCTCGGGCTGATCCAGTTCGACGCCCATTCGGACACCTATGACAGCTTCTTCGGCACGAGCCGCTACAATCACGGCACGCCGTTCCGCCGCGCCATCGAGGAGGGACTGGTCGATCCGAAGCGCTTCGTGCAGATCGGGCTGCGCGGCGCGATCTCGGATGCCGGGAACTACGACTTCGCCAAGGCCGCGGGCGTGCGCATGGTCTTCATCGAGGAACTGCGGGCGCGCGGCGTCGCCGACGTGATGGCGGAGGCGCGCGCGATCGTCGGCGAGGCGCCCGCCTACGTCACCTTCGACATCGACGTGCTCGACCCCGCCTACGCGCCCGGGACCGGAACACCGGAGATCGGCGGCGTCACCACCTTCGAGGCGCAGCAGCTCGTGCGCGAGCTGCGCGGCGTGCAGATCGCGGGCGCCGATCTCGTCGAGGTGTCGCCGCCCTTCGACGCCGGGGGGCTGACGGCGCTGACCGGAGCGACGCTGCTCTTCGAGCTGCTCTGCGTCATCGCGGAGGGCGTCGCAGCGCGGCGCGAGGCGCGCGCGGCCGCGCCGGCCCTGGCCTGAGGCGCGTCATGGCCCACGGCTACGAGAGCGGCCGGCTCGACCTTCCCTTCGTCGGCATCTGCACCTTCGGCAAGTATCCGCTCTGCCTCGACTGGGACCGTATCGAAGCCGACGTCGCGGTGCTCGGCGCGCCCTTCGACCTCGGCACGCAATGGCGCTCCGGCGCGCGCTCGGGCCCGCGGGCGATCCGCGAGGCCTCGACGCTCTTCGCCTTCGGCCATGCCGGCGCCTACGACCACGAGGACGACGTGGTCTACCTGCCGGCCGAGACGACCCGCATCGTCGACATCGGCGACGCCGACATCGTCCACACGGACACGCTGCAGAGCCACCGCAACATTGAAGCGGGGGTCCGGAAGATCCTCGCGGCCGGCGCCGTTCCGGTGGTGCTCGGCGGCGACCATTCGGTGAGCATCCCCTGCATCCAGGCCTTCTCGGAGGAGGCGCCGATCCACGTCGTGCAGTTCGACGCGCATCTCGACTTCGTCGACGAGCGGCACGGCGTCCGCTTCGGCCATGGCAGCCCGATGCGGCGGGCCGCCGAGAAGCCCTGGGTCACCGGCCTTACGCAGCTCGGCATAAGGAACGTGTCGTCGACGGCGCGCGAGGGCTACGAGGACGCGCGGCGCATGGGCTCCGACATACTGAGCGTGCGCCAGATCCGGCGGCTCGGGACGGACGCCGTGCTCGCCCGCATCCCGGCCGGCGCGCGCTATTACGTGACGATCGACATAGACGGCTTCGATCCCTCGATCGCGCCGGGGACCGGCACGCCGAGCCACGGCGGCTTCCTCTATTACGAGGTGCTTGAGCTGCTCTCCGGGCTCGCCAGGCGCGGCCGGATCGTCGGCGTCGACCTCGTCGAGGTCGCCCGCGAATACGACCCGGCGGGCGTCACCGCCGTGCTCGCCGCGCAGGTGCTGCTGAACCTCATCGGCCGCATGCTGCACGCGCGGGCGGGGGGAGGGGGCGGCGCGTCCTGAAAGCACGCGGATCGGCCATGCCGATCCGGGGCAAGTCCGGAATGGACCGCGCACGACGAGTGGCTGGGGCGCCAGGATTCGAACCTGGGATGGCGGGACCAAAACCCGCTGCCTTACCGCTTGGCTACGCCCCAAGAGAAGGTGCCGCGATATAGCGCGATCGCCGTGGTGCGGCAACCGAACCGGACATCTCGACCGCGCGCCCAGACGATCCGACGCGCGAACGCCGATCGGGCTCGCCCTGCGGCCGATTCGCGCTCATTGTCTTCCGACGCAACGCCCGGCGGCCTGCACCGTTGACCCACGCGGACAGGGGGCTCGCGACAGAGGGACAGTGGACGGAATGATGATTTCGGCGCGACAGGTGAAGGCGGCCCGGGCGCTGCTCGGCTGGTCGGAGGGCGACCTGGCGGCGCGCGCCGGGATCGACGAGGCCGAGATCGCGGCGATCGAAGCCGCCGACAAGCCGCTGATCGCGCCGGCCCATCTGGCCGCGACGCTCGTCCGGACCTTCGCCGCCGCCGGCCTCGATTTCCTCGGCGACCACGGCGAGACCGGCGTCCGGCTGCGCCGCCGGAAGCTCGCCGACGGGCTCCGGCCGAGCGAGCTCAATTCCGCCAACGACGGCTGACGGCTCGGGCGCCGCCGACGGACCGGCGCGCCGCGACCGGCGGGAACGGCGGCGGCGATCGGCTGTTCAAGCATCAGCGCACAGGAAAACCCGGGAGCGGATGCGATGAGCGAATGGGAGCGGATCGGCCTCTCCGCGGCCGTCACGGGCACGGTCGCGAGCCTCGTGACCACGGCCGTCCTGGCGGGGCTCGCGCGGGCGGAAGGGAAGGGCGCCCTGCAGCCGACCAACGCCACCAGCCACTGGCTGCACGGCGAGGAGGCCGGTCACCACAGGGGGCCGGATCTCGAACACACCGCGCTCGGCTACGCCACGCACCACGCCTCGGCGCTGTTCTGGGCGCTCCCGTTCGAGGCCTGGCTCGCCAGCCGGCCGCGCCGGACCGGACCGGAGCTCCTGCGCGACGCGGCCGTCATGGCGGGCATCGCGGCCGTCGTCGATTACGGCCTCGTGCCGAAGCGGCTGACGCCGGGCTGGGAGGAGGTGCTGCCGCCCCGCTCGATCGCCGTGACCTTCGCCGCGCTCGCGCTCGGCCTCGCGGCCGGGGCGATGCTGACGCGGGAGCTGCGCGACGGTCGGCGCTGACCGGCCGCCCGAGCAGCGTCGCGGGGGAAAGCGAAGGGTCGAGGCGACGGTTGGCCGTCTTCCAACAGTGAACGGAGGGGGTGCTATCGAGCGGCCGCGTCTGCGGCTCAGGCAAGACGTCGCCCAGGCAGAAGACCCGACGATTTGACGGCCGCTGCAGTCAATTCCACGCCTGGAAAGCATGCGCCGCTTCGCCGTGCGAAACCGAGCTTCTCATGAAGCGACCAGGAGGCACGCCGACATGGCGGCTGAAGGCCGTGCTGAATGTGCTCGCAGAGCCATAACCGATCCGTCGAGCCACCTCGTCGAGGGCGATCTCCCCGTCGCGCAACAGCTTCTTCGCGATCGCCATGCGCCAGGCGAGCAGATATTCCATCGGCCGGACCCCGACCACGCGGACGAAGCGCTCGAAGAAGGCGGAGCGGGACATCCCCGCCTCGCGCGCGAGTTGCGGGATCGTCCATGTCCGTTGCACATCGCCGTGCATGCTGCGCAACGCGGCGGCGATCCGTGGGTCGGCCAGGCCGCGCAGTATGCCCGGCTCAGCCGGTTCGGGCGGGACGACCCGGAGCGCCTCGATCAGCAGGATTTCCACCAGTCGCTCCAGGATGAGCTCGCGGCCCATGTCCTCGCGTTTGGCCTCGTCACCCACGAGGCGGACCAGTTGCGTCAGCCGCGGGATGCCGCGGATGTGGATCATGCGCGGCAAGAGTGAGACGAGGAACGCGGCGTCGGGCGAGCCGAAGGAGAAATAGCCGCCGAACTGCCGGACGTCGGGTGGCCCGTCGGCCCGCCCGTAGCGGACTTCCCCGTCAGGCGGCGACGCCGTCCGCGGGTCTATGCGCACCGGGGTCGCGGGCTCGAAGCCGGACATGGTGAAGGCGGGCGTTGCCGGCAGGAGAACGAAGTCTCCTTCTTCGAGCACGACGGGCGCCTCGCCATCGACGGCAAGGCAGCATCGCCCCTCGGTCACGGCACAGAAACCAGGCTGGCCGAATTCGGCATAGCGCACGGCCCAGCGGCCGGCGCCGCTGATCCCTTTCGAGAACACCGCGCGCGGGCGCAGCAGCTGGATGACTTGGGAGAGGGGGTCGATCATCTCGGACTTTCGCCAATAGAATTCGGACGATCGATTGATGATGGTCCTGATCATGCAGCTTAGATCGATCCCGTCAACCTCACGCACAGGAGACCGACATGAAAACCGTCCTCATCACCGGCTGCTCGTCCGGCTACGGGCTGGAGACCGCCCGCCACTTCCACGCGCAGGGTTGGACCGTCATCGCCACCATGCGTACCCCGCGCGAGGGCCTGCTCCCCGACTCGGAGCGCGTCCGCATCCTGCCGCTGGACGTCACCAGCCCCGAGAGCGTCGCGTCCGCAGTCGAGGCAGCAGGGCCGATCGACGTGCTGGTGAACAATGCCGGCATCGGCGTCGTCGGCGCCTTCGAGGCAACCCCGATGTCGCATGTGCGCGAGGTGTTCGACACCAATACGTTCGGCGTGCTGGCCATGGTGCAGGCCGTGATCCCGCAAATGCGGGAGAATCGGTCTGGCGTGATCGTGAACGTCACCTCCAGCGTGACGTTGGCGCCGATGCCGCTGGCGGCCGCCTACACCGCCAGCAAGCAGGCCGTAGCGGGCTTCACCGGCTCGTTGGCGCATGAACTGGCTGCCTTCGATATCCGCGTGAAGCTGGTGGAGCCGGGCTACGCGCCGACGACGCGGTTTGCGGCGAACACTGTCATTCCGGTCATGGATCTCGTTCCGGAAGCCTATGCGGAGTTCGCGCGGCCCATCTTTGCCGGGTTCGCCGACCCGGCCCTAACGACGAAGGAAAGCGATGTCGCCGAGGCGGTGTGGCTGGCTGCGAACGATGCGTCGGATCGGCTGCATTATCCTGCGGGTTCCGACGCCGTCGCGCTGGCGCGGGCAGCCTGACCGGATTGGCACCGATCATCGGCCCGGCGCCATGATCGGTGCCCGGAATGCGCCCGGTTCGCCGCGGATCGCGGCACGTAAAGGCTCGGGCGACGATGAGCGCTAGAGCATCGTCACCTTGCCGGTTGCGATGTCGTAGACGCCGCCGACCACCTTCACCCGGCCTTCGGAGACGAGGCCGCTCACGATCGGCTCCGCCGCCTGCAGCTTCGTCACGTTGTGGCGGACGTTCTCGACCGTCGCCGCCGCCAGGAGGTTTTCCGGCTTTGCGGCGATGGCCGCCTCGACGCCCGGCCGCAGCGAATCCACCAGCTGCGGCAGATGGCCGGGAAGCTCGGCCTTGTCCTGGATCACCTTGATGGTGGCATCCACGGCGCCGCACCCGGAATGCCCGAGGATGAGGACGAGCGGGATGCCGAGGAACTTCGCGCCGTATTCGAGGCTCGCGAGGCCGTCCTCGTTGACGAAGTTCCCCGCCACCCGGACGACGAACAGCTCGCCCGGCCCCTGGTCGAACAGGAGTTCCGGGGAGACGCGGGAGTCCGCGCAGCTCACGATTGCCGCGATCGGGTGCTGCGCCTGCGACCGCGCCGTCCGGCCGACCGAATAGTCCCGGTTCGCGGCGTCGTTGGCGGCATACCGCCCGTTGCCGGCGAGGAGGCGCTCGAGCGCTTCGTCCGGCGAGATGGCGTTCGGCGCATCGGGCACCTGCGCGCGCGCCGCGTCCGGCCCGAGCCCGAGCCCCGCCAGGCCGGCAAGGGCCGCACCTCCGCCGATGAAGCTGCGGCGCGACAGTTGGCCGTGGCTTTCAATGCAGTTCCTGCACATCCGGAAATCCCCCTCGGACCTGTTGTTGTCGTGGCCGGTCGATCTTGCGCCGGCGAACGGCACGATACGGGGTTCGCTCGAAGGCGGTACTCGCCTGAATGCGCAGCCTTTACCGCTTGCTGCGTCGCGCCCGCGATCACCTGCTCAAAGTTTAGGGATCGCCGCGGGGCGCGGCATTCCGAGCGGCGCGTTCACCATGCGTCAACCTTCCTTCGGCATGGCGGTGGAAGGGATCGAGGCCTCGCCCGCACTCTGCCTCGGCGGCGGAGGAGCGCGTGGCGGACATCATCGAATTCGGGCGCAGGCGGGCAGATCCCCGTCTCGTGCGCAGCGGCGGGCGATCCCGCCCAGGCCACCGCGGCAGGCGGTTCCGATCCGGGCGCTGGCCGCTCCTCGCGGCACTGGCGGCGTTGGCGATGGCCGGCCTGTTCTTGTCGGAGGAGCGGGCGAACAGCACGACCGGGCATGCCGAGTTCCGGCTCTGCCGGTCGGCCGTGCAGCAGGACTGCGTCATCGACGGCGATACGCTCCGCTATGGCGGATTGACGATCCGGATCGCCGACATCGACGCGCCGGAGACGCGCCAGTCGCGCTGCGCTTCGGAGGCGGCGCTCGGGCGGCAGGCGACGCATGCCCTCCTGGACATCATGAACGACGGCCCGTTCCAGCTCGTTTCCGTCGGGTCGCGCGACGAGGACCGCTACGGCCGCAAGCTCCGCGTCATCAAGCGCGACGGCGCCTCGGTCGGCGACACGCTCGTCGAGCGCGGCCTCGCCAGGCCGTGGGAGGGCAGGCGGCGGAGCTGGTGCAACTGAGCCGGCTGCACCCGGGTCTTCAGCCCTCGCGCAGCACCATGTCGTCACGGTGGATCATTGCGGAGCGCCCGCGATAGCCGAGGATCGCCTCGATCTCGCTGCTGCGGCGGCCGGCGATCTTATGCGCCTCGGCCACGTCGAAGGCTACCAGGCCGCGGCCGAGCTCCGCGCCGTCGCTATTGACGATGATCACGGCGTCGCCGCGCGCGAAACTTCCGGACACGCGCGTCACGCCGGCCGGAAGCAGGCTCTTGCCGGACTGGAGCGCGGCGGCCGCGCCGCGATCGACCACGATCGTGCCGCGCGGCTCGATGTGGCCGGCGATCCAGGCCTTTCGCGCCGAGGCCGGGGTCGCGAGCGGGTCGAACCAGGTCGCGCGCGCGCCCGCGTCGATGGCGGCGAGCGGATGCATGACGCGGCCGCTCGCGATCACCATGGCGGCGCCGGCGGCGGTCGCGATCTTGCCGGCCTCGATCTTCGTCTTCATGCCGCCGCGCGAGAGCTCGGACCCGGCCGCGCCGGCCATCGCCTCGATTTCGGCCGTGATCGCCGGCACGTGCGGGATGAAGCGGGCGGCGGGGTCCTCCTGCGGCGGGGCACTGTAGAGCCCGTCTATGTCGGAGAGGAGGACGAGGCAGTCGGCGCCGACCATCGCGGCGACGCGCGCGGCGAGCCGGTCGTTGTCGCCGTAGCGGATCTCGTTGGTCGCGACCGTGTCGTTCTCGTTGATGACCGGGACGGCCGCGAGCTTCAGGAGCGTGGCGAGCGTGGCGCGGGCGTTGAGATAGCGCCGCCGCTCTTCCGTGTCGCCGAGCGTAAGCAGGATCTGAGCGGCGGTCAGGCCGCGCTCCGACAGGGCAGACGCCCATGCGCCGGCGAGCGCCACCTGCCCGACGGAGGCCGCGGCCTGGGCCTCCTCCAGCTTCAGCGGGCCGCGGGGAAGGCGGAGGACGCCGCGCCCGAGCGCGATCGCTCCGGAGGAGACGACGAGCACCTCCTTGCCCTTTCCCGTGAGCGCCTTCAGGTCGTCGCACAGCGCGGCGAGCCAGTCCCGCTTGAGGCCGCTTTCGCGATCGACCAGCAAAGCCGAGCCGACCTTGACGACGATGCGGCGGCGCGCGCCGAGCCCCCTTCCGCTCATGTGCCCGGCGTCCAGGGCTTCCCTTCGCCGGCCGCCGAGCGGTCCTCGCGGCCGCCGTCGAGGAGCGCCAGGCAGGCGTCGAGGAGCGCCTCGATGCCCTGGCTCGTCGCAGCCGATGCGACCAGCGGCACGCGGCCGGCCTGCGCCTCCAGGTCGCGCTTCGCGGCGGCGAGCGTTTCCCCGTCCACGAGATCGGCCTTGGAAAGGACGAGCAGCTCCGGCTTGTCCGCCAGCCCGCCGCCATAGGCCTCGAGTTCCTCGCGCACGATCCGATAGGCCTCCGCCGGATCCTCCTCGCCGAACGCCGGCACCAGGTGGACGAGCGCGCGGCAGCGCTCGACATGGCCGAGGAAGCGGTCGCCTATCCCGACTCCTTCATGCGCGCCCTCGATGAGGCCAGGAATGTCGGCGAGCACGAACTCGCGGCCCTTGTGCCGGACGACGCCGAGATTGGGGTGAAGCGTGGTGAAGGGATAGTCTGCGATCTTCGGCTTCGCCGCGGTGACGCGTGCAAGCAGCGTCGACTTGCCGGCATTGGGCAGCCCGACCAGCCCGATATCGGCGATCAGCTTCAGCCGGAGCCAGATCCACTTCTCGATCCCCTCCTGGCCGGGATTGGCGCGGCGGGGCGCCTGGTTCGTCGAGGACTTGAAATGCGTGTTGCCGAAGCCGCCATTGCCGCCGCGGGCGAGCAGCACGCGGTCGCCGACCTTCTGGAGATCGGCGATCACGGTCGCGTTGTCCTCGTCGAGGATTTCGGTGCCGGCCGGCACCTTGAGCACGAGGTCCGGGGCGTTGGCGCCGGCCATGTTGCGGCCCATGCCGTGTCCGCCGGTCTTCGCCTTGAAATGCTGCTGGTAGCGGTAGTCGATGAGTGTGTTGAGCCCGTCGACCGCCTCCGCCCAGACGTCGCCGCCGCGCCCGCCGTCGCCGCCGTCCGGCCCGCCGAACTCGATGAACTTCTCGCGCCGGAACGAGACCGCGCCGGCGCCGCCATTGCCGGACCGGACGTAGACCTTGGCCTGGTCGAGGAACTTCATCGCGCCGCTGTCTCGAAATCGGCCCGCGTCACCTGCATGTCGATCGTTCGGATCGGCACGCCGCGGGACAGGGAGGGTGTGTCATAGCGCCGGACCTCGCGGAAGCCCAGCTTCTCCAGGACGCGCAGCGATGCCGGGTTGTCGACGAAGACTCCAGCGCCGACGCGGTGCGCGTCCCAGCGTTCGAAGGCCCATGCGGTGACCGCCGCCACCGCCTCGCCGGCGTAGCCTCTGCCCTGGAAAGCTCGGCCGACCCAATATCCCAGGCGCGGCATCTCGCGGGGAGGATCGCCGCTGCCCGGCCGCTTCACGCCCGCGGCACCGACCGCGAAACCGTTCGCGACCAGAACGAAGTTGTCGCTCTCGCGCTCGGCGGCTGGACGCGCCGCGAACGCTTCCACCGCCGCAACGGAAAGCGGCCAGGGCACGGCGGCGAGCATCCGCACCACCTCCCAGTCGTTCTCGATCGCGTGGAGCGCAGGCGCGTCCTCGGCGCGGATCGGTCTCAGCAGGAGGCGCGCCGTCCTCAGTTCCATCCCGAGCCCCGGGCCGGCAAAGCCGAACGAAAAAGGGGAAGCGTCACCGCTCCCCCTCGCAATCTCGGCCGGAATCGCGCGGAGCGCTATTCGGCCGCCTCCTGGATCGGGTCCACCGAGACGAAGGTCCGGCCGCCGGCCTTGGAGGCGAAGGTCACCTTGCCCTCGACGAGCGCGAAGATCGTGTGGTCCTTGCCGAGGCCGACATTGCTGCCGGGGTGCCACTTGGTGCCGCGCTGGCGGATGATGATGTTGCCCGGAATGACGTGCTCGCCGCCGAACTTCTTGACGCCGAGGCGCCGGCCCGCGGAATCGCGGCCGTTGCGGGACGAGCCGCCTGCCTTTTTGTGTGCCATTGTCTCTCTCCTTGGCTCGCCGGATCAGCCGGCCGCGATCTCGGTGATGCGGACGACGGTGTAGTCCTGGCGGTGGCCATTCTTGCGGCGCGAATTCTGCCGGCGCCGCTTCTTGAACACGATGATCTTGCGGCCGCGCGTATGCTCGACGATCGTGGCCTTCACGCTCGCTCCGGACACGAGCGGCGCGCCGACCTTCGCCTCGCCGTCGCCGCCGAGCAGCAGCACCTCGTCGAACACGAGCTCGTCGCCGGCATCGCCGGGAAGCTTTTCGATCTTCAACGTCTCGTCGGCGGCAACGCGGTACTGCTTGCCGCCGGTCTTGATGACTGCGAACATGTTGTTCCTCTTGTTCGTTGCGCCGCCTGGCTTTCGCCGGCGGGCTTCTTCCAGTCGAACCGACGGATCTCCCGAGGGACATCCCGCCCAAACGAATTCAGGCGCGGACCAAGGGCCCGCGCCGCTGTCGGCATAAGCCCGATCAGGGCATCCGCTGTCAAGATGGCGCTTGGGTCAGCGCCATTCAACCGCGCACGATGCGGCCGCCGTGTGTCCGATGCGTCCGCCGGCCGCATCGGACACACGGCAGCAGATACTTATCTTCCCTGCAGGTGCGAAGAACACGTCCTGGTACGCGGGCGGGCGCCGCAGCTCTTGACGGGATCGTATGCCTGTCATACGGTCACACCGTGTGAGTGCCTGACGTTGTCCTGGTCCGGACGGGGGACGCGATGAGCCAGCTGCAGCATGAAACCGTGCTCGATGTCCGCCACTGGACCGACACGCTGTTCAGCTTCAGGACCACCCGCGACCAGGCCTTCCGCTTCCGCAGCGGCCAGTTCACCATGATCGGGATCGAGGTCGAGGGCAAACCGCTCCTGCGCGCCTATTCGATGGCGAGCGCACATCACGAGGAGACGCTCGAGTTCTTCTCGATCAAAGTCCAGGACGGCCCGCTCACCTCGCGTCTCCAGCATCTGCGCGAGGGTGACGCCATCCTGGTCGGTCGCAAGCCGACCGGCACGCTCGTCTTCGACAACCTCCTGCCCGGCCGTAACCTGTGGCTGCTCTCGACCGGAACGGGGCTGGCACCCTTCCTGTCGATCATTAAGGATCCCGAGGCTTACGACCGCTTCGAGCGGATCGTGCTCGTCCACGGCGTCCGGCACGTTGCGGAACTCGCCTACCAGGACCTCATCACCCAAGATCTTCCCGGCAACGAGCTCTTCGGCGAGGAGGTGCGCGAGAAGCTCGTCTATTATCCCACCGTCACGCGCGAGCCCTACCGCAACCGCGGCCGCCTGACCGATCTGGTGCGCTCCGGCCGGCTGTTCGCCGATCTCGGCATGACGGCCTTCGACGAGGCGGAGGACCGCGTCATGATGTGCGGAAGCCCGGACATGCTCGCCGACATGCGCACCCATCTCGACGAGATCGCGTTCAGCGAAGGCAGTGCGACGGAGCCGGGCCACTACGTGATCGAAAAGGCTTTCGTCGAGCGCTGAATCCCTCCCGGCGGCGGGCGGCTCCCCGAAGTCCTATAACGCAGATTGGCTCTCGCAAACGATTGCCGTGCTGGTATCGTGCTGCTCGGGGGACGAAGGTCCCGCGAGCAGCAGCCCGCCTGCAGAAGACGGCCGGGCCTGGGAGGGAGAAGGAAATGAGCGACAATCATCTGGATCGTCGAAGCGTTCTCTTGGGCGCGACCGCGATCGGCACGGCGGGACTGCTGCCGAAGCCGGCGATCGCCCAGGGAACGGCAGGGCCGGCACAGGCCGACAGGCCCTCGGCTTCACTGCCCACGCGCGGCGAGTTCGTCATCAAGAACGCGCATGTGCTCACGATGGAGCACAATCTCGGCGAGCTTCCCGACGGCGACGTCCATGTCCGCGACGGCGTCATCGT
Source organism: Faunimonas sp. B44 (assembly GCF_052655945.1). NCBI lineage: Bacteria > Pseudomonadati > Pseudomonadota > Alphaproteobacteria > Hyphomicrobiales > Afifellaceae > Faunimonas > Faunimonas sp. B44. Next base: position 56,741 of record NZ_JBQYEX010000003.1, on the reverse strand, counting down.
CGGCGTCGGCCGCACGACCCGGGCGGGGCCGGACGTGGAGGTGATCGACGGCTCCAACACGATCTGCATGCCGGGCTTCGTCGAAACCCACTGGCACCTCTGGACGAGCTGTTGCCGGCCGCTCTTGCGCGAGGGCAATGCGGATCGCGGCTACTTCCCCGTGACGTCCGGCCTCGGCCCGCACTACACGCCCGAGGATTCCTACCGGAGCGTGCGCCACGGCCTTGCGGAGGCGCTCTATTCCGGCATCACGACGGTCCACAACTGGGCGCATAACGTCCGCAGCCCCGAGCACGCCGACGCCGAGCTCCGCGCCATGCGGGACACCGGCATTCGCGGGCGCTTCTCCTACGGTACGCCGCAGCGCTCCTCGAACGAAGAGCCGATGGACAGCGCCGATCTCGCCCGCGTGAAGCGCGAATGGCTGCCGGAGAACCCGCTGCTCAGCCTCGGCATCTGCTCGCGCAATGTCGGCAACAACACGAACCAGATGCGCGGCGCGATCTCGATCGAGATGGCGCACAGGGACTGGGGCGCCGCGCGCGAGCTGGGCCTGCCCATCACGATGCACACCTCGTCGGGCAGCCCCGTGAAGATGCTCGACGAGGCGGGCCTGCTCGGGCCCGACGTGCAGCTCGTCCATCCGCTGCTGACGACGCCGGAGGACCGCGAGATCCTCGCGAAGCACCGCACCAGCTACAGCATGGCGCCGCTGGGCGAGTCCCGCCGCTCCGCCAAGGTCGGCGAGATCCAGCTCGCCGAGCTCCTGGAGGCGAACGTGCCGATCAGCATGTCGATCGACCACATCGCCACCTTCAACTGCGACTGCTTCAACTGCATGCGCACGCTCTATGCGCTGCACCAGCACCGGATCGGCGATGCCGTCCCGCTCTCGCCGAAACGGCTCGTCGAGCTCGCCACGATCGACGGCGCCTACGACATGGGCGTCGGCGACAAGGTCGGGTCGCTCTCCCCGGGCAAGCGCGCCGACATCATTCTCGTGCGCACCGACGCGCCCAACATGGCGCCGATCGGCGACCCGTACGACGCGCTCGTGAACCTCGCGCACCCGGGGAACGTCGATACCGTCATCGTCGACGGGCGAATCCTCCGGCGAAAGGGCGACTTCACCGCGCTCGACTTCCAGCAGGTCGTCCGGGACTCGCAGCAGACCGCCGCCGAACTCGCAAAGCGGGCGAACTGGACCTGACGCGGGGAGGCTACTCGGCGGTTCCGGCCGGACCACCGGCCGGAACGCGACTGCGTGCCGCTCTAAGGCCCGGGGGCTTCGGTCAGGCGCGGGCCGCGAACGTCTCCTCGACGTTCTGGAGAAGCGCGCGCAAGTCGGGTTCCTGCACCTGCTCCGCTGCATCTTCCGGTTGAAACCAGACCCGTCGGCGCTCGTCCTGTTCGGGCCAGGTCTCCTCGAGCCGTTCGACGCGCAAGGGATAGACGGTGACCCGGCAGGGGACCGTGTCCGTCGCGGTCTGCTTCTGGTACTCGTAGCTGCCGATCGCCTGCTTGGATGGCTTGCCGATGGCGCCGGCCTCCTCGAAGGCCTCGATCGCCGCTGCGACGTGCGGGGCGTGCTTCTTCATCGGCCAGCCCTTCGGCAGAACCCAGCGCCCCGTGTCGCGCGACGTCACGAGCAGGATCTCGATCCCGCCGTCCTCGATCGGCCGGTACGGCAGGGCTGCGAACTGCTTGCGTCTTCTCTGCTTGGTCATCGCGGCGGGCAAGGCTCTGATTCGAAATGGAAAATACAATGTAGGTGTAAACTTCCGAAATGCAAACGGGCGCTCCCAGCCCGGCAGCGGTTGAGGCAAGAAAAACCGGACCGTAAAGGGACGTCCGCAAGTCGAGCGGACACGGTCGAGCCGTTGAGGGAAGGAAGACGCGACGGATTATAGTCCAGCCGTGTCTCGCAGAGAGGACGCGATGGCAAACGGCCGCGGAAACCTCACCAGGCTTCCGCGGCTGCGGAGGACGAGTGTTCCCCTCAGCGGTTCAAGAGCTTCGAGGCGAGCCAGTCGGCCGCGAAGTCGATGCCGACCTGGCGGTTGTCGACGTGGGCGTGCTCGGCGCCGCCTTCCTCGATGGAGAAGATCTTGATGGTCTTGTCCTTCGAGCCGACCGCTTCGTAGAGCTTCGGGGCATTCTCGGTCGGCACGATCCTGTCGTTGCCACCATGCGTGACGAGGAACGGGCAGGCGATCTGGTGCGCCACGTCCTTCAGCGAGAACTTGCGGGCGATCTCGATCGCCTCGTCCGCCGTCTTCGCGTTCACAACCCATTGGAACTGGAAGTTGGACTGGCCGATCGCCTTGGGATCGCTCTCCGTCTTCTGCTTGATTCGGAGCTGCCAGGCCGCGAGGTCCCAATGCAGCGCGCTGAGCGCGATGCAGGCCGCGTAGCGCGGTTCGAACGCTGCGATCCGGGACGAATAATAGCCGCCGAAGCTGTAGCCCATGATGGCGATGCGGGCCGGGTCGACGTCCGACCTGCCGGAGAGGTAATCGTAGGCTGCAGCGCCCGGAGCCTCGTAATCGTAGCGGCTGTGGATGCCGCGCAGGCGCAGCGTCTCGCCCTGTCCGGGGCCGTCGAGCGCGAGCGTGTTGAAGCCGCGCTTCGCGAATTCGAGGCCGGCGAAGATGATGCTCATCTCCTTGGAATTGTCCATGCCGTTCACGATCACGACCGTCGGCGCCGGGCCGTCGGCGCGTTCGGCGCGCAGGAACAGCGCGGGCAGAGTGGTGCCCTCGTAGGGCACTTCGACGAACTCGATCTCGGGATAGCGCCGCCTGATGCCCTCGTGATAGCAGCGATAGGCGGTCCGGCTCATCTCGCGCTTCTCGTCGCCGGGCGGCACGAAGCGCTCGGCGTTGTAGTGGTAATGTGCGGCGCGGTAATAGTAGTTACCCGCGGTCCGGCTGTTGCCTTCGGCGACCGCCTTCTCGGCGAGCGCCTCGACGTCGCGGGCGAGCGCGCCCCATTCCTCCCACCACGCGGTCTGGTCGCCCTGGCGCGGCCGCAGCCGCTCGCAGGCGCGGTCCATCTCCTCCAGCGACACGACGCCGTAAGGTGCCATGCCCTTCATGATGAGGGTGGCGTTCGACCACAGGAAGTTGCCGGGAAAGGTATCGATCCAGGGTCCGCGTTCGACAGGCATGATCTCTCCGATTGCTGGTGGAATGGGACGGCCGGGCGGTCAGGCCGGAAGGTTGGCGGTTCCGCCGATCACGGCATCGCCTCCTTCAGGCTCCGCCGCCGGCGAAGGAAGGCCGCGATGATGGGCCAGAGCAGGGCGAACACGACGACGACGACGAGGCCGGCGGAGACCGGCCGCTGCAGGAAGATCATCGGGTCGCCGAGCGACAGCATGAGCGACTGCCGCAGCGAGGTCTCCATGAGGGGCGCGAGCACGACGGCGAGCACGAGCGGCGCGCGCGGCAGGTCGGCCTTGATCATGACGTAGCCGATGACCCCGAACACCAGCGCCAGGATCGCCGAGTAGAAGCCCATGGTCGCGGAGTAGGCGCCCACCATCGAGATCGCGAGGATGCCGGGAGCGAGATAGGCGTAAGGAACGCGCAGCAGCGCGGCGAAGAGCGGCGCGAGCGGCAGGTTGAGCACGAGCAGGATCAGATTGCCGATGAACATGCTGGCGATCAGGCTCCAGACGAGCAGCGGCTCCTGCTGCATCAGCATCGGCCCCGGCCGGATGCCCTGAAGGGTGAGGGCGGCGAGCAGGACGGCCGTGCCGGACGAGCCCGGGATGCCGAGCGCCAGCATCGGGGCAAGCGCTCCCGTGACCGAGCTGTTGTTCGCCGATTCGGTCGCCGCGACCGCGTCGAGCGCGCCTTTGCCGAACCGTTCCGGCTCCTTGCTGAAGCGCCGTTCCGCGACATAGGCGAGGAAGGAGGAGATGGTCGCGCCGGCCCCCGGCGTCATGCCGACGAAGAAGCCGATGAGGCTGCCGCGCAGGATCGCCATCCGGCACTCCGCCCATTCGCGTCCCGTGATCCACATGTCGCGGAGGCGGGTCGCCGTCGGGGTGGCGTGGACCGTGCGCTCGATCGAGACCAGCACCTCGGCGATGCCGAACACCCCGATCGCGACGGGCAGGAAATCGAAGCCTTCCAGCAGGCTGGTTCTGCCGAAGGTGAGGCGCGCCGAGCCGAGCAGGGGGTCGGTGCCGACCAGCGCCAGCGCGATCCCGAAGACACCCATGATGAGCGCCTTGATCGGGGAACCGGTGCCAAGGCTCGCGGTGGCCGAAATCCCGAGCAGGGCGAGCAGGAAGAATTCGGGCGCGTTGAACCTGAGCGCGATCGCGCTCAGCGCGGCGGCGGCGAAGGCGAGCGCGATCGTGCCGGCGATTCCGGCGATGAACGAGCCGATGGCGGCGATCGAGAGCGCCTTGCCGGCCTTGCCCTGGCGGGCGAGCTGATAGCCGTCGACCGCAGTCATGATGCTCGACGATTCACCAGGGACGTTGATCAGCACAGACGTCAGCGTGCCGCCGTACATGCTGCCGTAGAGGATGCCCATCAGCATCATCACGGCCGGGATCGGGTCCATCCCGAAGGTGACCGGCAGGAGCAGCGCCATGCCGGCGGCGGGGCCGATGCCGGGCAGGGCGCCGATCACCTGGCCGATGACCACGCCGATGGCGATGGCCGTGAAGCCTTCCAGCGTGAGCGTCGCGGCGAAACCCTGCGCGAGAAGGTGCAGCACTTCCATGCGATGCGGTCCCGGGGGCTAGAAGCCGACCACGCCCTTCGGCAGGCGAAGGTCGAGCCAGAGCGTGAAGACGGAGTGGAGCAGCAGGCCGACCACGGCGGTCGTCACGACGCTCGGCACGAGCGGCTGCCGCAGGATCGCGACAAGCTGGAAGAGCACGAACAAGGCTGCGGCCGGTATCAGGCCGAGCCAGGGCGTCAGGACGATGATTCCAGCGAGCCCCGCCATCGTCGCCAGGACCCGGGCCGCACCGGCACGCTCGGGCCAGTCGACCGCTTGGTCGTTCGCCTGCCGCCAGGTGGCAACGACGAGCATGAGGGCGAGCAGCACGCTCGCCCCCGCGACCAGCACCGGCATCAGCCGCGAGCCGGGCGCGTACTCATCCCAGATGGGCAGGCCGCGGGTGCCGTAGAGCACCAGGGCGGCCAGCAGCAGCATCGCTGCCGCCACCGCATAGTCGAGCCGCTTCATGCCGGCCGCCCTCTCGCCGTCAGTTCTTCGCGACGCCGATCGCCCGCAGGATTTCCTGGCGGCCCCTGTGCATCTCGGCGACGAAGGCGGTCGCCTCCGCGCTCGGATAGGACTTGCCGCCCAGGAAGTTGTCGGCGAGCGCGGTCTTCCAGGCGTCGGATTCCACGAGCGCGGCGATCTTCTCGTCCCACCACTTCACGACCGCCGGGTCGAGCTGCGGCGCGCCGGAGAGGCCAAAGACCTGGCCCCACACCACGTCGATGCCCTGCTCCTTCGCGGTCGGGATGTCCTTCAGCTTGTCCTCCGGCCGCCGCTCCTCGTTGAGGATCGCCAGCGCCTTGCCCTTGTTGGACTCGATGAGCGGCAGGGCCTCGTCGATGGTGAGGGTGATGAGGTCGGTGTTGCCGCCGAGGAATGTGGCCTGCGCCGCGCCGCCGCCGTCATGCGGGATGTAGGTGAGGTCGACGTCGGCGGCCTTCTCGATGAGCGCCATGACCTGGGCGTCGGTCGAGGCGGCGTTCGCCCCCGAGACCTTCACCTCGCGCGGCTTGTCCTTCGCGATCGCCACCAGCTCGGCGAGGCTGTTGGCCGGGTGATCGGGCTGCGCCACTACCACGAGCTGCGTCTGGACGAAGATGCCGAGCGTCGTGAGCTTGTCGTAGACCGGCTCGAGGCCCTGCGCGATCGGTGTCGAGATCGTCGGTTCTGCGAAGGCGAGCACATTGTTCTCGTCGCCGGGGCGCTCGAGGACATAGTTCATGCCCACCATCCAGGCGCCGCCGGGCCGGTTCACCACGACGACCGGCTGCTCGATGATCTTCTCCTCGTTCCAGATCTTGGCTGCCCGGCGCATCAGTACGTCGGGCGTGCTTCCTGCGCTGGACGGGACGGTAATTTCGATCGGCCCGTTCGGCGCGCGCGCTTCCTGCGCAATCGCCCCGAGCGAGGATACGGAGACGATACCTACCGCGGCGAGCAATGCCCGCGCGGACGACTTGAATGTGGTATTCACTGTTTCCTCCCTTTTTGAACTTTTCTGCCACAGCTTAACGCATTGCCTTCATTGAGCTTGGTGTCAACTCCGTTGCTCGATCCCGTGTGCGATGGTAGCAAACGATTGCGGTGGCGGTGCGGAAAGCCGGCGCCAGGTGCAGGAGACATCATGCCCGACACATTGCCGGTCTGCCCGTGTCCCGACCCGGAGCCGGCCGCCCCTGGTTTCGCGGTCCCGGCCGGAGCCTGCGACTGCCACGCCCACATCTTCGAGCCGTTCGAGCGCTATCCGCTCCAGGCGAAACGGGGCTACACGCCGGCGGCGACGCCGCTCGCCGACCTCCTCGCCATGCACGATGCGCTCGGGATAGAGCGACTCGTGCTCGTTCAGGCGAGCGCGCACGGCACCGACAATCGCGGCATTCTCGACGCCGCCGCTCAGCACCCCGACCGGCTGAGGGCCGTCGTCTCCGTCGGCGAGGGCGTGCTGCAGAGCGAGCTCGAAGCGATGCACCGTCAGGGCGCTCGCGGCCTCCGGGTCAACCTGATCGATCCCGGCGGCATGCCGTTCGCCTCGCTCTCCGAACTCATCATGATGGCGGAGCGGATCAAGGATCTCGGCTGGCACGTGGAACTGCTCGTCCATGTCGAGCAGGCGCCGGAGCTCGAGAACCTGGTGAAGGCGATGCCGGTGCCGGTCTCGGTCGGGCATATCGGGTACACGCCGACACGCGCCGGGCTGCACCATCCCGGCTACCAGCGCTTCCTGGGCATGCTCCGCGACGGCTTCTTCTGGGTGAAGCTCACCGCGCCTTACCGGATCTCCGCGGAGGAACGGCTGCCCTATGGCGACGTCGCGCCGTTCGCGCGCGCCGTCGTGGAAGCCGCGCCGGACCGGGTGATCTGGGGGTCCGACTGGCCCCATGTCCTCCACTGGCGGGAGATGCCGAACGACGGCGCGCTCCTCAACCTGCTGGCCGAATGGGTTCCCGACGCGGAGACCCGCCGCCGCATCCTCGTCGACAACCCGGCGCGGCTCTACGGCTTCGCCTGAGCGCGCAAGCGCTGCACCGCTCGCGCGCGGCAGCGCGCCGCCGGCGGGCAGACGCCGCGTCATCGGCCCCGGCCCCGCGACACAACGTTCTCCGCGATCCAGTCGGCGATGTAGTTCACGCCGGCGCGGCGGTCGTCGACCTGGCAGTGTTCGGCCGCCCCCTCCGCCTCCGTGAAGATCTTGAGCGTCTTCACGTCCGAGCCGGCACGCTCGTATAGGATCCTGGCCTCCTCGGGCGGGATCAGCCGGTCGTTCTCGCCGTGGACCACGAGGAACGGGCATTCGAGCCGTTCGACCACGCCGTCCAGGCTGAACGCCTCCATGCGCTCGATCGCCTTGCCCATGTCGAGATCGGGGATGCCGAGCACCCAGGGCACCTGGAAGTGCGAGGTCGCAGCCTGGTGGTTGCGCATCTCGATCTCGATGCGGACGAGCCAGGCCTTGAGGTCCCAGAACATCGCGCCGAAGGCGACGCAGCCGGCGTAGCGCTTCTCGAAGGCCGCGGCGCGTGGCGCCGCGTACCCGCCGAAGCTGTAGCCGAGGATGGTGACGAGCGCTGGATCGACCTCCGGCCTGGCGGCGACGTACTCGTAGGCGGCGGTCGCCGGCACCTCGTAATCGTGGCGGCTCGGAATGCCGCGCAGCCGCAGCGTCTCGCCCTGGCCCGGCCCGTCGATCGCGAGCGTGTTGAAGCCGCGCCGGGAGAATTCGAGCCCGGCGAAGATGACGCTCATCTCCTTGCAATTGTCGAGGCCGTCGAACACGACGACGGTCGGGGCCGGGCCGGAGGCGCCTTTCGCCGGCAGGAAATAGGCGGGGAGCGTGGTGCCCTCGTACGGCACCTCGACCGGCTCGATCTCGGGAAAGGACCGGCGCAGACCCTCCTTGTGACAGCGCAACGACTTCCGGTAGATCTCGGTCTTCAGTGCGCCCGGATGAACCATCCGCTCGGCCGTGTAATAGTAGTAGCCGGCCCGCATGTAGTCGTCGCCCGCCGACATGCTCCGCCCCCTGGCGGCGGCCTCTTCAGCCCTCGCCTCGACCTCGGCGGCCATCGCCGACCATTCCTCGTGCCAGGCGTCGTGGTCGTCCTGGCGCGGCTCGAGGCGCTGACAGATGCGTTCGATGTCGTTGAGCGCGACCACGCCGTAGGGCGCCATGCCCTTCGTCACCAGCGTGGCGTTCGACCATTTCAGGTTGCCGGGGAAATGCTCGACCCAGCGGTTGCCTGACATCAGCTTGCCTCCTCGCCGAGCAGTGCGGCCATGATCCGCTCGCGCGTGAGCGGCATCTCGCGAATGCGCGCACCGAGCGCGTGCGCGACTGCGTTCCCGATCGCGGCCGCCGTCGGCCCGACGGAAGCCTCGCCGATCCCGAGCGTCGGCTCGTCGGCCGAGCCGACGAAGCGGATCTCGATCTCGGGCACCTCGGAGAAGCGGAGGATCGGGTAGTCGTCCCAGGCCTCGGCGGCGGACCGGCCGTCGCGGAAACGGAGCTGTTCCTTCAGCGTCCAGCTCGCCGCCTGCACGATGCCGCCTTCGACCTGGCTCGCGGCGCCGTCGGGGTTGACGACGAGGCCGGCATCGACGGCGGCCCAGACCGTCTCGACCCGCACCTCCTCATCGACGACGACCTTCGCGATTGCGGCCATGTAGGCGGCGCGGTTCTTGTAGCGGCCGCAGCCGAGGCCGAAGCCCGTGCCGTCGCCGCCGGCGGGCCTACGGTGCCAGTCCGCCATCGCCGCCGCCTCTTCCATGACGCGGCGCGCCCGCGGGTCCGAAGCGAGGGCCATGCGGTAGCCGAGCGGGTTCTCGCCGGCGCGGCCGGCGAGCTCGTCCATCATGCTTTCGATGGCGAAGGTGTTGAGGTGCGAGCCGAGGCCACGGATGGTCGAGGTGCGGAGAGGGATGCCGGCCAGGCGGTGGTGGGTCATGGTCTGGCGGGGCAGGTCGTAACAGGCCTCGGCGTTGCGCGTCGCGCCGCCGCCGATCGCGTCCGGCACGTCCTCGAGCTCCTCCGGCTCGGGCTCGGTCAGCCCGAGCGCGTCGGCGGCGACGACGTTCGCGCGGCCGTTCATGCCCGGCCGGCGGCCGTGGATGGGGCTCCAGAGCTCGATCGCCCAGGCCGCCGGGCGGCTGCGTCCGTCGAGTGCGGCGGCGATCCTGACGACCGAGGCCGGGCCGACGGGTGCAGCGGCGAACTCGTCCTCGCGCGTCCATTCGACCCGGACGGGCCGGCCCGGGTGGCGCAATGCCAGGAACGCCGCCTCGAAAGCGGCATCGTCGGCCGAATTGTGGCCGTAGCAGCCGGCGCCCGGCGTGTGGAAGACGCGGACCCGGTCCGCTTCCAGTCCCAGCGTGCGGGCGAGCCAGGTCCTCAGGACGAAGGGACCCTGGGTATGGCTGTGGACGGTGAGGATCTCGCCGCTGAACGCCGCGAGCGCGCAGGACGGCGCGATGGAGCCGTGGGTGACGTAGCCGCGCGCAAACCGCGCCTCGAGATCGGGCGCTGTCGCAGCCGCGCCGGGATCGCTGCGAAACGTCACTTCGCGGTCTCGGCTCGGGCGGCTCACAAGCCAATCGGCCGTGTCGGCCTCGTCGGGCGGCGGGGTGCCGCCGGTCCAGACAGCTTTCAGCCTGGCGGCTTGCCAGGCGGCGACCGCAGCCGTCCGGTCGGCGGAAAGAAACGCGGCGAAATCGCCGTCCCGGACGATCTCGATCGGAGCGGCGGCGGCCTTCCGCACCGCCTGTTCGTCGAGGCCGGCGAGAACCGCGCCGCTCCACGGGCGGTGCAGCACACGCGCGTGCAGCATGTCCGGCGGCGCGAGATCGTGCACGAAGGGCGTTCCGGCGACGCGCTCGTAAAGGTCGGCGCGGGGCACGCTCCGTCCGACCACCCGGTAGTCGGCCGGGCGCTTCGCGGGCGCGTTGCCGCTCGCGTCGCGGTCGAGGTCGACCGCCCCTGCCAGCGACCAATAGTCGTGCCCGGTATCGCTCGCGCCGCGCCGAAAGGACCCGTCCTCGACGGAGAGCTCCGCCGGATCGCAGGCCAGCATCTCGGCGGCTCGCACGAGGAAGAGGCTGCGGATCTCGGCCGCTGCGAGGCGGATCGCGCCGCCCGAAACGGTGGTCGAGTTGCTGCCCGAGGTGAAGTCCTCGGCAGGGCCGGATTCCGTCGTCCCGGACCGGATCGCGATGCAGTCGACGGCGACGTCGAGCTCCTCGGCGGCGATCTGGGAAAGCGTCGTCAGGATGCCCTGGCCGAGCTCCACCTTGCCGGTGGAGAGGCGCACGCGCCCGGGCTCCTCGAAGCCGATCCAGGTGGACAGGCGAGGATTGTCGAGAAGGCTCTTCGGCAGGACGTTCGCGGTCAAGTGTCCTCGTCCCGGGCGCGGCCGGCCTCGGCTAGATGTTCTCCAGCAGCCAGTCGCCGATATAGTCGATGCCGATCTGACGGTGGTCGACCTGGCAGTGCTCGGTGCCGCCTTCCTCCGCCGTGAAGATCTTCAGGTGCTTCCGGTTCGAGCCGATCTTGTCGTAGAGGATCCGGGCGGATTCGAGCGGCACGATGCGGTCGTTCTCGCCGTGCAGGATCAGGAACGGGCAGTCGATCTGCTGGGCGATCCCTTCGAGCGTGAAGAGCTTCGCCCGCTCCAGCGCGGCCTTGTTGTCGGGCGAGCCGACCACCCAGCGGAACTGGAAGTCCGAGGAGAAGCTCGTCTTCGGATCGGCCGCGAGCTTCGCCTTGATGTCGGACTGCCAGGCATGCATGTCCCAGTGCATCGCGCCGAAGGCGACGCCGGCCGCGTAGCGCTTGTCGTTGCCGACGATGCGCGGGGCGTGATAGCCGCCGAAGCTGTAGCCCATCACCGCCACGCGGCTCGGGTCGACGTCCGGGCGCGAGGCCACGTAGTCGTAGGCCGCCGCTCCGGCCACCTCGTAATCCGGGCGGCTGGCGATATTGCGCAGGCGGAGCGCCTCTGCCTGGCCGGGACCGTCGATCGCCAGCGTGTTGATGCCGCGCTTGGCAAAGTCGAGCCCGGCGAAGACGACGCTCATCTCCTTGCAATTGTCCATGCCGTCGAAGAGCACGACGGTGGGCGCAGGCTTGCCGTCCTTCGAGGCCCTGACGAAATAGGCGGGAAGGGCGGTGCCCTCGTAGGGGACGTCGACGAACTCGATGTTCGGGTGGAGCCGCTTCAGCGCGCCGTGGTAGCAGCGCAGCGCGTTGCGATACATGGCGATCTTGTCGTCACCCGGCACCATGAAGCGCTCGGCGCTGTAATAGTAGTTGCCGGCGCGCATGTAATGGTTGCCGGCGGTTATGTCCCGGCCCTCGGCGGCGGCCTTGTCGGCGACGGCGGCGATGCGGTCGGCCATCGCCGACCATTCCTCGCGCCAGGCTGTGTCGAGGTCGGGCTCGTCCTGGCGCGCCTTCAGCCGGCGCCCGACGCGGTCGATTTCCTCCATCGCCACCGCGCCGTAAGGCGTCATGCCCTTGACGATCTGCATGGCGTTGCTCCAGCGCAGATTGCCGGGGAAGTGCTCCGCCCAGGTGCCGCACTTGTCGGTCGCTTCCATTGCTCACGGCTCTCCCGTTGCTCGGCGCCAGCCCGGATTCACGCGGGCGCTTGGCGTTTCGTCGTTCAGGCCTCCGCCACGACCGGATTGGTCAGGGCGCCGACCCCTTCCACCTCGACCGTCACCTCGTCACCGGGCTTCAGCCAGACCTGCGGCCTGCGGCCCATGCCGACGCCCGCCGGCGTGCCGGTCGGGATCAGGTCGCCCGGCTCCAGCGTCATGATCTCGGAAAGGGTGGAGACGATCTGCGCGACGTTGAAGATCATGCCCGCCGTGTCGGCGTCCTGCATGACCGCGCCATTCACCAGCGTGCGGATGCGCAGCCCGGAGGCGCCGGGCGGCACCTCGTCGGCGGTGGTGATCCAGGGGCCGACCGGCCCGGTCCTGTCAAAGTTCTTGGCGCCGGTCCACTGCGTCGACTTCTTCTGGTAGTCGCGGACCGAACCCTCGTTCATCATCGTGTAGCCGAACACGTAGTCGAGCGCCTCGGCCTCGGAGACGTGGCGGCACCTCTTGCCGATCACGATGGTGAGCTCCGCCTCGTAATCGAGCTGCTCGGAGCATTTCGGCACGACCATCGCTTCGCCCGGGTTGGCGAGCGACGTGGTGCAGCGCATGAAGACCGGCGGGTAGGTCGGCACGGCCTGGCCGGTCTCCTCCGCGTGGTCGTGATAGTTGAGGCCGATGCACATGATCTTGCCCGGATCGGGCACGGGCACGAGGAGCTTGAGGTCGGCGAGCGGGCGACCGCTCGTTTCCGCAGCGCGCTCCGCCTTCGCCTGCCATCCCTCGTCGGCGCCGGCGGCGATCACGGCCCTCAGCGTGGACGGCGCATCGGGGGCAACGTCGGCAAGCGGGACGACCTTGTCGCCGACAACGATGCCGACCCTTGCACTGCCCGCTTCTTCGAAGGTCACAAAACGCATGAAGCTCTCGCTGATGATCGAACGGGTCCGGTGACGGACGACCGCCATTCGTTCGCGGAACCTTCACTCGCCCCCTTGGCAGCCGGTAGCCTCTGGGGCATTGAATCACTTTAAAACTGAGGCTGATAATCATGCGCCCGCCGCTCCGAGCGATCGGAACCTTCGTCCGCTGCGCTGAAACCGGAAGCTTCAGCAAGGCCGCGCTCGAGCTCGGCATGACGCCACAGGCGGTCAGCGGACAGATCAAGCAGCTCGAGGACTGGGTGCAGGTCCGACTCTTCCACCGCACCACCCGCAAGATCAACCTGACGGAAGAGGGCTCGAGCTTCTTCGAGCACTGCAAGAGCGGGATCGACGCGATCGACGACGGCATCCGGGCGCTGCGCGAGACGACGAGCGAGGCGGTCGGGACGGTCCGGCTGGCGATGCCCTACGTGATCAGCCGCGGCTACATCATGCCCATCCTCGCGCCGTTCTTCGACCTCTACCCGCGCGTCTCCATCGAACTCATCATCCAGAACCAGAACCCGGACGTGGTGGAGCAGGGCGTCGATCTCGGGGTGGGCAGCGGGCCGATGCCGAAAGGCTCTATTATCGCCCGTCGGCTGGCCTCGGTGGAGCTCGTGCTCTGCGCGGCGCCCGACTATCTCTATCGCTTCGGGACACCGTCGACGCTCGAGGACATCAAGCAGCACCGCTGCGTGGCCCTGCGGCACCCGCGAACCGGCAAGATCATGCCCTGGACCTTCAGGAGCGGGGACAGCCTCGTGACGCTCGACCTCGAGGGCTGCCTGACCACGAACGACAGCGACACCCAGCGGCAGGCGGTGCTTTCTGGCATCGGGATCGGCCAACTCGCGAGCTTCTACGTCGCGCCGAACGTCGCCGCCGGCAAGCTCACGCCGCTCCTCATGGGCTACACGGCGCCGCCCTACCACTTCTTTCTCTACATGCTGAAGAGGACGAAGATCCCGCTGAAGACGCGGGTCCTTGCCGACTTCCTCTACCGCGAGCTCCGCAAGCACCCGGATTTCCAGCCGGCTCGGCTCCGCGAGGTGGCACCCGTCAGCTGAGCGTGCGCCACACCCAGTCGGCATGAGCGAAGAGCGCCCGGTCCTCGTGCCGGGCGCCGACCAGGTGCAGGCCGACGGGCCGCCCGTTCCCGCCCTCAAGGAGCGGCATGGTGAGCGCCGGGACGTGGAGCACCGTCCACATCTTGTAGAGATCGGCGCCGGCGAAAGCATCCCAACCGACCGGCGCCTCGCCGGTCGCCGCCGCCCCGACGAGCACGTCGACCTCGTCCCAGACCGTGGCCATCCGGGCCCGGCAATTCTCGGCGAGCTTCAGGCACGCGACGTAGCGTTCGAGCGTGCACGAGAACCCGTCGGCGATCCGTCCGCCGCGCAACGTGTCGCTGATCTCCTCGAAGCGGGTCTCGATCTCAAAGGTGAGATTGCGCACGAACTCGAAGCTGGAGATCCAGCGATGGGCGTCGGTGAGCGCCTCGAAATCCGCCGGCATCTCAATCTCCCGCACCTCGGCGCCGGCGCGGGCGAGCCGCCCGACCGCATCCTCGACGGCGCGCTGCACGGCGGCATCGACCTGCGGCCAGATGTGGGTGCGGCAGAAGCCGATCCGCGGCGGCCGGTCGAGCATGGCGATCAGCTCGGGCGGAACCCCGAGCAGCACGTCGCGGTAGAGCGCGACATCCTCCAGCGAGCGGGCGCAGATTCCGAGCGTGTCGAGCGAGCCGGACGCCTCCATCACGCCGTGCAGACGGTGCTCGCCGTAGGTCGGGCGATAGCCGAAGATGCCGCAGAAGGAGGAGGGCCGGACGGTCGACCCCGTCGTCTGCGTCCCGATCGCGATCGGGACCATGTCGTCGGCGACGGCGGCGGCCGAGCCGCTCGACGATCCGCCCGGCGTGCGCTCCAGGTCGCGCGGGTTGCGGGTCGGGCCGACATGGAGGTTCGCGAACTCCGTCGTCACCGTCTTCCCGAATAGGATGCCGCCCGCCTTCCGGCTGAGGGCGACGCAGGCCGCGTCCCGCCCGGCCTGACGGCCGCGATGGATCGGTGTGCCCCATTCGGTGGGCAGATCGGCGGTGTCGATGATGTCCTTGACGCCGAACGGCACGCCGCCGAGCGGGCCGCCCTTGCCGCTCCTGTCGAAGGCGCGCGCGGCGGCGATCGCCGCGTCGGCGTCGACGTGCGCCCAAGCCGCCACGGCGCCCTCGCGCTCTCCGATCCGCTCGAGGCAGGACCGGACGACGGCCTCGCTTGTGGTCCGTCCGGCGGCGATCGCGCGCGCCGTCTCGGACGCGGTGAGGCGGTTCAGCCCGGTCTCCTTCTGCACGACGTTCATCGCAGCACCTCCTCACGTGCATTTCCGCCATGGTCGCGAGAGCGAGGGACCAACCCAAGCGGCACTCCGTTGAATCACTTTCAAGCGCACGCTGCCAATCCGCTTCCGGGGCGGCCCTAGAGGCTGGAGAGGCCGCGGACGAGCAGTCGGACGCCGACGAGGATCATCAGGCCGAAGATGATCATGTAGAAGACCCGCCCGCCGGTGCGGCGCACGAGGAAGACGCCGAGCCATGCCGATGCGATGGCGAGCGGCATCAGGCCGAGCGAGAGGAGGAGGTTCTCCCGGTTGATCTCGCCGAGCAGGATGTACGGGCCGGTCTTCATCCAGTTGACGACGGTGAAGAAGATCACGCTCGTGCCGACGAAGACGTCGCGCGGGAGCCGCTGCGGGATCGTGTAGAGCTGGAACGGCGGCGCGCCGGCATGGGCGATCATGCTCGTGAAGCCCGACCCGGCGCCGCAGGCGAGCCCGAGAAGGGTGGTGGCCCGGCGCGCGCGCTGTCGCCGCGAACCGAGCGCAAGCGCCATCTGCTGCCCTCCGAAGAGGATGGAAATCAGCCCGAGCGTCGCCTCCACCACGCCGGTCGGGAGCTTCGCGGCCAGCAGATAGCCGCAGAGGACGCCGGCGGCAGCACCGGGGACGAGAATGGCCAGATTGCGCCGGTCCCATGTCCGCCGGTACGCCCAGGCCCCGACGAGGTCCTGGACGACGAGGATCGGCAGCATAATGGAAGCGGCCTTGAGCGGCGGCATGGCGAGTGCCATCAGGGGCAGTGCCACCATGCCGATCCCGGCGAAGCCGCCCTTGCCGACCCCGAGGATGATCACAGCCGGGATCGCCACGGCATAGAAGGACCAGTCCACGCCGCCGGCCCGTTCAGATGCCGAGCTGGCGCAGAAGATCGGGAGGGTAGCGCAGGCCTGCGGCGGCCCCCGGCGCGAACGCACTCCCGAGAATCGCGAGGTCGGCATCGTCGAGACGGACCGCCGCGCTGGCGATGTTCTCCTCCATATGTGCGCTGCGGTGGGTACCCGGGATGGGGACGATCCCCTCCGGCCGACCGAGGAGCCAGGCGAGCGCGACCTGCGCGGGCGTGCAGCCGTGACGTTCCGCGACCTGGCGGAGCGGGTCGAGCAGGCGTCCGTTCCGGGCGAAATTGTCGCCCTGGAAGCGCGGGTGAATGCGTCGGAGGTCGTGCGAGGGAAGTCCTTCGAGGCTCTTCAACGCGCCGGAGAGAAACCCGCGCCCGAGCGGGCTGTAGGCGACGAGCCCGATGCCGAGCTCGTCGAGCAGCGGCAGGATCTCCGCCTCCGCGTCGCGCGACCAGAGGGAGTATTCCATCTGGAGGGCGCTGATCGGATGGACGGCATGGGCGCGCCGGATCGTGCCGGGACCCGCCTCGCAGAGGCCGAGGAAGCGGACCTTGCCGGCCTCCACCAGCCGCGTCATCGCGCCGACCGTCTCCTCGATCGGCACGGCCGGGTCGACCCTGTGCAGGTAATAGAGGTCGATCGTCTCGACCTTCAGCCGGCGCAGGCTCGCGTCGCAGGCGATCGGCACGTAGTCGGGCCGGCCGTTCACGCCGGCGGGTCTGCCGTCCGGGCCGCGCATGTTGCCGAACTTGGTTGCGAGCACGAGCCCGGCGCGGCGCGCGCCTAGCACCGCGCCGAGGAAGCTCTCGTTGCGGCCGCTGCCGTAGGCGTCGGACGTGTCGAGCAAGGTGACGCCGCGCTCGAGGGCGAGGTTGACGGTGGCGCGCGATTCCTCCGGGTCGGGGCTGCCGTAGCCGGAGGTGAGGCCGAGACAGCCGAGCCCGATCGACGCGACCTCGGGGCCGTGTGCGCCGAGGCGCCGCGCTTGCATCCGTGTCGGTCCTTACCCTGCCTGATCAGCCAGAGCGGCCGACCGCCGCGCCGCCCTGTAGCGCGACCAGATCACGTAGAGGATCAGCAGCAGGGCCAGCACGAGCAGCGTGCCGCTGATCGGCCGCTGCAGGAAGCCCATGTAGTCGCCGCGGAAGAGGAGCAATCCGCGCCGGAGGTTCTCCTCAAGGAGCGGCCCCAGGATGTAGCCGATCAGGAGCGGGGCGGGCTCGAAATCGAGGAGGCGCAGGCCGTAGCCGACGAGCCCGATGATCAGCACCATCCAGATGTCGAAGTAGTTGTTGTTGACGCTGAACACGCCGATGCAGATGAGGATGAGGATTGCTGGGTAGAGGAGCTTGTAGGGGATCCTGAGGATGCTCACCCAGATCCCGATCAGCGGAATGTTGAGGACGAGGAGCAGCAGGTTCCCGATCCAGAAGCTGGCGATGACGCCCCAGAACAGCTCCTGGTTCTGCGTGACCAGGCGCGGCCCCGGCTGGATGCCGTGCACCATCAGCGCGCCGAGCATGATCGCCATCGTCGCGGTGCCCGGAATGCCGAGCGCGAGCGTCGGTATGAACGCAGTCTGGACGGCGGCGTTGTTGGATGCCTCCGGCGAGGCGATGCCTTCGATCGCGCCCTTTCCGAAGCGGCTCGGATCGCGCGCGACGCGCTTCTCCAGCACGTAGCTCATGAAGGAGGCGAGCGAAGGCCCGGTCCCGGGCAGCGGCCCGAACAGCGAGCCGATCGCGCTGCCGCGTAGGATCGCTGGCACGGAAAGCCGCCATTCCTCGCGCGAGGGCAGCATGGAGCGGAGCGCGATCCGCTTCTGTACGATTTCGCCTCCCGGCCGGTTGATGGAGGCGATCACCTCCGACACGCCGAAGAGGCCCATCGCGAGGACGACCATGTTGATGCCGTCCTGCAGCTCGTAGAAGCCGAGATCGTAGCGCACCACGCCGGTGTTGAGGTCCGTGCCGATGCAGCCGATGAGGAGCCCGAACACGATCATGATCAGGCCCTTGATCGGCGAGCCCTGGGCGACGGTGCCGGCGGCGATCAGCCCGAACAGGATGATGGCGAAATACTCCGCCGGGCCGAAGGCGAGCGCCATCGTCATGATGAGCGGCGTCAGCACCATCATGACGACGATCCCGATCGAGCCGCCGATGAAGGAGGCGATGCTCGTCATGAAGAGCGCGATGCCGGCCTTGCCCTGCTTCGCCATCGGGTAGCCGTCGAGGCAGGTGACCGCGCTCGCCGGCGTGCCGGGCAGGCGGAGCAGGATCGAGGCGGTCGAGCCGCCGTATTCGGCGCCGTAATAGACGCCTGCAAGCAGGATCAGCGCCGTGGTCGGGCTGAGATAGAAGGTGACGGGCAGGAGCATGGAGACGGCGGCGAGCGCGCCGATGCCGGGCAGGACGCCGATCGCCGTGCCGAGCAGAACGCCGAGAAAGCAGTAGGCGAGATTGTCGAGCGACAGCGCGACACTGAAGCCGAGGATCAGGGCGTCCATTGCAGGAGCCCCCGGAAGGCCGGCATCGGCAGATTGAGGCCCAGGCGGAAGATCGCCCATGCGGACACCGCGAGGAAGACGGCGAGCGCGATCGTGACCACCGGCCGGGCGGTCCTGTCGCCGAGCGAAGCGAGGACAACGGCGAGGACGACGGCCGGGATGAAGCCCAGCCAGCGCAGCCCGAGCCCGAAGGCGACGATCGCCGCCGCACAGGCGATCAGCGGGCGCCAGGCGATCGTCTCCTCCGTCACCTCCGGCGGACCGGCCTGGAACAGCGACACCAGGGACAGCCCAATCAAGAGGATGCCGAGCACGAGCGGCAGGTAACCCGGACCCATGCGCTGGGCCGTGCCCCAATTCATCCCGAAGGCGCCGGCGACGAAGAACAGTCCAACGGCGCAGAAGACGAGCCCGCCGATCAGGTCCCGCCTCCGCCTCGATTCGATCATTGGATTCCGCCCGCTCGGTTCAGGTCTGTTCAAGCATTTCGGGCCCGAGCGTCGACCGCTCGGGCCCGCGCGTGAAGGATCAGGGCGAGTGTCCGCGGCAATCCGCCAAGCGTCGCACGCGGCACCTGCCGCGGCTCATTCCGCCTTGATGCCGCGCTGCTCCACGAAGGCGGACCAGTTCGTGATCTCGCTGTCGAGCGTCGATCCCATCTCCTCGGCCGCCCCGAATTCCGGGGCGACCTCGATCCGGGCGAGCCGCTCCTGGACCTCCGGCTTCTTCAGGATTTCCTCGACCGCGCCCGCGAGCTTGGCCTTCACCGGCTCGGGAGTTCCGGCCGGGACGAAGAGGCCCCACCAGAAGCGCAGCTCGACATCCGAGGACACGCCGAGTTCCTCGAGCGAGGGGACGTCCGGCATCGTCGGGTTCCGCTCCCTCGACGTCACCGCGAGTACCTTGGCGCCGCCTTCCTCCGCGAGCTTCCGCGCGCTGCCGATGCTCTGCATCATGGCGTCGACATGGCCGCCGACCACGGCGGCATTCGCCTCGCCCCCGCCGCGATAGGGGATGTGCTGCGGCTCGATGCCGAGATTGGTGGCGAGCGCTTCGAAGGTCATGTGCGAGACGCTGCCGACGCCGGAGGAGCTGAAGTTGACGCCGCCCTGCTTGGTCTTCGCGTATTCGACGAAATCCTGGAAGGTGGCCGGCTCGAGCTTGGAGTGGATGATGAGCGCCATCGGGGCCGTTCCGACCTTGGCGACCGGGTCGAACGCCTTGCGCGGGTCGAGCGGCTCGTCGGGCCGCAACGCCTTGCCGAGCGCGACCGCGTTCTCGGCGAGGAGGACGGTGTAGCCGTCGGGCTCCGCCGATTCGATCGAGCGCCACGCCACGTAGCCGCCCGCGCCAGGCCGGTTCTCCACCACGACGGGCTGGCCGAGCGCATGGCCGAGATCGTCGACGATCACCCGGGCGAGGTTGTCGGTGGATCCGCCGGGCGAGAACGCCACGACGAGCGTGATCGGCTTGTTCGGAAAGTTCTCCGCACCGCCCTGCGCGAACGCGGCACCACAGGCCGTGATCGCCGCCAGCGCGCCGAGGCCGAACCTCACAAAAGTTCTCATTCTTCGATCCTCCCTTTCTTCAATCGATCGGCGCCGGCCTCCCCCGGCCGGCCGCCCCGTTCCCGGCTCTTCAGTCGAGCGCCAGCGCCAGGCGCCGGGAACCGCCGCGGATGCCCGCGCGCGCGGACCAGCGATCCCCCAGCCAGTCCGCGATGAAATCGATGCCTGCCTGCCGGTCGTCGACCTGGCAGTGCTGCGAGCCGCCTTCTTCCGACGTGAAGATCTTCAGCGTCTTGTCGGGCGAGCCGGCCTCGTCGTGCAGGCGCTTAACGGAATCGAGCGGCACGAGCGGGTCGTTCTCGCCATGCACGACAAGGAACGGGCAGGTCATCTTCTGCACCACGCCGTCCAGCGAGAAGCGGGCCATCTTGGCGAAGGATTCCTCGCGGCTGCTCGTCCCGAGAACCCACTGGATCTGGAAGTCGCTCGTCGTCGCGCGGCTGGCGTCATCGGCGATCCGGTACTTGTTGGCGAGCCATTCCGTCATGTCCCAGTAGGTCGCGCCGAAGGCGACGCAGGCGGAATAGCGCTGTTCGATGCTGGCCGCGCGCGGTGCGCAATACCCTCCGAAGCTGTAGCCCATCACGGCGACGCGGGCGGGGTCCACGTCCGCGCGGCCGGCCACGTAATCGAAGGCCGCCGTTCCGGGGACCTCGTAATCGTGCCGGTACTTGAGGCCGCGGAGCCGGACGGCTTCACCCTGGCCGGGCCCGTCGACGGCGAGCGTGTGGAAGCCGTGGCGGGCGAATTCCAAGCCGGCGAAGAGGACGCTCATCTCCTTGCAATTGTCGAGGCCGTCGAAGACGACCACCGTCGGAGCACGGCTCGGAACGCCCGGCGCCTTCATGAAATAGGCGGGGAGGCTCGCGCCGTCGGGCATCGGCACGTCGACCACCTCGATCTCGGGGTAGCGGCGGGTCAGGCCAGCGCGGTAGCAGGCAAGCGCCTTCAGATAGATGGCGTGCTTGTCGTCGCCGGGCGGCACCATGCGCTCGCCGGTGTAGTAGTAGTTCCCGGCCCGCAGATAATAGTGACCGGCGGTGAGGTCGTGGCCGGCGGCCGCGGCGGCGTCGCCCATGCGCTCGACATGCGCCGCCATCCCGCACCATTCCTCGCGCCAGGCGGAAGCGTCGCCTTCGCGGCCGCGCAGGCGGGTGCCGATGCGGTCGATCTCAGCAAGAGCGACCGCACCGTAGGGCGCCATGCCCTTGCAGATCAGCGTCGCATTCGACCACGAGGCGTGACCCGGGAAGTGGGCGATCCATTCGCCGATCGGCGGCTCTTCTCTCGGCTTCACCATCCACTCCCCCGGTGCAGCCAGCGCACCATGAAGTCGTCGGTCCGCCATCGGCTGGGGACGGCGGTCACGGGAGAGTTCTCGGCCGAAGACCTGCTGGAGATTGAAGTCTTCCGGCGAGAACAACTTTCGGTCAGTGCCGGGCGCCCCAGGCGGAGCCGGAAACCACTCTCGACCGCTCTGATGTTGCTGTCCTTCAGTGCGGTCAGTGTGAGGCAGGGCGCGGAGGCGATGCACCCCGCAATCCCGTGAAACAGTTTAAAGCCGGGGTGGATAAAGGGCGCTGATGCAAGGCGATCCACCCTACGCCTCGTGCGATGAGGGTGCGGGGCCATCCCGCCGGCCGGGTCGCCGGGCCTGGACGGGAACCTGGAAAGCGCAGTCGCCACGACCGATTGCCCGTCACAGGTTGAAAACGACGAGCCGCTCTTCCGTCATCTCGCGGATGGCGTAATGGGGCCCCTCGCGGCCGATGCCGCTGTTCTTCACGCCGCCATAGGGCAGTTGGTCGGTGCGCCAGGTCGAGGTCCCGTTGATGATGACGGCGCCGCTCCGGATCCGCCGCGCGGCGCGAATCGCCACCTCGAGCGACTTCGTGTAGATGCCGCATTGCAGGCCGAGGGGCGCATCGCTGACGAGCCGGAACATGGCGTCGAGATCGCTGTAGCGCTGGATGGAGGCCACCGGCCCGAACACCTCGTTGCAGACCACCTGCATGGTCGGGTCGACGTCGACGAGGAGCGTCGGCTCGATCTGCGCGCCGTGGCGGCCGCCGCCCGCAAGCAGTTTCGCGCCACGCTCGACCGCTTCCTTCACCCAGGATTCGACACGCCGGGCGGCGGCTTCGTCGATGAGGGTGCCGACATCGGTGTCGGGATCGAGCGGGTCGCCGATCCTGAGCTTGCGCACTTCCTCCGCGACGCGCTCGACGAAGCGGTCATAGAGGCTCTCATGGGCGTAGATGTTCTGGACGGAGGCGCAGCTCTGGCCGGCGAGGCGCATGGCGTTGCGCGCGCAGACCGGGGCGGCCTCCTCGATGTCGGCGTCCGCGTGCACGATCGTCTGCCCCGTGCCGCCGAGCTCGAGCGCGACGCGGCGAAGGCCAGAGGCCGCCTTGATCTCCGCACCGACCCTGGTCGAGCCGGTGAAGGTGACGAAATCCACGCGCGGATCGCGCACGAGAAGCGGCCCGACCGTGTTGCCGTAGACGACGTTCAGGAAGCCCGCAGGCACGCCGGCATCGACGAAGAGCTCGACCAGCTTGTGGACCACCAAGGCCGCCTGCGGAGGCGGCTTCAGGACGATCGTGTTGCCGGCTGCGAGCGCGGGCGCGACCTTGTGGGCGGCGAGGTTGAAGGGCGCGTTGAAGGGCGTGATGCCGGCGACCACCCCAACGGGGAAACGCAGCAGCATGGCAAGCTTGCCGGCGCCCATGGCGGTCGCATCGAGGGGCACGTGCTCGCCCTGGATGCGGACGGCTTCCTCGGCCGAAAGCCTGATCGTGTCGCGCGAGCGGGCGATTTCGGCCCGCGAATCCTTCAGCGCCTTGCCCGTCTCCCGGGTCATGATCTCGGCGATCGTGTCGGCGCGTTCGGCGAGGAGCCGGCCGACGCGGTCGAGCAGGGCCGCGCGCTCGTAGCCCGGCGTGGCGGCGGCCGCGTCCTTGGCGGCAACGGCGGCCGCGATGGCCGCGTCGAGATCCTCGGCGGTCGATTCCGGAACGAGCGAGACGGCTTCGCCGCGATAGGGGTCGCGGACCTCATACTCCGTCGCGCCGTAGCGCCATTCCCCGCCGATCAGCATCGGCACGCGCACGATCCGGGTCGTCGTCGCGACCTCCATTGCCCTGACACTCATGCGTTCACCCCAGTCCGCGCGCCGCGCTCGTCTGAAGCGCCGCGGCTCATTGACAATCCCGGTTCACGATACTCTAGTGCACGAGAAATGGGAATTGCGCTTATCCGTCGAAATGAGACGGCGGCTGAGGCGCAGTCACGGGATCGCCCGCAGGGAAGGAGACACGATGGTCGTCGAGGAACGGATCTATACGCTGCAGCCGATGTCGGCGGGGGGCTTCCTGTCGCTGGTGGAGGAGGAAGGCTTCGCGGTGCAGACGGAGCATCTCGGCAAGCCGGTCGGCTATTACTCGACCGAGTTCGGCCCGCAGAACCAGATCGTGCATCTCTGGGCTTATCGAGACCTCCAGGAGCGGGCGGAGCGCCGGGCGGCGCTGGTCGCCGATCCGCGCTGGCAGGCGTTCCGGCCGAAGCTGAAGCCGTTCCTGGTCAGCCAGGAGAACAAGCTGCTCATCCCCGCCCGCTTCGCGCCCGTGGAGCGCTAGGCGGCCGCCGGTCGGACAAGCGCGCTCGCCGCAGCCAAGAGGATGACATGGAACGGATAGCATTCATCGGCCTCGGCGCCATGGGCGAGCCCATGGTCGCCAACCTGCTCGCCAAGGGCTTTGCCGTCACGATCGTCGGCCACCGCCGGCCGGAGCCGGTCGAGCGCCTGCGCGCGCTGGGGGCGGGCGTGGCGGCAAGCCTCGCCGAAGCCGTGCGGGAAAGCGACGTCGTCATCCTGATGCTGCCGTCATCGCGCGAGGTCGAGGCGGTCGCGCTCGGCGCCCGCGGGCTCGAGGAGGCGGTCCGGCCGGGCGCGGTCGTGGTCGACTGCTCGACCAGCGACCCCGCCAGCACCGCCCGGATCGGCGAGCGGCTCCGCGCCCGCGGCATCGGCATGGTCGACGCGCCGGTGACGCGCGGCGTGGCGGGCGCCAAGCAGGGCAAGCTCGCCTTCTTCGTCGGCGGCGAGGAGAACGACATCGAGCGCGTGAAGCCGTGCCTTTCGGCGATGGGCGACACCTTCCACATGATGGGCCCGCTCGGCTCCGGCCACGCCACCAAGACGATGACGAACACGCTGAGCTACGCCACGGTCGCGCTCGTCGGCGAGATGCTGATGCTCGGCGAACGGCTCGGGCTCGATGCCAACGCGCTGCAGGAGGCGCTGATGTCGGGGGCGGCGAGCAAGGCGCTCGAATCCTTCGGCCCGCGCATCATCGCGCGCGAATATTCGTCGCCACGCGTCTCCATCGCGAATGTCTGCGCGCATCTCGATATCGCGGGCGGCCTTGCGGAGCGGACCGGTTCGTCGCTTCCCGTGCTCGCGGCCGCCGAGGAGGTCTACCAGCGGGTCTCCGACCTCGGGCACGACGGGAGCGACATGTCGAGCATCGCCGAGCTCTGGTCGGAGCCCTCCGGCGGCGCCCCGACGCGCGCCGCCTCCTGAGCGGGCGCAGGGCACCGCCGTGACGATCATCGACTTCCGGCTGAGGCCGCCGGTGGGCGGCTTCCTCGACATGATCATGTATGCGAACGCGCCGCGGCGCGACCGCCTGACGCGCATGCACGGCTTCGAGCCGGCGCCCTCGGCCTCGCAGCACTCCATGCCGATGCTGCTCGACGAGATGGACCGCGCCGGCGTGACAATGGGCGTGGTGGTCGGGCGCATGTCGGGCGCCTTCGGCTCCGTCAGCAACGACGACGTGGCGGCGATCGTGGCGGACCATCCGGGGCGGTTCGTGGGGGTTGCGTCGATCGATCCGGCGAGCCGGGACGGGGCGATCGCGGAGATCACGCGCGCAGCGGAGGCGGGGTTCCGGGCCGTCAACATCGAGCCGGCCTCATACCCTGTCCCGATGCTCGCCGACGACCGCCGGCTCTATCCGATCTACGCCCATTGCGAGGGCCTGCGCATCCCGGTCCTGATCATGGCCGGCGGCAGCGCCGGGCCGGACCTCAGCTTCACCGAGCCGGCGCACCTCGACCGCGTGGCGGCCGATTTTCCGGAGCTCAGGATCGTCGTCACGCATGGCGGCTGGCCGTGGGTGCACCAGGTGCTCCACATCGCTTACCGCCGGCCGAACGTCTACGTCTCGCCGGACCAGTATCTCGCCAACATGCCCGGCATGAACGACTACGTGGCGGCGGCCGACGGCTTCCTCTCGGACCGGTTCCTCTACGGCAGTTCCTATCCGTTCACACCGGTCGACACGTATGCCGAATGGTTCCTGAGGCTGCCGATCCGGCCGGAGGCGATGGAAAGGGTGCTGTTCCGGAATGCGGCCGAGCTGCTCGGGATCGACCTGCCGTGAGCCGGACCGCAGCCGACGGTGCGCGCCCTGCGGAGGAAAGCCGGGGTTCCGGCGGTCCCGGCCGGCGCAAGCACGAAGCATGCCACCCGGGTGCACCTGCCGGCTATCTGAGGCCGGTCAACAGGAGGCGTTCTGGTTGACATTCCCAATTCCCAACAGTGTAATTCGAAAGAAACGGGAATTGGCATGGTGAAGGCCGGGGCGGGGGTCGCCGAACGGCCAATAACGGGAGGATCTTCGAATGAGCATCATCCGCACGACGACATTTCCCGATCCGCGCCTGTCGCGGCGCACCTTCATGCAGGGCACCGGCGCCGCGGCCGCCGCGGCCGCCTTCGGCGGCCCGCTGATGGGTAGCGCACAAGCCCAGGAAACCCTGATGTGGTACTCCGCCTCCTCGGTGGAGTCGGTCGACGGCTGGGCCAAGATGTTCAAGGAGAAGACCGGCCATACCGTCGAGTACTTCCGCGCCGGCGGCGTGAAGCTCGCACAGCGCTTCGAGCAGGAGGCGAAGGCCAACCAAGCGCAGTGCGGCCCGATCGACGTGTCGATTCCCGGGCTCATGTCGCAGTGGGCCCGCGACGGCATGCTGATGGAATACGAGAGCCCGGAAGCGAAGCATTATCCGGACGACATCCAGATGAAGGGCTTCTGGACGCCGATCAAGGCGCTCGTCTGCTGCATGGCCTACAACGCCGACATCATCAAGGAGGACGAGGCGCCGAAATCCTGGGAGGATCTTCTCGACCCGAAATGGAAGGGCAAGCTCGTCTGCGCCGACGCCTTCTCCAGCGGCGCGACGCTGCACTGGTACGGCGCGCTGCGGCAGACATACGGCAAGGAGTTCATGGAGAAGCTGTCCGAGCAGGACGTGCTGATCCGCGCCGGTTCCGGCGAGACGACCGACACCGTCATTTCCGGCGAACGCCCGGTCGCGGCGATGATCCTGCAGTATTACGTGTTCGGCGAGATTCAGAAGGGCGCCAATCTGAACGTCGTCTTCCCGGAAGAGGGGCTGCCGATCAGCTACGAGGTGATCGGCATCGCCAAGAGCGCGCCGAACCCGGAGCTCTCCAAGCAGTTCGTCGATTTCACGCTGAGCAACGAGGCCCAGACCTACTGGCAGCAGACCTATTCGACGCCGTCCATGCGCGACGACGTCGAGCCGCTTTCGCGCGAGCACGGCCGGCGCCCGCTCAGCGAGGTGAAGCGGATGGCAAGCTCGGCTGCCGATCTCGACAGGCTCTTCGGACAGCAGACCGAGCTGCTCGACGAGTGGGGCACGCTCTTCAAGTAAGAGCCGATCAAAGGAAATCCGGGGCGCGTCGCCAGGCGCGCCCTTTCAGCATCCCAGGTCGGGCAGGTCCGTGGCGATATCGGAATCGGCTGGTTTTTCCGGCTTCATGATGAAGCGGGTCCGGGGCGCGTCGCTCTTCGATCCGCTGTTCTACGTGCAGATCCTCGTGATCCTGTTCCTCGCCGCGTTGATCATCTATCCGGTGGCGATCCTGATCAACATGGCCTTCCGGGACGACACCGGGGGACTGACGCTGCGCTGGTTCGCCGAGGCCTACGGCAACCCCCGCAACCTCAGCGCGATCGTCAACACGCTCATCATCGCCGTCGGAACCGCGATCGCGTCGACGGTCGCCGGCACGTTCCTGGCTTGGGCCGTGGTCCGCACCGACATGCCGGGTCGGCGGCTCATCGAGATGGCGGCGATCGTCCCGTTCATCTCGACGCCCTTCATCGGGGCGCTCGCCTGGGTGCTCCTGGCGAGCCCCGGCACGGGCCTCATCAACCAGCTCTGGAACTATGCCGGCGGGCCCGGGGCGCTCATCAACATCTATTCGCTCGGCGGCATCATCTTCGTGGAATCGCTCTACGAGATGCCGTTCGTCTTCCTCATGGTCGCCGGCGCGCTGCGCTCCATGGATCCGACGCTGGAGGAAGCCTCGCTGTCGGCCGGCGCGGGGCTCTGGCGGACGACGATCAAGGTGACGCTGCCGCTCGTGCTGCCGGCGATCCTGGGCGGCGCGCTGCTCGTCTTCGTCCTCGCCGCAGAGCAGTTCGGCGTGCCCGCCGTGCTCGGCACCCCGGCCCGCATCAGGGTGCTCACGACCACCATCGTGGAAACGCAGGCGTCCTATCCCGTCCGCCTCGGCCTCGGCGCGGCGCTCAGCGTCACGCTTCTCGCCATCGCGCTGATCGGCCTGTGGCTCCAGCGCCGGATGCTCGGCACGCGCTCCTACACCACGGTCGGCGGGAAGGGCGCGCATCCGCGCCGGTTCCAGCTCGGCCCCTTCCGCTGGGTGATCTTCGGCTTCTGCATTGCCTATCTGATGCTCGCGGTCGTGCTGCCCTACGCGGCGATCTTCATGAGCTCGATCCGGACCATCTGGACGGCCGATTTCCGGTGGGAGCAGTGGACGCTCGAGAACTACCGGTGGGTCATCTTCGACTATCCGATCACGCAGCGTGCGATCGTCAACAGCCTGTTCCTCGCAGTCGTCGGAGCGAGCGTCACGATGCTCCTCTGCGCGCTCATCTCGTTCCTGTCGCTGCGCACGAAGCTGCCCGGCCGGAAGGTGCTCGACTACCTCAGCATGGTGCCGATGGGCTTTCCGGGCGTGGTGCTGGCGTTCGGGCTCCTGCACGCCTGGATCTATCCGCCGCTGGTGCTCTACGGCACGATCTGGATCCTCTTCGTCGCCTACATGACGCGCTATATCCCGATCGGCGTGCGGTCCACGTCGGCGACCCTGGTACAGATCCACCCCGAGCTGGAGGAATCGTCGCTGTCGAGCGGGGCGAACTGGTTCCAGACCTTCAAGAACGTGACGCTGCCGCTTCTGAAGCCGGGCATCTTCGCGGGCTGGATCCTGCTCTTCATCGCCTTCTCGCGCGAGCTGAGCGCCTCGATCCTGCTCTATTCGCCCAGGCTGGAGGTGCTTTCGGTCGCAATCTACGACCTCCTGCTCGGCGGGCAGTTCCGCGCGCTCTCCGCGCTCGCCTTCATCCAGATCGGAATGGCGCTCGTGATGCTCGCCGTAGCGAAGTGGGTGTCGGGCCTCGACCGCACGCCCGGGCACTGAGGACGCCGGAGGACACCATGACCACGCTCACCGTCGACCAGCTGACCAAGCGCTACAACGGCGTGCTCGCCGTCGACTGCATCTCGTTCGGCGTCGGGGCTGACGAGTTCGTCTCCCTGCTCGGTCCGAGCGGCTGCGGCAAGACGACGACGCTGCGCTGCATCGCCGGGTTCGAACGGCCCGACGCAGGCGTAATCAGCCTCAACGGCGAACCCATCGTCAATGCCGCGACCGGCTTCTTCCGCCCTCCGAACAAGCGGCATTTCGGCATGGTGTTCCAGTCCTACGCGGTCTGGCCCCACATGACGGTCCACGAGAACGTGGCCTATCCGCTCAAGGTGCAGGGCGGCATCCCGCGGGGGGAGATGGCAGCGCGCGTTGCCGACAAGCTTCGCATCGTGGGGCTGAAGGGCTACGAGAAGCGCTACCCGACCCAGCTCTCCGGCGGGCAGCAGCAGCGCGTGGCGCTCGCGCGCGCCCTCGTCATGGAGCCGCGTGCACTACTCTTCGACGAACCGCTCTCCAACCTCGACGCCAAGCTCCGCGAGCGGATGCGGTTCGAACTGATCGAGATCCAGAGCAAGCTCGGCATCCCGGCCGTCTACGTCACGCACGACCAGTCCGAAGCCATGGTCATGAGCCGGACGGTCATCGTCATGGAGAAGGGCCGCATCTCGCAATCGGGGAGCCCCGAGGAGATCTATGCGCGGCCGCGCTCGCGCTTCGTCGCCGACTTCATCGGCCTCAGCAACTTCATCGAAGGGCGCGTCCTTGGCCCCGCGGCGAACGGACACTGGGCGGTGCGGACGGCGATGGGGGAACTCGTCTGCAGCAGCGACGACCCGCTCGTGCCCGGCCGCGACGCCGTGCTGGCGGTGCGTCCCGAATCGATCCGGCTCGCACGTGCGCCCGCGGATCGGCCGAACAGCGTTCCCGTCGTCCTGAGGCGCCGGTATTTCCTCGGGCCCTATTCGGAGTATTTCGTTGCCGCCGGCGAGACGTCGCTGCGCGTCCAGACCAGCGAGCATGTGGACGCGCCGCCGGGCACGCAGCTCTTCGCACACATCGCGCCCGAGCGTTGCCGCGTCCTCGCGGACGAGCACGTCGCAGCGGCTTCGGCCGAGGTGGCGGCCCGGGCGGGCCAGGCGGAGGAACTCGCGATCGGCCAGCAATTCGTCGGGGCGGCCTGAGCGGCGGACGTCCCGTCACATCCGGTCCGGCCCTCGCGGCCGGTCCACGAACGGCGCCCACGCGGGCCAACCAGGAAAGACTCCGATGCACGACAACATGCTGAACGGCGGACAGGTCATCGTCGACTACCTGATCCGCGAGAAGGTGCCCTACGCCTTCGGGCTCTGCGGCCACGGCAACATCAGCCTGATCGACGCGCTCTACGAGCGCGCCGACGACATCAAGACGATCTCGGTCCGCCATGAGAGCATTTCGGGCTTCATGGCGGACGTCTATTATCGCGTATCGGGGCAGCCGACGGCGACCTTCACCTCCTGCGGCCCCGGCTCGGCGAACATGCCGATCTGCCTCGCCAACGCCTATCTCGATTCCGTGCCGTTCCTCGCGATCACCGGCAACGTGCCGACCAGCCAGTTCAACCGCGGCGCGTTCCAGGAACTCTACCGGCATTACCAGGCGGATTTCCCCTCGACCGTCCAGGCCTATTGCAAGCGGGTCTTCCAGCCGACCCGCGGCGAGATGGTGCCACTCGCGATCCGGCAGGCGTGGAAGACGATGGTGACGGGCCGCCCGGGGCCGGTCGTGCTGGACGTGCCCTTCGACATCTTCAAGGAGGCCGCCGCGGAGGAGACGCCGCGGCCGGAGGAATGGACCGCCAACATCTCCTGCAAGGCGGGCGCCGATCCGGAAGGCGTCGAGAAGGCGGTCGACATGCTGCTGTCCGCCGAGCGGCCGGTGATCCTGGTCGGGCAGGGCGTGAAGTACGGCGGCGCGGTGGAGGAGCTGCTCCGGCTCGCGGAGCGGCTCCGCATCCCGGTTGCCTATTCGGCGAGCGGGCAGGGTGCGATCGACAGCCGCCACGCGCTCAATCTCGGGCTCGTCGCCCGCAACGGGCACTTCCAGGCGAACCAGGCGACGCGGCAGGCGGACGTGCTGCTCGCGCTCGGCGTCCGTTTCGACGACCGCACCTCGAGCTCCTGGATCCCCGGCTATTCCTTCACCATCCCGCCGACGAGGCTCATCCATGTCGACATCGACCCCGACGAGATCGGCCGGAACTATCCGGTCGCGCTCGGCCTGATGGCGGATGTGCGGACATTCCTGCGCCAGGTGAACGCCGAGATCGACCGGCGCCCGGATGCCACGACGATCCCGCAGGCGCGCGAGCGCTGGCTCGCCGCCATCGACGGCTGGCGGAAGGAGTGGAACGCCTTCATCGAGCCCGGTTTCCACGACGATTCGACGCCGATCCATCCCCAGCGCGCCGCCCGCGTCATCGACCGCGCGCTGCCGGAGGACGCCATCCTCGTGAGCGACATCGGCATCCACCACAACTGGCTGATCCAGTTCTGCGAGCCGCGCCGCCCGGACTCCCTCATCGGCTCGATGGGCTTCGGCCCGATGGGCTTCGGCGTTGGCGGCGTGCTCGGCGCCAAGCTCGCAGCGCCCGACCGCCCTTGCGTCTCGGTCTGCGGCGACGGCGCGTTCTTCATGCACGCCAACGTGCTCGGCACTGCGGTCGAATACGACATTCCCGTCGTGTGGGTGGTGTGGAACAACTACGCCTACGCCTCGATCCGCGGCCTGCAGCGCGGCTATCTCGGCGGACGCGAACTGGCGACCGACTTCAAGCACCCGGAGACGGGGCAGCCCTACAACCCGGACTTCGCGGCCATGGCGCGCGCAGCCGGCATCGAGGGCATCAGCGTCGACCGCGCCGACGATCTCGGCGATGCGATCAAGGCGGCGGTGGCGAAGAACCGCCCGGTCCTGATCGACGCCAATATCGGCGCCGACAAGAACCCGGCCGGCGCCGGCGTTTGGGAGTTGCCGGGCCTCGGCGTCGGCAAGCCGGCGATCGGCAGCCGCTACGAGCCCGCCTGAGCACCGATCAAGAACCGGAGAACTGGAATGCGTTCCGAGGAAGCGAAGAATTTCCGGCTGCTCGGCCACGACCGGTCGGCTGCCTGGGGCGGCGGCAGCCTTGTCGAGGTGCGCCGCGGCCACGCCTATGTCGGCGCGGTCGGCGGCTCGAGCTACAACGGCAGGGAGGGGTTCACCGTCCACGACGTCAGCGACCCGCGCAACCCCAGGAAGGTCGCGGAGTTCCTGGCGCCGCCCGGCGTCCACATGCACAAGCTCAGGATCGTCGGCGACGACATCCTCTACGTGAACTCGGAGGCGCTCGCCGGCGAGCGCGGCAAGGGGGCCCGGACCGGCTTCTACATCTTCGACATCAGCAAGCCCGGGACGATCCGCGAGGTCGGCTTCTACGACATGCCCGGCAGCGGGCCGCACCGGTTCGGCGTCGATAACCAGCGCCAGCTCGCCTTCTTCCCGAACGACGCGCCGGGCTGGGACCGCCGCGTGATCTGGACCATGGACACGCGCGATCCCGTGAAGCCGGAGGTGGTCAGCATCTGGGGCCTGCCCTGGCAGAAGGCGGAGGGCGAGGGGATCCACAACGACCCGCACCCCTCCGAGCAGACCTGCACGCTGCACGGCCCGCCGATGATCCGAGGCGACCGCATGTTCGGGGCATTCTGGGGCGGCGGCGTCGCCATCATCGACTGCTCCGACCTGCGCGACATGAAGCTCGTCGGCCACACGCGCTGGTCGCCGCCCTTCGTGGGGTCCAACCACACCGCCTGGCCGATCGGCGACCGCCCCTATCTCGTCGTCACCGACGAGGCGCGCGCCAAGCAGAACTATTGGGACAGCCAGTTCATGTGGATCGTCGACATCCGCGACGAGACCAATCCAGTCACCGTCTCGACCTGGTTCCCCGACCGGGAGACCTATTTCAACCGGGGCGGCCGGTTCGGGGCGCACAACATCCTGGAGGACATCACGACCGAGGGGCCGTGGGCGAACCTCGTCTTCATCACCTATTTCAATGCAGGGTTGCGCGCCGTCGACGTCAGCGATCCCCTGCGGCCAAAGGAGGTCGGGTACTACGTGCCGACCGTTCCGGAAGGGCAGGAGGAGATCCAGTCGAACGACATCGGGCGCGACGAGCACGGCCGGCTCTACCTTATCGACCGCTGGGGCGCCGGGATGCACATCCTGGAATATACCGGCTGACGTCCGCAGCCGGCCCGCTTCGCAGGGGGGCCGGCTATTCCGCCTCTTCGCCGGCGAGCAGACGTTCCATCCGCTCTGCGGATGCCATCATCAGCGGCACGGTCTCGTTCAGCGCCCGCTCCATGTCCATGCGGACGAACGGCGCCTGCACGGCGAGCCCCGCCACGACCCGGCCGTCCGGATCGCGCACGGGTACGGCGAGGCTGAGCATGCCGAGCGTCGTGCCCTGGTTGGAGATGGAGAAGCCGCGGCGGCGGATTGCAGCGAACTCCGCCTCCAGCTCGTCCATGTCGACCAGCGTGAAGGCGGTGAAGCGCTTCAGCGGCTGCGAGGCTTCGAGGATCT
Organism: Faunimonas sp. B44; assembly: GCF_052655945.1. Lineage (NCBI taxonomy): Bacteria > Pseudomonadati > Pseudomonadota > Alphaproteobacteria > Hyphomicrobiales > Afifellaceae > Faunimonas > Faunimonas sp. B44. The sequence continues at coordinate 23,493 of NZ_JBQYEX010000003.1, read as the reverse complement.
GGCGGCGCCGCGTCTTCGGGAGGTGGGAGAGGATCAGCTTGCCGATCGCCGATGCGTGGGGGTCGAGCCGCTTGCCGACCTCGGAATGGACGCGGAGCGACCATTCCGATTCCACGCGGTCGATCAGCAGCACCTTGTTCTGGTCCAGGATGCCGAGATTGCAGGTTTCGTTGGTCTGCTCCGCGAGCGCCTCCAGCACGGTGTGGAACGGCCCGGTGCTGTGCGACTGATAGGCGGTCTTCAGCGCCAGCAGCCGGAGGCGCGGGCCGACGGTGAACCGCTCGCGGTTCAGGTGCCGCTGCAGGAGGCCGAGCTCCAGCAGCTGGTTGAGGATGCGGTGGGCCGACTGGCGCGGCAGGTCGAGCCGGGTGCAGATCTCCTGCATGCCGAGCGAATGGTCGCTCTCCAGGATGGTCTCCAGCAGCTGCATGGCGCGGCCGAGCGCGGAGCCGATCGCACGTCGCTCCGCGGCCGTATCGTGGGGACTCGGCTCGAACTGGAGGTCCCGGACGTTCGCCGCCCGTTCGGGACCGGGCGTCTCGTCCAAGGTCGTCGCGTCGGCCGGTTGAGGTGAGGCAGCTTTGTGGCGTGCCATGCGAGTAAACCTTCGGCTGCAATCCAAACTAGCAGGCGCCAGTCATTCGACCATCCCCGACGCCGCCGCAATAGGCCGAATGTCCGACATGACGGACGCCGGGGTGGTGCCCTGCATTCAAATGGTCATGGAGACGCCGCCGTCCACGTGGAGCGCTGCGCCGGTGATGAAGCTCGCCCGCTCGGAGACGAGGAAGGCAATGGCGTAGCCGACCTCCTCCGGCCGGCCGAGGCGGCCGAGCGGCACGCGCGCGATGCGCTGCTCGCGTACCTCCGCCTCGGTCTGGCCGGTGATCTCGGCCCATTCCCGCATCGTGTCGTCCTGCGTGTCGGTGTTGATGAGGTGCGGGATGAGCGCGTTGACGGTGATGCCGTCCTTCGCGAGCCAGCCGGCGAGCGCCTTGGTGAGGTTGAGGACCGCGGCGTTGTTGAGCCCGACGGCGACGGTGGCGAGGTGCGGCTGACGGGCGGCGAGGCCCGACACGTTCACGATGCGCCCCCAGCCGTTCTTGCGCATGGACGGGATGGCGTGGCGGAGCACGCGCGCATAGCCGTTGAGCTTCTCCTCGAAGAGCCCGGTCCAGCGGTCCTCGTCGAGCGACATGAAGTCGGACGGCCGGACGGCGGCGGCGTTGTTGACGAGGATGTCGATGCGGCCGAACTCGGCGAGGGTGCGGTCGATCAGCTGCTTCGCCTGGCCGTCATGGGCGAGGTCGGCCGCGATCCCGAACACCTTGCCGTTCCCGCGCGCCGCCATTTCGTGGCAGGCCTGGTCGACGCGCGCCTGGTCGCGGCCGGTGACGACGACCGTCGCGCCCTCCTCGAGCAGGGTCTCCGCGCAGCACCGGCCGTTGCCGCGCGTGCTGCCGGTCACAAGAGCGATGCGGTCGGCTATTCCGAGATCCATTCTTTCCTCCAGGTCCAGAGAGTTGACGTCCGCGGCCGATGCCCCGGATCAGACGAGAAGCCCGCGCGGCGTGGTGATGCCGAGCACGAGCTTGAAGGCGACGTAAATGAAGAGGACGAAGCCGCAGGCGTAGGCGGCGCTTGCGAGAAGGCGCGCCGTGCTCGAGCGGCCGCTGCCGGACAGCATGAAGAACGTCAGCAACAGGAACAGGAAGGCCGATTCGTAGAAGCCGATGCGCGAGGCGCCGAGCGCCAGAAGCGCCAGGCCGGCCATCAGCCCGAGCACGTTCCGCCACGGCACGCCGGAGAACGGCCGGATCGCAGCCGCGCGGCGGGCGAGGGGCCCTCGCGCGCTCATGGCCGCCAGCGCGCCGGCGAGCACCAGCAGCGCGCCCGAAATCATGGTCGGGAAGAGCGCCCCCATGCGGGAAAGGCCTGCCGCTTCCGCCAAACCGAAGAAGGCGAGGGCGGCGAGCACGGCGGCCAGCGAAAGATTCGCCGCACGCATGCTGACGCCGGGGCCGGCGTCGACGGGCAGCGGCTCCTCGGCGGCGACCCTGCGGGTCTTCAGGACCTGCATGACGCCGCCGGCGAGGATGGCGAAGGCGATGCCCATGAGCACGAGCGCCACCGGCCGGTTGGCGAAGTAAAGGAGAGTCGAGCCGTAATCGACCCGGCCGACCAGGGCGGACTGCTGGTAGCTCTCCTCGACGAGATGCCCGAGCACGAGGCCGAGCGCGACCGTCGCCACCGGCACGTCGGTGCGGCTCAGGAGATAGGCCGCCATGCCGATCGACAGCAGGACGTAGACGTCGAAGAGGCTGTTGCGCAGGCCATACGTGCCGATCGCGGAGAGGACGAGGACGGCCGGAATGAGCGCCCGCCGCGGCACGCGGACCACCAGGCTCGACCAGCGGATCGTGAGAAGGCCGACCGCGAGCATGGCGAAGACGGTCAGGAACAGGCCGGCCATGAAGGTGTAGACGATGTCGGCGCGCTCGGCGAAGAGGCGGGGCCCGGGAATGATGCCGTGGATGGTCAGCGCGCCGAACATCACGGCCGCCGATCCCGAACCCGGAATGCCGAGCCCGAGCAGCGGGACCATCGACCCGCCGACCACGGCGTTGTTGGCGCATTCGGGGGCCGCGACGCCCTCGTAGGAGCCGCGCCCGAACTGCTCCGGATGCTTCGACATGCGCTTCGCCTCGCCATAGGCGACGAATGCCGAGATCGAGGCTCCGGCGCCGGGCACGATGCCGACCAGCGTCCCAAGCAGGCTGGACCATGCGAGGAGCACCTTCATGCGCGCGAGCCGCGCGATCACGAAGCGCAGTACGCCCTGGCGCAGGACGAGCGGGGCGACGGCCTCCTCGGAGCGGTCGAGCAGGTTCAGGATGCTCGCCACGGCGAACAGGCCGAGCAGCGCCGGCACGAGCGGAATCCCGCCGACGAGCCGGTAATCGTCGAAGGTGAAGCGCATGTCGCCCGACATCGCGTCCTGCCCGACCACCGTCAGCGCGAGGCCGAGGGTGACGCCGATCAGCCCCTTCACGGGCTGCCGGCCGGAGAGGCTCGCGACCAGAAAAAGGCCCGCGACCGCTACCCAGAAGAGCTCGGCCGGCCCGAGCATGAGGGAGGCGCGCGCAAGGAGAGGCGTGAAGAAGATCAGCACGATCGCGCCGAAGGCGCCGCCGAACGTGCCCGCGAGGAGCGAGATGTAGAGCGCCTCCTGCGCCTCGCCGCGCTGCGTGAGCGGCGTGCCGTCGAGCGTGGTGCAGGCCGCGCCCGAGGTGCCGGGCGCATTGATGAGAATGGCCGAGATCGAGCCGCCGTACTCGGCCGCCATGTAGACGGCCGCGAGCATGATCAGGCCCTGCGCCGGGTCCATCGTGAAGGTGAAGGGCAGGAGCAGCGCAACGCCGCTCACCGCAGACAGGCCCGGAAGCGCGCCGATCACCAGCCCGGCGAAGGTGCCGACCAGCACCACGAAGAGGTGCATCGGCTCGACCGCCACCGCCAGTCCCTGGAAGATGTTGCTCCACATGCCGTGGTCCTCGCGGTGCGGCTCGCCGCGGCTCTCCCGGAGGAAGCGCCGTAGCGAGCCGGGCCCAGGCCTATTCCGCGAGCTTGTTGGCCTGCACGACGGCCTCGATGTCGCGCGTCATGGTTTCGATCGACGCCTGGGCCTGCTCGGGGCCGCGATACTCGGCCGGCAGGCCGACCTTCGTGCTCTCCTCCTGGAAAGCCGGGTCCCCGACGACCTTCTCGCAGATGTCCGCCCAATAGCTCACGAGCTCGGCGGACATGCCGGGCGGGCCGGCAAGGGCGCGGTAGCGCTCGGAGACGACCGGATAGCCGAGCTCCTTGAAGGTCGGGACGTCGGCCAGCTGCGGGTCGCGCTCCTCCGTCGCGATGGCGAGGGGGCGGAGCTGCCCCTTCTGCGAGAACGCGAAGATGTTGCTGCCGACCATGGCGTCGGTCGTTCCGGCGAGCGTGCCCTGCAGCATCTTGGAGCCGCCGTCGAAGGGGATCTGGGTGAACTTCGTCCCCGTCGCGTTCTCGATCAGAAGGGTGGTCATGAAGTCGGCGCCGAGCGTGCCCGAGTTCGCCACCTTCACCTTCTCGGGATTGGCCTTGGCGTGGTCCACGAGATCCTGGAGCGTCTTGAACTCGCTGTCCTCGCGCACGAAAAGCACGTCCGGCACGACGGCGTAGACGCATATGTTCGTGAACTGGTCGAGCGTGTAGCCCGTCTGCTTCGGCTTCACGAGCGCCGGAATGATGTTGAAGGGGGGCGTCACGATCGCAAGCGTGTAGCCGTCCGGCTCGGCGCGCACGAGTTCGGCCCAGCCGGTGGTCCCGCCGGCGCCCGGCTTGTTCAGCACGACCATCGACTGCCCGATCATCGGCTCGGCGAACTTGTTGAAGAGCCGCTGGGATGCGTCGGCCCCCCCGCCGGCCGCGAAGGGCACGATGACCTCGACCGTCCGCGACGGATATTCCTGGGCGGCCACCTGGCCTGCCCCGAGAAGGGCGGTCATTGCGACCGCCAGCGATGCACCAATCCGTTTCATTCTTTCCTCCCTGTTCGCTCCCCCGCGGAGCGCTCCCGAACCGGCGCGACCCTCCCCCAGGCCGTGCCGCCGTCCCTCAATCCGGCTTCTCCATGTCGATGCGGATGTTCCCGAACGCGTCGCGCGACGCCTGCCAGCCGGGGGGCACCAGGCAGGTGGCATCGTATTCCTCGACGATGAGCGGGCCCGAGCGTCGGCCGGCGAGCGCGTGCCGGCGCAGGACCGGAGTCTCCAGCCAGCCGAGATCCGGGCCGAAGAACGCTTCTCGCGCAGCCGGCCCGCTCGGCACCGGGTGCCCGGCCGGGTCGGGCCGGGTTGGCGCCGCGCCTTCGCGCCGCGCGTGCGCGACAACCTCGATCCCGACGATCTCGACCGGCTCGGCCGTACCGGCGCGATGGCCGTAGGTACGCTCGTGCTCCGCCCCGAAGGCGGCGTCCAACTGAGCAAGGGACTCGGCGCGAACAGCGCCATCACCGAAAGGAATCCTGAGATCGAAGGACTGGCCCTGATATTGCAGCCGCGCATAGCGCGTGAGCCGGACGCGTTCGCGCCCGCAGCCCTCGTCGGCGAGCACCGCCAGCGCCTGCGCCTCCATCTCGCGCAGCATCCGCTCGACGGCGGCCGGCTCCAGCCTGCCGAGGGGCGCGCGGAGGCTCCGCTGCACGTGGTGCTCGAGATCGGCGTGCAGAAGCCCCACCGCGGAGAAGACGCCGGGCGAGGGCGGGACGACGATCTCGCGGATGCCGAGCGCGCGCGCCATGCCGGCGGCGAAGAGCGGACCGTTGCCGCCGAACGCGAAAAGGGCGAAGCCGCGAGGGTCGCGGCCGCGCTCGACGGAGACGGCGCGGATCGCCTGCATCATGTTCGCGGCCGCGATCCGGTGCGCGCCGAAGGCGGCCTCCTCGACCGGCAGCCCGAGCGGCCGTGCGATCTTCCGCTCCAGGACCTCGAGCGCGAGGCTCCGGTCGAGCGGGACGCTGCCGTCGGCGAGCCCCGTGGGGCTGAGATATCCAAGCACCACGTTCGCGTCGGTGACCGTCGGCTCCTCGCCGCCCCGGCCATAGCAGACGGGACCGGGTGTCGCGCCGGCGCTCTCCGGCCCGATGCGGAGCGAGCCCCCGGCGTCGCGCCAGATCAGCGAGCCGCCGCCGGCGCCGACCTCGGCGAGGTCGATCGCCGGCACCTTCAGCATGTAGCCGCCGCCCGTCAGGAGCCGGGAGCCCGCTATGATGCCGCCGCCGACCTGGTACTCGCCGGCCTGGGCGGCCTGGCCGTCCTCGACGAGCGCGGCCTTGGCGGTCGTTCCGCCCATGTCGAAGGTGATGATCCGGGAGAGGCCGGACGCCGCCGCGATCGCCTGTGCGCCGGTGACGCCGGCCGCGGGACCGGATTCGACGATGTTCATCGGGAATCGTGCTGCGCGCTCGGCGGAGGTCAGGCCGCCGTTCGACTGCATGAGCAGGATCGGCGCGCCGAGGCCGGAGCGGGCGAGCCGCCCGCCGAGCCGCTCCAGGTAGCTTGCCACGGGTGGCTTCACATAGGCGTTCACGACGGTTGTGGAGACCCGGTTGTACTCGTTGATCTCCGGCAGCACCTCGTGGCCGACCGAGACCGGCAGGTCCGGCGCGAGCCGCGCGACGATGTCCCGCAGCGCCTCTTCGTGGACGGGATTGGCGTAGGCGTGGAGGAGACAGATCGAAATCGCCTCCACGCCCTCGGCGAGGAGCTCCGCGACCACCCGCTCCGCCTCTTCGGCGTCGAGGGCGCGCTCGACGACGCCGCTCGCGTCGAGCCGCTCGTCGACTTCCCGGCGCAGATGGCGCGGCACCAGTGCCGGCGGCTTCTGCCATGCCATGTCGTAGAGGCGCGGCATTCGCAGCGTCCGGATCTCGAGGACATCGCGGAAGCCTTTCGTGGCGATCAGCCCGGTGCGCGCGCCCTTACCTTCGAGAATCGCATTCGATGCGACGGTGGTGCCGTGGGCAAGCTGGCCGACGGCGGACGGCGCTTCGCCGAGCTCGGCGAGCAGGGCGGCGACGCCTTCGTCGATCGCCCGGGCGTAGTCGTCGACGGTGGAGGAGACCTTCTTCGTGCGGAACCGTCCGTCGGCACGGACCGCGACGAGGTCGGTGAAGGTGCCGCCGATATCGGCGCCGATGCGGATCTCAGTCATGCGCGGCCGCCGCGAGTTCCGGCGCCGTGCCCGGCTCCGGCTTCCGGACGGGGCCTCGATCGCTGCGCAGGCGCGCGCGAAGGCGTTCCGTGCCGAGGGCATCGACCGTCCAGCGGGCGGTATCGACCAGCACGCCGTATTCGGCGCGCGCGCCTTCCTCAGAAACGAAGCCGTCCCGCACGTCCCGGAGGACCAGCGCCGGGTCGCGCTGGAGGGGATCGCCCCAGCCGCCGCCGCCGGCGATCTCGTGACGGAACACCTCGCCGCGGCGGAGCGTCGCCGTCAGCTTCCCGGGCAGCGGCTCGAAGCCGGCGCCGCGGTCGATCAGGTTGACGGAGGGGTGGCCCGGCAGGCCGCCCTGCAGGCCGTAGGGGCGGAAGGCCTGGCGGTCCGCCCGGACCTGCAGCACCGCCTCTTCCTCGAGCAGGCGGTAGTCGCGGCGGATCGCGGCGCCGCCGCGATAGGTGCCGGCGCCGGACCGGTCCGGCACGAACTCGTAGACGAGCACCTGGACCGGCTGTTCGGCCTCGATCAGCTCGATCGGCTGGGTCGCCATGTTCACGAAGAGGTTCGAGGCGCCGTCGAGCCCGTCGGCGAAGGGCCGTGCGCCCCAGGCGCCGCAGACGAAGTCGACATGGATGAAGGGTGTCCGGTCCGGCCGCCGGCCGGCGATTGTGATGCCGGTATTGCCGCCTTCGGATGCCGCGAAGACGCGGCCGGGCAACATGGCGGCGAGCGCGCCGAGGCAGCAGTCGAGCATGCGGAAGCCGGTCAGGCCGCGCGCGGCGCAGGCCGCCGGCGGCAGCGCGTTCGCGATCGTCCCTTCCGGCGCGCTGACCTCGATCGCGCGGAACACGCCCTCGTTGATCGGCAGGTCGTGCGACACGATCGTGAGGATCGCGGTGTAGGTCGCCGCCTTCGTGTAGGAGAGCGTATTGTTGATCGCGCCGCGCACCTGCGGGGCGCTGCCGGTCCAGTCGACGGCGAGGCGATCGCCCGCCTTGGTCACCGTCACCTTCAGCCGGATGGGCTTGCCGATCTCGACCCCGTCGTCGTCGATGAAGTCCTCGAACGCGAACGTCCCGTCGGGGAGCCTGGCGAACTCCGCCCGCGCCATGCGTTCGGAGTAATCGATCAGTTCTCGTTCGAGTGCTGCGAAGCCCTCGCGCCCGTACCGCTCCGCCAGTTCGAGGAGCTGCCGGTCCGCGACGTGGCAGGCGGCCAACTGCGCACGCAAGTCGCCGGCGAGCTTCGCCGGCAGGCGAACGTTGGCCTCAATCAGGCGCATCAGCGTCTCGTCGCGGCGGCCGCCGGCATAGAGCTTCGCAGGGGGGATCCGGAGCCCCTCCTGGTAGATCTCGGTGGAGTCGGAGGCGTTCGACCCCGGGACACGGCCGCCGACATCGGCGTGGTGGCAAACGGTGGCGGAGAACCCGATCCGCTCCGCGCCCATGAAGACCGGCTTCATCAGGAAGATGTCCGGCAGGTGCATGCCACCTTCGAACGGGTCGTTCAGGATGAAGACGTCGCCCGGGGCTATGTCGTCGCCGAAACGGTCGAGAACTGCGCGCATGGCGGTCGGGATCGAGCCGAGATGGCCGGGCAGCGTCAGCCCCTGCGCGACGAGACGCCCGTCCGCATCTGTCACGGCCGTGGCGAAGTCCATGTTGTTCTTGAGGACGCCCGAATAGGCCGTGCGCATGAGGGTCACGGCCATCTCGTCCGCGATCGCGCGCAAGCCGTTCTTGAACAGCTCGAACTCGACCGGATCCCTTGGCGCCATGCCACCCCCTGGACCGCTTCGCCGGGATGCGATGGCTCGCCGAGGCCGAAAAAATCAGGCCGCGAACGACAGCGCATCTCTCATTTTCAACGATCCTATGGACCGTAAAATGGGAATGTCAACAGGACTGCGCCTGCGGCCCCGCATCGGCGCCGTTCGCAACCTGTTGCCGATCCGTGTGCCGCGCGGATCCGTGCATCCCGTTTCCAAGCGGGCCGCAGCACTGCTAACCATGACGTCACGACATTGGAGGATGCGGGAATGGGCGGTGGCCGGATCGAAGTCTCGAGCAGGTCCGGAGCGCGGTTCCCCGCGCTCGGCTTCGGCACGGGGAGCATCGGCGAGGATTGCGAGAAGACGGTGCTCGCGGCGCTCGAGGCGGGGTACCGTCACATCGACACGGCGCGGAAGTACGGCACGGAGCGCGGCGTCGGCGCCGCCATCCGCGCCAGCGGCCTGCCGCGGGACGACCTCTTCGTCACGACGAAGGTTTCCCACGAGCATCTCCGCGCCGACGATTTCGCGCGCTCCACCGAGGCGAGCCTTCGCGACCTCCAGCTCGATCACGTGGACCTTCTGCTCGTCCACTGGCCGCTGCCCGACATGCCCTTCGAGGAGACGATCGGCGCTCTCGCCGAGATGAAGCGGAAGGGCCTGACGCGGCACATCGGCGTGGCGAACTTCAACATCGCCCTGCTGGAGAGGGCGATGGCGGTGTCGCCGGAACCGCTTTCGGCGCTGCAGGCCGAGTATCATCCGTTCCTGGACCAGACGAAGGTCCTCGAGTTCTGCCGCAGCCGCGGCCTGATCTTCATCGCCTACTGTCCCCTCGCAAGGGGCAAGGTGTTCGCCGACGCTGTGCTCTCCGAGATCGCCGCGGAGGGTGGCAGGACCGTCTCGCAGATCGTGCTTCGATGGCTGGTCCAGCAGGAAAGCGTCGCGGCGATCCCCAGTTCGACCAGCCCCGGGCGGATCCGCGACAATTTCGACATATTCGGTTTCGAGCTGAGCGCGGCGGAGATGCGACGCATTCATGGTCTGGCGAGGCCGGACGGGCGGATCGTGAACCCGAAGGGGCGCGCCCCCGCCTGGGAAGCGGCGCAGCAGATCTGACGCGCCGGCGCAACAGGCGGGCCTTGCGCTCGGGGGATTAGGCGCGGGGGTAGGAGGGCCGTTCGTCCGGCACAATGCACGGCCGGCAGGAACCCGGCCGGGCGTCTGCGCATCTACGGACTGTCACGCATCACGCGCCGTCGTTCGAGTGGCGGCGCGCGGAGGAATGGGCCTTCATGGACACCGAGCGGCTCAGCCCGCGCTATCGCGGCATCGATGCCTGGGACTTGGACGACATGCTCGATGCGCTGGTGGAGGCGCAGTTCGTCGCGGTCGCCGCGGTGAGGGCGGCACGCGCCGATGTCGCCGCCGCGGCTGCCGCCGTCGAGGCGCGCCTCGAAGCCGGCGGGAGGCTCGTCTATGCCGGGGCCGGCACGTCCGGCCGGCTCGCCGCGCAGGACGGGGCGGAGCTCACGCCGACGTTCGGCTGGCCGCGCGACAGGCTGCTTCTCCTCATCGCCGGCGGCGAGCGGGCGCTGACACAGGCGATCGAAGGCGCCGAGGACGAGCGCGACGAGGCGGAAAGGCTCGTCCGGGAAGCGGGAATCGGCGCGGCCGACGTCATGATCGCGCTGGCGGCGAGCGGCACGACACCCTTCACGCTCGCCTGCATCGCCGCTGCGAAGGAGCGCGGCGCGCTCGCGATCGGCATTGCCAACAATCCCGGGACGCCGCTTCTTTCGCTCGCCGACCACGCCGTCCTGCTCGACACCGGCGCGGAGCCGATCGCGGGGTCGACACGGCTGAAGGCGGGAACGGCGCAGAAGATCGCGCTCAACGTGCTGTCGTCCGCGGTGATGATCCGGCTCGGCCGCGTCCACGAAGGGCTGATGGTCGACGTGCAGGCGGGCAATGCCAAGCTCGTCCGGCGCAGCGAGGAAATGCTCCTGTTCCTGACGGACCGCAGCCGCGAGGCGGTGCGCGAAGCGCTCGTGCGCGCCGGCGGCCGGGTGAAAGTCGCCGCGCTCCTCCTGCGCGGCTGTGAACTCCGTCAGGCCGAGGATCTGCTCGCACGCACCGGCGGGCGTCTGCGCGCCGCCCTCACGATGCTGGAAACCGGCTCCGGCATGAAGCAGGATTGAGCCGCCAAAGGATCGCAACGTGGATCGGAAACAGCAGCCGGAACGGAGTCCCGCCATGCATGCACATTCGATCATTGCCGCCCATCCCGAGGTGAAGGGCAACGTCAATCCCGCCCTCGTCGAGGCGCTCGAGGCGCTCGCCTCCTGCGCCCAGGCCTGCACCGCCTGCGCCGATGCCTGCCTGGCCGAGGACATGGTGAAGGATCTGCGCCAGTGCATCAGGCTCGATCTCGACTGCGCCGACATCTGCGCCATGACCGCGGCGCTCGCCACCCGCCGCACCGGGTCCAACGCAGCAATCCTGAGACGCGCGTTGGAGCTCTGCGTGGATGCCTGCCGCGCCTGCGCGGCCGAATGCGAGCGGCACGCCTCCATGCACGAGCATTGCCGGCTGTGCATGGAAGCGTGCCGGCGCTGCGAAGCGGCCTGCGCCGAGGCGATGGTGCACACAGAGTGATGATCCGGGCTTCGGCATGACGAGCGGAAGCGATCCGAGCCGTCTTCTGGAGCGGGCCGGCCTGCCCGAGGACCTGCAGATCCTCCTGCAGAAATATCCGCGGGTGACGTGGGCGGATCACCGCAATCTCGGCGCGCTCGCGCGGTTCTGGATGGGTCGGCACGACATGTTCCGCGAGTTGTCCGACGCACTCGCGGACGGGGCCGGGCGATACCTCGGCGGCGAAATCGACGGCGCCGGCTTCCGGCGCTGGTTCGCGCCGCGGATCGCCTTCTTCCTCGATCAGCTCGAGGGGCACCACCAGATCGAGGACCTGCACTACTTTCCGTTGTTGTCGGCGGCGGAAGGGCGCCTTTCGCGCGGTTTCGATCTCCTCGAAACCGACCACCAGACCATCCACCGCGCGCTGGAGGAGCTCGGATCGGCCTGGCACCGGCTCGACGAGACGCTGCGGAGCGGGGCGGACGGACGCGCTGCCGGCGAGGGCATGGCGCAGACGCTCGACGGCTTTCTGTCGCCGCTCCGGCGTCACCTCGCGGACGAGGAGGACCTGATCGTCCCGGTCATCCTCGACCGCGGCGAAGGTCCGCTCGGGCTTTCCTGATCCGGTACGAGCGATTGCGCGCCGGCGGGGCGGAGACTAACGTCTGCCCGCTTTCCTGGGGGGCGCATGCTGCCGGTCCGCTCCGATTACGACAGGCTCCGCAGGGACTTCCGCTGGGAGGTGCCGGCGCGGTTCAACATGGCGCGCGCCTGTCTCGCCAGGCCGGACGAGGACCGGCCGGCGATCCTCCAGGTCGAGAATAAGGGGGATGTCCGTAGCTGGTCCTACCGTCTCCTGCGGCAGCAGGCGGCGCGGCTTGCCAATGCGCTCCGTGCGCACGGCGTGGGACGGGGCGATCGGATCGCCATCCTGCTCCCGCAGACGCCCGAGACGGCGATCACCCACCTTGCGGCCTGGAGCATCGGCGCGATCACCGTCCCGATGGCGGTGCTGTTCGGGATCGAGGCGCTTCGCTACCGGCTCGAGGATTCTGGTGCGACGGTCCTCGTCACCCATCATCCGTGCCTGGAGAAGATCGCTGGTATCCGCGACGAGCTGCCGGGCCTGCGCCTGGTGATCTGCACCGACGGCCCGGGCGACGGCGCAGCCGGCTGGGAGGCGCTCCTCGGCCGGTCTTCGGACGTGAACGAGACGCTGGACACCTCGGCCGATTGTCCTGCCGTGATGGTCTATACCTCCGGCACCACCGGTCCGCCTAAAGGCGCGCTGCACGGCCACCGGGTGCTGCTCGGCCATTTGCCGGGCGTGGAGATGAGCCACGAGTTCCTCCCGCAGCCCGGCGACAGGCTCTGGACACCGGCCGACTGGGCCTGGGCCGGCGGCCTCTTCAACGTGCTGCTGCCGGGGCTCTTCTTCGGGGTGCCGGTCGTGGCCCAGCGCACCGAAGGCTTCGATCCGGAGGCGGCCTTCGCGCTGATGGCGGGACAGGAGGTGCGAAACGCCTTCATCCCGCCGACCGCACTGAAGATGCTGCGCGCGGCGGCACCGCCGCAGGGCCGGCACGGGCTTCGGCTGAGGACGGTCGCTTCGGGCGGCGAGTCGCTCGGCCGCGAAGCCTACGAATGGGGCCGATCGGCGCTCGGGCTGACCATCAACGAGTTCTACGGCCAGACGGAATGCAACTACGTGCTGTCGTCATGCGCCGCGATCGGCGTCAGCCGTCCGGGGGCGATCGGCAAGCCTGTCCCCGGGCACGACGTCGCCGTCATCGACGGCGAGGGCAGGCGCATGCCGGCGGGCGAGCAGGGGCAGATCGCCATCCGCGCGCCGGATCCGGTCATGTTCCTCCAATACTGGCGGCGCCCCGAGGCCACCCGCGAGAAGTTCGTCGGAGAGTGGATGCAGACCGGCGACCAGGGCGTGATGGACGAGGACGGGTACATCCGATTCTTCGGCCGTGACGACGACGTGATCACCTCGTCCGGGTATCGGATCGGGCCGGGCGAGATCGAGGATTGCCTGATCGGGCATCCGGCCGTGCGGCTCGCGGCGGCCGTGGGCAAGCCCGATCCGATACGGACCGAGATCGTGAAGGCCTATGTCGTCCTGAACGAGGGCTTCGAGGCCGGACCGGCGCTTGCCGACGATATCCGCGTCTTCGTGCGGGAGCGCCTGTCGGCGCACGAATATCCCCGGGAGGTCGCGTTCGTAGCCACCATCCCGCTCACCACGACCGGCAAGGTGATCCGCCGGCATTTCCGGGACGAGGCGCGGCGCGAGGCGGAAGAGACCGCCAAGACCCGCGTCACCTCCGGCTGATCGCCCGCCTCAGCCGCTTCCGAATTCGGCTCTTCGCGTCGAGCAGGCCAGCGACGATGGCCGACGCGCCTGCCCCGCCCACCACGAGCGTCCCGTAGGGTTCGCTGTCGCGCCACAGCATGGAGAGCATCGGGTTTCCTTCCTCACAGACAGGGTCGACCTCAACCAGGTCGCCGTCGGCGAGCCAGTTCGCCGTCGCCCGCCACATCAACTGCTTGCCGGGCGAGGACTGCGCATGGGCCTCGTCGAAGGCGGTCTTCCAGGGGATCGCCAATCCGCCCGATGTGATCCGGATCATCGCCGCGGCGGGTGTCCTGCCGACCCGCATCAGGTCTATCTCCGCCTTTCCGGCGCGTGCGAGGCCCAGGATGGCGCTGCGCGCGAAAGCCAGTTCGGCGGGGTGCTGGGCGAGGGCGGTGCCGCGGCGGCCTTTCCATCCCGAAGCCTCGATCTGGACGAAGGCCTCGAACGCGGTCGCGACTTCCGCTTCCCCCCGCGCCGTCTCGAACGATACCGCCTGGCGGTCCTGGAGGCGGCGGAGCTGCCGGCGGAGTTCCTTGCGATGCTTCGGCGCGGCCAGCATGCCCAGCGACGGCCGTATCTTCCGGTCGCCGAGGCGCAGCACGGGACGGCTGAAAGGGGCCGCCTCGAAGACGCGCATGCCGCATTCCGCGCCAGCGGCCCGGAGCGTTTCGGCGGCCGCGCTCGCGAACGGAAGATCGGAGAACAGGATTGGTCCGCAGCCCATCATTGCCGAACCGGCGAGAAGAGTGGCGAAGGCGGCCTCGCTCGCCGACGCATCGACGAGGGGAACGCCGAGCGGAGCGTAGGGATGCGTCCAGACCGACATGCGGCGCGGAAAGCGGGCGCGCACCATCGGTGCGAAGAGGATCAGTCGGCCGTCGCGCCGGACGGTCGCCAGCTGGACGCCGCCGGGATTGAGCGCTTCCGCGGCAGGCAGGAGGAACGCCGGCTCGAAGAACGGGTTCGCGTTGACGGCGCGGGCGGCCAGGTCCTCGACCTCGCGGCTGAGCGCCGGCAGCTCATCGAGGGCCGCAAGGACGAACGCTGCCGGCGGCGGGCGAGCCCCGTTCATGCCGCGGGCGGATGGGAATGGCGCCCCGCCCGGCAGGCGAGGCCAGGACGGGTCGGCTTGCGGGAGCAAGCGCGTGCACTCGACACGGCTGCGCCTGCGATAACAACCAGCCTCACCCCGCGAACCCGCCGCCGTCGAGATAGGCCTGCTCCGCGGGACTGGTGTAGCGCCCGAGCGCGGAATTGCGATGAGGGAAGCGGCCGAAGCGCCGGATGATGTGCTCGTGCTCGCGGGCGTAGTGGAGCGTCTCGTCGTTGCGCAGCGGATAGCAGAGGCGCACGCAGAGCGCCTGCTCGCGAAGCTGCTCGGCGTGCATGAAGGGCAAATAGAAGAAGACCTTGAGCGCCGGCTCGACGGCCGCGTCATGGCCGGCCGCAAGGGCCCGCTCGGCGATCCCCAGAGCCTTTCCGTCCGCCTCGAAGGCCCGTGCCGTGCCGCGATGGAGGTTGCGCGAGAACTGGTCGAGCAGCAGGATCAGTGCGAGCGCGCCTTCCGGCGTCTCCTCCCAATCGTCCAGTTCGCCAGTCAGAGCGGCCGCTCGAACGGCCTCGAACCGGGCGCGGATCGCGTCATCGAAGGCCTCGTCCTTGGCGAACCAGCGCTCCGGCCCGGCTTCGCGCCAGAACCCGACGACACTTCCCGGCTCGATCGCCGTGGCTTCCATGTTGATCTCCCGTGCGGCCTTCAGAGTTTCAGGCGTCCGCTGACGATGTCGCCATAGAGGTCGGCGGTCAGCGGCACGTAGGCCTGTCGCCCGGGATGAAGGAAGTAGAGCGCGTCCGCAATCAGCGCCGGATCGAACCCTTCCTTCACGAGGTCGACCTTTCGCTGCTTGAAGGTCGACGTGGCGTCGATCTCCCGCTGGATGCGGACGATCACGGGGCGGGCGTAGGCCGGCAGCTGGCGGGACACATGGGTGTAGAATCCTTCGGGATCCCATCCCTCGTCGATCACCAGGGCGACCATGCCGGCCCGGCCCTCCGTGTTGGGGATCTTGACGCCGTAGACGTTCGCTTCCTTCACGCCGGGGAAGATGGTGATCGCCTCGGACACCTCCGAGGTGGAGACGTTCTCGCCCTTCCAGCGGAAGGTGTCGCCGATCCGGTCGATGAAGTAGAAGTAGCCGTGGGCGTCCTTCCTCATCAGGTCGCCGGTCCGGAACCAGCGGTCGCCCCTGGCGAAAACGTCCGTCATGATCTTCTTCTGGGTGGCGCCGGAATCCGCGTAGCCTTCGAAGCGCTGGCTCGGCCGGAGCGGATCGTTCACGATCTGGGAGATCATCTCGCCGACCTCCCCGGGCGCGCACTTGATGCAGAACCCGTCCGCGCCGCGCACCGGCTGCTCCGTCTCGAGATCGAAGCGGACCACCTCGGTCAGGAACCGGCGCTCGGCCCATTTCGGGATCCGTCCGACCGAACCGACCTTCCCGTCGAAATTGAAGAGGACTGCGTTGCCTTCAGTCGCGCCGTACCATTCGAGGATCTTCGGGATGCGGAATCGGGTCTGGAAATCCTGCCAGATGTCCGGCCGAAGCCCGTTTCCGGAGGCAAGGCGCAAGCGGTGCCTCGTCTCCTTCGGGTGGGTCGGGCTGTTGAGGAGATAGCGGCACAGCTCCCCGATATACTGGAAGACGGTGCACTCGTTATCGACGATGTCGTCCCAGAACTGGGTGGCGGAGAATTTCTCCCGAATGATGACCGTGCCGCCGGCGGTCAGCGCAGCTCCGCTCGCCAGCACGCCACCCGAGGTGTGGTAGAGCGGCAGGCAGACATAGATGCGGTCGTGCTGCGACATCGCCATCGCCGCGTTGAAGGCGTACATGATGCCCTGAACCCGGTAATGGTTGATGTTGGCGGCCTTCGGGAGCCCGGTCGTGCCGCTCGTGTAGATGTAGAGGCAGCGATCGTTGTTCGTCAGCTTCGGCCGTTCACCGGCCGGAATCGGCGCGTCGGGGAACCGGTCGATGACCGTGTCGATGCGCTCCCACCCGGCCGGCGCGCCGCCGTGGCACCACAGCTTCGGCCCGGGGTCGAGATGCGTCTCCGCGGTCTTGAAGGCATCGACGAGGCTCGCCTCCACGATGATGTGCTTGGCGTGGACGATGTTGATGCAGTGCCCGAGCGCGGGCCCCGTCAGGTTGGTGTTGAGAAGGGCGGTGACCCCGCCAGCGCGGGCAATTCCGAGCCAGATGGCGAGGTATTCCGGCCGGTTCGGCATCAGGAGGGCGACGGTATCGCCCTTCGCGACCCCGTTTGCCGCGGCCCAGCGGGCATATCGGTTCGCGCGCGCATTGTAGGCCCGGTAGGAGAAGCTTTCGCGATCGGAGACGAGGGCAGCCTTGTCGCCATGCTCGGCCGCGAGGGCTTCGGCGACATCCGGGTATGTGCGGTTGGTATCCTTCGCGATCGGGGTGACCTTCGAAAGGGTCCGCAAGGCGCCGCGCAGATAGGCGATCTCGCTTCCTACCCGTTCAACGAACCCCATCCGTCCCCCTTGCGCCGGCGCGCCCAGTGCCCGGCAGTCCGTTCTTGCTTGCGGCCTGCGCCGGTTGCGAACTTAGCATCGGGTGTTCTCTATTGCGAGACTCTGGAGCAGGACGGCAGCAGGCGGGAGCGGATGAGCGAAAGCGTTCTGATCGACGTGAGGGGCCTCAAGTGCCCGTTGCCCGTTCTGAAGACGGCAAAACGCATGGCGCCGCTCGCACCGGGTACCCGGGTGAGCGTCCTCGCGACCGACCCGATGGCCGCCATCGACCTGCCCCACTTCTGCAATGAGAACGGCCACCGCCTGATCGAAGCGGATCGGGCGGGCGATCTGATGCGCTTCGAGATCGAGAAGGGGCCCGGTGCCGATCGCTCGCGCTGATCGCGGCTAGTTCGGCTTCGCCCTCGGCAGCGGGACGGCCGCCTTGGACGGAGCGCTCGGGAGCAGCGTGAGCGGCCCTTCGGTGGCGGGGAAGGGGGCGCCGGTCGCGTTCGCCTGTCCGACGAAGGCGGTCATCTGCGATGCGCCGGCAAGCGCGGCCGGCGGGTTTGGGCGAGCCTTCGGGACCGGCGCATCGGCCACCGCGAGCCCCCCGGCGGGCGAGGCACCGGCCGCGCCGCCGACATAGACGCGGATCGGCGGGCCGTAGGCGATCTTTTGTCCGAGATGGGTCGGCCGCACCTGGTCGCCCTGCTGGATGACGACCATCCCGTTCGGCAGCGTCTTGAATTCGGGCTGCTCGGAATCGCCGGCCGCGATGGCGCCCCGCCGCGCCTTCAGGTACGGGCACATGTCGAGCGGCTCGCGGAACTCGGCGCCGGAGCGAAGGCCGGCAAGCTGCGGCCGCGCCCCGCCGAACAGCGCCCGCGAGCGGAAGCCCTTCTCGAGGAGCACTGCGGCCTGCTCGGCGCGCTCCAGAGCATTATAGGATCCGAAGACGACCGCGATCATCTCCCGGCCGTTCCGCTCCGCGCTCGCGACGAGGTTGAAGCCGGACGAACAGATGTAGCCGGTCTTCATCCCGGTCGTGCCCCGGAAGCGCTCCACCAGCGTGTTGTAGTTCTTGAGGACCGTCTTGCCGATCTGGATCGCGTGCAGGTTGAGATACGCGCGGTACTCCGCGAAATCCGTAGTCAGCGCGCGACCGAGCAGCGCCATGTCCCGCGCACTGCTGACATGGCGGGGGTCCGGAAGGCCGTGCGGGTTCACGAAATGCGTGGCGACCATTCCGAGCCGGCGCGCCTGCGCATTCATGCGGTTCGAGAACGCCTCGACGCTGCCGCCGACCGCCTCCGCCACCGCGACGGCGACGTCATTGGCGGATTTCACCATCAGCATCTTGAGGGCGTTGTCGAGGGTGATCACCGTGCCCTTCTTGAAGCCCATCTTGCTCGGCGGCTCGGCCGCGGCGCGGGCGCTCATGACGACCGGAGATTGCAGGTCGATCTCGCCGGCGCGGACGGCGGCGAGCGCGACATAGAGCGTCATCAGCTTCGTCGTGGAGGCCGGATACCACGGCCGCGCCGCATCGCGCTCCTCGATCACCTCGCCGGTGCGCGCGTCGACGAGCACGTACGGCGTCGTCACCGCCGGCAACGGCGCAGGAGTGGCCGCAGTCTGCGCGGCGGCAGGCGCCAGCGGGACGAGCATCAGGAGGACGAGCGCGAGCATCCGCCGCGCGGCGCAGGAAATCGGGGGACGCTTCGTCGGCTTCACGACGGCCTCTTCGGTTTCTCGGCCTTTTCCTACGCGATTTTGCGCGTCGCCGCATCCCCGCCGTGCCGGTTGTCAGCCGTGCTGCAGGTCCTTAGCCTCGGATTCGACTGGAGGCCGCCATGCCCGTATCGAACAGCATCGCCGACCGCGCCGACGAGATCGCCCAATGGCGGCGCGACTACCACCGCCATCCCGAACTCCTCTACGACGTGCACCGCACGGCCGCCGACGTTGCCGCCAAACTGCGCGCCTTCGGTTGCGACGAGGTGGTCGAGGGGCTCGGCAGGACCGGCGTCGTCGGCGTGATACGCGGCCGTTCGTCCGGGAGTGGGCGGGTGGTCGGGCTGCGCGCCGACATGGATGCGCTGCCGATCAGCGAGGAGAGCGGCAAGCCCTGGGCGTCGGAAATCGCGGGAAAAATGCACGCATGCGGCCATGACGGCCACACTGCCATGCTGCTGGGCGCCGCCCGCCACCTCGCCGAAACCCGCAATTTCGCCGGCACGGCGGTGGTGATCTTCCAGCCGGCGGAGGAGGGGGGCGGGGGCGGTCGGGCGATGATCGAGGACGGCCTCGTCGAGCGCTTCGGCATCGGGGAATTCTACGGGATGCACAACATGCCCGGCCTGCCGGTCGGCCATTTCGCGATCCGCCCGGGAGCGATGATGGCCTCGGCCGACCACTTCACCATCACCATCGAGGGCCGCGGCGGCCACGCGGCCAAACCGCACGCAACCGTCGATCCTGTCCTCGTCGGCGCGCACATGGTGCAGGCGCTGCAGAGCGTGGTTTCGCGGAACGTCGACCCGTTGAAGAGCGCGGTCGTCTCGGTGACCACCTTCCATGCCGGGGACGCCTTCAACGTCATCGCCTCACGCGCCAGCATCACCGGCACGGCGCGCGCGCTCGAGCCGGTCGTCCGCGACCTCGTGGAGCGGCGGATGAGCGAGATCGTGCAGAACGTGGCGGCCGCCTTCGGCGCCTCGGCCCAGTTCACATATCTGAGGAACTACCCGGTCACGGTGAACGATCCGGGCGCGACCGAGCATGCCGCGGAGGCCGCCCGCGCAGTCGCCGGCGGACTCGCCGTCGACGCCGCACATCCGCCGATGATGGGCGGCGAGGATTTCTCCTTCATGCTGGAGAAGCGCCCCGGCGCGATGATCTTCATCGGCAACGGCGACAGCGCCGGGCTGCACCACCCGGCCTACGATTTCAACGACGCCGCCATCCCCTACGGCGCCTCCTACTGGGTCGCGATCGTCGAGAGCCGGCTGCCGGCGGCCTGAGGCCCGCCGGCCCGGCCGTCTCACCCGCGCGCGTGGCCGGACGCCGCCGCCTCGGCGTCGAGCGCTCGGCGGTGCTCGTCGGCGGAAGCCTCGGAGAAGCAGCAGAACACGATCTCGGCGAGCGCGCCCGGCGCCGAGCGCGCGAAGCCGGCCGCCGTGCCGACCGCGATCGCGGCGGCGGCCGCCGCCGGATAGCCGTAGATGCCCGTCGAGATGGCCGGGAATGCGATCGTCCGGACGGCGTTCCCGGCGGCGAGCGTCAGCGCGTTCCGGTAGGCGCCGGCGAGTTCGGCCGCCTCGCCGCGCCCGCCGCCCTGCCAGACCGGACCGACGGCATGGATGATGCGGCGCGCGGGCAGGCGATGACCGCCCGTGATGCGCGCCTCGCCGGTTGGGGAGGGGGCGACCCGGGCGCATTCGGCGGCGAGATCCGGCCCCGCGGCGCGGTGGATCGCGCCGCAGACGCCGCCGCCCGGCGCGAGCGCCTCGTTCGCCGCGTTCACGATCGCGTCGGTGTCGAGCGTGGTGATGTCGGCCACCACGACCCGAAGCAGCGTCGCGCCGATCCGCAGTTCGTCCATGGCGCGATCCTAGCACGGAAGGGCGGCGTCTGACCCACCCGCGGGCCCACGCTCGGGCGCGGCCGGCTTCACAGCAGGTCCCGCAAGGCGATCAGCGGCGGGAGCTCCGCGAATGGCCAGGGGTTCCGGCCCGCGCCGAGAAAGACGAGCGACTGCCGCCAGAAGCCGTCGCGGTGGCGCTCGTGGAAGAGGCCGAAATGGCCGATCTCGGCCCTGCCGAAATCGTGCGGCGTCAGGAGCACGTGGGTCTTCCGCGCTCCGGAATAGTATCGAAGCGTGCGGTCGATCGCCTGCGGCGAGGCGATCGCGTCGTCGCTCATGCCGATCGCCAGGATCGACGCGCGGACCGCGGCGAAGCGCGCCAGGATCCCGGCGCGCTCGGCCGGCGGGTAGCTCGCCTCCATGCGTGCCCGGCGGAAGCTCCACTCATTGGCGACGCCGGCGGGCAGGTCCTCCAGCCAGCCGAGCCGGCGCCCCGGGAAATAGCCGAAGAGCCGGGTGAGCGCCGGCATGGCGACGTGCCACTTGAGGAAGAGCCGGCGCCGGTGCAACTCCGCATAGTCGCGCCACCAGGCGTATTGCGCGCCGACGGTCAGCATGCGGTCGATCCGGTGCGCCTCCGGCGAGAAGCCGGGCAGGAAGCCGCCGATCGAATGGCCCACGACCTGGACCGGTCCGGGCAGGCGGAGCGCGAGCGCGAAGCGCAGCGCGGCGTCGAAATCGCGCTCGCCCCAGTCGCGCCAGCGGAAGCGGCAGCCCCGGAGCGTCGGCGGCCGCGACGCGCCGATGCCGCGATAATCGTAGGTGACGACCGCGAACCCGGCCTCCGCCAGGAAGCGGGCATAGCGGTGATAGTAGCGCGCGCGCACGCCCGTAGCCGGATTGACGACGATTGCGCCGGAAGCGCGTGCGCCGGCGCTTCTCCACAAATGTCCGCCGAGCCGCACGCCGTCGGCGCACGAAAGCCCGATCTCCTCTTCCCTGACGAAACCCACGCCGCGCCTCCGCTCGGACCTGCGGCTTGATCGTCGCGGAGCGGTGCGGCAATTTATACTCACTAGTCAGTATACTTGGGGGAGCCGGTGGGCGACACGCGCGACAGGATCGTGAAGGCGGCGTCGGCGCTGTTCTACCGGCAGGGCATCCGCGCGGTGAGCGTCGACGCCATCGCCGAGAAGGCCGGCCTCACCAAGCGCTCGCTCTACTACCATTTTAGGAGCAAGGACGATCTGATCACGGCCTATCTGGAGGCCCGCGACCGGCCGAACCTCGACGCCTTCGACCGCTGGTTCGAGGAGGCGGAGGGCGATGCCGGCGCGAAGGTGCGCGCCGTGTTCGGGCATCTCGCTTGCGCCGCGCGCAGCCCGAAATGGAAGGGCTGCGGCTTCCTGCGCAGCGCCGCCGAGCTCGTCGGCATGCCCGGCCACCCGGCGATCCGGGCGGCGAACCGGCACAAGGCGGGGTTCGAGGCCTGGCTCGCCGATCGGCTCGCTGCGGCCGGCGCGGCCGACGCGGAGGCGCTCGCGCAGCAGGTCCGCCTCCTGATGGACGGTGCCTTCGCGGTGGTGCTCCTCAACCGGGACGCGCGCTACATGGACCGCGCCGGCGAGGCGGCGGAGGTGCTGGTGCGGGCGGGGATGGGGGCGGGGCGATAGCGACGCTTGCGGAGGCGGAAGCGCCGCGCCCCCCTCCCGAAAGCGGCTTCGCCGCTTTCAACCTCCCCGCGAGGGGGAGGTTGGGGGGCCGTGCCGGTTCGCGTGGTCCGGATGCGGCGGATGGTCCGCATTTCCACACCCGCTGTCGTCATGCCCGGGCTTGACCCGGGCATCCAGCAGGCGGTGCCGCAGGGGTGGCGCTGCTTGGATCGCCGGATCAAGTCCGGCGATGACGACAGGGAATGGGGTGGGGGCGGTTCGATCGACCCCCTGCGGCTCCTCTCGTTTTGTCGTCATGCCCGGGCTTGACCCGGGCATCCAGCGCAGCCGAGCCGCAGGGGTGGCGCTGCCTGGATCGCCGGATCAAGTCCGGCGATGACGACAGAGTGTGGGGCGGGGGCGGCAGGGGCTGGACGGTGTGACGAGACGAGCGCCTGTCGTTCTCGGGCCAGGAATCAATCGGGCTTCCGGGCAAGCGTAGGTGCCGCGCCCCCCTCCCGAAAGCGGCCCTGCCGCTTTCGACCTCCCCGCGAGGGGGAGGTTGGGGGTTGTGCCGGTTGACGACCGCCTCGGCACCGTGACGGCATCCGTTCAGATCCTGCGATCGGGCACGGCCGCGGCCGGGGGCTCCGCTCAACCTCCCCCTTGCGGGGAGGTCGAAATTCCGGAGCCGGAGGCGCGCGGAATTTCGGGAGGGGGGCTGGACCGCGCCGCGATATCGGTGTCGATCATGGTGGACTGGAACCCGTACGAAGAACCAGCGATGCCCAGGCACCTACCGCCGAAGCGCAACCGCCTTCTTGCCAGGGCGATGCGGCGCGACATGCCCGATGCGGAATTCCGGCTCTGGCGCGAGTTGTGCGCCCACCGGCTCGACGGCCTCGGTTTCCGCCGGCAGGCCCCGATCGGCCCGTTCATCGAGGACTTCCTCTGCCCGGCGGCGAAACTGGTCGTGGAGGTCGACGGCGGCCAGCACGGCCTCGAACCGGCGCGCGCCAGGGATGCGGCCCGAACGCGCCGGCTCGAAGAGCACGGCTACCGTGTGCTCAGATTCTGGACCGACGAGGTGATGCGCGACATCGACGGCGTCTGCACCACGATCCTCGCGGCTGCGCGGGAGCGGCTTCCGCGTTCCGCGGAACCGCCCGTGTGAACGGCGACGCCGCG